>JAXIOV010000160.1:0-14987 GCA_045403245.1 Pyrinomonadaceae bacterium | reverse complement strand
ATTCAAGACGTTAATCAACCACTGGCAGACGCCCCCAAACTCCTGAGTGCTAACACCGATTCTTCCGTAGCAGACAGCCGATTCGGCCGCAGCAAATTCTCTCGCCAGGCCGCGTATTTGAGTGGAATCAATTCCGGTAATTGACGCCACTCTCTCGGGAGAAAACTCGGCGACCAGATTGCCGATAGTTTCCACACCGTCTGTAAATGCCGCCAACGGACCCAGGCAAGTTAGACCTTCGTCAAAAACAACTTGCAGTAGCGCCAGCAGAAATAGCACGTCGGTGCCGGGTTTAATGAACAAATGCCGGTCGGCCAGGCGGGCAGTCTCGTTGAAACGCGGGTCGATGAGTATGACTTTGCCTCCGCGCAGGCGAATTTCTTGAAGCCTTCGGCCCACACCCGGAGCAGTCATCATGCTGCCATTTGAAACCGCGGGATTTGCGCCGAGGATCAGAAATAGTTTGGTACGATCGAGATCAGGGACGGGGAGGAGGAGCTGATGGCCGAACATTAAGTAAGCCGATAAGTGATGTGCCAGTTGGTCGACAGAGGTTGCGGAAAACCTGTTCCGCGTATGCAGGCTCCGGATAAACCCCGGTGCGAAAAGCATAGCGCCATAGTTATGGACGGTTGGGTTACCGAGGTACGTGGCGATGGAATTCCTGCCGTGGACGGCATGAATGCGCTTGAGGTGGAACGCTACCTCGTCAAAAGCTTCTTTCCAGCCGATACGTTCCCAGCCGTCAGGGGTACGGCGGACGGGATATTTCAGCCGGTCTTTATCGTAGTGAAGATCTGGCAAAGCTGCGGCTTTCGGGCAGATGTATCCTCGGCTGAACGGGTCGTCTTTGTCACCGCGGATGTCGAGGTAATGGTTTTCTCCTCCTGCTTCCTGCTCCTGGCTCCTGGTCCTGATCTCAATGCCACATATCGCTTCGCAGAGATTGCAGTTGCGATAATGAACTGAAGCTTTGCCGGCGGTTCTCATGGCACATTCGCAGTTTGGAAGTAGGTTGAGAGCTTAACACCCCCTGCTTGGCTTTTGCCATGATTGAGTCTTCACGGTAACAGAAATGACTCGGCACTGCGGCTCTGCCGCCGCACCGTGCGGAAAGGCTCTGCCTTTCCGGTGTGCGCTAATTTCTCTTAGAGGCTGTGCCTCGGAAATAGGAGGCGTAGCCTCCAGGATCTTAATTGCGGTTTGCCGGAAAGGCAGAGCCTTTCCGCACGGTGCGGCGGCAGAGCCCCAGTGGAGGCTTCCAAAACCATCCAATCCGGCTCTTTATCCCACGAAATAATTTCCTCGTATGTGGCCCTAAAGTCCGCAGAAATTCGCGTTAGCAAATAGACATGAAGCACGCGCTAACGAGAAGGAATCCCCCGATGAAGCTCAACGCGAAGTATGTGGTCTTTTCACTGATTGCTGTTGCGAGCGTCTATGTGCTCTATCACAATGAACGCTTTTTGGTCGATTCGTCGCATCCGGTGTGGCAACACTACGAGCCTTTCAAGTGGTGGTTGCTGCCGCACGGTGTGTTCGGCGCCATAGTACTTCTGTTCGCACCGTTCCAATTTTCCGATCGAATGCGACAGCGATTTACCAGAGCGCATCGCGTGATGGGACGGCTGTATGTGCTTGGGGCATTCGTGCTCGCGCCACTCGGTGCATACATACAATATTACCAGGAGCGTTTTGGAGCGCCGCGTTCGTTCACGATTCTGGCACTGGTGGACGCCTTCATGCTGATGGGTGCCACGGCGTTGGCTTTTCTATTCGCATACAAACGCAAAATCGCGGTGCATCGCCAGTGGGCCACGCGCAGTTACGCCATCTCGCTGGTCTTCATCGCCGGACGCTTTGTTTTGGGAGTGACGGGATGGGAAGCTCTGGGAGTTGAAATTGCTCAGGCAGTCATCTGGGCTTGCCTCGCGCTGTCAGTCGTGTTGGCGGATGTTTCCATCCACTGGAAAGAAATTCGGTCTGCGTTGACGGTAAGTGTTAAGTCAAGTGCGTCAACGGCGACTGCTCAGTCCGTCATGTCGCGGAAACAAAACGTGCCAAAGAACGCGATCGGCGCAACCTAGTATCAACGATCGGCGTTAACTACATGAAGAGATGAATGACCGTGTGACATGAGGTCAGTACCACCACGCGGTAGCGGGTGGGTGATAGATTCGGCGTTCAAAGGAGAATGAAATGAGCGGAATTCCCAGGCAAACACAGATCGGAACGGAAACTGTTAACGACACCCGGAGTCGGCGCGCTGCCGCCCTGGCCGATCGTATCGAGCAGGGGGCTGCTGGTCTAGCGGCGTTTGCAGAAGGGCTGTCGGAAGCGGAATGGCTAATGCCGGTTTCGGCGACCGACAGGCGTCCAGTCGGAGTAATCGTGCATCATGTGGCGAGCGTCTATCCGGTGGAGATTGAAGTGGCAAGAGCGGTCGCCAGTGGTCAAGCTGTTACGGAAGTCACCTGGGAAGTTATTAACCAGATGAATGCGAAACATGCGACTGAACAGGCAGCTACGACGAAAGAAGCGACGCTCGATCTACTGCGGCGCAACAGTAGCGAAGCCGCAGCCGCGGTCCGCGAGTTTACAGTTGAGCAGTTGGACCAGGCGGCACCGTTCTCTTTGAGTTTTGGCGCGCCTGTCACCGCCCAGTTTGTCATCGAGGACCACGCGCTGCGTCATAGCTGGCACCACCTGGCCCGACTCCGCAAAACGGTCGGCCGCTAAAACAATCGTCGAACCCAACGTCTAACGTTCAAGGTTTGAGGTTGCGCGCAGCTTCAGTGTTTCACCTGATGGCAAATGGATTGTCTTTGAACGCGCGGTGACAAGGATCAGGAGCGGATTTGTGGATCATTGCCGCGCTGAAGAAGCGGACTTCGCAAAATAACCAATCACTGTCAGCAAGTGCTCAATTCGACAGTAACGTCGCGGAAAATATCACGACCAGCACCAGCGCGAAGGCGCCGGCAAGCGCGCGTCCCCAATGTTGCGGGTGCGGGTTTTTCCCTGTCTCCTGGTCCAACGCGGCAGGTTCGTTCAGCCAGACCATATGAGTGAAGGCCTGCATCTCGTCAATTCGCGAATGTACTGGAACCCGGAAACGATTGTGGAAGGGATTGTGAAAAGGATCGTGGATTTGTCGTGTCGGCTTCATAGTCTGCTACTCCTCACTAACGTTCGCTGAAGGGACTCAGCGCCGCTTTACAACCGCAAGGAGCAACGCCCGTGCCGGATCGTGATCTAACAGGATTTTGCTAGGGTTTTACGGGAACAGCTGGAGATCCAGGAGAGGGTAGTGCGCATTTACGGCGGCCAGTACACCAACTCGGGCAGCAACCATGGGTACTGGTTCACTTTCAAAGAGAGTGCCTCTCTTTGGAGTGCGGCCACCTGTCGCCGCGGCTTTGCACAAAAAGTGCTTAATCGCGGCCGGACCTGCGCGAAAGTAACGAATCGCGGCTTGCCGCCGCACAGTGCGGAATGGCTCTGCCTTTCCGAGAACGACGTCCGACGCACTCTTTTTCCTGAGGCTGAGCCTCGAAAAACATCAGGGGAAGGTCAGCGGAAAGCCATAGGCTTTCCGCACTGTGCGGCGGAAAGCCGCAACTAGTCATTTGCCGTCAATGCATTTCATACACACGGTTCACTAATGGCTTTTTACGCCTCCTGCCTCCTGCTCTTCACTGCGCCACATACTTGTTCTTCACCCTGATGTCGCGTTCGCTGAACGGCCCGGTCTCGAATTCGTAAATCTCAATCTCTACGCAACCGCGATCAAACATCTTCGTCACTTCCCGAAAATCCTGATTGACTCGACACAATCCATCGAAGAACAACTGATGTAACCCCTCGATCGGCGCGTGCTCTCCAGGCAGATCCCTTATTGTTTCCAGCCGAATCTTCAAGCGCCGGTCAATCGCTTCATCTTCGTAGCTGGCGATTTGAAACGAGTTTATTAGTTTCACCAGACTCGGGTCTGCGTTGATGATTTCCTCAATGTCTGTGGGATACACCTTCGCGCCATAAAACGGCACCGTCAGATCGCTACGACCATAAACAAAGAGGATAGGAAAGCGGCTTTGTGGTTTTGCTAAATCAAAAACATCGATGCCTTTTGATGCGAGTATTTCCGCGAGTTGCTGGTGCGTCATTGTGCCGCCTAGATCGTGCAGATTGTAACGAATCTTAGGTGCTGCACTGGTCTGCCGTCCGATGGTGAAGATAAGTTCTCCTTCAGACGTCGTCTCGATGATGTAGTCGAGCGCGTTGTACTGAAAGATCATCGGCGGCATTTCGCGTCCAAAGAGTCCTTGCGAGAGTTCGCGGTCATTCAGGCACAGCCGGCGGAGGTTGATAGTCAGTTCCGTCTCGACCCCGATATTGATCTCCAGATCGGACGCGCCATAAGAAGAAATCACCGTTTGAAAGTATTGCAACAGATGCGCGCGCAAAGGTTCGGAAATGCCTTCGCCGCCGACGATCAGGTCCATCCGGTATTGCATGAGATCGAGCCGGGTCGAGTCTACAAACGACTTGATGAAAGGCGGATAGCCGAAAACGAGATATCGATAATCCGTGCCGAACGTCTCCAGCGTGTTTTCGAGTTTCTTCTGATCCGGTCCAATTGATTTCAGAATGCCCACATCAACCAGCGACATGGACACATTCATGCCCGTGGCCCAGGGACCAAGAGCGAAACAATTGAGCAGAATGCACCCACTGTCGCGGTAGATGAGCTGATAGTTGAGTTGCAGAATGCGTTTGACGTCTTCACGCTCTTCAGCGCTGCGCACCCAATTGTTGGGAACGCCCGACGAACCTGAAGACTCGTCAATCACCACGCCCGTCGCCGGCAGCTTTCCGTAATAACAGCGATCGACGATCGGGTATTTCTTGACGTAGTTCTCTTTTGTTGTGATTGGCAAATCAGCGAGCTGCCAGCGCCCGCGCTTTCGATAGCCCTCCGACTGGAGAAAAGCGCGATAAGCAGGACAGTGGTCCTTCGCTTTCAGATACACCGCGTGCGCACGCAGCATACCGATCTTTGTTAGCAGGGGCTGGAGCGCGCCGGCACTGAGCAACATGTAGGCCCGCCGATCGAGACTGATCACACGTCGAATGATCCAGAGGAACCAGAGCGTTATTCCGGTCAGCAAGCGATCAATCAACGAGCACCTCCTCGACACTGCGGCGATAACTCAGTGGCGGCTCTTTTGAGAGACCAATTTTGAAAATTAACCAGATGTCGGGCACTCCCAGCTCTTTCTGACACCACTCGGCGGCACGCTTATTCGTCACCAGATTTCCGAATGGGTGAATGTACAGATCGCGTTTGGCCAGTTGCAACCAAAAATGCATCAGAAAGCGTCCGGTCTCGAAAGCGCTTTCAGGCTCCCAGAAGGGACCGGCGAGCATGCCAATCGTGGGCACGATGCCAAGCTGCTTTCGGTAAATCGTATGCAAAAGTGGGCGTATGATTGGTAGCTGCAGGAGCGTTGGGAAACGCGCCGCTAACCAAAACGACAGCCGCGAAGTATTCATGCAACGATAGTCGAGACCATCACGTGTGCGTCGTGAGGCGCGATCGGTAAAGCGAAACCATTCGACTATCTCATCGTGATAGGCGGGCGCATTCAGATCTTCAAAGAGCGCGTCGATATTCTGCTCCAGAACCCGTTCAACGGTTTCAGGGACGCTAACCTGTTCATACCTTTGTCCCCAAGCGCTCGCCAAATTCCGGAGTGACTGCACGGCTTCATCAGGTACGAGCTCCGGCAACAGCGAAATGCGCGACGTTCGACGCGTGAGAAACAACGAGTCTTCGTAGACATTCTCACCTGCACCTGCCGCCTGCTCCTGCTTCCTCGTTAAGGACAGCCTCGCAAACGGCAGCAACCCTCCTTCCGCTTTAGCTATATGCTCCGGCGTAAACCGTGATGGCGCCTGATACAACTCGTAATGCAGCTTGAATGATCTATTCGCTGCGAGAATCCTGACGGCCTCAATGAAGAGACCCATCGTAAGGATGATGAAGCTTCCCGTAGGATCTTCTTTGGGAAGCGTGCGGCGTTTTTCGATTAACAGGTCGGCGCAGTCATCCGAGAGAATCCGCACGCGCCACGGCTGCACATTGTGAGGCGACGGTGCATGTATCGCGGTCTCCAACAACGTCTTCCAAACGCTCATAAGCTGACAGATTACCAGAACAAAGAGGCCCCTGGCTTAGAAACTGTTAACTGCTAAACGGAAGTGAAGAGACTGGGGTGTCGCAAGTTTGCGGATTGGAGAAGCCGTTGATGTTCTACGTTGCATCAACGTTTAATCGTATTTGAGCCTCGGGCTATCGTGTTTGCGGCTAGCCGCAGCACAGTGCGGAATGCCTCTGGCTTTCCGCAAAGACGCCGAAGTGAAGGAGTGCTTGCGGCAAGGCCGAGCCTTTCCGCACTGTGCGGCGGCAAGCCGCAACCCGCTAGCCATCGGAGCGCACGTCAGCATAAAACCTGGGGTGTGAGCCCCAGATCAACGAGCTCGTTTCCCAGCGTTTATCGGACTGATATACTCACGGGCACACCCTGACAATCTGACTTGGCAATACGAAAGGAGTGTCTCATGCCATCATCCTACCAATCGACACAGAAGCGTGTTCCAAAAGAGTCATTGGGCTTTCCTCGCGATCACTGAGCGGGCACCATGAGAATGAAACTGGCGAGTGCGTGAAGGAATTCTTACAGGTTCAGCCTCACGATTCCTATCGGCTTAAAAGAACGTAACAAACCGGCCCGTGCGAATGGTGCAGCATTGAAAGTCGGTGAGGTTGGAGTTGGTTGCGGAAGAATGCATGAGATTGCTTTCATCATCGCGGTGCATTAAATCGCATGCATGTCCCATTTCGTGCGCCAATATATTCAGCGTGCCCGTATTATCAATTTGAACAAATGAATCGGGGAATATGTAACACCCTGCCTTGCCGGGAACATCAGACAGCCAAATTGCTTTAAGGATCTGGCGTGGCCAGATGAGGCCGCTGGGAAAGCGGAGGCATTTCACGCTCTCCAACAATCCGCTGCAACAGGACAGGTTTTCATATTCCAATTTATGTTCAGAGAAAAAGCCTCCGGCACCACAGTCTGGACCTACTGCTAAATGCGATTTGCCGGTTACCACTACAATCGGTGATGCAATTAGGTTCACGTTACAGTTCTTGAATATTTCTGTGGCTGTTCTAATGTGGCTTTGTATGGTTGCAATAGGGACCAGAGGATTTCCGGCATCGTCGGCAATTACCATGGGGCAAATGCGATAGTTTTTTCGCCCAAACCTTACTCCCGCAAGGCAAAACAGCCATTCGGGCAAAGTGAGAATGCGATTGCCAAGCCACTCGAGCGCGCCGGCAACAAGCTGTACAACCCAGGCAATAAGTCCAATGATTTCGCAAACGGTGCGCCATACCCAGCTCACAACGGTTATTACGACCCAAACAATGGCGCATATAACTTCGGTAATTACGCGTGTTACTAAGTCGCACAGGTCGTCGAGAGGCCAGGGCAACCAGGTGCAAATTGTTTCGCTAATGGTGCGGGTTACGTTCCGACATTGGTTCTGAGCTTCGGTCCGAGTTGTTTCTATCCGCTCTTGAACTTCTTTGCATATTCTCATGGTCTTGTTCTCATGGTGGGTGGGTGAGTCATTCAAAAACTAGTGAAGGATTGTTTTCGAGCTCTGTCGCAAGCTTTGTGAGTTGCTGCCGAGCCTGCCAAAGACCAATTATTTTTCCAATGAGCATGGTTATGAATGAACATAAAAGATAGTACAAAACCGTTTTAGCTATACCCAGGTCGCGCACAGAAACCACCCCGGTAACCAGTAATACAACGAATCCCAGGAGGGTGATGATGCCGGTCACTCTACCCTGTGAACAGCCACATGCCTGGTAATGTTTTATTACCTGGTGTTGCAGGTTGGCGTTTTCTTGCTCTGATAAGTGGTCAAATTGAATGCGAATATTCTTGCGCGCTGTTTTGAAGAGTCCTATTTCATGCGCAAGACTTTGGAGTGATGCGCTGGAGCTTATGATAGTTTCTGGTTGCATTGCTTGCTCTCTTGCTGATTTTTGGCAACACATGATTTGTTTTGGTGTCTGAGTCTCACCGTCCAGGCCTCTCAAAACCACCCTCAGTCCAATATAAAATTCGGGCCCTTCAGTGGTAATGCCTGAAAAGTCACTTCTGTTTCATGAGATCCAGAAAGCACACTATCTATTGTCCGCCTGTTTGGTTGGCCCAGCTTTGTTAGGAGCCCGAAACGGCAGATAACGCCGACCGCCGCGGCCTGTCTTTGAGGTTGCAAATTGTGACCTCAAAGCGTCTTGACCTGTTTTTGAGGTTGCAAATTCCAACCTCAAGGCTTCTGCCTCAGTCTTCGTCAACTGAAACATGAATTCTGCGGGAAACCGTTTGAGACTTCGTCGAACCTGCTGGTTAAGCGTTTGGTTGGGAGTTTCCTCCTCGTTATAGGATCAAGTTTTACTGTGCCAAGCAATGAAATGAAACTGCGCTTTTGCCCATTCTTAGAAAGGGTGGATTGCGCCGTTGTGCGATACATCCACCGCTTTACTAGAACTCGAACCCGCCGGTGCCTGGCCGTGTGGCACCGGGTACCTCGCCGCAGATAAACAGCTTTCCGTCCTTTTAATGATGAACACTCCACAACCCCCGACCATTTCGAAAGGAAGAACATCATGGCTCACCATCCCGAAACGGAAACGCAGAAGCCAGGCCGGCTAGTGTCATTCTCACCTCGGCAGATAACGTCCGCGCGAGTGTTATTGTCCGCTGTTCTCTTTACCCTTGCGATCAGCACGGAGGACGTGTGGACCGCTGTGAATGCCTCAGGCGACGCGCGAGAATCAGTTGCTGAAATTGTGCGGTCTACGAATCTTGAGGATGGCGCGCCTTGCCCGACAACCCCACCGACCGATTGGCAATGCGGAGATGGACCATGTGTTGTTGACATCAAAGAAAGCGCCAAGGCCGCGATCAATCGTGAGCCTTTCGACCGGCTGAAAGCCGCCCTCGAGCGACCTAATACCACTGTTCGTATCGGGCCGAATGTTGAACTTGATTTTGATGGCCTGGGAAACGACTACTTTCCGTTGCGAGTCGAGCGATGTGTAACTCTTATGAGTGTTGACTCATTTGGACCCGCCGGCGCTGCTCCAGTACTCGGCAGACGCGAACCCAGCGGCCCGAATCTCAAGCAAAAATCGAGCAGTCAAAGCAGCGCGGCGGCGCGGCAAAAGCCTCAAGCTCGCGGGAGCCGCCGCGCGCAACGCCGTTCTCGACGAAATGTCGCTCAACGCCGAACGCGCCGTAATGTTGCCCGCCGTCCCACGACAAGTGCGAACAGCAACGTCGCTCGAGCGATCATCGGCGAGGACGTGGGGCCGATAGACGATCTGGAAGTTGAACAGCCAACTCGTATCGGATCGGGGCGCACGCCGAAGTCGCCGGGTCCGCTTTTCAAGTTCGGAGCTAATCACCCAGGCGAGGTGAAGACGTTTTTCGAACTCAGATGTGACGGAGGCTTCACCGGCGATGGCGTGCGCATTTCCGGGTTTAGGTTGTATGGCAAAAGCTTCGGCCAGCAAACCTCGAGCGAGATAGCTATTCAGAATCTCGCTTGCGTCAACTTTGAGATTTCAAACATGGAGATCGCCGGTTGGGCCGTGGCGGCCATTAAAATAGTTGATAGTGATGCAGAGCCTCCCTTGGGGCCTGGCGGACGTATTTCCCGTCCTGACCAAGTTCGCATTTTCGGTAACTACATCCATCACAATCAGCATCCACACGAATCCGGATACGGCGTCGCCGTTAACGAGGGTGCGTGGGCACACATCTATAAGAACGTTTTCGACCACAACCGGCACGCAATCAAAGGCGACGGGAGGTCGGGCGGGTATACAGCTAATCACAACCTGGTGCTAAAGGGTGGGGGTATTCATGGCAGATTTTACAATGAGTACACCCACCAGTTTGATATTCACGGAGACAAAAACTGCGGAATCACAGGGCTTGGGGGCAGCGCTTGGAATTGCGGTCATGCCGGATTTGAAGTTGTATACGAAAGCAACGCGTTCCAATACAGGAAAGATAATGCGATCAAGATTCGGGGCAAGCCCCGGACTCGAGGTTTTTTCGGCAATAATATCTTTCCCCATGAAGGATTTGAGGACGATAGGGGCGACGATGCCATTTCTCTTTATAGCAAGACGAATATCGGGTTCAGCGGAAATAAGATTGATATCGACACGTTCGGCAGTTACGGGGTGTGCGATTTCGACGCTGATGGCGTTGACGATCTTTTCCTCGCAACCGGGGCCACCTGGTGGTATTCAAGTTTCGGCGAGTTTCCCTGGTCATACCTGAATGCGAAGCAGGAGAGACTAGAAGCCGTCAGGCTTGGCTATTTTGATAACGATCTTCGCTGCGACGTGCTTACTCAGCGCGACGGGCAATTGCTGTATTCAAGCGGCGGCTACGGCGATTGGCAGGCTTTGGGTAAGTTTGATGTGCCACTCAGCGAAGTGAAGTTTGGCCGGTTCGATCCGGCTCAGACTGACTTTCGCCCTGGCGCTACGCGGCGGACAACGCACGCATTCTGGCAAAGGGCGGATAGCCAATGGTTCGTGGTGAGTTTGGTCGGCATGTCGCCATCAACGCTGCCTGATTGGAAGGCCGTCGCAAGCTCAGGTAAGAAACTACAGTTCGGAGATTTCACTGGCGATGGCGTTACGGATGTGCTTGCGGTCGTCGGCGGACACTGGCAGATTTCGGAATCCGCTCAACAACCGTGGCGCGATCTTAACCAGGAACTCGATGACTCCGTTGGACAACTAAAGATCGCAAACATGGATCCCGACGACAACATTGATGACATTCTTAAGCTTGAGCGCAAAACAAAAAGAATGGCCGCCCAGAACACAAGGTATGAACAGACGACTTTGACTTGGTGGCGCTCAAAGAATGGAACTGACACCTGGAAAAAGCTAAAGGAGTACATTTTCTTTTTCCCAATCTCGAAAGCCTATGTGTCTCCGCAGTTTGGCTATGTGGGCCGGTTCGGGCTGGCGCCCGGCGGAGGTACACTCGTGATCGGCCATGATCGCCGCGGGTTGTTTTACAGCGAGGCCGAAACCCTGGCTGGAGGGAAGCCCGAGTTCCCCAGTACGTTCGACTATTAGTTCACGCGAGGTCAGTCTGTGTCATCCGGGCAGTCTGTGGATACTCAAGTTTCGAAAGCAGGTAACCCAATCGCATCACTATGAATGCAAGGTTACCAAACTTGGCGTCAGAGTTAACGCGACGTTGTCTATCGTGAGCCTCTAACACACTGCGCTGAGAACATCGGCAATACAACCATCCGCCCTGAGTTGGTGGAACTTAAGAATTAGGAGGTGCAGTTCGGGCCTTGAACTTCAACTTTGAAGTGTATGCGGTGCAATGAGGTCAGTATCACTACGCGGTAGCAGGTGGGTCGTGTCTGTCGCTGCGCACTGCCCACCGCTCACTGCCAACTGTCACCCGCTCCGCGCTATACTCACCGGACAGACCTTCTAACAATTCACCTCGTACGACGAAAGGAGCGGTCAAGGTGACACCATCGTATCAATTAACACAGGAGCGACGGATCATCGGCGGTTGGGTTGTGCTTTGGCTGGCCGCAATCGTGCTCGGCAGCGCTGGTTGCTCAAAACTGAAAAATGAAAACAGCAATGCTGGTCCTGGTGGAGGTGGACACACAAGTACTTCAGCAGACAACTCAAACACTGGCCCGTCTTCGCCTCCTGTGACGCCATCTTCAGCCGAAGGAACACCAACGGCCTGGCAGGTTAACGCCACGTCGCTGAACGGCAAAGATGGAGAGACGCTCACACTGGCGTGTTCGCCGGGAGGCACAGCGCATTCGGTTTGGGGGAGCGATATCTATACGGCTGATTCATCAATCTGCACGGCTGGCGTCCACAGCGGATTGATAACCTACCAGCAAGGCGGCACCGTCACCATCGAAGTGCGCCCGGGCAGGACTATCTATGGCTGCAGTGAAAGAAACGGGGTGACGACCAGCCCCTATGGCCCATATCAGCACAGCTTCGTTTTCAAAACTCCAAACACCGAGGCAGTCGTGCGAGA
The DNA here is from genome assembly GCA_045403245.1 of Pyrinomonadaceae bacterium. Lineage (GTDB taxonomy): Bacteria > Acidobacteriota > Blastocatellia > Pyrinomonadales > Pyrinomonadaceae > PSRF01. The sequence goes on along the minus strand of JAXIOV010000160.1, from coordinate 2,784 downwards.
AGTCGAGGACCAAACACCTGTGTTGTGGAATACGTCGGCTTCAATGGTTAGCTTCGAAGCCGGCAAGACCCTCAAATTCAAATGTCCGTCTGGTGGCAAAGAAAGCAATGTGTGGGGCACCGACAATTACACCATCGATTCGTCGATCTGTAATGCGGCGGTCCATGCCGGCAAGTTGACGTCGGAGAGCGGCGGTCCGGTAACGATTGAGCTACGGCCCGGAGAGTCTTCCTACAAAGGCACAACCCGAAACGGAATCAAGACCAATGACTACGGAAAGTATGGCGGCAGCTTCGTGGTGAAGTGAGCTGCAGCCTCTTATTTGACGAACCGCTTCGCCAATGATTTCGAGGTTACGAGCGACGGCATCGATCGTCTTTTCGTCGCTGAGGAACGCTTGCCGATCCATTCCTGCCGTAAAGAGGCCAATCTTCTTGATGCGACGGCGACATCCTCCAAAAGAATCTTGGGATCGCGTTTAGACATCGATCAGTTCTGATTCTATCTGTGTCCAGAGGCTCGGCTTAACAGACCTGCGCGAGACGAGATCGACCGGCACGCCGAGAGAGGTCTCCAATCGCTCCGCAAGGGAAACAAATCGCAGCCCAATAGACGGATCAACCTCGACGAGTATATCGACATCGCTGGCGTCGCCTTGCTCGCCGCGGGCCCAGGAGCCAAATAAAGCCAAACGTTGTACCGGAAATTCCTTTTGCAGGATCGGCTTAATAGCTCTGAGCCGGTCAATGATGTAACTGCGGTCTTTCATGTTAGCAGGATAACCCAGGCTCTTACCCTAGCGCCGCGCGCGAATGATGGTCAAGCTCTAATATCCCGTCTTCGTGAGGTGAAACATGGAATCTTTGGGAAACCGTTTGAGATTTCGTCGGACCTGTTGGTTAAGGTGCTTGGTTGGGACGGCCCGGGGCAGTAGCCCGACCGTTAGCGAGGGCGTTACCAACCCTGCGAAGCAAATGAGGTCAGTACCACCTGCGGTAGCGGGTGGGTCAGTCCGCGAAGCGGACAGCCGGGCAGTAGCCCGACCGTTAGGGAGGGCGTCGCCAAGTCTGCGAAGCAATGAGGTCAGTAGGTTGCACCTCGAACCCCAGTCACAAATCATTTCACGTTGTCGATCCGATCGGTCCAGTAATTCGGTTGGCGATGGTGGTGGGCAACGGCTATTACGATGATTGTCTTTTCATCAACGCCGTAAATTAGAGAATAAGGAAAGCGCGTAAAGAGGAACCGTCTGATCTCCGGCTCAACCTGCATACCCGCGTGCGGATAGAGTCTAACGAGCCGAACCACCCGAGCCAAATCATCGAGGAATTCACGACTGAGGTGTTCTTCTCTTTCTTTCACCCTTCGCGATCGAAAAACTGTGGACACGAAGTTTGGACATGAATTCCTTTCTGGTCAGCAGTCAGTCCTGGCTCACCAACGAGTGAGTCGCACGTACCATGATTCGACCAACGCCGGATGAAGTCAGTATCCCCACGAGTCGGGTCGCAATTTGCGATCTCAAAGACGGTGGGCGGCGCTTTGAGCTCAAAATCTGCAACCTCAAAGAAAGGCCGCGGGGGCCAGAGTTATTTACCCTCGCCTTTACGGAACAAGGTGTCGCGATGCTATCCAGTGTCCGTAATAGCGAGCGAGCCATTGAGGTCAACATCGCGATCAAGCGTGCGTTCGTAAGGCTGCGACAGATGTTGGAATCAAACGAAGCACTCAATCGGAAGTTCGCGGCTGTCATTCGCAAGTTTGGCATCCACGATAAATACGTCACGGTTGTGTTTGATGAACTAAAGAAACTGAATGCGCCGGCAACTCGCCCTCTGAACCGATGAGGCATAGCCTCAGAGATAAGAAGGCGTTTCGGAAAGGCAGAGCCTTTCCGCACGGAGGGCGGCCAAGCCGCGCCGACAATAGGCACTCTCATCTTTAAACTCATCCATGCTCGCGGAAATGGAAACTGGGAGTCAGGCCTGCGATTTTGCGATCTTATCGCCCGCTCAAGCGAGTCGGGATCTTGAGGATGTGATGCCTAAGCGCTCATTTGCAAACGACATGCCTGAGCACATCCTCCTATGGCTGATCAGGCATTCGCTTCGTGCTATATTTCTTTCGTTCCCCCGCAACTTTTCCGTCATGGTTTCCCTTCGATTCGCCCTCGATCGATTGGAAAGCGAAAGAATTGTGTTCTTCATTGGAGGTGTGACTGATGGTTCATGAAATGATTGATGGAACGTATCGTCAAACTAATCTGCCGAACGAGTCGCCGGAATACCTGGCAAAGCGCGAGGAGCTGCGGCTGGCAGAAATTGAATTACTAATGCAACGTGAAAGAGTGGCCGCGCTGCGGCGGGGATTGCCAAAGGGTGCGACGATTCAGGATTACGAGTTTGTTGAAGGCCCAACGTCCCTGGACGACGGCGATGCGCCGACAAAAAGCGTACGGCTGAGTGAACTCTTCACCAGCCCGGATCGTTCGCTGGTGATTTACCACTTCATGTACGGAAAGAAGCAAAAGGCTCCGTGCCCAATGTGTACCGCCTGGATCGATAGCTTCAATGGAGTTGCGCATCACCTCGCCCAAAACGTTGACCTCGGGATTGTCGCGGCGGCTGATCCGTCCACCTTGCGCGCGCACGCGCGAAACAGAGGTTGGGACAAACTACGTCTGCTGAGCGCCGGCGACAGCACTTTTAAGTACGATCTCGGCAGCGAAGATGGCGAAGGACATCAGGACTCGACGATTTCAGTTTTCACGCGAGACAGTGACGG
>JAXIOV010000208.1:0-39011 GCA_045403245.1 Pyrinomonadaceae bacterium | reverse complement strand
CGGCGAACCGGCGAGCGAAGCTTACAAGCGCGCCACACTTTACCTGCGTCTGCTGGCTCAGAAAAGCGGGGGGCACTTCCAGTATGCCGACAGCGAAAAAAACCTGGCCCGCTCGTTCGAGCACATCGCCGCGCAATTGCGTCAGCAGTACACGCTCGGCTATTACCCAAAGAATAAGTCAGCCGATGGAGCGCAGAGACTAATAAAAGTGGATGTTGGATTACCTAAAGTCACAGTACGGACGCGCAAGAGTTATGTCTACAAGCCAGCCACGAGTCCTACCCAAAAACAATTAATCAACTAAGCGCTGCTTCGTTTCCCAGCACGGTGGAAGGCGAGAAACTAAAGATGCGCGCCATCCTGCTCAATATAATCGCCTTCCGTGGGGCAAAAACTCGATCCACGAAATCACACGAAGCCGCACGAAAAAAGCCTGTCAAGTCAATTGAGAGAAGGAGACACTACTCTAGTCCTCATTGGGCATCCTGCTGCCTACGAGCGGGAACTTAAGTTGAGCTCCACTATCCATTTTGTCTCATGCACAAAAAAATAAGGGAGAGCTTTTGCAAGCCCTCCCCAGAAGAAGAAACTGTATTTTACAGTTTCAGCAACTAAAAAGTGAGACGCAGCCCAAACTGCACGCGACGGCTGCTCAGTTCCATATCTCGCCTGTCGTTGAAGCGGAAGCCAGGAACGCCCGCGTCATCTATGAAGGTGTCGGGCAGACTGGACTGTCCGGCGACTCCGTAACCCGGATTCGGGTGGTTCAGGGCATTAAACAGTTCCGCCCTGAATTGCAGCCTGAATCTCTCGCCCACCTTCGTGTTCTTGAAGATGCCGAGGTTAAGTTGGTTGAGCGCCGGTCCTCGTTCGCTGTTGCGAGCGATGTTGCCGAACGGGTTCCCGAAGCGCTGGGCAGCGCCGGGTCCGTTAAGGATGTATCGGACATCACTTGCGCTCACCGGAACCAGGTTTCCGGTCGAGTTGAGTTCGTTAAGCGAATAGAACCCGGTAGCACTCGGAGTAAACACACCGGTGAAGCCAAAGTAGCTGGCATCCACATCGGTGATCCCGACCGCCGTCCGTGGCGCCTTTGGATTCGCGGTGAAGCCGCGGACATTGTCAAACCCGAAGAAGGTCGCCGTGAACGTGAAATCCTGATAAGTCGGCAACCCAAAGACATTAAAAAACTGCGAAGGGGTAAAAGTTCGCCCACTCGCCAGCACGTAAGTACCGTTGACCTGCCAGCCGCCAAGCGCATGGCCAACGAATCCTTTCTGCTCTTTGTAGAAAGGAATGTCCCAGAGGGTGTTCACCGAACTGGCGTGACGGCGATCGTTACCGGAGAGTCCCTTTTCGTTCTTCTCGATGTCGAACGGGTTCGATGCGATCGCTATCTCGCCGAACGAGAAGATCTCCGAGGCGTTGTCTATTGTCTTACTGAACGTATACGACGCGCCTAATGTAAGTTGGTTGGCAAGCCGGCCATTGTAGCGTGCCTGCAAACCATGGTAGCTCGAAAAGCCGGTGTTCTCGCGCGAACGGATCAGGCCGCGTCCCGGCACAATGCGGCCGTTGCAAGCCGCTTCGTTATCGGGTGTTGCCGGGTCGTTGACGCAGACGAGCGGCGTGTTGCCGTTTGCCAGCGCCGGAAAGCCCGGGAAGGTGAAAGACGTGCCGCCGAACCCGGCGCTGGTGAAACCGTTAACCAGGTTGGCGATATTCGGGTTGCGGTTGACGGTCTGAAAGAGACCCACGCCGCTATTGCCAACGTAACGCACTTCAGCCACGTTGTTACGATTGATCTGACGCTGGACCCCAAACGACCACTGCTTCGAGTAAGGTGAATGGAAATCGGGATTGACCTGCGTCTGAGTCAGCAACCTCGGGTCGAAAGTGTTCTTCTGCAAGAACGAGCCCAGGGAAGCACGCACGACGTCGCCCGTTGGGTTCGGCGGGAGACGGAAGAGCGGCGCCGTCAACGAAGTGTTGTTGTTGATGGTGTTTAGGAACACCAGCGGAGCTGAGGTCGAAACATTCAGTAGGATGTTGTAAAACGCCGGATCATAGGCGAGCGAGAATCCCCCGCGGATGACCGTGGCATCGTTTTCGCCAAAAAGGAGACGAGCAAGCCCGCCGCTGCCACCACGAGGCGACCAGGCAAAGCCAATACGCGGTGCAAAATTGTTCTTGTCCGCCGGAATGAGCGGGACAGTGCGATCCGCTATGGGTATGCTCTGCCTCCACAACGCCGTAGCCGCATTACTTTCAACCGCGAGGCTGAGATCGTGCAAGGTATTGATCGGCTGCCCCGTGTACTCGTAGCGGACGCCGAGGTTCAGGGTCAGATTGTCGCGAACCTTCCAGTCGTCCTGGAAGTAGTAGAACTGATCGGTCTCCTTGTAAGAAATGCGCGGTTCTCCCGCACCCAGAGTGACAAAGAGCGGAGCGTTTGCCACTATTCGAGCGGTGTTGTTGAAGCGGAAAGCGCCATTAAGGTTGGGCAGGAAGGGGACTGAGTTCTCCAGAAAGCGGATGTCGGCTCCCAAGGTTAGCGTATGCGCGCCGGCCGTCACCGACAAAGTGTCACTAAACTGGGTCACCTTCACCTCGCGCCCCTGCGGGAGGTTAGTGGCTGCGCCGAGAGATTGCATGGTAACCCCGGCAGACGTAATTCCGTTGAAGGTAATATTGGTGAATGCCCCGCCGATGTTGCTCGCGCTCGGGATGCAACCCTTTAGAGGGTCGCTGGTTCCTCCACAGCCGCCAAATATCACGGAGAGTTTCTGCGTGGCTGCCTTGAACTCATTCACCATTTTGTTACTGATTTGACGCGTGTACTGTCCATTCAGGTTTCGGCTGCTGAATGGAATGTCGCCAAAGAAACCGTTCGACTGTCCCAGGAAGCCGGTCTCGGGCGACTGCTGGTAGCGGTACTTAACATTGAAACTGTCATTGTTGGTCGGGTTGAAGTCCCCCCGCAATCCATACTCTTTCTGGTCAAAGGGCAGCGGGAGCGGGTACTCGGCAAATGCCGTGGGGACGACCACAGCATTGGCTCCGCTGCACGCCAGGGTAGGATCCAGCGGGAAGCATAGCGTTCCGCCCGCCCGGTCTGCACGCGCACGTGCCTGCGGCTGGACTGCGAAGACGTTCTGGTTAACGAGGGCTGCGATGGCAGGATTCCCGGGGAACGCGGCTGTAAGCGTCGCGAGGCCTTCGCGCGTAATCGCGGGGTTGCCCGACTGGAACTGGAATCCCTCACGCTGGCGGATCAATTGGGTGTCGAAGAAAAAGAAGGCTTTGTTCTTGCCGCTCCAGTAGGATTTGCCGCCTTCGCCGAAGCGCGGGAAATAGATGGGACCGCCGATGGTGCCGCCGAAGACGTTGCTGATGAACTTATCGCGGCTGCCGCGAGTTGGATCAGCGCGCTGCTGGTTCGTCATGGCGTCGAGGGCGCTGGAGTTGCGGTGAAACTCAAACAAGGAACCGTGGAACTCGTTTGTGCCGGCCTTGGTGATGATGTTAACGATCGCGCCCTGGTTCCGGCCATACTGGGCCGAATAGTTGTTTGTGATCAGCTGAAACTCCTGAACGGAGTCTTGGTTTGACACGAAGAAATTTGGACCACCGATGGACAGATCGTTATTATCTGTGCCATCAAGCGTGAAGTTGTTTGAACGGGCACGATTGCCATTGACGGAAAGCGTCACCCCGTTAGAGTTGACGTTGCCGAAACCGGGAACCACGCCGGGCGCGAGCAGCGCCAGCGTGTCGATGCCACCGCCAGCGGCATTCGACGGCAGCTCTTCGACTTTGCGTGTCTCGAAACTTGCGGAGATTTGCGAGTTAGTCTGCACGATCTCTTCGGTGTTTCCGGTCACCGTCACTGTTTCAGTCGGTGACCCAACGTCGAGCGTAACCTTGATTTCGGTGGTCTCCGCTACTCTGACATCTACTCCAGTGGTGACCTTGCTGCTGAAGCCTGAAGTCGGCGCGATAGTTACTGAATACTTGCCCGGCAACAGATTTGTAATCACGAAGCTCCCATCATCGCTTGTTGTCGATGATGTTTCGATTCCGGTTGCTTCGTTTTTAGCGGTGACGGTTGCGCCAGCTACTACCCCACCGTTCGGATCTACTACCGATCCTCTCAGCGTGCCGGAGGTGGCTTGGGCCATCACCGGCTCGCTAAAGAGAAAAATAATTGTCACAAGCGAGAGCGTAAATGCAGCAAAGTATGCAAACGACTTCGCTATGGATGAGCTCTTCATTTCGATGCCTCCTAAGTGGGTTTTAGTCGAGTCAGATGAACGACAAACCATCTGCCTCGGGGGTTTCATGGACGCAACGTGACGATCAGATTCCGAACCTGATCGGCATTGCGTGCATCAGGTACAACTGTTAGGTAAGTCTCAAAATACTTTAGTGCAGACGCTGATTCTCCGCGGCCAAGGCATATTTGGCCGAGGTGATAGAGAGCTGCGCCGAATTTTGCGCCTCCTAATGAGTAAGCCGTCTTCAGTGCAGCTTCCGAAGCGTCGAGGTTTCCCAGGCCGTATAAAGCTAGCCCTAGATAAAGCTGAGCGGACGGGGAATTTGGTTCAAGCGTCACCGCCTTGTTGAGTATGGTGGCAGCTTCTTTTAATTGCCGTGCGTGGACGAGGACGATGCCGAGATTAAGAGTGGGATAAAACGAATTGTCATCAACACTGACTGCTTTTCTCAATTCTGCAGCAGCTTCGTCGAGTTTTCCCTGGCCCAATAGATAGGTGCCGAGATCGTTACGCGCTCTCACATAGTCAGGAAAAATGCTGATCGCTTTTCGCAGGTGCAGGATTGCCTCATCGGTCTGTCCTGCATTTCCCGCCTGAGTTGCCTTTTCAAATTCTTTCTGTGCTTTGGAGGGTATTTTCTGAGTTAGCTCAGTCACTGAAACGGAATGATCATCTCGAGCTGCTGGCGATGCGCTTTTCTTAGGTTTTAGAGTGATGGTGAGGACTGAAGGCATTCCACGGTATACTTGTATGGTTTCGGAAACAACCTCAAATTTCTGTCGATCAGCTTCAACTTCGACGTTGTACATCGCCGGAACCAGCTCCGGGAATTCAAACTGCCCCTGGTTCTCCGTGTAAATCGTAAGGACGTTTCCGCGCAACGTTTGCAAGGTGATTCGGACCGAGTCCATAACAAACGACCCATCCGGCATAATCACGCGACCGCGAATTGAGCCTTTCCCGGTGCGGTCAACTTCAGTTGACTCTATGCCGGGTGGCCCCTGAGCAAAGACACACAAGCATGACGCAAAGGCAACGACGATTAGTGCGAGAAAACGAATTGATTGGGAGACAGCCATAGGACGTGTAAGGCCCAAAACGCAAGAGCTATGCCCCGCAGCCGACCTCAATTAACTCAAGTTCAAAGCCGCAACCGTTGTCGATAAATGCGGAAAAGTCCACGAAACTTCGGATTAAAATCCGATTTTCTGAATTGAATTACGAAATTTCAAGGCTGGTTACGCAAAGGCACCTCGTGGTGAGGAAAGGCGGGAGATCAACCGGAGCGATTCGCTCTCGGCTTGTCGCTAGCCGCATGGTAGATCATGACATCGGCGTGGAACGCGACGCAGGCGCGGATTCGTCTGCGCGATACGCTCATTGGCGCCTCTCTTGATCAGTCTGGATGGCGGGGAACGTTTGCTCGATGACCGGCTGAGGCGTCGGCCACTTTTGAAGAGTCAGCCGACCAAACCGGCGACGCCTCTCGGGCTTATGAAGAGAAAACTTCCGGCGGCAAGAAAGATGAGGTTAAATTCAAGAGAACCTCACACCTAAAAGAACTTCGCGTTGTAATCGTAATCTACAGGTCAGGTCGTTGCCAGTAGGTGGCATCGTCGTATTCGATCCGGTTAATTTCTACACGTTCGTTTAGACGAGTCTTCGACCTGTCCGGGTTTCGCGCATCAATTACCCGAGTAGGAGGGGTGTTGGAGAACCCGACGAGGTCGGAGCTTTTGCCGGGACCGATTTTTACAGGCGCCCTCAAGCGAAGGCGGCCCACTTCTTCCATCGTGACGGGATCAGTAAATACGTAATCCCAAACTAATAGGCGTGCAGTTTTCGTGCCGTTGTTTCTGACCTTAACAGAATAAGAGTAAGCGTAAAGGTCAGATGACCCGCCGGGCTGTGTGGTTGATAAGACAATAGGCGACTTGGGGGGCAGCGGCGTCTCACTGCCGCGAGTTCGTACTTTGTTAGCGACAGCGGTTTGTCTGCGGGCACGCAAGGTCTCTCTCGCCTGATCGTTGGCCAGGAACGGATCTTGATCCAGTTCGATGGCACGCTCGACCTTGCGCCAATTTTTAGCAACCACCACCAGATCAGCAGGCTCTAAAGCCGTTATGGGTTTTTGTGATGGCAGGGTAGGTGCCAGAAAGTTCGCAAAAAGGAAAGCTACACTTAGTAACTGCATAAGATCCCTCCGTATTGCAACACCGAAGGAGGTAAGCTTAGCGCAACTCTGCGAATTGCGGAAGGAAAACACGGGCTCAAATGCCCTGGATCTCAACAATTCAAAGACGCACCGAGGCGTGCCGAAAAGCGCGTCTAAGACTTTTGTTACTGGTGCAAATTAGCGAACGAAAGCGCAAGAATATGGACCACAGTTTTGATTGAAAGGTGGTCGCGGAGTTTGACTCGATCCGGTTTCTCTCTCTTGCGCAGAAAAGGCTTTTGTGACATAAGCAGCATCTCCCGTTACTGTTGAAACCTACAAAAATGAGGAGAGTCTAGAGTGAAAAGAATGCGCATTCGTATCTGTGCCGTCTCTGCCATGGCCTGTTTGGCTAGTGTTGCTACATTGCTGCCTTCCGCTTCGTTAGCGGAAGACAAGATGAAGCCCGAAGAAGTCGTCGCCAGGCACCTCGAATCAATTGGTCCAGCCGAGTCTCGATCCTCCGTAAAAAATCACATCATTGGTGGGACGGTGGTTGCCACCTTGCGGTCCCCTGGTGTGGCGCAATTTAGCGGACAAGCGGTGATCGCTTCCGAGGGAGACAAGAGTGTCATCGGCTTCGGTTTTGAGAGCGCGAACTACTCGCAGGAAAGGTTTGGGTTTGACAGCAAGGCTGTTACGGTCGGTTACGCGCGCCCCGGATTGCGCTCGAATTTGGGCGACTTCATCCAGACCCACCGGGTCATCCTGAAAGAAGGTCTCCTGGGGGGCGTGCTCTCCACCGCCTGGCCTTTGCGAAATCTGTCAGAGAGAAAGTCGAAGGTGGGGAAGGGAGGGACCAAGCAGATCGAAGGCAAACAAATGTATGAGCTTAAATATTATCCACGCGGCAGCTCTGATTTGGAGATTAGCCTTTTCTTTGATGCGGAAACGTTCCAGCACAAGCGAACTGAATACACACGTGTCATAACTTCCCAACTAGGTGCCACGGTAGATACGTCAGCGATTCAACGAACAACTCGATACAAGATGACCGAAGAGTTTTCTGACTTCAAGAAGGAAAGCGGGCTAACTTTGCCCCACAGTTACAAGATTAGTTTGGAGTTGGATACGCGGGGAGCAACTTACTCTGGGAGGTGGGAGTTAACTCTAACCCAGTTTGCTTTCAACCAACCAATTCAGCCCGGTTCTTTCAACGTGGCCCCAACGGATTGAGCGAAACCGGAAACTGAAAAAACTTTCGGGCGTTGCTTCCGTAGAGGAAGCAACGCCCGATTGCTAGGAAACCTTATAATCAGGTTTCGCAGCTTAGAAGTCGAAGCGCGCGCCAAACTGAATGATGCGCGGATCGTAGGTTGAAGTTACGCGACCAAAGCTCGTGCTGTTGACGTTAAAGATGCCGCTGCTCTCGCCGATGAAGAAGTTGGCGCGGTTCAGGACATTGAACGCCTCAACACGGAGTTGGAGATTGCGGGTCTCACCCATTTTGAAGTTTCTAAACATTCCAGCGTTCCAATTAAAGTACATTGGACCGTTGATAAAGTTTATCGGCAGGTTACCCGTGGATCCTGGAGCATTCAGGGAGAAGACTGCTCCGGGAAATCCCGCGCCACGGATCGAGGTGATAGCAAAGCCAGCGGGTAACGGCTGGTTTAGATCAACAATCCGTGACGTAGGACCGTTGCTCGCCGACGCCTGGAGGACACTGGGATTGATGTAGAAGATCCCGTTCGGTGTCCGGAAGATGCCGATCAGTTTTTTGATTTCATTAGGGGTGAGACTGGATGTCGCCGGCTGGAGAGCGGACCGGCCACTTCGATTGAGCGTGCCACGAGTGATAGCGCCAAGCCCAGCGTCGCGGATCGAGGTTGGTTCGCCGGTGCTGATGTTCACGATAGAGGTGAACTGGAACCCGCCGAAGATCTTGTTGGCCAAGCCCTCGTTGAGCCAGCGACGGCCGCGACCAAACGGCAACTCAAGATTCATGTTGCCATTGATCGTGTGGGTGCGGTCGTAATCAGGTCGAGCGTAGTTGAGTCGCTGATTAAGGTTGTCAAGGTAAGGATCAACATTAGTTTGCGTCTCTTGCGTCGTGTCGGCCAGAATCTTCTGGAAGGTATAGTTGACCGCGAAAGAGAAGCCGCCAGTAAAGCGACGACGAATCTCCGCTTGGAGCGCGTTGTAGTTAAACTCCCCACCGTTTTCAAGCACGTTAGCGACGAAAGTGTTCGGATTCGCCAGGAACCGGACCGGGCCCTCGATGTCGTTGACGATGTAGATGACCGCGAGATCGCCCGGAATGCCTTGCTGTAACTGACTAATCACCGTTGGATCGTTTAGGAATCCCCCACCCGGCATAGTCGGAAAGACGGTTAACGGCTGGCTGCCCGGAATGCCCGGGTTAAACGCGCCGCTCACGCCGCCCGAAAGCGCCAGGTTGCTTTGCGCGCGAATGAAGTCGGCCAGGAAACCGTTGCTACGGATGTCGACCTGGTTATAGTCAATCGACCGCACGAGTTGCCTACTGCGGGCACCGACGTAGCGAACCTCGATAGCGGAGTTCCAACCAATTTCGCGCTGTACACCAACGTTGTATTCCTGTACCAGCGGTACCTGGAAGTTCGGGTCCACCGCAAAAACGGTTCCCTGAAAACCAAATGCCGCTGTGTTATTTACCGAGTAGGCAAATGGCGTTGTCGGCACAGTCGGGGTTGCGAAGTTACCCGGAACCGGCGCGAAGGTCGCCGCGTCCGCCCGGGGCGTAAGTATTGAGCGCAGGTTAATTGACCCCGAACGACGCGCGTTGACTGTCTGCGAGCCCAATCCAGTGTGATTAAGGAAAGCGTTGTCAGGAGCGCGCTGATATTCGTCACTGTTGTAGCTGATCCGATAGCCGCCGCGAATTACGGTGCGGCCTTCACCTGGGAGCAAACTACCAAGAAAACTCTTGAAGTTTGGCGACCAGGCAAAGCTGGCGATCGGTCCGAAGTTGTTCTTGTCGGCCTTAAAGAAGGCACCCTCTTTGCCGGCGTTGCCGCCGACGATTTGATACACGCCATTGGGGTCGAGGGCCGCCTGTTGCGGGGTCTGGCCCTCAGGAACTCGAGCTTCAAGGTAAATGAGATCGACGTTCCGAAGTGGCGTGAATAGATCGTAGCGCAGGCCAAAGTTCAGGGTTAAGCGCGGTGATACGCGCCATTGATCCTGGCCGTAGAATGAGTACTGCTCGTAGCGCAGATCGCGTCTCGTTGGTGCGCCAAGCTGGAAACCCTGCTGCTGATCGACGAGATTGGCGGTTACGGCCGCTCTACTAACCTGGCCGGTCAGCAAGTAACGCAAGTTGTTTGCACGATTGCGATCCGTGGCACTCGCTCCACCTGGGAAATTACCCGCAATCAGGCCGGGGAGGCTGGCGTTCGCGACGCCCGTGTTGGCGATTGTGTAAAGTGGTGTTGTACCGGCGAAGTTCAAGGCTACGGTTTTAAAGGCCTGGAACTGAGCGCCGAAGCGAAACGAATGGTTACCGCGAGTGTAATTGGCGTTGTCCTGAAGGTTCCAGTAGTCAGTGTTCCGACCCTGGTCGCGGAAGCTTCCTTCCGGGTTACTAATGATGCCAGCGATTGCGGTGCCGGACGGAGTCTGGTTAGTACTGAAAACAAAGTCCGATGGCACGCCCCCCTCATTGAAGAACGGCTCGCTGCGCTGGTAACCACCGCGAATCTCATTCGTGAAACTGGGCGTCGGCGATTGGTTAAGAGCCGCGATGTAAAGGTTGGTTCCTGCACCCTGAAAGACGAAGGGTACAGTCTGGAAGCCAAACGCCAAGTCGGTGCGAGGGTTGTTCTCGATGTTACGCTTGACGATCAAGTTGAGAGCTGTTCGATCATTAAACTGAATGTCGAAGCGTCCCGTTTCGTTGTCGCGCGTTGTAAGGGCGCCGAGGTTAAAGTTCACCACTTGAGTGAAGTCGATGCCTGTACGATTTCCATTGCCGGTCAGCGGCATGCGGCTAAGAATTCGGCTCTGAATCAATGGATCAACCGACATGGCGCCGCCCGCGTTATTGAATGCAGTGCCGTTCGCACCTGCTAGGTTGAGGCCGGCACCGGTCAAAACGTTTATGGTGCGCTGTACGCCACCCGTGTCGACGTAGGTGAATTGCCCATTGCGCGCGGGGGCCAGTAACGTGGTGCCCGATCCCGCCGCTTGCGACGCTTGACGAAAGAGTTCCATGTTGAAGAAGAAGAAGGCGCGGCCTCTAACCAACGATGCCCCCCCCTCGCCAAACTTTGGCAAAACGGACGGGCCGGTAATCGTGCCGCCAAACTGGTTGCGGTTTAGGAACGTTTTGCCAACGTTGTTTAGGTTATTGAAGAACCGGTTAGAGGTAAACTTGGAGTTACGGTTGAACTCGTAAAGCGCTCCGTGAAAATCCTGACCACCGCGCGGTGTAACGAGTTGGATGACCTGAGAGCCCCCGAGCGCCGCGTCCGCGTTCTGCAAGGTGGCTGTGAATTCACCTGTGTCGTCAACGGTGGGACGATCCTGGACGAAGCCGCCCGTGCGGATAAAGTTATCTTGCACGTTAAGACCATCACGCGTGTAGTTTGCGGATGAGCTACGTTGACCGTTGATGGAGGAACTCGTGGGGTTGACGCCCGGAAGCAAATTGAGCAAGGCCAGCGGGTTGCGACCGTTAATGGGCAAGTCTTTCACTTGCTTTTCGCTGATGGTGTTGCTCAACTCGGCGTTTGTTGAGTTGACGATGTCCGCGGACGCGACAACGGTGACGTTTTCTGCTATGCCACCGACTTGAAGCGCCACAATTAGCGGATACTCGCGATTGTTATCGATCTTTAGATCAGTAACCGTATAGGTGCTGTAGCCCTGCGCCTTGATGGTTACCGTGTAGACGCCGAACTCGAGCGGCATGACGAAGGTCCCTTCGCCACTTGCGGTGACAGTCCGTTCGATCCCGGTCTGATTGTCCTTAATGGTAACTGTAGCGCCGGGCACGACTGCTCCCCCCGGATCTGTGACGGTACCGACGAGTCGGCCGCCGGTACCTTGCGCGAAAGCCGTTGCGGCAAAAAGGCAAAGCGTAAGCACCGCCAATATGAATCTCAAATTCTTCATGGGTAGGCTCCTTGGAGACTTGGTTGCAGATCTGAATTCGGGCGAACGCCGCCTGAGCGGGACCGTCGCACAAACTTACGAGATTTTGGTTTTGGTCATTATGCTTAGGAAAAGCTGATAACGAAACGAGGCTGAAAGTGCAAGAATCGTGCCGCCTCCAGGGATGTTCTGAAAGACGCCAATCAGGCCCTTTTCTTGGCTTTGCACTCCCAAATTGCGTTAAGAATCTTGATAAATTTGGATTCTTATACGAATACCTAAATCAAGCTCGCCACGCGCTTGAACCTGACAAATAACCCAGCTTGGAGGCGAGCCGGAAGAATTGCTAGACGCCTTTTCCCTTCACCACCTCAAATTCGAAGTGAAGTTCTTTCCCCCGAAAGATGTTTGAGAGATAAAACTCCCAAAACTTTCGCGTGAAACGAAACGACGGCCAGTGCTGATCGAGATTGGTGAGCCACTGGATGCCCAGGGCCCGCCAAAGATTGGCCAGACTCACGTAGGTGCGCACCGGACGAAGCTCAACCGTGGTGTAAAAAGGAAAAGGCGTTCGCTCAGGCATGAAACAGGTAAAGGAATAACTATTGAAATGGTTGCGATGAGTAGGATCGGTGGGCCAGTCTGGATTTGAGTAGTGAGGCGTGACGATCTTGATTCTGCCACCCGGTTTGGTAATTCGGTGAAGCTCGGCAACAAACGACATGACGTCCGGGACGTGCTCGATTACGTGACGGCAGATTATCTCGTCAAACTCGTTGTCGGCAAAAGGGTAAGGCACAACGCCGAGATCATGGATCACGTCGGCATGGGTGCGCCGGTTTGAATCGATGCCAATTGCTCCCGGGTACTTATTTTGCCCGCAACCCACATCGAGGATTTTGTGCGAGTCTTCTGGCGAAGGTGTTGCTGATGATCCAGGGGCGGTCATGGAAGTCTTCGATCAATTGTCGTTGCAGATAAGCTGAGCGAAGGACTTGAAGTCCACCGCGTAGACGGGCAACGCAAAGCTATCTGCCAATTCCCGAAGCTTCATTCCGTCGAGCATGATGTCTTCATCGCTCTTGAGAGTCGTCCTGGGAATTATTACGAAATCGCCGCGAATACGATTGCTGGCGGAAAGCAAGTCACCTCCGGTTAGCAGGCCGGCAACTGAAACATCGCCTCCGAAGTAGTTGTTCTCGACGGCTTCCACGTGCAGTCTGGTACCAAACCGGGCGCTCATATTCTCGATCAGAGACTTGAGAATGGGCGCGAACAAGGTGCCGGTAAGAATGGTTCCATAAAGGTTGCCACGTCGCTTCAATCCGCGCCGTTCCAACCGCTTCAACAGCGAACTGAATGCATTATTAAACGAGCGGACCATTCCAATGCCATCTTCGATTTGCGGATAGTCTCCGTAATGCGCGCGTCCCGGAACTGCTCGTCCTGCTTTCAAATAGATCTCATCGCCGAGGAATGCGAAGGTGGTGCCGAGACGCTGGCGCAGTTGGCGCTGAATAGACGTTACGTCGGCAATGGTTTCGCGGCAAAACTCTGGCGTCACCGCCGTAAGGCGAGCGTCGGTGTTGTAACGTGTCAGACCTAGAGGAACAATTGCCACGCTGCTAATCCGAGGATACTCGGCGGCCAGATCATCAATGCTCTTGCGCAGGATCTCACGGTCGTTAATCCCGGGACACAGCACCACCTGGGCATGAATCTCGATTCCGGCATCGAGTAAACGTGTCAACCTGGAGGAGATGTCGGCGCGGCTCTTGTCTATCCCGAGCAGATATGCCCTGACATCAAGGTCCGTGGCGTGCACCGAAACATACTGCGGTGTCAGACGCTGCTCGATTATCCGTTGCATCTCGTCTTCGGTGATCGAGGTTAGGGTCGTGTAGTTGCCATATAGAAACGAGAGCCGCACATCTTCATCACGAATGAAGAGCGATGGCCGGGCATCGGCCGGATTGCCCTTGCAAAAACAAAAGATGCACTCATTCGCACACTGACGGGGCACGATTTGTTCAAAACTGAGGCCAAAATCTTCGCCCTCGCCTCGTTCGATCTGTAACTCCCAATCCTCTCCAGTATTCTTGCGGACTTCGAATACCAGTTCAGTTTCGCCTGCAGTTTGAAAGCGAAAGTCGAGATAGTCCCTGATTGGGCGACCGTTAACCTTGATAATTCTATCGCCCGACTGGAGTTCCAGCTCTGCGCCGATGCTCTCGGGCGACACCTCAGCTATCTCGACTCCGCGTCGCCGAATGCCCGTAACCGCAGGAGCCACTGCAAATTCATACATAACTGGAATAATGTCCGACAAAAATTGGTTTGTCGAGTTGGGACTGGAAATTCGATTTTGAACTGGAGCGGGCTCATTCACCATGAAAACTCACTGAAAAAGTCGAGGAAATGGCAGACTCAGGCGATCAGCTTCTAAAAGGCAACTTAATTCTGCAATTTTATTGACAATTTCAGCCCTGTTTGTTAGTTATGCAAGGCATAATCAATCTGTATCCCGCTTTTAAAAATCTAACTGGGAGTCCCAATCTTCTTTAGTTGAAAGAGTACCGATCTCATGAATGACAAACTCAAACCAGCCATAATTGGCGGTGTCGTACTCGGCCTGCTATCGGCGATTCCTTTCGTCAACTGGGTAAACATTTGCTGCTGCTTATGGGCAATTCTTGGCGGTTTGTTGGCCGCAAAGATGTATGTCAGCAGCTCGCCAACGCCTGCGAGTGCCGGCGATGGAGCCATCGTGGGTGCTCTGGCCGGAGTGGTTGGCGGTATCATCTTTATCGTAGTCGGGATTCCCCTCGGCATTCTTACAAGCAGTGTGGTGCTGGGTATCGTGAGTGGACTTATTGAAGGTATGAATCCGGACCAGGCCGAATTGATGCGCAGGCAAATGGAGGTCGGCCCATCCATGGTCGCAGAAATCTTCAAGGGGATTATTTTAGCGCTGCTGTTGGTGGTTTTTTCAACTCTTGGCGGACTAATTGGTATTTCGATTTTCGAGAAGCGTAAAGGCGGAACCGTGCCGCCGCCCCCGCAGGATTTTGGCGGAGGTCAGGGAAGCTACGGCGCCGCCTAGCAGCTAGCTACGAGGCGTCGATTACAAATAAACCACAATCAACCTAGGAGAACTCTTTAATGGCCCAGCAATGGACTCCTCCACCGTCTGGTGGCGCACCGACTAACGTTCCAAACTACCTGGTGCCGGCAATTATTTCGATCTTCTGCTGCACCCCACTCGGAATCGCTGCTCTCATCTTTGCGACCCAGGTGAATTCCAAGGTTCAGGCCGGCGATATGGCCGGCGCCCAGGATGCCTCAAAGAAGGCGAAGCTCTTTGCCTTCATCGCAATCGGGCTGGGACTCGCTGCAATCCTGATTTACGTTGTTTGGATCGTGCTAGTCGTCGGACTCAGCGCCGCAGGAAGCATGTAAGAGGAGAAGAAGATGAGTAGATATTGCACAAAATGCGGCGCGGTTAATGATGACACCGCGCAGCATTGCGTTAACTGCCAGGCGCCGCTGAGTCCAACTGGCGGCTACCAACCAATGCAGTCGGTTAATCCCGGCGCTCCAGGGTCCTCGCATTTAACAGACTACAAAGCAATGGGCGCTGACAAGAAAATCATCGCGGGGATTTGTGGAATCCTCCTCGGTGGCTTCGGGGTTCACAAGTTCATCCTCGGTTACACGACCGAGGGGATCATTCAAATCGTGATTACTCTTGTGACCTGCGGGGTTGGATCCATTGTAGGCCTGGTCGAAGGCATCATCTACCTGACAAAGTCAGATGAGGAATTCGTAAGGACCTACATCCAGAACAAGAAGGGTTGGTTCTAAATAGCCGGAAAAAACTGCGCGTCGCCAGGCAGCTCCAGGTTGTCTGGCGGCGCGCTTTACTGTCTCCCGCTGCCGTCTCCTTCGCGCGTTTTTTGTCGCCGACTAACGTGATAAGTTAGAGCCATGGTGCTCGATGAAATAGTAAGGAATCGACGGACCGTAATGTTCGCCTGGCTCTGCCTGGCTCTTGGCACGATCTACCTCTTCATATTCGAGCCGGGCAAGTCGGGCTTCTTTCCGGCTTGCCCCTTTCGCGCGATGACTGGTTTTACCTGCCCAGGCTGCGGCAGCACACGGGGCTTGCATCGACTGCTCCATGGCGACGTGATCGGCGCTTTCGAGTTTAACCCTCTTTTCGTGTTGTCTATTCCATTCTTGCTCTTGGCACTCTATCGCTATACCGACGCGGCCGTTCGTCGCAAACCATTCAAGGGAAACCAACTCAAGCCAAAATACATTTGGACGTTGTTTGTAGTGATCCTGTCCTTTTGGATCTTCCGCAACACGCCGTTTTATCCGTTTGTATCTTGAGGACGAAACCAAGTTTACCGCTTTCCGTCTGGAGGAAATTTTTATGCGTCTCCTGTTAGCTATCCTCGTGAGTCTCGCAACTGTTCCCACCGTGTATTCGCAACAGAAGGATCCCGGCGAGGGAGCGGGCGTTCCGCTACGCCCGGTGCACACCTACTCAATTGTGGCTCGCGATCCGAACACAGGCGAACTTGGCGTGGCGGTCCAGTCACACTGGTTTTCGGTAGGCCCGATCGTGGCCTGGGCTGAGGCCGGCGTCGGCGCCGTGGCCACCCAGTCATTTGTCGATCCCAGTTACGGAAAGCGGGGGTTGGATCTAATGCGCGGCGGCAAGAGTGCGCCAGAAGTATTGAAGGAATTGCTTGCTGCGGACGAAGGTCGTGACGTTCGCCAGGTGGCCATGATTGACTCGCAGGGACGCGTCGATGCCTGGACAGGCCCGAAAGACATTCAATTTGCCGGTCATATTGTGAACACGGATTTTTCGGTGCAAGCCAACCTCATGCTCAACGACAAAGTTTGGCCGGCGATGTCGCGCGCATTCCAAAACGCTAAAGGCGATCTGGCAGATCGCATGTTGGCAGCCCTGGATGCCGCGCAGGCTGTGGGTGGCGACATTCGCGGTAGGCAATCTGCGGCGATTGTCGTGGTCACCGGCAAGCCGACTGGCATGGCCTGGAAAGACCGCACATTTGATCTGCGCGTGGATGACAGCCCGGAACCCTTGAAGGAACTACGCCGGCTTGTACTTTTGCAACGAGCCTATAACCACATGAACGCCGGTGATTTGGCCGTTGAGAAGAAGGACAACGAAGGAGCGCTTCGAGAGTATGGGGCGGCGGAGAAACTCGTGCCTGGCAATCTGGAAATGATCTACTGGCACGCAGTTGCGCTTGTAAACATGGGGCGAGTGGATGAGTCGTTGCCCCTATTTCGCAAGGTTTTCCTGAAAGATCGAAACTGGGCCACGCTAACTCCACGGCTCCCCAAATCCGGGCTGCTGCCGGACGATCCGAAGGTGATGAAGCGGATTCTGGCGGTTGCGAACCGCTAATCCACAGATCACGCAGACTCACGTGCAGCTGAATTCAAACAACATCGGGATGGACAAGAATCGGAGTTAAATCTGCGGAAAGATGACGCTTATTCCCGTTCGATTCGATCAACACAAAGCTCGAGCGTCTCGATCGCGACCTCATTGCCCTGACCATTGAGATCGGGCCCCTTCCACTTGGTCGGCCAGGCATTGAAAATTTTCCAGGTCACTGCCGGCGCGCCTGCTTCGTCAAGCAAGCTGATAAAGCCGTTGCGTCGATCATTCTGTCCGTTGAGGATGTTCCGGTGCCACATCTGGAGCTCATTGGTAACAGTCACACCGCGTCTTAGCGTGACGTTTCCATATCGTGGCAAGCCAATCAGTTTACGCACGATGTTATCGCCACCTTCGCGATACTCGATTGGCTTCGATTCCGTTTCCAGGCCAGTCACTTCCGAAAAACCAGCCTGAATGCCGTCGATTTGCACCTTAAATCTATAGTTGTTGAAAGGGTCCTGGTTCGCTGCCATGGTTGGGCACCTCCGTTTATTTAATCGCAGCAATTGGGATTCGAGGTTAGGTAAGGAAGGTCGCGATAGATTTCCAAATCATGGTTAATGGTGACCTCATATTTCCGCTTCTCGGAGTCGTGGTAAGTAATTTGGGCCGAAACCTTCCCCGGCTGTTTCCGCTGAAAATATGAATGGCTGGTATCAATTATTGTTTTTATCTCGCGCTGAGGTCCCAGGAATTCAATGTTTCTAAAAAGTGGCAGCGCCGAAATGTCCTTGTCGCCGCCCAGCCCTAAAATCTTCTTGTTGAAGTTTACCGAAATCTTGTAGGCCGCGCGATCGCCGATATTGTTTACGGCGATATAGAACACTCCACGGTCAAACAGAAATTCCACGATGACTTCAGGTCTGCGGGTTTGAACCTCTTCGGTTGGACGAGCAATTGCACCACCGCGTCTCGGCTTGCTGTCTTGTTCAGGCATAGATGAACTCACAATTCGCCACGCTAACTGTTTTTTTTCAACCAGCGGCAATAGAGATAGGTGTAATAGCCGATAACCAGCAAGATACCGGTGTCAATCAGGGAATAGATTGACGCCGCCAGTTGTCTCCCACTGCTTAGGGTGGACCATTCGCCGCACGTTGCCTTCCACTCCTGGAAGATTTTAGCAACTACGACGATTGCCAACAGTGTAAGGAAAACAGCTTGATACAGATAGGATACATGCTTCAAATAGCGCGGGCGGTTTTCGAGGTAGAAAGCACCTTCGCGATAAATCACTTTGGGTCCCACGAGCGAATCGAATTGCGATTCCACTCGCTGCAGATAGATGTATTGCCGATCGACAAGAATCGAGCTCTGATAATACTGGACCAGCAGATAAGCCAATACAAACCATAACAGCGACGTTATGAAACGGAAATCAACGAGATCCCTTCTCTCTGCCTGAGCCGCCGTAATTGTGGAATTTGGAGGTTGAGTTGAGGCGCCGGAATCGGAAGCCTGGCCGCTGGCGCCGGTTTTTGCGGACTCTGATGCTGCAGTGTCTTCAATCTGTTTCAGAAGGTACTTGTTGGCTGCCTGCTCCATGACGTTTGGGCTGGTTAACTGGAAGAGCATCAAAGTGAGCGTGATCAGCACAAAGATAAAGAGACGGTTGCGTGTTTTCCAATGCTCGACCGTAAGTTGGAATGAATCTTTATAGTGATCCATCAACAACTCGGCTTTTTTCTCTTCACTGACCATCTTCGAGGCTTTCTGGTGGCCGTAGCTGATGAACACAGTGGATTTTGAACCGCAGCGCGTCCCGCTAAATTCAAAGTGAGTGCATCGCTGTCCAGGGTGGTAACTGAGCGCGGTAAGCATATAAGGTGATTGGTTTTTTTGAAAGGTGAAACAGAAAGCCTGAGATAGATGTCCTTCAAAGTACCCTGCGGCGCCACTTTCATGTCCCGTGCCGCGTGTTTTTGCGCCCCCGTCCGCTCTGCTATGCTTCACACCTCGAAATGCCTGAGGTTAATTCCAGTCTGAAAGAACGTGTCCGGGCTTTTTGGCAGGCAAATCCGTGCGGGGTCAAGTTTGCCGATGCTCCGCCGGGGACCCGGCGCTTCTACGAATTGGTTGAGGCGCATCGCTATACGAAAGAGTGGCACATTCCGGAGGCTGCGGGTTTTTCTGCAACTCGTGGTTTGAAGGTCCTGGAAATTGGTTGCGGTCTGGGGACAGACGGAGCGCAGTTTGCCGAAGCAGGAGCGGACTACACCGGCGTTGATTTGACAGAAGCCGCGGTCGAATTGGCGCGCAAGCGTTTTGAGTTATTCAATCTGCCCGGGAGTCTTCGCACCGCGGACGCGGAGAACCTCGACTTCGCCAACGAAAGTTTTGATCTCGTTTACTCGCATGGAGTGCTACACCACACACCTGAGACGCGGCAGGCGATTCGCGAAGTGCACCGCGTGCTCAAACCCGGTGGCCGCGCAGTGGTAATGCTTTATCACCGGAACTCGTACAACTATCGGGTGAACATCTCCGTGCTACGTCGAGCAGGCGCGCGCTTGCTGAAATGGAAATCGGGGGTGAAGCTGGTCCACGCGATCACGGGCGAACCGATCGAGTCGCTGGAGCAACATGCGAAGCTGTTTCAAACTGAAAAACATGCCTACCTCGCGACGGACGAGTTCCTGAGTCAAAATACTGACGGCGCCGGCAATCCTCTGGCGCGAGTCTATTCGCGACAGGAGGCCCGGGATCTCTTCAGCGAGTTTTCGCAAGTGGCGTTGAAGACCTATTTTCTGAATAAGCGGTGGGTGCCTTTGATCGGCAGCGTATTGCCGCGCGAGCTCGAATCACGACTTGCATTACGTTGGGGCTGGCACTTATGGATCTACGCCACTAAATAGAAACTTGGTCACACGCCGCATACTCTTCCACCCGTTGATCGTATTACTCCTTTCGCTACTCGGAGCATTTCTCTATGCGATCTGGATCACCTGGCGGTTTCGTGGTGGCGACTTATCTCACCATTATTTGTATGTCGTCCCAATCGTGGTTCCCTTTGTAGCGTTTCTTTTGGATCGTCTTGACCCGCTTCGCGGCACGCGCTTAGCTACTCTGGTTGTTGATGGGGTGGTGGTCGGAACGTCGCTCCTGAGAATGATGGGCGTGGTGCCGATTGTATCGGGTCACGTCCTTTTCTTAAGTTACGCTATTGCCGGACCAGGGTCGTGGGTTACTCGAATCACGGCGGCAGTGGTAATCCTGGAGACAATTTACCTGAAGTTTTTTGTCTGGCATGATTTGGTCACTCCATTGACCGGTATGGCCCTGGGTGTTGCGGGAGCACTGGTAGTCAGGCGGCTCGGAGACACTCAACACGAAACCGAATGAAAAATATTCTAATCACTGGCGGCGCCGGTTTTATTGGATCACATCTCGTCGATCGTCTGCTTCAGGAGGGCGGTTGGCAGGTTACCGTGGTTGACGACTTTAACGACTTTTATGACCCCGCGATAAAACGCGAAAACACCCGCGCTCACGAAGGCAACCCCGGCTACCGTTTGTTCAAGGCTGATATTCGAGACAAGTCCGCGCTCGAAGACCTCTTTCGGCAATCAGCGTTCCAGGTAATTGTTCATCTGGCTGCGCGCGCCGGTGTCCGACCTTCTCTGCAGCAACCCTTGCTCTATTCTGAGACCAACGTCGAGGGGACGTTGAATCTTCTGGAACTCACCCGGCAGCATGGCATCAAGCAATTCGTTTTTGGATCATCCTCTTCCGTTTACGGAATAAACGCCAAGGTGCCATTCAGCGAGGATGATCCAATTCGTCAACCCATCTCGCCTTATGCGGCAACCAAGGCTGCCGGTGAGCTGATTTGTCATACCTACTCACACCTGTACGGAATCCGCTGCATCTGTTTGCGGTTTTTTACCGTTTATGGACCGCGGCAACGTCCCGATTTGGCGATTCATAAATTTGCGCGTCTCATGAGCGAAGGGAAAGCAATTCCGGTTTTCGGAGACGGCAGTACCCGACGTGATTACACCTACGTTGACGACACAATTGCCGGGGTGCATGCGGCAATCGCTTACTCAGAAAGCGAGTACGAAGTGATCAATCTTGGAGAGTCGCGTACGGTCGAGTTACGAGAACTAATTTCTCTTTTGGAGCAAGAGCTCGGCGTAGAGGCGAAAATCGACTGGCAGCCCCTCCAGCCTGGCGACGTTCCCCAGACCTACGCTGACATAACCAGAGCCCGTCGGTTGCTGAGTTACAATCCACAAACCCAGATTGAGGCGGGAATTAGAAAGTTTGTTGAGTGGTTTAGAGCAGCGAGGCCCGAGGGGACTGGGTAATTCAGCCTTGACACGACGCTACGCTATTATACTTACGCGCCTCGGGTAAGAGGCCCAAATTCGACGTTTACGATCTCCCTAATGTCTGCGATGTCTACTGGCACCAACACCGTTGAAAATCCTCTGCCGCGCGAGATGCAGCACCATACTTACTCGATTCTGCGTCGGGTGGAGGAGAATCATTGGTGGTTTGTCGGGCGCAGGAAGATTATCGAGAGCTTTCTGAAACGCATTGTTCCCGGGTCTGCGAAGGCCGGACAACACGCGCCGCTAAACATTCTCGACGTTGGATGCGGCACCGGCGCCAACCTTGAAATGCTCGCGCAATTTGGTGAGGCTCAGGGAGTTGACGTTGCAACCGAAGCGCTGTCGTTTTGCCGCCAGCGCGGACTGAAAAACGTAAAGCAGGGAGAGGCTGAGTCTCTTCCCTATCCGGACGGTTCTTTTGATCTCGTTACCGGTCTGGATGTAGTCGAACATCTGGACGACGATATTGCGGGTTTGAAGGAAATGCATCGCGTGCTTCGCGCTGATGGCTACGCGTTGTTTTTTGTGCCGGCTTTCATGTTCTTATGGGGAGTTCAGGACGACATCAGTCATCACCGCCGCCGGTATACCATGGCACAGTTCAAAGACGTAGTGCGGCGCGCCGGCTTCAAAGTTGAACACTCAACTTACGTGAACATCAGTTTTTTTGCGCCGATACTTGCGGGCCGGCTTTTGATGCGGGCGACCGGACTGCGGCCCGCTTCAGAAAACAACATCACGATTGGATTTCTGAACGGCGTTATGGGGAAACTTCTGGGCGCTGAGAGTTTGGCCCTGCGTTATGTAAACTTTCCTTTCGGAGTCTCGATTATCTGTGTAGCACGTAAATGATAGGGGCCCGTCGGCAGGAGCAACGTGCGAAGGACCTGCTGGCATTCGACGGCAGAAGGCGAAAAGTAGAATGAAGATCTACGACGAAGAAGAAGCAGTAATAAACAAAGGCCGGAGTCTGTCGTCCGAGGAGTCGGAACAGTTTAGCGAGCCAGCGGCCGGTGGAAACCCGGAACTGTCTATTTTTCTTCCGGTCTATAACGAAGAACCAAACTTGCCGCCGCTGCACGCAAAGCTGGAGCAGGCGTTGCAAGTCCTGGGTCGTTCCGCCGAGATCATTTATGTGGACGACGGTTCGACTGACGGTAGTTTGAGAGTGTTGCGCGAGTTGGCCGCACGCGATGGTCGAGTGAAGGTAGTTGCGCTGAAGCGCAATTATGGGCAAACAGCCGCGATGTCGGCAGGCATCGACGCGGCCAAGGGCGACGTATTGGTCCCGATGGATGCTGACTTACAAAACGATCCGGCCGACATTGTCCGATTACTGGAAAAGCTGGATGAGGGTTACGACGTCGTCTCAGGGTGGCGCAAGAATCGTCAGGACAAAGTGATCACGCGCAAGATTCCGTCGATGCTTGCAAACCGGCTCATTTCCTGGATTGGCGGCGTGCCACTCCATGACTATGGTTGCTCTTTGAAGGCTTACCGGCGCGAGTCGATCAAGGAAGTTCGCCTTTATGGCGAGATGCACCGGTTTATCCCGATCTACGCCTCATGGGCCGGGGCGCGCGTTGCTGAAATTCCGGTTGAGCACCATGCGCGGACGATGGGCAAGTCGAAGTACGGCCTCTCGCGCACTCTCAAAGTGGTGTTTGACTTAATGACTATCAAGTTCATGGCTTCCTACCAGACGAAACCAATCTACGTCTTCGGTTCGTTTGGCATGCTCGCATTCGTAATTTCTCTTTTGGCCGGTCTCTACGCAGTATTCCTGAAGCTTTTTCACCGCGCCGATTTTGTGCAAACGCCTCTGCCGATTCTGGCCATCGTAATGTTTGCAGTAGGAATTCAGTTCTTGTTGATGGGACTGCTGGCCGAAATGCTGGTGCGCACTTATCACGAGTCGCAGGCGAAATCGATTTATGCTATTCGCGAGGTGATCGGGCGTTAAGAAAGCGTGAGTATGACGTTTAGGGATATTGAGAGTTCCTTAGTCACTCATCACTAGAGAATTATGTGTGGAATAACCGGTTGGGCCAATCTGGACGCACGCACGCCGCCTCCGGCTGAAGCGCGCGAACTGCTGCACACCATGTGCGAGCGGATGGTCCATCGCGGCCCTGACTCCGAAGGCCTGCTGGTCGCAACCGGCGTGGCGCTGGGAATGCGACGTCTGGCGATCATCGATCTGATCACCGGCGAGCAACCTGTCTACAACGAAGACCAAAGCGTGGCCGTCATTCTCAACGGCGAGATCTACAACTACCGGGAGCTGCGAAGTGAACTAGAAAAGAAAGGCCACTCGTTTCGGAGCGCCTCCGACACGGAAGTGTTGCCCCACCTGTATGAAGAGTGCGGGGACGAGATGGTTCAGCGGCTCAATGGCATGTTTGCGTTTGCCTTGTGGGACAGCAAACACCGCCGGCTCATGATCGCGCGTGATCGATTTGGCGAAAAGCCGCTTTATTGGGGCGTGTTTGACAATACGTTGATTTTTGCGTCAGAACCGAAAGTCTTGCTGGCGCATCCGGCGGTCAAGTGCTCGCTGAATCTACAGGCGCTGCGCAAGTATCTCTCCTTCGACTACGTACCGGCGCCACTATCAATCTATCAAGGCATCAACAAACTTCCGGCGGCCCATACGCTGACGTTGCAGGATGGCGAAATTGAAACTCGCTGTTACTGGTCACTGAGTTACGCGAAAAGCGCCAAACCTCCAACCGAATCCGAAGCGGCCGAACATTTGTTGGAACTACTGGCGGATTCAGTCCGCATGCGTTTGGTTTCAGATGTGCCACTGGGCGTGTTGCTTTCGGGAGGTGTTGATTCGTCTTCAATTGCGGCGCTGGCAGTGCGCGCATCGTCTGAAGCGGTCAAGACATTTTCGATTTCCTTTGCCGAATCGTCGTTTGACGAATCGTACTACGCGCGTGCAGTTGCAAAGTTTCTCGGCACCGATCATCACGAAGAACGCCTCAGCGCGAACCTCGCCGCCAACCTCGTTGGCGAAATCGGCTCCTGGATGGACGAGCCTTTCAGCGACCCATCGCTGGTGCCTACTTATCTCCTGTCCCGCTTCACGCGAAAGCACGTGACCGTTGCCCTGGGTGGCGATGGTGGTGACGAACTGTTTGCCGGTTACCCGACGTATCGCGGGCATCGCTGGGCTGAAGTCTATTCCCGAGTCCCGGCCTTCCTGCGCGCCGGGCTGGTTGAGCCGCTGGTGCGTCTCCTGCCGGTGAAAACAAAGAACCTCTCGTTTGACTACAAGGCGACGCGATTTGTCGTTGGTGCCCAATACGACGCGGTTGCTCGTCACCACATTTGGTTTGGCTCCTTCACACCGGACGATCAGGAACAGCTGTTAACGCCGGAGGTACGGCACCAAACGGACAGGGACGTTTACCACGAGGCGAGACAGATGCTGAACGATTGTGAATCCGAGGATCTCGTCGAGCGCTTGCAGAGTCTGGACACGCGGCTCTATCTCGCGGAAGACATATTGACGAAGGTTGATCGTGCCAGCATGGCAGTTTCGCTCGAGGTGCGCGCGCCTTTCCTCGATCCAAGAGTGGCCGAGTTTGTTGCCACCTTGCCGGCAAACTACAAACTGCGTGGGCGGAAGACAAAATATATTCTGAAACGGGCGATCGCCGATCTGCTGCCGGCATTTGTGACGCGTCGTGGGAAGAAAGGTTTTGGCGTGCCGGTGGCCGAGTGGTTGAAAGGAAAGCTCCGTCCCCTCGCGCGAGACCTGCTGTCTCCCGAGCGCGTGCGCCGGGCCGGGGTTTTCAATCCTGCTTACGTCACGCGACTGCTCGATGAACACGAGCGCGGAACAGCCAACCACCGGAAACTTCTGTGGACCCTGCTGATGTTTGAACTTTGGCACGAGAGCTTTGTCGAGACACCACGTCGCATCGAGACGTCGGTAAGCAAGTAGCAGAAGGCAGAAGGCAGAAGTCGATAGGCAGAATGGATCTGTCGGCAGTCCAGTTCAAATGTTTTCTGCTTTCTGCCCACTGCCTTCTGATCTCTACCACTGCTGGTTCTATGCGTAGCTCAGACTTTCAACCAGTCTATGAGGACCTCTTTGAATGGTGCCGGCATCGTGATTTCGCCGGTCACGACCCATTTGACGCTCTGAACAGCCGCCTCTTTCAGGCAACTCCTCTGAAACGCTTCGCCGGCGCCCGGTTGGTCTGGACGCAGCTTCTTAAACGTTCGCCGCTGAATCTGCGTGCGGTGGCGCTGGTTCCTTCAGGAAAAAACGCGAAGGCAATCGCGCTTTTCACGTTGGCGGCACTGTCAACTCATCGTCACCTCAAAACTGATGAAACCGCAGCTGAGACTCGATCATTGCTCAACGAGTTGTTGCGCCTTCAAGTAAACGGTTACCGGGGTGCGGCCTGGGGCTACAACTTCGACTGGCAGAGCCGCCATTTCTTTGCTCCCAAAAACACTCCGATGATTGTGCCGACGGCCTTTGCCGCGCGCGCATTGATCGAAGCATACGAATCGTTTGGTGACGATCGGTATCTGCAAACAGCGCGCAGCTCCTGCGACTTTATTCTCGAGGATCTGAAGCGAACGGTTTCGTCGGCAGACGAGAGTTGTTTTAGCTACTCGCCTCTGGACCACACTCGCGTTTTCAATGCGAGTTTGCTGGCCGCCGAAACATTGGCGACGGTGGGGCGGCTGACCGGGGAAACCGACATGCTTGAAATAGCCCTGAACGCACTTCGCTACGTGGTCAGACAACAACGCAGCGATGGCTCCTGGGCGTATGGTGGCGGCGAGAACCAGGAGTGGGTCGACAATTTCCACACCGCCTACCTGCTCATCTCGCTGAAGAGAATCCTCAAGTCATCAAACCAGGCTGACGTTGAGTTTGGTGAAGCGCTCAAGCGTGGATATCAGTTTTGGCGTGAAGGCTTCTTTCTTGCGGACGGATGGCCAAAATACTACCATGACACGCTTTATCCGGTGGATGCTCACGCGGCGGCAACCGCGATTGTGGCTTTAGTCGAATTGCAGGAAATGGATCGCGGCGCGCTGCCGCTAGCTGAACAGATTGTGGGTTGGATCCTTCGCAATCTTCGTGACGCCAGCGGCTACTTTTATTATCAGCGCAGACGATTTTTCACGATTCACACTCCCTTCATGAGATGGACCGAAGCATGGATGACTTATGCGCTGGCGCGCTTGCTGGAGACGTAAAGCAAACTGTTAGTTTTGCGACCGTTTCGCACGCGACAAACCAGCCAGAAAGAAAGCGACGCAGACTAACAGTGTAGGTTGCAAATTAAACCCATGCCGATAGCTTCTGATGTGCTCCTCGGAAAGGACGTCCGCATAGTTCAGCCTGAGCTGGTGAATCTCTACGGCTGCACCATCGGTGATGAAACAAAGATTGGAGCATTTGTCGAGATTCAGAAGAACGCTTCAGTGGGAGCCCGCTGCAAGATTTCGTCACACTCATTCATCTGCGAAGGCGTCACTATCGAACAGGAAGTGTTTATCGGACACGGGGTGATGTTTACGAACGATCTCTATCCGCGCGCGGTTAACGACGACGGCACTCTGCAAACAGAAGCGGACTGGAAGGTGGTGCCGACACGAGTAAAACGACGAGCGTCAATTGGTAGTAACGCAACTCTCCTCGCCGGAATCACGGTTGGCGAATACGCGCTCGTCGGCGCCGGCTCCGTAGTCACCGGCGATGTGCCCGACTACGCGATTGCGTTTGGTGTGCCGGCGCGAGTGGTAGGTGATGTGCGCCGGCGAGCACAAAAATCTGTGGGTGATTGACAGCGCAAGTTGCGATGGCAGTTTGATGAAAAGATGAGAAAGAAAACTATAGCCGGTGTCTCATTTCTTCTCTCGCTGGCCATCGTGTACTCGTTAGCCATGTTGGCCCGATCACAGGGTCTTCGGCTGCCATTCACGGGAGTTGTTTCAACCCTGGTCGTGTCCCTGGTCCTGGCGCCTGTGGTAGTCGTTCTGCTCAACAGATTGAATCGACCTCTGCTGGAATGGCGTAAGGAGTGCGGCCGCGACATAGAGGAAGAAGAAAGACACGAGATCGGAGACACGGACTTCATCAGCCTCAGGCCGAGGCGGTCCGATGATTTGCAACGACGATGATCAAAGTCGGAGTAATCGGTTACGGGTACTGGGGACCAAACCTGGTGCGAAATTTCATTGAGGCCCCCGGCTCGACCGTGGCGTCAGTTTGCGATCTTCGCAATGAGCGACTTGCCCACCTCCGGGTTCGTTATCCCACCGTCAAGACTTTCGATTGCGCCAGGGCCTTGTTTGAAGATCCGGACATTGATGCAATTGTCGTTGCCACTCCCGTGTCATCCCATTTCGAATTGGCGATGGCGGCCCTCGAAGCCAACAAGCATGTGCTGGTCGAGAAACCACTGGCCGCAAACTCAGAACAGGGTGAACGGTTGATTGAAGAAGCAGCCCGGCGCAATCGCGTGCTCATGGTTGATCACACATTCGTTTATACCGGGGCGGTACGGAAGATTCGGGAACTGATTACCGCCAATGAACTGGGCGACATCTACTATTACGATGCAGTGCGCGTTAACCTGGGTCTCTTCCAGCACGACGTGAATGTTATCTGGGATCTGGCCATCCACGACCTCTCGATTATGGAGTATGTGTTGCCGTCGAAAGCCACGGCGGTTTCAGCCACCGGCATCAGCCACGTTCCCGGACAGCCGGAAAACGTTGCCTACATCACGCTGTTTTTTGATAACCCGCAAATTGCCCATGTTCACGTGAACTGGCTGACTCCGGTAAAAGTGCGCCATACATTAATTGGCGGCAGCGAGAAGATGATTCTCTACGACGATCTGGAGCCAAGCGAGAAGGTGAAGATCTATGACAAAGGGATCACCGTCTCCCAAAGCCCCGAAGCCGTCTACGAGATGCTCGTCAGTTATCGTTCAGGTGATATGTGGGCGCCGCGGCTCGATGTCACCGAAGCGCTTCAGACCGAAGCGCTTCACTTCATCGATTGCATTGAAAACAACAGACGACCGGAAACCGACGGGCGCGCAGGACTGCGACTGGTGAGAATAGTCGAAGCCGCGGAGCGCTCGCTGCGTGGGCGCGGTCAGCTGGTAGAGATTGAGTAACCCAACCGAAATGATTCCCTTAGTAGATCTAAAGAAGCAATACGAGACGATTAAGCCTGAAATCGACGACGCGATTGCAGACGTGCTGCAGAGTTCGCAGTTCATCCTGGGAAAGCACGTCGAGGCGTTTGAGTCGGATTTTGCTGCTCACTGCCAAACAAGGTTTGCATTTGGGGTGAATTCAGGGACCAGCGCGTTGCATCTCGCCCTGCTTGCGGCTGGTGTAGGGCCCGGTGATGAAGTCATCACGGTGAGTTTTACCTTCGTAGCGACTGCGGCTTCTATTTGCTACACCGGGGCAACACCGGTTTTTGTCGACGTCGATCCGGAGACCTGCACCATTGATCCTGCAAAAATCGAAGCGGCAATCACTCCACGCACCAAAGCCATCATGCCAGTCCATCTTTATGGCGCGTGCGCCGACATGGATCCGATTCTCGACATTGCGCGCAGGCACAAGTTGATTGTGATCGAAGATGCAGCCCAGGCGCATGGGGCCGAATACAAAGGACGTCGGGCCGGCAGCATGAGCGAGTTGGCCTGTTTTAGTTTTTACCCAGGTAAGAATCTGGGAGCTTACGGAGAGGCAGGCGCGGTGGTTACCAGCGACGAGCGGTTTGTTGAGATGATCAAGCAGCTCCGGGACCAGGGTCAGAGCAAGAAGTATTACCACGAGCGCGTGGGCTACAACTACCGGATGGAGGCGCTGCAAGGCGCTGTGCTGCGGGTCAAGCTAAAACATCTGGACGACTGGACTGAAGCTCGCCGCCGGCATGCAGCCACCTACACTCGGGAACTGGCCGAAACCGGGTTGCGTTTGCTGCCGGAACCGGCCGGATGCAAGTCGGTCTACCATGTTTATCCGTTGTTTACTTATCAGCGCGACGACCTTCGCGAACACCTTGAGAAAGCTGGAATCAGCACGGGCATTCATTATCCCGTGCCGGTTCACCTGCAGCGCGCTTTCCTCTACCTCGGATACAAGGCCGGTGACTTGCCGCACACGGAACAGCTCTGCGAGGAAATGCTTTCGCTGCCGATGTATCCCGAACTGACCGATGAAACGCTGGGCCGAATTTCTGGCTCAGTGCGCCAGTTTTGCCGGCAGCAGGTTGCCGCCCACCAATAGGCTTGAAGTCACCATTTATATCTCTCCTCCACCCTAATTTCAGAACCTGCCTATCCGGAAAGAGGCGACCTAAACGACCTGCCGGGACTCGCACGTCCGCGCTGAGGCAGTCAATCCAATACCCGGCGAGTCAACTTTTGTTATTCTATTTGAGAATGAAGCCGGTGACAGTTGAGCAAATCAAGAGTCCGGCGATAGAGGCGAGCGTGGCGCTGGCTTCTTCGCGCGCACCTACGTGGGTCATTCCTCTGGTGAAGGCCGGACTCGTTGTTATTGACGCCGCGGTTGCTATCTTCTCTTTTCTATTCGCTTTCTACATTCGACAAGGGCAGCCTCTCTTTGCGACTGGCGGAGGGTTCACGTGGAGCGCCGAGTACGCTCCCTACGGCGCTCTGGTCCCGTTCGTGGTGCTAATTCGTCTGCTCGCCATGCGCTACTACGATCTGTACCGGCTGCGTGGCGAGTTTTCTTTTCTTGACGGAGGTCTTCGCGTTTTCAAAGCCACGGCAATCGGTTCGTTATTGATTGTGGCAGCGGCTTTTCTTTATCGGGGTGGTTTTGATTACCGCGCTTTTTCGTATGCGCGCAGCGTGTTCGTCCTCGACTTTCTGTTCGCTTTCGTTGGCTTCCAGGTCTTTCGAATTTTTCTGAGAAGCGCGCAGATATTCTTTCGTTTACGCGGAATCAATCTCATCCCGACGCTGGTGGTAGGTCGTGGAGCGGAGGCGGCGTTCTGTATTAAGGAGATGCGCGAACGACCATCCCTCGGTTATCGCGTGATTGGAGTCGTCGAAAGCGGAGCGTTTGGAGTAGATGTGCCCGGGACGTACGAAGGCGTGCCGGTTGTTGGCGACCTGGCTGGTCTACCCGGCGTAATTCGTGATTCTGGCGCAAACGAAGTCATCATCGCCGATTCGGAAGTTGATGGAGACGCACTCTTCGACGTCATGATGCGTTGTGGCCGCCGCCGCGGGGTGGAGTTTCGCATTGCGCCGAGCCTGTTCAACTGCCTGCCGAGTAAGACTGAAGTCGATCAGATCGGGGCCTTGCCAATGGTCAGGCTCTTTCGCGAGCCTCTTTCCGACTTTGCCCGCGGCACAAAACGAATTTCCGACATCCTGATCGCAACGTTGATGCTGGCAGTGTTCTCGCCATTCTGGCTTCTGATTGCGCTGTTGATTAAGTTTGATTCCAAAGGTTCGGTTTTCTACAAGCAGGAGCGGGTGGGAATGGATGGGCGGATCTTCCTCGTCTACAAATTTCGCACCATGCGGGTGGATGCAGACAGCGAGATTCACCGCGAGTACCAGCGGAAGTTTATTGCCGGGCATGCTGACGCGAATGTTGGAGATCCACACCAGCCTGCCTACAAACTGCGCGACGATCCCCGCATCACGCGCGTCGGCCGGGTCTTGAGGCGTTTCAGTCTTGATGAAGTGCCGCAGCTCATGAATGTGTTGCGGGGTGACATGAGCGTGGTTGGCCCACGTCCGCCGATTCCTTACGAGGTCGAAGCTTACGAACTGCGTCATCGGAAGCGACTCGATATGAAACCCGGATTGACCGGGCTGTGGCAGGTTTCGGGAAGAAACCGTCTACCGTTCGAGGAGATGGTGAAGCTGGATCTCTTCTACATCGAAAACTGGTCGCTGCTTCTCGATCTGAAGATCATTCTGCGGACGATGCTGGTCATGATTCGCGGCGACGGGTATTGAGGCGTGGATAAGTGATTCTGTGGAAGCCAGAATACTTGCATCCGGTGGTTATTCAGGCCGTCTACACGCAAGTTGATTTATTGGCCAAGCGCAAGGAAAATGCTCAGGTCATGAAAAAGGAAAAGGCAATCAGGGAACTTAAGATCGAACGCCCGCAACGCGTTGTGGTATCGCAGAAGGAGGCTTGAGAAGGATGAGAGAGTTCTCAACACGAAAGGAGCAATTCCTTGCCACTGCTCGAACGGACAAAGGTCGAGGTTTACATTCCCGACCTCCCCACACCTCACTGCCGTAATTTACTTCTGTCTTTCGAGGAAGAATTCACTTATGCATTTTGGCGGTAGCCCGAATCGTCCAAGGTCTCGATGGTAGCTATCTCTCTCAAGCTGGGGCGATGAAGCTGGACAGAATAAACCTGATTTACACGGACCTACCAGTTGCCCTTTCCACAAATTTTAAGAGCGCCGCCAAATTTGCAAACGAATTGAAGAAAGGCTCTTGAGGCTCTGAGCGAAGAGACTATCCTCGTTGCCGTCGGGCGGACCTATCACGCCAGCTGACGCAAGAACCGAGAAGCATTGACTAAAGGGATGAATGCACGCTTGCGTCCGGGAAGTAAGGACGCAACAGCTAAGAGCCAGGTCGCGCACGTTCTTGATAGCGCGATCGTCGCCTTTCTTTTTTTGTTTGCGGCCGCGGCGCCTTTATCAATCGCGGCAACGCAGACAGCGTGGCTGGTGGGTATGGCGCTGTGGCTGGCGCGGTTCGCTTTTTATCCGCGTCCGAAACTCTATCGGACTCCGATTGACTACCTTCTCCTCGGCTTCTTTATCCTCAGCGGACTCTCGTCGTTTCTCTCCTACGAGCCTTTAGTCTCGATCGGAAAACTGCGGGCCGCCAGTCTCTTCACGATCATCTATTTGTTTGCGCAAAACATTCCCTCGCTCAAAGTTGCTCGACTGTTAGCAATTACTCTGGTCGCTTCGTGCGGGCTGAGCGTCGTTTACACTGCCGGCGAACGCCTGCTCGGTAGGGGCGTCAAGGTTTATGGCGTCACGGAAAACAGTCCGCTTTATCCTGCCGGAATTCGCAGTGGCGATACCCTGTTGCAGGTGGACAGGCAAAAAGTGCAGGAGCCGCAGGATTTAGTTAATGCGCTTTCGAAGAACGACAAGACTGCGGCTGAAATCAAGATTTATCGCTACGAGTGGGAGCCGACTTTCAAAATGCGCCGCGGCACCACCCTTCCCGGCGGCACCACACTTGAACAACTTGGCATCAACAGTTGGTCGCGGGGACGCGATTGGCGGGCCAGTGGTTTGTATGGCCAGTACGTCACGTACGCCGAAGTCCTTCAGCTAATCGGCGCGTTGGCCCTGGGCTTGTTTGTGGCCCTCCCAATCAAACGCAGTTGGGCTGGAGGCCTGTTGATTGCTGTATTGCTGGGTTGTGCGTTTGCTTTGCTGCTGACGATCACCCGCGCCTCCTGGCTCGGGGGTGTTGTTTCGACCGTAGTCATACTTCTTTTGAGCGTACGCCGTCGAACCTTGATCGTCATGGGCGCCCTGGCAATACCTCTGGTTCTCGCGGGCCTGTTCGTGCTTCAACAGAAACGCAACGTGCAGTTTCTTGACAGTAAGGATCAATCTACAACTTGGCGCGGCACCGTTTGGGGCGAGGGTTTTCGACTGTTGATTAGCAGTCCGCGGCATTTGCTGGTCGGTGTCGGAATGGATTCCATAAAGGGTCACTGGCGACAGTGGGGGTTGTTTGAAGGAGGGCGTATACCCTGGGGACATATGCACTCAAACCTTCTGCAGATCGCGCTGGAGCGGGGGGTTCCAGCGCTACTTGTCTGGCTTGCCATGCTCTTCGTTTACTCCCGAACCATCTGGCGCGATCTGCGGAATGGATCGACTCTGGAATGGATCGATCGCGGTATTTTGCTGGGAGCGATTGGAGGACTCGCGGGGTTTTTTACGTCAGGTTTGGTTCACTACAACTGGGGCGACTCGGAAGTTGTGATGGTCCTGTATTTGATAATGGGGTTGGCATTGGCAGTTCATCGTCACCTGGTTCGAATCGATTGAGGCAGCCAAGTCATTGATCGCTTCCAGACGCAATCGCCACCTGTCGGAGCTTAGGTCGTAATCAGTTTCGGCTAGTGCTTTACAAAAGCCAGACCAGGTCACTAGCAGACCGCAAGACGAATTTCAACATCAAGGTCTCTTACACTAAGATGCCTCAAATGAGTGGAGACACTCCTGTAAAACGCTCGCTCGGTAGTTATGCCAGTCGCTTCACGGCAGGGCGAATGCTCGCGGACCGAGACTTTCGCTTGCTCTGGTTGGGCCAAAGCGTGTCGATACTCGGCGATCAGTTCTATCTCGTTGCCCTACCCTGGCTCGTGCTCTACCTCACCGGTTCCGCCCTGACACTCGGAAGTGTCCTCCTGACGGCCACGCTGGCGCGGGTCACTTTTCAGCTTCTTGGGGGCGCTATAAGCGACATCGTTTCTCAGCGGAAAATGATGATCATTTCAAGCGGAGTCCGCGCCATCGTTTGCGCTATTCTCAGTACCCTGGTTTTGGGCAATCAGATCCGTCTCTGGCACCTCTTCATTATTGTCGCCGTCTTCGGAATGGCGGACGCGTTCTTCTCCCCGGCGCTCAAAGCCTTCATTCCAGTGGTGGTTCCCAAAGAGAAACTCGTCGCCGGCAACTCACTCCTAAATGGCAGTTCGTTGCTGGCGATGTTCATCGGCCCTTCGCTGGCTGGCTTGGTTATTGCGGTGGTTGGGACCGGGGGCGCTTTCGCAATCGATACTGCCAGTTTCGTCTTTGTAATGATCTGCCTCTTTCTTATGAAGGGGCACGCTCCATCCTTATCCGAACCTGAACAACCTGGGCCGAAAACAAGCAAACCATCGCAGCTGTTTCAGTCCATCTGGGAAGGACTGCGCTACACCTTGCGCGAGCCGACACTACGCGCCTTGCTTATTATCACGGCAGTGGTCGAGTTTGCCTTTGCTGGTCCCTTTACCGTGGGGCTAGCGGCCCTGGCCAATATCAAATTTGGCGGTGGCGCTACGGCGTTCGGGGCCATGCTCTCATCACTGGGCGGCGGGTTGGTTATCGGTACCGTTCTCGTCAACTCGATGCATGCCAGGTTTTCGTTTGAGAGAACTATCCTTTGGTTGACGACCGGCCTGGGAGTAGGACTCACACTCCTCGGGTTGGTGCCCAACGTCATATGGGCCTGCATACTAATGGTCTTCATCGGAATAATCGCAGGCTACACGCAGGTGCTTTTATCAAGCTGGCTGCAAACGAAGTCGGATCCGCAGATGCGCGGCCGCGTGATGAGTGTGGTTATGCTGAGTGCCTATGGGTTGACCCCGCTTTCGTTTGTCCTCACCGGAGCGCTGACACAGCACATCAGTGTCTCCGCGATGTTCTTCCTTACTGGAGTATTGTTAGTCGTAGCTCTCGCCTTTTGCCGCTTTCCACCATCCGCCGCCGCCCAGCAGGCGGCTGGATAGTAGATATGCACCTGTTACATCCGTATCCACCTGCCTCACACGACGCCGATTGCCAACAGACACGCGAATATTGAGGCAAATGTGGGCGATTTCCCAGCTCGGTGTATACCTGGTAAGCACTTTCCGCACAACGCTTGTGGATGAGACGTCGGGGCGTAGTTCTGCCCATAAACCCTATTGTAGTAAGCACTTCCGTCTCACACTGGTGGTTGATACTGCCGTGGCACAAGGCTTGAAAAGGAAGCAGGCGTAACAAGTTCTTTACTAACGGTCGACTCGGAGCAGCAGAAGCAATTCGGGAAGGCCAGACAAACAAACGCTCGACTTCCAGGAGAAAGAAAATGACAAACACAGCAGACAACACGCTCCGAGGCATCATGATAAGCGACTACACCACCCTCCGCGGCATCATGATCAGCGATTTCACGACCCTTCGCGGCATCATGATCAGTGACTACACGACGCTCCGCGGCATCTTGATCACCGACTACACCACGCTTCGTGGCATCTTGATCACCGACTAATCCATCCACCGCGGCGTCATGCTCGGCGACTAAGACGCTGATGAATCGACAGGATCAACCATTAACGCTCGACTTCCAGGAGAAAGAAAATGACGAACACAGCAGCCACCTTACGCGGCATCTTGATAACCGACTACACCACCTTACGCGGCATCTTGATAACCGACTAGCCGGGTTTTGAATCGGCAGGATTAATCATGAAACCCTTGCTCCCACGAGAGGCGAAAATGAATATGAGAGTCAACACCCCACGGAAAATCATGGTCCCTGATTCCACCCTCCGCGGATGGATTGCCGGCGACTTTAGAGTTTTAACTCAAGAGACCTTCACACGGATGTCCTCGCATAACTAATTTACAGACTCGGCCCGAACCCGAAACGGGCCAAGGTGCTCTGATTGATAACAGTTATCTCGATTGCGCACTCCAAATAGACGGCCTGCCACCGAGATCTCTTCCCTCCACTAATTCTGCAATTGGCCCGGGAGTTTCGTAAGGAATAGCCGCTATTATTCTCCGCGAAATTAGCAAGAATTACTCCGGCGAAGGGTGACTGGTCAGTTTCCCTTTGGCGCTTTGCGAGGTTCTTATCGTCCTTTACGATTCACGCCCAGACCGCAGGATCATAAAGACCTCGTAAAGGATAAAAGTTGACTGCTCCCTCACCTTCGCCTCACGGGGAAGCATCAGCTAACGCGTTGCTTCCCTGCTGTTGTATAATCCTGCCTGACTCTGCGACCACCGCTGCTTATTCATCCTCCCAGTTTCTTAATGAGAAGCTTCTACCGCTTGACGAATTTGCGTATATTGTCCGACTAGATCTTGAATCGAGAGGACTGTCGGCGAACATCCTGCCGCGCCGAAATCCGGAGAGTTTATGGGTGCTTTGTCTCAGGACTTACGTTACGGTTATAGGGTACTGCGGAAGAGCCCTGGCTTTGTCGTTATCGCGGTCCTCGCGTTGGCCCTGGGGACCGGCACCAACACCGCGATCTTCAGTCTGGTTAATGCAATCTTGCTCCGTCCCATTAGCTATGAAAATCCTGACCGCCTCCTCATGGTTTGGGAAAAGAGCGTCAAGCGAGGCTTTGGACAAATCCCAACGTCGTACCTCAACTTTAGCGACCTGCGGACAGAAAACAAGGTCTTCGAGGATTTGGGAGCCTTCACAGATGCCAGCTTTAATTTGACTGGGGCTGCCGAGCCTGAGAAGGTGACGGGTGTGCGTGTCACCGCATCTCTCCTATCGATGCTTGGCCGCCAGCCTCTCAAAGGCCGCCTTTTTTTGTCTGGTGAGGATCAGTCCCAAGCCCCCAAAACCCTCATTCTCAGTCATCATCTTTGGGAGCGTAGCTTCGGTTCCGACGGTAATCTGGTTGGGCAGACGGTGGCCCTCAACGGCGAAAGCTACACGGTAATAGGAATAATGCCGCCGGATTTCAAGTTTCCTCCCACTTTCTCTGCCACCGTTGCCTCTTCGCAATACACGATGCCCCGCGCTGATCTATGGGTACCGTTGACCCGTGAGGACGTGCCTCTACCTCGCGAAACTCGCACGCTCTACATGATCGGTCGGCTTAAGCCAGACGCCACCGCGACTGCAGCACAGGCAGACATGAACGTAATCGCTGGTCGCCTGCAGAAAGAGTATGCGGCAATAAACGCCGACATTGAGGTGGATGTTATCCCGCTGCGAGAGCAGGTTACCGGTAACATCCGGCCAGCCCTGCTCGTACTTTTTGGAGCAGTCGGGTGTGTCCTGCTCATTGCTTGCGCGAATGTCGCTAATCTACTGCTGGCAAAAGCCTCGGGACGGCAGAAAGAGGTTGCCATTAGAATCGCCCTGGGGGCCACTCGGCTGCGCATCGTTCAACAGCTGTTGACCGAGAGCTTGTTGTTAAGTCTCGCAGGTGGTTTGTTGGGTTCCATAATCGGCATCCTGGCAGTGCGCCAGTTGATCGCTTTCACTCCGCCGAGTGTGCCGAGGCCGGATCATATCGGCATCGACGCTCCGGTGTTGCTTTTCACCTTGCTTCTATCCTTGCTCACCTCATTCATCTTTGGACTCGTTCCGGCGCTGCAGGCATCCAAGTCCGACCTCAATGAAACACTCAAAGAAGGCGGTAGAGGGAATTCAGGGGGCGCCAGACAAAACCGTGTGCGCAGCCTGCTCGTCATCGCCGAAGTTGCGCTTGCTCTCGTGTTGTTGATAGGTGCGGGACTTATGATCAAAAGTTTCGTTCGGTTGCAGAACGTCAATCCGGGTTTCAATCCCGAGAACTTGATCACTCTTGAACTACAGCTACCCGTGAACAAATATGGCGAGAAGGATCGACAGGCAGCCTTCCAAAAGCAGGCGGTCGATCGACTCACCGGGTTGCCTGGCGTGGAATCCGCCGGTGCGGTGAATTACCTGCCGTTCAGCGGGACCGAATTCAATTCCGGCGTAAGTATTGAAGGGCAACCGCCAGTGGCAAACGCGAACGAGAGGCCGCGCGCCTTTTTCCGCAACATTAGTCCAAATTACTTTCAAGCGATGGGTATTCCGTTGCGTCAGGGTCGACCCTTCGCGGAAAGCGACACAAAGGATGCACCGGCGGTCGTTATCATTAATGAAGCTGCAGCACGACGCTTCTATTCAAACGAGAATCCGCTTGGACGGCGTTTCAAACAGGGCAGAGCCGAATCGCAGAATCCCTGGGTGACGGTGGTCGGAATTGTTGGTGGCGTCAGTCACACCGCGCTTGGCGTGGCTTCTCAGCCGGAGGTTTACTTACCCTTTCAACAGAACCCCGACGCGAGTATTACGTTGGTAGCAAGAACCAAATCCGATCCCAGAGGCGTGGCGGCGAGTATCCGGCGGGAGGTCTCAGCCGTTGATAAAGAACTTCCCGTCTCCAATCTGAAGTTCATGGACGAGATCGTCGCCGGTTCGGTTTCGCAGCCGCGCGTGTATGCTCTCCTGCTCGGGATTTTTGCCGGCTTGGCGTTGGTGCTCGCCGCGATTGGAATCTATGGAGTGATATCCTATTCCGTCACGCAGCGCACGCATGAGATTGGTATTCGCATGGCCCTGGGAGCTCAAAGCAGGGACGTTCTGGCACTTGTTATCAAACAAGGAATGGCGTTGGCCCTCGTCGGTATCTTCCTGGGCCTGCTCGTCTCGCTGGCACTAACGCGTGTTTTGGCCAGTCAACTCTATGGCATTAGCTCAACTGACCCGATGACTTTTACAGCAATTTCGCTGCTTCTCATGTTTGTCGCGATCATCGCCTGTAGCATTCCGGCCTTGCGAGCGGCGAAGCTGGATCCGATGATTGCTTTGCGTTACGAATAACTGTAGGTGAAGAAAATCTGCGACAGTTTCATCCTCAGTTGGAACAGTCGTCCACTCAGGAATTAGTTATGGATATAAAGCGACCGGCCAAATCAAAACTCAAGAAGCGGATCCGCACGGGGGTGCTGGTGTTCGTGGGGCTGGTGGCAGTCACGGGAATCACCTATGGACTGACGAAACTGAAACCGGCAGCGCCGACGCTGGATC
>JAXIOV010000229.1:0-25605 GCA_045403245.1 Pyrinomonadaceae bacterium | reverse complement strand
CAGCTCGAGAAATTTATTGAGGCCGTTTTAACGGCCTTTTTTGAGGGGCGTATCAAGGCCGCTGAAGCGGCCTAAATGACGAATTGACGCAAACGAAAACCAGTCGTAAAAACGGCTGGCCTAATGGCCCTTCGGGCCAGCCTAGTAAACGAGGCACGTCACATTCGGGAGAGGATTTCGGCTCTTTTCGTTTCGTACTCCTCAGCCGTGATGAGTCCCGAGTCGCGCATCTCTTTCAGCTTTTTTAGCTTTTCGGCTGGATCATCCGGAGTCAGGGTTCGGATCCCAGTGAAACTGCTGCTGCCCCCGCCTCCTTCAAAGATGTCGGGAATGCTGTTGTGATTGGCGTCGGCGAGCATTCCAGTCATCACCTGATCGTAGGCCCGGCGAATCTCCGTAGGCATGTCGTCGGGACTGGAAAACTCCTGGCCGTTGAAAAATATTTTGGTCTGAAGGCCCGGCGCCTGCATCACCGACGACACAAGTTTTGCCGGCAGGTTGAATTTGATGTTGGGGTTCAGCCATCCGGTCGATGAGCCTGGCTCCGACCTGTGTCGCCAGGACCATATGACCACTACCAGGCAGACGAAGAACAGTACCAAAGTAATCGTAATCCAGAACATACTCGGGCATTATACCGCTTCAGCGGCCTTGATTACCCCTCAAAAAAAGGCCGTTAAAACGGCCTCAATAAATTTTCTCGAGCTCGACGTAAC
Source organism: Pyrinomonadaceae bacterium (assembly GCA_045403245.1). GTDB lineage: Bacteria > Acidobacteriota > Blastocatellia > Pyrinomonadales > Pyrinomonadaceae > PSRF01. The sequence goes on along the minus strand of JAXIOV010000229.1, from coordinate 24,889 downwards.
CAGCCGTAAAACGGCTGGCCTATCAGCCCTCCGGGAAGGCGCGTGAACGCGCCAATTGCCACGCAGCCTTTGGACCACCCGCGTACTTCAGTTTCACCAACCCGTCGAGAAAACAATGCGGGAGACCGACCTGCCTCGTTCACGAGGCAAGCCCGGAGGGCTGATAGGCCAGCCGACTTACGGCTGGTTACATCCAGCTCGAGAAAATTTATTGAGGCTGGGTTACTCGACCTCTAACCTTCGGCGCGGTTGTAGATGCGCAGTTCCCAGGTGGCGAGTGGAATGGTGCCGGCGACTGCTTTGGCGCGCTTAACAATCTGTTTGTAATCGTCCGGCGAATCGAGTTGGGTCCAACGCACGTGGCGACATTCGGGAATTTGTGAAAGTACGATCGCGTCAAAGGGGCAATGCGGTGGGATCGGAATGAGGCCCAAACACCACATGTATTTGAGATAGAGGTTGAGCGCCTTCTGCGCTGACCCGATCCGAAAACGCCTTCCGCTTAGTACCTCCGGATGTTTCGCGGAAATCAACTCTGCCAAGCTGGTGATGTTTGCCAGGTGACGCGCCTCCGATACTGGTTCCGAATATTCTTCGCTTAACTGCTCCAGCTCCGCGCGAAGCGAACGACGAAACGCGCTTCGCTGCGCTTCGGAAGAACCCTCCTGATAAAGCGATCCGCGCTGGACCGTGCCCATCAGCGTGAGACTGAAGAGTTCACTCTTAAGATAATCTAACTGCTCGTGATTCATTTTCGGGAGATTCATCACGTCTGTTACCTCGATGTAGAGCAAACAATTTCGGCAGGGATAATCCTTTCAACTGAGACTCGTGAGACGCCTTTGAGGCAACCATGTCCGGAAGACGTTTAAGGCACGCCTAAGTGTTAGCGGCGCCAAACGCAAACTCCTCCGTAGTGCTGGGACGAGGGTGGAGCTAGCGTAGCGGGTATTGGCGTACTCACAAAGGCGTGCTTGATCTAATGAGCAAAGATCGTGCCGATTAGAGAAGGAATTGATCCGGCGAGTTTTGGAAGTTTTGGGGTTGGAATGATGTGCGCTGGCGAGCAGGTGAAGCAAAAAAGCGCAAGGGATTTCAGGCTGTGTCAGCCTAAGAGAAGATCGACTCAAGCCTCGCTAAAGTGCAGATCAGGAAAGGGGAAAGCGCAGTCAGGAAGAGGGCAAACCCCGCTCAAGATGCATAGCCACTCATCCTCAACTTGAAATTTCAACTCCAGAAGTCGCAGTCAGGAAGGGGGGCAGAGCGTAGCGTAGCGGCGCCCCCGCCTTTACCGCAAAGCGGTTACGCCTTACAGCCCAGGGTTGCCGCTTCGGCTACCCTGGTTACGGAATTGCATAAAAGATTCAACCGCAACGCGGTTGCGTCCGCCGGCGCATCCGATCCGGTTGAGATAATCGCGAGTACGTTACACTCCTCTACATAGCCGGGCTTTGTTACTACCAAGCGACTCAGACGCAACCGCGTTGCGGTAAAGCAATTCAAGTCGGTTTAGTCCACCAAATTTTAAGCGCTCAAGTTTGCAGGTTGAGTGGTGATGCAACTTGAGCGGGGTTTGCCCCCTTCCTGACTGCGAATTTCCCGGGAGTTGCCCTTCGGTAGTCTCTCAGTTTGAAATTCGACGTGCGTCTGTGGTCAAGCAGGTTGGGTGAGGGTTGTTCGCGCTCCGCGCTCATGGCGGGCGAGACGCCCGCGACCCCAGTAGTTGGCTCAGCACTCAGTACTCAGCACTCAGCACTCAGTACTCACCACTCAGCACTCAGTACTCACCACTCACCACTCAGCACTCAGTACTCAGCACTCAGTACTCACCACTCAGCGTTCAAATGATCCATACTTCATCTGCGCGGACTCTGCACTATATGAGCTTGAAGCGGCAGGCCGGCTCCCGTGTAAGCGCTGTAAATGCTCAATATAAGTCAGTAAACCAGACGGGTCTCATCTAGTTGAACCGCAGGCATGGGCATTGCAGTCTTCTGGGTGAAAGGGAAATTGACTCCGGCAAAGGGAGTCTGAACAACATATGAAACATTTTGGAAAAGGGATTGGCGGGGCTCTTTTGACACTCGCATTTGTCTTAGGCATATCTGCTGCCACCAGCACGACCGCGGAGGCGCAGTATCGAAATGATGATGGTCAATACGATCGTCACCGCAACTACGAAACCGACCAGCAGCGCAGGGCGAGACATCGTCGTGAAAGACGTGATGATCGCAACCAGGCTCAAAACCGCGACTGGAGACGCAATCGGGATTGGAATCGTGGCAACAACGGCGGCTATGGTAACAACGGTCGCTACGGCAACAATGGTGGCTATGGCAATAACGGTGGCTACAACAACGTTGAGTTGAACCAGGGCTACCAGGCTGGTCTAAACACCGGCGCCAGTGACGCGCAACGCGGGCAGAGTTTCAATCCGCAGCGATCGCATTTCTACAAAGACGCTCGCACACAGGCTTTTCGTCAGGGCTTTCTACAAGGCTACAACCAGGGCTATCAGCAGTACGGCGGTAATCGAAACGGACGCAACGGAACTTACAACGGTGGCATTGGAGACATTCTTGGCGGCATCCTCCGACCTTGAGTCATCGACAAATAGATGCTTAACCCTTGAATGCCGCGACACACGTGTTGCGGCATTTTTGTTTTTGGCTGTGCATGACCGCCCAAGCTGCGAGTAACTCGCAGTCAGGAAGGGGGCAAACCCCGCTCAAGACTTCGCGCTACTTGAAGAAGGTCGACTCAAGCCTCGCTAAACTGCTGGTCAGGAAGGCAAGAGTGTCGACTTATTGGCTCTTTTAGGTTGCGTATCTTCCTGGTCGGTGTAGTTACGCATGACGAGTTGCAGCTTGCCCTCGTTGGCTGCCAGCACAAGCTTCTCTGCCTGCTCCGGCGTCACCTGAAGAGTCACTGCCTTGACGTCCGATTGCTGGCGCTGATTTTCGGGAGAATCAATCTTCGCCCCGCTGGCAAGGACCTTGATGTTTTGCAATACGATCTTGGAGATTGGACCATTCGTTGCCGTTTGCGAGACGGGAACGATGATGGCCACTACGTCGACAAATGAGCCGGGCATAATAAAACCGGAGACGCCCACCACGTCATCAACCTTGACCGTCATCGCGCGATAACCTTCCGGAATAACGGCCGAGAGACCTCCGCCGGTTTCCGCCGGAGCGAGCTTCATATTTGTGATCGTCTCGCTCACGCCGATCGGCGTAATTGCGACTCGACCAATCACTTCATCCAATTTCCGCAAGACACCTTTCGGAAGTGAGTCGGCGGAAATCGGAGCCAAGGTCAACTGCTCAGCAGTGATCCTCTCACCAAGCCGGATCTCCTGCCTTGCCACCACCACGGTCATCCGTTCACGAAACTCGCCTGGGTCAATTCCAGGACTAAATGGGTTGCCGGCAAAGAAGACTAGAACGACCGCGACGAAGCCGCAGGTGATCCAATGCCGTAATCCACCCAGGTGAGAGTGATCCGATCTGGTGTTCATTGCTGCTAATGATATGCTCAATTGTCAGCGATGGTAAGGCAGCGGAGCGCCCGCAGCAGGAAATCAAGTGTCGCGAAGCAGGTCGGTTTCCGTTTTAGCCAGGGATATGGGTTTACACGAGCAAAGCGATTCGGTTCCGTAGTTGACGCCAGGACCCGGCGCGCTACTCGGTTCTGTGGTTGACGCCAGGACCCGGCGCTACCGCGCTCGGTTCTGATACCCGGCGCTACCGCGCTCGGTTCTGATACCCGGCGCTACCGCGCTCGGTTCTGATACCCGGCGCTACCGCGCTCGGTTCTGATACCCGGGCGCTACCGCGCTCGGTTCTGTGGTTGACGCCAATTGAATGAACAATGAAAAAGGCGCCGGTCAAAATCGACACTCTGCTCGAAACGCTGTTGTCGGAGACCGACGAACAGGCTGACGAACTCCTCCTGCGACTCATCACGGTCCATGCCGAACCGGTAATTAAAGGCGTCATTCGCTACAAACTCCGTCTCACTCCTCATGGCGCGACCCAACGTGCCGAAGCCGACGACGTCTATCAGGAAGTGTTACTGCAGTTACTGGCGCAGTTGCAGCGGTTTCGCAAATTGCCTGAACAGCATCCGATCAGTGACTTGCGCGGAATGGCGGCGGTCATCGCCCATCGAACCTGTTCCCGCTGGATGCGACGCCAATTTCCAGAACGGCACGCGCTTAAGAATCGACTACATTACCTGCTGACTCGACAACGGGGTTTGGCACTCTGGCAAGACGAGCATGCGAGACTGCTGGCCGGGTTTGCGATCTGGCAGGAGCAGAAAAAAACCGTCGCACGATTCGAACCGGCTTTACAGGATGAGGGCCTGGCGGCGCAGGTCCGAAAGATCAAAAGCGGCAAGCAACAAGAGTTGGGCGACGCCGTGGCCTCGATTTTTGATCATCTTGGTGGCCCGATTGAATTTGATGAACTTGTCAGTGTCTCGGCCACGCTCCTCGGAATCACCGACCAACGGATTGAATCGCTCGCCGACAACGAAGAGGCGGGCGCGTTTGAACCGGTCGGACCAGACGCGGCATGGCAACTGGAAAAACGGACCTTCTTGCAGAGACTGTGGGAAGAATTGCAACAGCTCCCATTGAATCAGCGCGCGGCTTTGTTGCTTAACCTGAAAGACGCGAGTGGGTTCGGTTGTATTACACTTTTTCCTGCAACAGGGGTCGCCACTGTGCGCCAATTGTCGGAGGCTATTCCTGGCAAGTAAAGGCGATGAAAGAAGGACAGGAAATCACCTCACCGCGTCCGCCGGCGCCGCAGGCGAAATTTCGCGTTCTCGATCTAGCAAGAGCGAATGAAATTTCGAAAGCGAGGCGGGCTTACGGTTCATCTCATCTTGTGCTGGGACTACTTTATGCGGAGTCTGGTTTACTGAAAGAGGCTGAACAAGAGCTGCGCGCGTTGCAAAAAACGAACCCCGACTCGGAGCTGGCGCGCAACCTGCTGCGCCAGGTCCAGGCATTGCGAAGGCGGTAATGCGCAGTCAGGAAGGGGCAAAGCCAGCGGCGCCCCCGCCTTTACCGCAAAGCGGTTACGCCTTACAGCCCAGGGTTGCCGCTTCGGCTACCCTGGGTTACGGAATTGCATAAAAGATTCAACCGCAACGCGGTTGCGTCCGCCGGCGCATCCGATCCGGTTGAGATGATCGCGAGCCCTGTAACCCAGGGTTGCCGCTTCGGCTACCCTGGGTTACGGAATTGCATAAAAGATTCAACCGCAAACGCGGTTGCGTCCGCCGGCGCATCCGATCCGGTTGAGATGATCGCGAGCCCTGTAACCCAGGGTAGCCGAAGCGGCAACCCTGGGCTGTATGGCGCAACCGCGTTGCGGTAAAGCAATTCAAGTCGGTTTAGTCCACCAATTTTAAGCGCTCAACTTTGCAGGTTGAGTGGTGATGCAACTTGAGCAGGGTTTGCCCACCTTCCTGACTGCGCAATATTACGTTTGAACTGACAAATGAAAAATGTCAAATCACTCTGACCTCTCAACTCTCCAAACAACAACCGCAACTCCCCATCATCTGCCATCTCCTACCAGCACGAATCCGGCCCAGTAAAACGGATGACTGGTCTCGGGATTCTTCATCAACTTCAACGCCGCTTGTCGCAACGCTCCTGTTTTCGCCGGAGTAGACTTCCCATTCCCGGGTTTTGAAATCAAAGCGCGGTGGAAATTTACCATCAGATCCCGCGTGCTCGCGGTTTTGCGAGCGCGTCTGATGTTGGTGGGCGCGAGCGAATTCGCATCCAATCTCTCTACCAGCCGCACGAAAATTGACCGGTCTAACGTTGGACGTCGTCTTCACGGACAATTGACCGCGATCTTTGGCCACAGTTTGGTGTCGTACGCATCGTTACCGAGGGCGCATGTTTTTCCTGCCTGCCCCTTAGGGCGACGCCGTTACCACACTCCGTGTCTGAGGTTTCGACAACTGTGTTTGTTTCAGGACATCATCACTAGTGAGTGCCCGCAAAAACTCTACAATATGGCTCATCTCTTCGTCGCTGAGACCAAGGGGACGAATCTTCTCATCGAGGTTCGCGTTCTTTTCGCCGCCACGGTTGTAGTAACGCACTACATCAAGCAATGTTCTTAGCGACCCGTTGTGCATATAAGGTGCCGTTAGTTCCACATCCCGTAAAGTGGGAGTCTTGAACGCGCCGATATCCTTAGGTTGTTTTGTAACCAGAAACCGCCCCAGCTCAGAGAAATCTATTCGGTGCGCCATCACGGCCGGGTCAACGTCGTCACTTCTTGAGCTCGCAATGATCTTCTGGGAAGCGTACGTCAGTTGTTCAGGTCCTTTCGCATTCACGCCTATGCCGCTGTTGTGAAACTTGAAATCGGTAAAAAATGGTGAAGAGTTCGCGAAAGAGTGACATTCAATACACTTCCCTTTACTTTTGAACAGCTGCCATCCCTGCTTTTGACCATCAGTGATTGCCGTTTGGTCACCTTTAATGAAGCGGTCAAATGGTGAGTTGCCGGAAAGTTGGGTTCGTTCGAAGGCGGCGATTGCCCTCACGATGGTATCAATTGTGATGCCCTCGCTCTTGAAGACCCGTCCAAATTTCTGTCGATACGATGGAATAGATGAGACCCGAGCGACTACGGCATCGTAGCTCGGCATTCCCATTTCCATGGGATTTATTAATGGCTGCTTCGCCTGTTGCTCTAGAGAGCGCGCACGCCCATCCCAAAACTGCATTTCATTGAACATTGCATTGAGAATAGTGGGAGCGTTACGCGTCCCGAATGTTCCTGTCTGACCAATGGCAGTGGGATTATGATCCGTAAAGGCGCTGGCGGGGTCATGACACGAGGCGCAGCTGATACTGAGGTCGCGTGACAATCTCTTGTCAAAGTACAGCTCCTCTCCGAGAGCAACTTTCGAGGGGCTCAACGGATTGTTTGCCGGAATACTCCTTCGCCAGAGGTCGGAGGGAATACCGACAGGTATCTTGACCTTATGTGACCGCTGAATTTCCACGCCGGCGGTGTCCGCCTGTCCGTTAGCAGGAATTGGGTCTCCAAGCTCCATTACCAACAGAAGTGAAATGGTAACGAGCTTGAGCGCAAAAATTGTGTAGTTCATTTTTCCCTGGGATCAGTTACAGCATGAGGTTCACAAAATTAATCCGATCATTGACGAACGTACTACTTGATCCGCTTGTAATAGAAGGTGTAAGAAAACTCCTCGGGAGTAGCTGGCTCTAACGCCAAATAATCTTCCCACAGCACCACTTTAGACTTAGTCGTGGAATTGTTAAGACTGTTATGAATTGTAACGACGTCCTTATCAACCTGATATGTGCCGCTTAAGTTCATTTCCTGTTGCGTGCCACTCATGGATAATTTGCCCTCAAAGGTACCGTCCAGCTTAAACTCCATGCGACCGCTTGCCAGCCCGGATTTAGGAATGCTATCCAACGGAATGGGAGTCTGAGACATGTGCACCACCTTCCACGAGCCGACGATGGATTTTGCGCTACCTGAATTAGCGTCCGACTTATTCGAAGAAAGGTTACAGTTTACAAGTAACAATAATGCGAGAATCAAGACAACTAATCGCACTCTCGAATTTCTCGTCGAACGCATCAGCACAAAAGGAGACCCTCCCAACCTGCCTTTCCATGATGCCTCAAGTTTCATCATTCAAAATCGGCTGCCACTGGTAAATAATATCCCGGCATTCGATTATCCATCTGCTGCCTCGAGAAAACTCTATCTCATGAAGTACAAGACCGTCCTCGGATAAGCGGATCTCATCTGTCAGCCAATCCCCGTGTCCAACTCCTAATGGCGGTGCCTTAAAGTCCGCAGGCGTTTGCATCGAGTAACTTCTAACATCCTGATAATCCAGTTTGATATACCCGTCATGATACGCAGCCAACAGACGCAAGCTGATTTCGATAGCGCGCTTTTGACCACGCTCCCCGGAACGCGGCTCGGATATGGTAAGCGATTCTACCCAACCGTCATGCGGGCATTCATGAGCCGCAGGATCGTAGTGTGAATCAGCGACGGCAAATTCGTAAGCTGAATTGGGTAATTTTCCGCGTAACGATTGAAGATAGTCTTGATAGGCGGTGAAGCGCGATTTCAGCAACGCGGGGTCGTTGCGCGATTCTTCCTGAAAATCGGTTGAAAGAATAAACGCCATCTCTACTCGCCCCTCTAAGTTGCCTGCAGAACGCGCGAACAGGCACGTGGGTGAAAACTAGCTATCGTTGAGGTATTGTCAACTTAACTCAAGAAGAAACAAGAATAGGGACTCAGGCAAGATGAATCGCCGTTCGTCATCTGGTCAACTACCATTCGTGTCGACGCAGAGCGCCTGTTCCCATACGGCGAACCTCGATTTCATCACGGCTCGGTAAGCGCTAGCTCTGTAGAGATGTCTTCCCACTCGAAAGTGTGAGGTAATGATTCCGAAGGCCGAGAGAAAACGTTGCGCGTGGCCCGCTGACTTAAACCGTCTCATCACCCGCTCTCGCACTCTGGTTGGCTGATGCGAATTCTCAACTCGATTGTTCTGATACTTCTGCTGGAGGTGTTCGACGCTCGGCATCACTTCAGCTTTCGCCGCACTGTAGCTCCTCAGCTTGTCTGTGATGATCACCCGCGGGACATACCGCAAACCTTTTAATAGCTTGCGAAAGAACTTCTTTGCCGCCTTCTTGTCTCTCCGGCTCTGAACCATGATATCCAACACGTCGCCATCCTGATCCACTGCGCGCCAGAGGTAATGCAGGCGTCCATTTATCTTGAGGAACACCTCGTCGAGGTGCCATCGGTCGCCGGGACGAGGAGACTTGTGGTGTAGGCCATTGGCGTAAGTTTGACCGAACTTGAGACACCATTCACGCACCGTCTCATAGCTTAGGGATACACCGCGCATCGCTAACATTTCTTCGACATCGCGGAAGCTCAGTGCGAAGCGAAAATATAACCAGACGCAATGACTGATAATCTCGGTGGGGAAGCGATGACGATGGTAGAGATTTACTAAGCTGCGCATCAGTGGAGTATGCCGCAGAAACAGTTCCCATTGCATCTTGCTATTTAACCTGACAATACCGCTGTGGGAATGTGGGAAAGTCAGGCTGCTTTTTGGCCTGACTTTCCCACAGCCGCGCGGCGGGAGCCGACTGCTTTTGTCGCTTTCCGTGGCGGCGTCATTTCCATAGCCTCTGGTCCGTAACGTCCTATCAGGTGCGGCCCGAAAGTGATCGAAAACGAGCCGACCAGATGCTCGTGAAGGATCACTCGGCAAGCCAGCTAAGCTGCCGCGTAACTTGGTGCGCTCGATTTGCCAACTGCGATTGGCAAAGCTGATGGTGTTGTCACGGACTGTGGGAGTTTCGATCCCACGGTCAATTCGTTCGTGCCCTCAACCTATTGATTTTGTTGGCTCGGAGAGCGGCTTCGAATCCGCGACCGTGGGATTGTCACGGCGACGACAGCGATCCGCGGTTCGAGTCCAAAACCCTTAAATGATGATTTTGTCATCAGTTGCTGGTGAACCATGGCGAGCAATTCGGTCCAGTCTGGCCTTGCTCGTACACTTCCTGTCCCATCTTTCCCCAGCATGGCCCAGGGCGGCGGTTTCTCTCCTGTCGTAAATAGTGAGTTTGTTGAGGTTGCTGGTAGCGGGGGGGAGACTTGAACTCCCGACCTTGGGGTTATGAATCCCACGCTCTAACCACCTGAGCTACCCCGCCACGTTTAGAATCAACACTTTACCACAAGTGACAAGGTGCCGGAACCATTCACTTGTGACGGTATTGTGACGGCGCTGACTTTTTGCATCATCGCCTCACCAACGCCGGCTGACAATTCCGATTAGCGCAAGACTAGTTCAAATATTCGCTTGGCCCATGAGCCTCGCGACTATGCGAGGATCGCTAAACTCTGACGTCCGACTGAGCCCGTTTCTTGAGGGTGGGTAGAACTTTGATTGATTTCCAGGACTTCTTTTGGGCCAAACGAAGTTCATACATACTCTGTAGGTTAAGCCAAAACTCCGCGCTGGTTCCAAAAAAGTGACCTAACCGCAGAGCCGTGTCGCCGGTTATTGCCCGCTGTCGATTGAGAATTCCAGTGATACGGTTAGTTGGCACCTGCAGTTGTCGCGCAAGCTCCGCCGCGCTCATCTTCAGTATCTCTAATTCCTCCGCTAATTGTTCCCCTGGGTGTATGGCTGTGACAGGCATAAGACTTCTCCTAATGATAGTCCACTATCTCCAAGTTAACGGGGCCTGGTGATTTATCAGGCCACTCAAAACAGATTCGCCATTGGTCATTGATGCGCCGCTGGCCCCAATTGAAGCTATGTTCTCGTATGGTCAAATTCTGAGGCCTGAAGTGGGCACTATCTTTGAAATGATGCCGTCCAATTTGTAACCAGCGTCAGGGAAGGTGATGCATTTGTTTCTACAGGAACAGGTAACAAAATTCGCTTGCTGTCAGAGCTCATGTAAACGGGAACATCCCAATCGTTCGGATTATGAGGCAATGACGGTAACGGCTTGCCTCCGAACCTAACATGTGACTCTCCGAGTGCGAACTCCTGCCCTTTGACATTGACATTCACAAGAATCAACTTGCGTTCGGCATTGATGTACGCAAGCTCGCGCCCGCCGTTCAGCCATTGCGGCGCGTCAGCTCCGTCCGAAGATATTTGTCGTTTCACACCCGGAGACGGGAGGGAAGTCACGTAAAGCTCGTACCTTCCAGATTCATCAGAAATGAACGCGATCCAATGACCGTCTGGAGAAATAGTTCCCTCAATCTTGTTTGCCGGGGTCTGCTGGAATGGGTAGGCTTTTTTGTCGCCGTTCAAGGGCTGGATCCACAAGTCCGATATCTGACCCGCCGTCGAACACGAGCAATCCGGTCGCAGATGCCGAATAACCACCCGTATACCTAAGGGGGTTGAAAGACACCCTTTCAGCAATCGGTATCGCTTGGCCGCTGGTGCGCAATCGGCCGGCGTCGATCGGTTGAGCCATGAGATTCCCGTTACGGACAAATACCAGGTACCCGGGCTCAACATAAATACCCTCACTCTTTTCGTTCGCGATCTGTTCAACTTTCTTCGTCTCCAGATCAAGACTGTAGATCCCATTAGTCTTGTCAGATCTCGACGAGGTGCTCCCGCTGAAAAATAGCAGTCGTTTACCGTCAGGCAGAAAGTGTGGATTGCGCTGAGTAAGATCGTTTCTTTCAACTGTTGTCACCTGAACTGGCGTTCCTCCTGCGGCTGAAACTTCCGAGAGCGGGCCGAGGGCGGCGGAAGCAAAGACAATTACATCCTGCTTGCTCCAGCTTGCCCCTCGGCCTTCACTCGCGTCACACAAATTTTGCACAGTCCCGGTTGCAACCTCTGTCTTTTTCAGTTTCTTATCAGCGAAAAAACCGACAAACCGGCCGTCTGGCGACCAGAAGGGATAAGTCGCACCGTTTGTCCCGGGCAGGGGTTGGATAGTCATGCTGTCCATTGACCGGATGCAGAGTTGCTGGGCCATTCCGTCAGGACCAGTGGCCGCAAAAACTAACCGTTTGCCGTCAGGCGAGAGCGCAAGTGAAGAGTTGTTTTGATCCAGAGTGAAACCGGTTGGAAGGTTGATAGAGGAACGGAGAAGCGACTGAGAGACGTTCGGCGTCATTTAAAAAAGTTTCTGGAAGCACTTTGATTGCAACGTCACGATTCAACTTAACATCAGTCGCGCGATATACCTCGCCCATTCCACCGATACCAAGTTGCGAGCGGATTTCGTAACGGCCAGGTTTGGTGCCCACCGGCAAACTCATTTTTTGAAGTTACTGATCAAAACGACGTCGCTGGCCGAGGTCCCACGATTAAGTGCCACTTGCTTTCCATCGCGAGAAATTTGGAAGCTGAAAATTCGGTCCGATGGAAAGTTCGTCAATTGTTTTGGTGCGGAGCCGTCGATCGGTTGCGCCCAGAGATTCGTGACGCCGTTGCGCGTTACACCATACACAATCGCGCGTCCATCAATGCTCCACTGCATGTTGGTTGTGTCGCCGGGCGTATACGTAAAGGTTTTGGTTGGCTGGCCACCCTCGCGCGGGAATATCGCCAGCTTGAACGCGCCGTTTGGCTGATCGAGATAACTGCACGCGATCTGCTTTCCGTCAGGCGAGATCGCCGGTTTTTCGGAAGCGTTATCCGTAAGCTGTACCGTCTGAGCGCCGTCGATCGAAAGCGTCCAGACGTTACGTTTGTTAAAAACCCACATCGTGAACGCGAGCCACTGACTGTCAGGCGAGACGGTAACATCCACAATCTCATGATCGTGAGTTAATTCGCGCGCGTCCGAACCGTCGAGATTCATGCGCCAAACGCGTGGCGCGCCGCTACGGTCAGACACGAACACAACGTAACGGCCGTCGGGCGTAACTGTAGGATCTATGTTTGAGCGGGTGTCGGCGGTGAGTTGTTTACGATCGCCGTTTGCCGGATCGACGAGATAAAGATCGCCGCCAGCGGCCGTCTTGTACGGGTAGATTATCTTTCCGTCAGGTGTCCACGTGGGTTTGCCGACCAGATTTCGACCCTTGGTGACTTGTGTTGCCCGCGCCGCATCGAATTCGGGCATGACCCAGATGTTGTTCGAAACTTCCCTCTGTACGGCGGCGATTACATTCGCATCTTTGGTCAAACTGATCAGCTGATACGAATTCAAATCGTTTGTAAGCCGCGTCGCTTCACCTGAAGGATAAGAGATACGCCAGACGACGAAAGCTTCCCCGGAAGTCTCCTGGGCTGTGGCTAAGATCGTGCGGTCGTCGAACCAGATCGCTTGCATCACTGTACTCCATTTACGCGTAGCCAAAGGCTTGACTTCGCCGGTAGCGACAGAAACCGTCCCAAGGCTCATCCAGGTTTCCTTTGAATTCGCAATTGGCGTCGCGATGGTCTTTCCGTCAGGCGACCACGAAACGGAACTGAACTCGCCCTCGTAGAAATATTCGTCTCCGTGACGCATCGCCAATTGACGCTGACTTGTGCCGTTGGCATTCGCAATCATGAGGCGATCCTCGTCCTCGTAGTAATAAAAGTAAGCCATTTGTTTGCCGTCAGGAGAAAAAATTGGCGAGCTGTTGATACCGCTGAAAAGTTTGCGCGGCGTGCCGCCCAGCACCGGCACCTGATAGAGGGTTCCCGTGGCGTCGTTTCCCTGCCGAACCGCGTAGTAAACGTAGTTGCCGTCAGGCGAGAAGGCCGCGCCGACATAACGAACGTTGCCGGGCGGAACGATCTGAGTGTTGCTGTTTGCGACTGCGACTTGCCGCAGCCAGAGACTCTTTAACTCGCCATCGTCCTGGACGTGCACTAGCCATTTGCCGTCAGGCGAAATTACGGCGCCGGTCGCATTGCCGACATTCGTGAGCCGCGTGTAGGTTGCCGACTCAAGTGAGATTGCGTTCGTCGATCGGCCGCCGAGTAATTTGTAAGCCGCGATGCCGGCTGCCACGAGTAGAACGACCGCAGTTGCGATGGCGACTGCCGCGCCGGTCTTATGGGTTTTGATCTGATTGACGACGTACTCGGCGCTGGAAATATTCGTTGGCGTTGGCGCGGCTTCGCCAGTGCGCGAACGCGCATGCTCAGAGGTTGTTATTGCGGACGGAAGACTTCGGTCACCAATCTGATTTGTGGTCGTTAATGCGCCACCACTTTCGGCCAGACGCTCAGGCGCGACAGACCGCTCGGCTTTGACCCCAGGGTCAATGCGGAGCTTGAGCCGCTGCAACTTCTTCCTTAACTCACGCGCGGTCTGCGTCCGCTCTTCCCGTTCTTTCGTGAGGGTTTCTGTGATGATCCATTCGAGCGCCTCCGGAACATTGGGTACGTTATCCGAGAGTGGTAGCGGATCTTTCTCTAAAATCGCAACGATAATGTGACTGGGTGTTGCACCCTCGAACGGCACGCGACCGGTCACCATTTCGTAGAGCACGACGCCGAGACTCCAGATGTCCGTGCGCGCGTCTAACTCTTTCCCGCTCGCCTGTTCGGGTGACATGTAATTTACCGTGCCCATTACGACACCCGGGCTAGTCTTCACGCGCGTGGCGAGTTGGCTATCAGAAATTTGTTCGGGTGTCGACGCGGTCTGCGTCACCTTAGCCAACCCAAAGTCGAGCACCTTCACCCGGCCGCGCGGCGTGATTATGATGTTCGAAGACTTGATGTCGCGATGCGTAATGCCTTTTGAGTGAGCTTCATCAAGCGCGTCGGTGATCTGAATTGCGATGTCGAGAGCTTCGGCAATCGGCAGCGGCCGTCCGCCAATCTTTTTGTCCAGCGTCACACCTACGACATATTCCATTGCGATGAAGTTGCCGCCGTCGGCTTCACCGAACTCATAAGTATGCGCGATGTTTGGATGCGACAGTGCAGCCGCCGCACGCGCCTCTTGAAGGAACCTGTGCAGCCGTTGCTGATCGCGAGCAATTTCGGTGGGCAGCAGCTTGATTGCAATTTGCCGATCGAGTTGCGTGTCGTGCGCGAGATAGACCTCGCCCATACCGCCCTCGCCAATCTTCGCGCGGATTTCGTAACGGCCGAGTTTTGTGCCGGGAGCTAAAGACATTGGCCAAAAAGCGTCGCTATATTACTCAGGAAAGGAGTTTAGTAATAGTCTTACAGAGTCCGCGGAGCGCACGGCAGCATAAAGATTAGTGCGCGGAGCGCACGCCATCATAAAGCCTGGGGCGTAAGCCCCAGGATCGCGAACCAAGAATAATTATTAGCCCGCGAAGCGGGCGGCAGACCCGGGCATTGCCAAATTGGTTAATTTCGATAGAGCCAATCGGCAATCAAAAATCGTCAATCGCAAATGATTCAGCTGTCGCCCGCTCCGCAGGCTTGGTTCATTTTCCCAACCGGGCACCTGGGGCTGACGCCCCAGGCTTTATGCTGTCACCCGCTTCGCGGGTTAGGAACATTTCGCGGCGCAGTATTGATGGCGTGAGTTTTGTTGATTGCATCTTTCGCGGCGTTCGCTCCACCGAGGTCGTTGAAGCAAGCGGCTCGATTTTGTTTCGCAACGTCAAGATTGAACCGGCCGAGAAGGGCCGCAGTTTGAACTCAAGGCCGACGTGGCCGTAGAGTCTGGATGACATGAGGACGGCTAACACGGAGGAAATGCTCGCGGCCTTATGGCAAAAGCTCAAAGCCATCACAGTGTCTGGGACGAATCAATTGAAAGTCACGCCGGTCGAGAGTCAGCAGTCGTTTGATATTCAAGCGTTCCGCTGTGGCCGCAATCAAAGCGTCAACAAAATCCAAATTGGCATCAGCATATTGGCGAAGAATCTCGGCAGACCTGAGGTAGTCTTCCTCCACCGGAGCTTCGAGAATCAATTCAGTATCTGCAAGGCTTGAGATGAAGTCAGCGGCAGTATCGTTTCCGATGTCGCGCGCTAGCAGGTAAGCAACCTGGGTGATTGCCGGCACGGCCGAAACGATCGGCTCGCGAATACTCTCCAGGACTGTGATTGTTGCTTGATGTTCAGCTTCCGAGGAATTGAGCGAGGCTAACAGGAATTTGGCAGGAATCCAGAGTCGAGCAGGACGGCCATCACAAGTTTGTCAAACCCGGCTTCTTGCCGATCTCGGCACGCAGAATTTCATCGGCGCGAGCTGCTGTGTTCCCTGGGCCACCCGAATAGCGTCCCGCCATCGAAAGCAACCACTTTGCAGCAGGTGAGGCCTGCCCTCCGTTTTCAAACGGAGTCCCAGTCTTGTCTCCTGAGAGACTTGCTTGAAGCAACTGCAAGACACGACGGCGCTCTTCGACCGGCATTTTCAGGAGCTCTTCGATCTGTTCTCTCCGAATCATGCTCGGCATTTTAGTCCAAGTGGGGAGCAAGTAACAGCCTAAGCCCCTCCGGGTTCTGTCTCCATTAGACCAGCACCGAAATCGCAAATCGCAAGCCTGACCCTACTTGTTTTCCTGCCTTCTGCCTTCTGCTTTCTGTCTCTTGCTCGTGGCTCTTTGCCCCTAAATCCGAAAATACATTTCTTGACGACTCATGCAATGCTGCTACTCTAACGCCGATGCCCAAAAAGCCAGCACTCCCAGCGGCTAATCTTTCTGTTCCGATCCAACTCATCGAGCGCAGAATCTATTTGATTCGCGGCCAAAAGGTGATGATGGATTCCGATCTGGCAGAGTTATATGGAGTCGAAACCAAGGTTCTCAACCAGGCGGTTAAGCGACATCTCGACCGCTTCCCGCCTGATTTCATGTTCCAACTTAACCAGAAGGAAGCCGATTCTTTAAGGTCACAATTTGTGACCTTAAAACCCGCCGCACGTGGTCGACACAGAAAATATCTACCCTACGCCTTTACGGAGCAAGGGGTCGCTATGCTCTCAAGCGTACTGAACAGCAAGCGGGCAATAGAAGTCAATATCGCGATCATGCGCGCGTTCGTGAAGCTACGGCAGATGTTAGAGTCTAATGAAGAACTCAATCGCAAGTTTGCTGCCGTGATCAGAAAACTTGGCGAGCATGACAAGTATTTCACCGTGGTCTTTGATGAGCTAAAGAAGCTGTCAAATCCGCTGGTTCCGACGCACCGGCAAATAGGCTTTGCCTCAAAGGACAAGGAGTAAGCTCGCGCCTCCCTTCTGCTCACTGCCTTCGGAGCCTGAGTTCTTTCTCTTGAGGCCTGAGTGCTGAGTCCTGACTCCTGACTCCTGACTCCTGATTTCGTCAGATTGAACCGGCCGAGAAGGGCGCCAGTTTGACCTCGCGTCCGACGTGCGAGAATCGAAGGCCTGACCCCCAATTTCTTCTCCAGCACAATCTAGAGTCAAATGGTTTTGGTATCGGCGCGCTGCAGCTGGTTCGCGGTATGTACGAACGCGAGGTGACGGCTGTTTATTTGATGACACACCCTGATGAAGTAGATGACTTCTTGGATTATCATTTTGTTCAGCTCCGTAAAGGCATAGTGCACCTTCGTCAGGTCTACAAAGGCGATGACCTCACCCTGAATAATCCCCAAAGCGCGCCAAGAGGAAATCGAAAAGGATTTTGATGACGTTAAAGAGCGATTCACAGAGACAATCTGCAGCACCTGCAACAAAACGAGAATCATGGGCTCTTGGACTAAGCATAGCATGCCCGTGCTTGCAGCCAAGGCTGGACATAACTTAGCCGAGCAGTTTTGTGCCGGCCGCGAGAGTCATTTGTCAAAGGTTGCGTTTCCAGAAATCGAGCATCAGCCGGTACAGATGAAGTGTGGCGGCTTCATCAGTGATGCCGTGTTTGCGCATCGGGTACGCCATCATGTCGAACGTCTTGCCGGCGGCGACCAGCGCGTCAATGAATGCCATCTCGTGATACGGATGTACGTTGTCGTCATACGTTCCATAAACGATCAAAAGATGGCCGTGCAGATCTTTCGCGCGCGGGACCACGGACGCACTTGCGTATCCTTCAGAATTCTCCTGCGGCGTTCGCATCGCTCCTTCAGTCCACTTTGTATCGTAATAACGCCAGTCCGTTACCGGCGCCACTGCGATGCCGGCTTTGAATTCCTGCGAACGCGTCATCAAATTCAGAGTCATCCATCCGCCATAGCTCCAGCCCCACACGCCCACGCGCTGGGGATCAACCCACGACTGTTTCTTCAGCCAGCGCGCCGCGGCCACAAGATCAGGCGTCTCCGCTTCGCCCAGACGCTTGACGATCGTGTTTTCCAACTGCTTGCTAATCGCAGTCGCTGATCGATTATCAACCTTCACAACAACATTCCCGGCGTCAACCAGCATTTGGTTCCACAGAGTATCTCGCTGCCACGAGTTTGAGACCTGCGGCGCTGCGGGTCCGCCGTAAACAAACATGATCACTGGGAACTTATGATTAGGTTGAAAAGTTTTTGGCCTTAGGATTTGCGCCGGCATTGAAAAGCCATCATCTGCGGGGATAGTGAATATTTCCGGAAACTGAACATCGTAAGACGCAATTAGCTGCGGGCGCGGAGAAGCCACAGTTTGCAGCGTCGAGCCATCGCCGGCATGAAGTCGTAGCGCCGGCAGGGTGCGAATGTCCGAGTACGTATCGAGAAAGTATCGCGCGTCGGGCGACATCGAAATGCGATGGGTGCCTGGCTGTTTCGAAATCCGGGTGAAGCCTGATCCATCCGAGTGCACGCGATACAAATGTCTCTCGATTGATGACCGCTCGAGCGCCGTGAAGTAAATCCAATCGTTCTTCTCATCAACGCCAACCAGCGCCTGCCGCACCCAAAAGGCGATGCCGCCCGCGCTCGCTAACGCCCAGGGGCCCTTCGTCACCTGGTTCTGAGGCGTGCCGTCCATTCGATAGCGATACAGGTGCATGTATCCATCGCGTTCTGAGGGCCAAAGGAAGTGTTTTCCATCATTGAAGAAGTACAGGTCGTCAGTCATGTTCACCCAACCGGGATCTGTTTCCGTAAGTATGCGAGTGCTCGCTCCGGATTTCCGATCAGCAAAATACAGAGACAGTTCCGTCTGCAAACGCGGCATCGTCTCAACACTCAACTGCCGGCTGTCAGGTAGCCACTTAGCGCGAACAATGTATTCAAACGGCTTGTCCGTTATTTGAATCCAGGTCGTGCTTGGGTTTTCGAGTTCGGCTATTCCTAGGCGCACGCGAGGATTCGCGCGGCCCGCTCTCGCGTAGCGTTGTCGAATGACGCGCGGCGTGAAAGGGGCGATATCGGTGAAATAAGCGAGGTCAACTTGTGAATCGTCGGACTGTAAATACGCGATCGCTTGCGAGTCTGGCGCCCACCAGTATCCAATGTCACGCCGCCCGAAAACCTCTTCCCAGTACACCCATGAAAGCGTTCCGTTAAGCAGCGTCTCTGAACCATCACGCGTGATCCGAGTTTCACGATTCGTATCGAGAGCAAAAAAGTACAGGTCGTTATCTCGGACATAAGCGACCCGCCGGCCATTCGGTGAGAAACTCGCTGATGTCTCTTCCGCCGCGGTAGATGTCAGGCGACGAAAACGCGCATCCGGAACGTCGAGAACAAAAACATCTCCTTTGAGAATATAAAGTGCCCGCTTGCCGGAGCCATCGAAAGCAATTGGCCAGGGAAGCACGTCCGCATCAACGCCGGCAGCAGATTTCAGACCTGCCAAGGCTCGGGCCGAATCGACGATTGCCTGTCGTTGCCCGTTCGTCGGGTTCAACTTTTCAAACGTGGATTCGCGCGCCGATCGACGATTGTCAAGAATGACGAGCGTGCCATCGTCGAGCCATGCAGTCGCCGGAACGCTCGCGACCGCGCGACCTTCGGAACCAAAGATCCATTCAAGACTGAGTTGTCGCTTCTCAGTCTGTGAGGGCGCACTTCCTACACACCACGCGAACAGAAGGAAACCTAAAAACAAGAGCTGAGCGAAACGGAGAGACGAATCGTGATGAGTCATGGCGACCTCATTGTTGTTTTTCGTTACTACTTCAATTGCTCACGGCTCAAGCCCCATGCGACGCAACAGATCGGCGTAACGCGGGTCTGAGCGAAGGTCATCAAAAGCGAACTCCCATGCGACTCCTCCCAACAAGCCGCTGCGCTGTTGGAAATCCCTCTCCAGCCACTCGAATGTTCCATCTCGGTCGGCTAGGCCAACATAGACATACGCTACATCCTTCCCGATGGCTTCGCGCTTGGCGTATCTCGCTTCGAGTTCCTTCACTATTGCCAACGCCTCGACGCGTTTTCCCGCGACGGCGTAGGCATTGCCGAGGTAGCCCAAGTCACCGCTTGCCCTCCCCGTAAGCTCCGCCGTTTTCTTAAACGCCGCAATCGCTTCTTCATAGCGTCGCTGTTTGAGGTACGCTATTCCTAACTGAGCTGGTCCGCCTTGAAAGCTCGGTTCGAGTTCAATTATTTTCTTGCACTGCTCGATGGACGAATCAACATCATTGTTCAGGAGGTACACGTTCGCGACATTTACGGCGATGATCGGCGAGAGGGGATCAAGCTCCTGCGCTCGCTTGATCTCGCGCTGCGCTTCATCGAAGCGTCGTCTGGTTATTAAATAGACAGAAAACCAGTGACGAGTCGTCGCATAGTTTGGGTTGAGGCTGATGGCGCGGCGGAACTCCTGCTCGGCTTCCGTCCAACGCCACTGCTGATAATATATGAAAGCCGAGGAGGTGTGCGCCTCTGCCAGCGTGTCGTCAAGCTGTAGGGCACGGTCTGCGGCGGCCCTCGCCTTCGGCAATGTCTCACTGGTTGGAACGCCGGCGTACTCTTCCAGAATGTTGTAGCAGTCAGCCAGCCCGACGTAACCGAGCGCGTAATTCGGGTCGCTATCTATTGCCTGCTGGAACTGCTCGATTCCTTTCCTTAATCCGTCGGCAGTTCGCCTGTTCCAGTAGTAACGACCTTTCAAATAGAACTGGTAAGCCTGAGGATTAGCCGTCTCGCGCCTGGCCAGTTGTTTTTGCTCTTCGCCGCTTAAACGCAGCCGCAGCTTGTCAGTGACTTCGCGGGCAATGTCTTGCTTGACGGCCAGCACGTCCGCAGCTTTGCGGTTGTATTCTTCGCCCCAGAGCTGCGCGCCGGTCGTCACATCCACCAGATCGACTTGAATGTTCAGCGTGTCGCCCATCTGCCGCACGCGCCCGCTTAAAACCGCGCGCACCTTCAAGTCACGCCCCGCCTGTTGCGGGTCAACATCTTTGCCTCTGTACCGAAAAGCAGTGGTGCGCGCCACGACACGCAACTGCTGAAGCTGCGTGAGGCTGTTGATTAGACTCTCGGCGATACCGTCAGAGAGGTATTCGGCATTCGGGTCGCCGCTGGTGTTTTGAAACGGCAAGACGGCAATTGACTCGATCGAGACTTCGGAGTTGCGCGCGCGCAAATAAGCACTCAGAAGCACTGCGCCAATGACCAGGACGATGACCGCCAGTCCAACGACAATCTTGTGTTGCTTGACTCCAGAAACTATGTACTCAGCACTGGAAACCGCAGGTGCGGTGCCGGCTTGTGCAGTTACGGGGAGCGCGCCAGAAGCAGTGCGCATCGCGCTCTGGCCACTGACTGTTGCCGAACCGGCGCGCAACTCAGGCGAGACAGTGCGATCAATCTCTCTGCATCGACTTCGATTTTGCGTTTTAAGGCGCGGAGATCAATCAGTAAATCTTTCATCGTCTGATACCGCTCTTCTCGATCCTTCGTGAGTCCTTTCGTCACGATTCGTTCCAACTCATCTGGCACATTCGGCGCAAAGCGCGTCAACGGTGCAGCGTCTTTTTGCAGAATCAGGGAAATCGTTTCCGTTGGTGTTTCACCCGGAAAAGGCACGTGGCCTGCAACCATTTCGTAGAGCACCGCGCCGAGACTCCAGATGTCGCTGCGTACATCGACGTGAACACCTTTCGCTTGCTCTGGCGACATGTAATTGGCCGTGCCCATCACTGTACCCGCGCCGGTATTAACCATGGCTTTAGTCGGCGCTTCCCCGTCCGTGGTTGAGCCTTGCGGTTCGGTAAGTTTTGCCAAACCGAAATCCAGGACCTTCACGTAGCCATCGCGACGCACCATCATGTTCTCAGGCTTCACGTCGCGATGAATGATTCCGGCAGCGTGCGCCGCGGCTAAGGCGCTGGCCGACTGAATTGCAATCTCCAGAATCTCAGTCAGCTTCAGCGGCGCGTGCATATGCTGTCGCAGCGTCTCGCCATCGATAAACTCCGTGGCAATGAAGCGAGTATTCTCAACGGTCCCGATTTCGTGAATTGTCAGGATGTGCGGATGGTTCAAAGCCGAAGCGGCTTTCGCTTCTTGAATGAATCTTTGCAAACGTTGCTGATCGGCGGCGAGACTTTCGGGAAGAATCTTAATCGCCACCGTGCGATCCAACTCCGTATCCAGTGCGAGATAGACTTCGCCCATTCCGCCTTCACCGATCTTTGAGCGGATTTCGTATCGGCCGAGTGTTGTGCCGGCGGCGAGTGTCATTTGCGCCAAGTTTAGAGTTGAGCTGGTTCAGAGTTCAATCTTTAGATTGCTGCCTTTGTCTCCTGAATAAAAGCTTGAACCCTCAACTTCACTGCGGCAGACCCACACGCCGCAGGAGATCAGCGAACCGTGGATCCGATCGCAAACTGTCGAGTTGCGGATCGTATTTGAGCCACGTCAGATAGAACGAGCGATCTGCGTATGCTCGTTCGAGCCACGCAAATGCCTGATCTTTGTCTCCCAGGCCGACATAAATGATCGTGACGTTATACGGCGGCACATGACGTTTCGCAGACATTTCCCGCAACTGATTCAAGATCTTTTCGCTTTCGCTTTTCTTTCCCGCCAATGCGTAGGCACGCGCGAGCATCGCGTAGTTCTCTGGAACATCTTTCTCGAGATCCAGCGCGCGCTGAAATTCGGCGATGGCTTCAGTTAGTTTGCCTTGTTGCTCGTAACTGCGTCCGAGAACCGAATGCGCCAGCCAGTAGTTTGCATCCATGTCGATCGTGCTTCGGAGTTGTTGAATTGCCTCATCGTAGCGGCGCGCAAAACAAAGAGTCTGCCCCAGCAAGGCATTGGTCTCAACTGAAAGTGGATCAAGTTGCTGGGCCCGTTTGTTCTCTGCGATTCCGGCGTCGTATTGCCCGAGAGTAAGCAGGAACCAACCATAGAATTGATGTGCCCTGGCGTCGTTGGGATTTAGCTGAATTGCCCGCTTGAACTCGATTTCAGCCGCCCGCCAGTCCCAATCGAACCACCAGTGCACGGTCGCGAGCGAGGCATGCGCTTCGGGCAATGTGTCGTCCAGTTCGAGAGCCTTCTTAGCGGCCGCGCCAGCCCTTGGCAAGGCCTCTTTCGACGCCATGAACCAATCGGCAGCCGCGATGTAATTGTCCGCGATGCCATCGTACGCAAGTGCGTAACGAGGATCGATTGCAATGGCTTGGTCAAAGTACTCGCGACCTTTCGCCAGACCGTCTTTTGTGTACTTTGCCGTTTGATAGCGGCCTTTCAGGTACAGCAAGTATGCGTCCGCGTTTGTCGTCGATCTTCGATTTAGCTTCTCTCGATCGACCGTGGAAAAGTTTGCTTGCAATCTGCGCGAAACATCACTAGCAATCTGGGCCTGCAGAACAACTGCGTCCGCCATTTTGCCGTTGTACTGCTGTCCCCAAATCTGATCGCCGGTGCGGGCGTTGACGAGGTCGACACTGACCGTGAGTTGATCTCCACGTTGCACCACACGTCCGTTCAACACAGCTTGTACCGACAATTCCGATCCAGCCTGCTGCGGACTGATGTCGCGATTCTTGTAACGAAACACAGTGCTGCGCGCTTTTACCGAGAGATTGGAAAGCTGCGACAGGCTATTGATCAGAGATTCAGTCAGCCCATCCGAAAGATAATCAGCCTCGGCGTTGCCAGTCGCGTTGACGAAAGGAATTACCGCAATGGATTGAATGGCTGCGCTATTTCTTCTGGCGATATACCACGAGCCAATTACGACAGTCGCACCGACCACGAAGATAACGCCCCCGATCCCAATGATAAAGTTTCGGCGTGAAGGTCTGGCTAACCTGTCCGTCTCAGTTTGTGCAGTTTCGGAAGGTAGTACGGTGGTTGGCCCAGTGCCGCGCGCGGTAGCGGCAGCAGTTGTATGCGGTAGAAGACTGGTTTCGACCTCGCTGGCGACGGAATCATGGACCAGCGTAGCGCCGTCCGTCCGACAAAACTTCAGCGCCTCGTCCATCTCAACGCGATTACATCGGGGACAGCGTTTCATTTTGGAGTGCTGCGGCTTGACGCAGTTTTGGTGTTTTGTCTCGAACCGTCTGTGACAGAATCAAGAACTACCAAAGCGGCGTCAAGCCGCCGCACTCAAACTACAGCCCCACACGCTTCACCAAATCAGCAAAGCGGGGGTCGGAGTGCAGGTGGTCCTTGAGCGGGTCAACCTTCAGATAGGTTATTTCCTAGGCGCGATTCTGAAAGCTCCGTTTCCGGCCATTGAAAAGCCTGATCCTATACCCTCGTCAGGATCCTTCGCCAGACAGCGTCGCACGATGGCTTCTGATGAATCTTCTCGCGAAGTGTGAGGCCGTCGATTGAAGTCCATGGCGATGTAGTTAACGCCATCGCGATCGCCAATTTCATAGATGTGTGCGCATGTTTGACGAAGCAAACCGCGGTGGCTGCAACCTGTTTTAGTCAATAGAGTTAAGAACTTGCGTGGGTTCGGATTATGAATCCCACGCTCTAACCACCTGAGCTACCCCGCCACGGGGCTCATTATAGAGTGGAGGACGGGGAGATCAAATCAGGGGGTGGGGAAATGGGCAGGGAAAAAGAAAGATTTATCATTTGACATGAATTGACATTGTTCATTTGACATTCGTGGATTCAACTTGGAAGTGCAACAGATCGTTGTTTGAAAACACGCGGATTCAAAGTCTGGGTTGCAACGAAACCTGTAGCCCCTCGTTAGAATTTCTGACTTGAACTGCTTTACCGCGAAGCGGTTACGTCTTACAGCCCAGGGTTGCCGCTTCGGCTACCCTGGGTTACAGAATTGATTAGACGATTCAACCGCAACGCGGTTGCGTCTGAGTCGCGAGACCTTCTGAGTTGCTAATGATCTTGACTTGCCACTGGGTTGAAGCAACGCTCTCACGTGCCCTGCCGGGAGTTGCATCGGCGGGCGCAACCGCGTTGCGGTTGGACATCCATTCAATCCTAAAACCCAGGGTAGCCGAAGCGGCAACCCTGGGCTGTAAGACGTAACCGCTTTGCGGTAAAGCAAGTCAGGTCAGAAG
>JAXIOV010000069.1:0-42230 GCA_045403245.1 Pyrinomonadaceae bacterium | reverse complement strand
GCGCCAGGCTCACCTTTTCTGACAGGCAGCGGAGCGTACCGCCTCGTCGTCGCCGACCTAAGCGGCGACAGCAAACTCGACATGGCCACCAGTAATCTGGAAAGCAAAAGTGTGAGTATCCTCCTGGGGCAGTGAGGGTGCGGCGAGCGGTGGGCCTTTTGGAAGACTGCCAGAGCAGTTCATCCGCGGCTGATCCCTTTCAGTATTGTACAAGTTTAGTATGATCGAGTGTTGGTTGACGCTCGCCGGGGCAGTAGCCCAACTGTTAAGGAGGGCTCCGACCACCTAATTTTAAAGCGGAGAGCCAAGTGAGACGCGGAGAAAGCAAAAGCGGCGAACCGATGTGCAATCGATTCGCCGCTATGTTTTGATAGTGGCCTGCTGCAAACAGGAAGGGACAGGCAGGAATGCCTGTCCTACTTACAGGCTTTACGCCTTCGCCGACCAGGTTCGCAGTTGCATCCCGTCTTGCTCTTCCTGCAAAAACTTGACCGCCATCACTCCATATTGCTTGAGCCGGCGATAAAGTTTGCTGCGATCGATTCCGAGCGCCGCGGCCGCTTTCACTTGATTGCCGCCAAACTGCTGGAGCACGGATAAGATGTAACGCTTCTCGATCTCAGCCAGTGGAACGCTATCGTTCATGTAGGCTTGCAGGATTTGCTTGAGGTCAGTTGAGCGATCTGAGGTCTGCGCCGGGCCAATCTCAGGCGGCAGATCCTGAAGTCCCAGATCTTCCGATGCACCGATCGCCATCGCATATTCAATGGCATTCTCGAGTTCCCTGACGTTTCCCGGCCAGGGATATTCGATCAGGGCACGCATTGCCTCGGCAGTGAATCGTCGAGGACCGACTCCCTGTCGTTCTGCCTTGATGCGGAGGAAGTGTTCGATCAGCAACCTGACGTCGTCTTGCCGCATGCATAGTTCGGGAAGGTGGATCGGCAACACGCGCAGCCGGTAGTAAAGATCCGGCCGGAAACGGCCCGCGGCAACTGCCTGCGCAAGATCGCAATTTGATGCAGATATGACTCGTACATCAATCGCGATATTTGTGCGAGCTCCGATGCGGCGCACGGTGCGTTCTTGGAGGACCCGCAACAGTTTTGCCTGGGCTGACAGGTTGAGCGCGTCGACCTCGTCAAGGAAGATCGTCCCACCCGAAGCCTTTTCAAAAAGCCCGCATGTATTAGCCATGGCGCCGGTGAAGGCACCGCGCTGATGACCAAACAGTTCGGCTTCGATCAGGGTTTCCGGGATCGCCGAGCAGTTGATATCCACAAACCTTGCATTGCGGCGAGGGCTTTGATCGTGGATAGCGCGTGCGACGAGTTCCTTGCCGGTGCCGGTGGCCCCGGTAATCAGGACTGAGCTATCGGTCGGAGCGACTCGACCGATAACTGAAAAGATCTTCTGCATTACCGGCGATTGCCCAATGAGAGTGGCGCTACGTGCCTCCGGGATTGCATTCTCGATTGGACTCTCGTGGACAGACCAGGTTGCTAAAGCCTGGGCTGATCCGCCGGTATTTGAATAATTTGCGTTAGACGGCGCTGAGGGGGGCATAGATTAAAAAAAACCTGCGCAACGATGCCTGCATACATCGTGACTACCTCGGAAATGGATTGGAGTCTCGCGTCGGGCGCGGTACCGCTGCGGGGGCATCCTCCTTTTTATCAGGGTGAGGGTTCCGTAGAACCTTTTGATCTCATCTGGGTGTCGATCTGAAGATGCGTAGAAAAGCCATCCGTTACTAGTACACTCGTTGGTTGCGTGATTTTTTGAGACCCTGAAAAAGCTGTTCGGGGAGGGGCCTCAATCTTCTCGGAGAGCTTGGGCACTAAGCCTATGAGAAGGTTTCAACTTTTGTATGGGCGAATGTATAACATAAAGATAATCGAAATACCACAAATCTTTCATCAAAAGTGACATTTTTCGGCAGGATTCTCCAAGCAAATTCCCCTGCAAAAACCGCTGATCGGCAGGAAACTGCCGTAAAATGTCAGGAAAACCGCGATTGGGCCGTCGAGGCGTCGTTTGGCGGTTGGATGAAAAAAAAATTGTCTTGCGGCCGTTGGGGCAGTGGCTCCACCGTCAGGGAGGGGCGCGAGGGGCAGTAGCCGAACCGTGAGGGAGGGCTTGGACGTGCGACGAGTAAGCCCTTGCTGACGCGCGGGCTACTGCCCCGATCTCTGGGCAGTAGCCCAACCGTGAGGGAGGGTTCGGTTGTGCGACGAGGATTCCTTGCTGACACGCGGGCTACTGCCAAAGAAAAGCGGCCTCACCCGCTTGGGTGAAGCCGCCTGGGTCGACGTCGAGATGGAACGTCTTACATTCCCATACCGCTCATGCCGCCCATCCCACCGGGCATTCCGGGTCCCGCTTTGTCTTCCTCGGGAACATCCGCGACCATTGCTTCCGTGGTCAACATGAGGCCCGCGATTGATGCCGCATTCTGCAGCGCCGTCCGGGTCACCTTGGCTGGATCTATAACACCGGCTTTGACGAGATCTTCGTAGGTTTCAGTTTGTGCATTGAAACCAAAGTTCTCGTTTTTCTCAGCGCGTACTCGCTCCACAACGACGGCGCCTTCCTTGCCGGCATTTTGAACGATCTGGCGGAGAGGCTCTTCGAGGGCCCGGCGAACGATATTGACACCAATCTGCTCGTCAGGATCACCCTCGCCATCCTTGCTGGTTTGGAATTTCTCCAGGGCCTTGGCTGCGCGAACTAAAGCGACGCCGCCGCCGGGAACGATGCCTTCCTCGACAGCTGCTCGGGTTGCATGCATGGCATCTTCAACGCGCGCTTTCTTTTCCTTCATCTCAGTCTCGGTAGCTGCTCCGACCTTGATGACTGCAACGCCGCCGACGAGTTTCGCAAGTCGCTCCTGAAGCTTCTCGCGATCATAGTCGGACGACGTGTCTTCAATCTGGGTCCGCATTGTCTTAACGCGGCCTTCGATGTCGCTCTGCTTGCCATTGCCTTCGACGACCGTCGTGTTGTCTTTATCGATCGTCACCTTCTTGGCTCGACCCAGGTCTTCAAGCTTTACGTTCTCGAGTTTGATTCCGAGATCTTCGCTGATGACCTTGCCGCCGGTCAGAATCGCGATGTCTTCAAGCATCGCCTTGCGGCGATCGCCGAAGCCGGGGGCTTTCACCGCCGCCACGTTTAAGGTGCCGCGCAACTTATTGACCACGAGCGTGGCCAGCGCTTCGCCTTCAACATCCTCGGCGATGATCAGCATGGGCTTGCCCATCTTCGCCACCTGCTCAAGCAACGGCAGGAGATCCTTCATCGAGCTGATCTTCTTTTCGTGGATCAGGATTAGTGGGTTCTCGAGCACTGCTTCCATTCGTTCCGGATCGGTAACGAAGTAGGGGCTGAGGTAACCGCGGTCAAACTGCATTCCCTCAACCACTTCAAGTGAAGTGTCCATCGTCTTCGACTCTTCGACGGTGATTACTCCATCCTTCCCAACCTTGTTCATCGCTTCGGCGATGATGGTGCCAATCGTCGTGTCGCCATTAGCCGAAACGGTGCCGACCTGCGCGATCATGTCGCCCTTAACGGGCTTAGCCAGCCGCTTGATCTCTTCGGTAGCCCGCTCGACAGACTTGTCGATGCCGCGTTTGAGGGCCATCGGATTTGCGCCGGCGGCGACCGTCTTCACGCCTTCGCGGAAAATAGCCTGGGCAAGCACGGTGGCGGTCGTAGTGCCGTCGCCCGCTACATCCGAGGTCTTGGAGGCAACCTCACGGACCATCTGGGCGCCCATGTTCTCGAGCGAGTCCTTCAACTCAATCTCTTTGGCGACGGTGACGCCGTCCTTGGTGATTGTGGGTGAACCAAACTTCTTGTCGATCACCACGTTGCGACCCTTGGGGCCGAGGGTGATTTTCACAGCGTCGGCGAGCTGATTGATTCCGCGCAAAATCGCCGCGCGCGAGTCCTCGCCGTGAACTACTTGCTTTGCCATTTTCTTTCTCTCTCCTGCTTAAAAGTGAATGTTAGTCAAAAAAAGAGCGGCGCAATTCTCAGAATTACTTGCCGCCTTTTTTGCCGCTTGCCGCACCCGCGCGTTCGATGATTCCGAGAATTTCATCTTCGCGCATGATCAGCAGCTCTTCGCCATCGATCTTGATTTCAGACCCACTGTACTTGCCGAAAAGAACTCGATCGCCTTTTTTCACGTCGAGGGGCTGTCTCGTGCCGTCTTCCTTGTACTTACCCTGACCGGCTGCCACCACCTCGCCCTCCTGCGGCTTCTCCTTGGCGGTGTCGGGAATGATTATTCCCCCGCGAACCTGCTCTCCCTCCTCAATCCGGCGCACGATGATGCGATCATGAAGAGGCGTAATATTGGTTGCCATTTCTTTGCCTTTCTCCTTTCAGCTTCCCCTGTAAATTAGAGTATTTTTGAATTTCGGGCCCAGTCGCTAACCACCTCGGTTAGCACTCTGTGTAGATGAGTGCTAAAGCATAATTCGGCGGAGTAGGGTTGTCAACTGGAGCGGATAATTGGCAGTTGGGAAGGTGGGCCAGCCTTGGCAATTCGCAACTTGGGGAAGGTGGGCAAGCTGTGTAAAGCGCAGTTGGGAAGGTTCCTAACTGCGCTTTACACAGGCTGGCCTGCCGATCCCAACTGCGAATTTTCAAGTTGAACGATGTGGAGGGAAACGCTAGCGGCCGCCGGCTTTGGCAGTTCGAACCAGAGGTCGCTGCGGCTTTTGATAACCGGCGACGCGTTTGGAGAGGGTGTTTCGATGAATTCCCAGGGCTCGTGCGGTTTTCGAGAGATGCTGCTTGTTCCTGGCCATGGCCTTCTTAATGTAGAGTTTCTCAAATTCGCCCACCGCCTCGGCGAGCAGGATCTGGCCATCTAACATTTCGTCGATAAGAGTTTCAAGTCGGGCGCGCATTTCAGAATCCCCGCTGGGTAAAGGGAATACCGCTAAAACACAAGGACTTATAGCTCTTCGCCGGTTAGCAGGCGGTAAGCTTCAAGATATCGCGACGTTGTGGCGGCGGCCACCTCGATGGGAAGCTCCGGAGCGGGCGGCTGCTTGTCCCATCCAATTGTCTCCAGATAATCCCGAACAAACTGCTTGTCAAATGAGGCCTGTGATTGACCCGGACTGTAATTCTCCGCCGGCCAAAACCTGGACGAATCGGGAGTCAACGCCTCGTCCACCAGGATTACTTCGCCGTTCTTGTCGCGACCAAACTCAAACTTGGTGTCGGCAATGATGATCCCGCGACTCCGGGCGTAGTTTCGGGCTTCGCTGTAGAGTCGTAGTGAAATATCGCGCACCCTGTTTGCCGTTTCTTCCCCCAGGAGTTCGCGCACCGTCTCTTCGCTGATGTTTTCGTCGTGCCCAACGTCTGCCTTTGTTGATGGCGTAAAGATCGCTTCAGGAAGCTCAGCAGATTCCACAAGGTTTGCAGGTAGTTTGTGACCGCAAACTTCGCCGGTGCGCAGATAGTCTTTCCAACCTGAGCCCACGAGGTAACCACGAACGACACATTCCACCGGCAGCACTTCGGCTCGTTTTACCAGCATGGCTCGTCCGGCGACATCGTTTTCGCGTCGCACGACTTCAGGCATTTCATTCAAGTCGGTTGTGATTAGGTGGCTTGGCACCACGCCGGCGAGTTTTTCAAACCAGAACTTCGAGAGGGCAGTGAGCACCTCACCCTTTCGAGCGATCGGGGTCGGGAGAATTGAGTCGAATGCTGAAATGCGATCAGTTGCAACGATGAGAAGGCGTTCATCGTCAACGCCGTAAACATCACGCACCTTTCCGCGTTTCACCAAGGGCAGTTCAGACATGGACGATTGCGAAAGAGCGGCGGCAGTCATGATGCGTGTTAACGGTTGCGATTGCGAAAGTTTTTGTTGAAGCAGCGAGCGGGATTCTGCTCGTGGGTAAAAGCTTTGTCAAGAACACTCCGGTTTTAAGTTTGGATGATCGTGCATCCTTGGTAGCTCGCAGTTGGGAAGGCCCCATGAGACTAACCAATCAACTTGAAGAACGGGCCTTCCCAACTGCGAATTTTCAAGGCCTGCCACCGTCCCAACAGCGAATTTTCAAGAGGCCTGACCTCGTGAACGCGGCCTTACCCCGCGGTAGTTCCGAACCCTATCTCCGTTTGGCGAACGGTGAATTGTTTCCAGTCAACATTCTTCCGAGAGAGCCCACACTGCAGGGAGCTTCGACTAACGGGCAAAACGCCCGGGGGGCGATAAGTTTCAGGAATACGCGTTCATTCGCTCCATTTCTGGGATTTTCGACGGCTTTGGCGTTGAGTCTACGAAACTTAGGGCTTGAAGTCGGCGGACTTGTCCTGTACTATTCTTTCGCCCGAGTGGCGTCGCACCCCATGGCGCCTTCCCTCTTTATCTCCTGCTTGTCAGTTCCCAACGAGTCATTCTGATGACAACTACAGCTACTGACAAACAGAAAATTACCAAGGACATTACTCAATCGGCCGAGCCAAGCGAGCGCAAGATTTCCCTGCTTGTCGTCGAGGATGATGAGAATATTTCGAGCGCTATCAGCGAGTATTTCTCTCGCGCAGGTTACAACGTGAAAACCGTGGAAGATGGCGTGATGGGCGTGAAGACAGCGCTGGACGATCCTCCGGACGCAGTGGTTCTCGATCTCATGCTACCGAAAATGGATGGTTTGGCTGTGTGCAGAGAGCTTCGGGAAAAGGTGAACTACCTGCCGATTCTGATGCTCACCGCAAAGGATGATGTGGTTGATAAAGTGCTCGGTCTGGAAATGGGGGCCGATGACTACATCACCAAGCCGTTTAGTTTGCGTGAACTGGAAGCCCGCATTAAGTCGGTACTTCGGCGCTCCAGGTCGGCTTTAAACGCAGATGGCGGCAAAGATGAAGCACCGATCGTTCGCGGGAGACTGCGAATCGATCCAGCAAGACGTGAAGTGACAATTGGAGAACGCCAGGTTGATCTAACTCCTAAAGAGTTTGACCTCCTGCGGCTCTTCGCAGCGAACCCGGGTAGGGTGTTTCCCCGCAAATACCTGCTTGAAAAGATCTGGGACTACTCTTACGAAGGCTACGATCGCACGATCGATTCACACATCAACCGGTTGCGAGCCAAGATCGAAGAGAATCCGGAGAACCCTCAGATGGTGTTGACCGTTTGGGGAATTGGCTACAAGTTTAGCGACGAACAGTAAAACCTCGTTCGCCGTCTCGCCGTTGTAAGCCGAATTGAACTGCCTCAGTTTGAACTTCCTTCCGCACGGGACAAGGCATGACATGCCTTTACCAATCCCGGTCAGACCCCATCATGAAGAAATTCTTCAATCCAAAATCGTTGATGCTCAGTTTCGCCCGGAAACGCGGATTGCGGCTCGGCGTAATCGAACTGCTGTTGGCCACGGTGATGGTCTTTACGGCCGCTGGGGTTGTTCCGCAGCTGGTTTCTCAGGCCCAAATTTTGCGAACACCCGTTAGGGTTTCCAACTTGGCTGTTCAGTCCTCGCCAAACACCACCAAAGTATCGATCACAGCCGACGGCGCACTCATTCGAAACCAATCGTGGCAAGACGCCGAAGGCTATCATCTGGTATTTCCGAACACAGTGGCTCTGGATTCGTTGAATAAAGTTCGCGGTGTACAAATCCGCCGGCTCGGCAGTTCGCTCGAAGTCCTTCTCCAAACCAAACCTGATGCCCGCATCTCCCTGCAGTCTGACGGCAATAGCCTGAACATCTCAGTTGAGGGCAAGCTTCAATCGCGAGCGGACTGGGAACGTTCTGAACTCAAGTTGCCGGAAGAAGAGCGGTTCTTTGAAGAAGCATCGCGACGGCCCAGCGAATCGTCATCGGCAACAGTATCTTCCACGAGTGAGAACCCGGTTTCAAGTTCGAGCTCGGTAGATTCCTCAAACCAGGTTGCG
This sequence comes from Pyrinomonadaceae bacterium, assembly GCA_045403245.1. Classification (GTDB taxonomy): domain Bacteria; phylum Acidobacteriota; class Blastocatellia; order Pyrinomonadales; family Pyrinomonadaceae; genus PSRF01. The sequence goes on along the minus strand of JAXIOV010000069.1, from coordinate 34,291 downwards.
GAAAATCGTTCGCCCGACTACAACCTTCCAACAGCCACCGCAACCATTCCGCAATCGAACACCCCATCAGCCGCCACCCTGGCTACCGATCCCAGCGGGGCCCAGATTGACATTCATGAAGAAGAGAGTGGGGTGCTGGCGTCCGTTTTCTCAGGCACAGGCGTTCTGATCGTGATGTCGTTGGGACTAGTTGGACTGCTCGTCTCGCGCAAAGTTCGTTCAAGGCAGGTTTCCGGGAAGTCGGAGGCCTCAAAGAATGGTTGGAACGATTCCGAAGAACCCACCGACTTTCAGACAACGATTCAGCAAGCTGGATCCGACAATAGTCTCGTGCGAGTGACTCAGCCAGCCCCCGCAAACGGATCTTCGCGCCAGGCAGTTGTCCGCATGCCGGCTAGTGGGCCGACGTCTTTGTATGGCGCATATCGCATTGATCAGGAAGTGGGCAAACTGCTCTTTGGTCAGCCGCATCGACTTGACGTGCTTTCATCGCGCGCAGGCGATGACCGGCGGGCGATCGAAACTTCGTTGATTAAGGGAGTGAATTCACCTGAGATCGAGGAAAGCGCGCGTCGGAGAGCCCGCGAAGCCCTTGAGGAGTATGGTTTTGTTGCCCGCCAGTGCGCCACTTTGTTGCTGGCGCCGGACGCCTTCGACCGTACCTCAGCGGCCCGTGCCCTCGGCGAAATCAAATCACCCGCGGCGCTGCCTTTCCTGCTCGAGGGTCTTTATGATTCAGAATCGATCGTCCGGAACCAGGCGGTAGTCAGTATCGGCGAATTGAAGATTCCCAAAGCCATCGGCGCCCTGCTCGATATCGCTCGAACGCATCCGGATGTGCCGAGCGCGCTGTTGAGTCGCACTCTGAGCGCGTGTTCAGTCGAAGGACTCGACTTCTTTGATGCCGTTTCTGCCGAGCCGGCCTTGCTCGGAGCGGGTTATGACAACAGCGGCGTCGCAGACATCACGCAGCTTGAACCATCGCTGCCTTTTGAACCTCTACCGGAAAGCTCCGACGACGAAGAACTCGCCCGAGCGCTGACGATGTTGGCCAGCGACAATGTTGACGAACGCGCCGCGGCATTGACGATGCTGACGCAGTTTCGAGTAAGGAGCGCCGTCGACGCGGTTGCCGCAATCGTCGTCGGTGACTCGTGGCCGAACATTCGTTCTCAGGCAATTACAACTCTGGGTGCTATCAATCACGAATCAGTCTTCGCTTCGGTCCTGCTGGGGATGGCCGATGACACTCGTGAGGTTAGAGCCGCCGCAGCTCGGACTTTGAATCGTTTGAATGTCGAACGCGCCGACGCGTATGCCCGGGTTATTGAGAGTGGTGACGAACAAACAATTCAGAACGTTGCCAGGGCTTGCATTGACACCGGGATCGTATCTCAGAACCTTGATCGACTCGCCGACACCGACCGGCAGCATGCTTATGAAACATTTGCGCTGATCTGTCTGCTGGCAAAGGCACGAATGAACGCTCCGGTCCTGGATGCGATCGCCGAACATCCAAAAATGGAGGTGCGGACAAAGCTGGTGCATCTGATTGGCTGCACCGGTCAACCGGAAGTTTTTGACCAGTTGCGCGAGCTGGCCGTGCGAGACGGAATGCCTGAAGAGCTGAAAACGATTTTGCTCGAAGCGATGTACAAGCTTGACCAGGCCAGAAAGAGAGTGGAAGAGGAACAGGCAAACATTGAGTCTGAGCCGTCAGACCAGGAAATGAACGGTTTCGACGGTCAAACAGAGTTGGGCTTTGGCTTACCTCTCGGGCCGGAGACTGAATCAACATCGGAGTTTATCTTTGAGTCAAACTCCGAAATGCAGTTTGGATTAGAGGAACAACCAAAACTCGACGAACCTGAATTTTGATTCTCTGGACTGCCGACGCTCCAGGATCGCATAATGGAAATGGCAGACTCCCCCGCATTGCCCCGATGAAAATCAACGCGCTCATGTCGACAATCATGACACCCAAACGACGGCTCGGCGTCGTGCCAGTCGGGCTGTTTGTCGTGATGTTTGTAGTGGCTTGCGCCGTGGCGGTAGGCCTGGCACAGGTAACAACCGTAAAGCGTATAACCTCGGTTCAGATGGGTGATGCGTCCGAAGGCGCGCGGGTGACCATGGTTTCCGATTCTGCCCTGAATGATTACGAGGCATTTCGGCGTGGCGACCGGTTCTACGTAAGAATCCCGGTTGCCAATTTTGCTTCCACCGAACCTCGGTTTCGTGGCGACGGATTCGATAATGTTCAGGTCCAGCAAGCGGGCGACGGCGTGATGGTCTCGTTCAAGTTGCAGCCTGGAGCAACTGCACGCGTCGACCAACATTCAAATCGGCTCGACGTGATTTTCTCCTCGCCAAATAGAATCGCGCGCAACAACAGCTTGAATCGGGGAACCTCTGGCGCAACGTCGACGGGAGGTCGCGAAAGTTCAGGCGGTCTGAATAGCGATTACACGGCGGTGCCTCTCAACTCTCCCTACGCGACTCGAGGCAGTTCAGTTACGAGCGGAGAGAACATTAATAGTTCCGCTCAATCCAATTCCTCAGCGCCGACCTCGGTTGTTTCTCCAACAACCTCTGCTCCAGGTTCGTTTGTCACTCCCGCACCGGCCAATAGCGAGCAGAGCGCCGGCGCCTCGCGTGTTTCGGGTTCATCCAGCTGGAGAGACCGGACGAAACAATGGGTTTCAGCGAATCGTCGCGCGACTGCTGCCGGATTGTTGCTGGTGCTGGGTCTGCTCATTCTGGTGTTGCTCCTTCGCCGGCGAGGGAATGCGGTCAAAGCAAGACGGAACAAGGGCCCTCTTGCTCAGCCCACGTTTTCTTCCGGTGCGGAGCTGAATGAGTCACGGCCAGCCGGATTCAAGGCAGGGGAAAGTAGTGCCGGAGATGAGCCGCTTCGCGTCGAAACCACCGATCCCGGAACGGGAAGTTTCGAAAGAACTTCAGCCGAGGACATTCCAGTGACGCAACCGGCAATCGGCGCGTCAGTTGCAGCGTCAGCCGCGACGTCTTCCGACTACGCACGCGTTCTGACACGGCCATCAATTGGTACGGCATCACCCGCAACCGGAGAAACGAGCGAGGAAGATCGGGAGGTTTTTGAGTTATGACACTCGATGCCTTACTGCAGGTGTGCGACGAGCTTGGCATCAAGCTGACGCTCAAGGGAGACGGAAGCGATCGTCTGCTGGTAGACGCACCAAAGGGGGCGCTGACATCCAAGTTGCGCGACGCGCTCACGTCTCGCAAGCCCGAACTGATTACATATCTCAAGACCAAAGAATCCCGTCAGTCCCAAGCCCTGCCGTCAGCTCTGGATGCAGAAGAGACCGTAACCCGGGCTCCCGCCAGTCACACTTGGAAGTCGGAGGCCAATCCTTTGATTCAGGGACAGTCCTTACCAGTCAACCAACCACACCTCGCGCAATTCGATCAAGCGGAAGTTGAACTCAAGAAACTCTTAGCCGGTCGGGAATATGATGTCCACGGCATTAATACGCAGGAACCTGTTGCGCGCCAGCACATTTCGGCGCAACTGCTCGCGGTGCTCAGTGGCCGTGACTCCTCTCAGCGGGAAAAAGCTCGCGCAGCGTTTGTTGAGCTGGGATTTTTTGACGACGCCGCCGACCAGCTACGAACTGCCGACTCGCCGGGCGAGCGAGCTGCTGCCGCTCGCAAGCTGGGTGTGGTCAACGATGTGATGGCGACGACGCACCTGATTGCTTCACTTCATGACAGTGCGCCGGAAGTCAGAAGGGCCGCGGTAGAATCGCTCGGGCAAATCGGAGACCCGACGGCAATCCCTGCTCTCCATGAGTTGTTGCACCGTGAAAACAGCCGCCAACTCCCCGAAGCGGTCGTTCGACATGCGATCAATTCGATCGCGGTGAGCGACGCAAAGCGTCCCGTAGTATCGAACCGTGAGGTTCCGAAGGTTGAAATGCCTCCACCAAGGGCGGAAGTGCCGGCGCAAAAGCGCGCAGTGTTTTCTGAATATCTGAGCTCGTTTGAACCGCGTGAGCCGTCGACCAGCGTTACACCGCCACCACCCGTCATGCCATCCCTAAACACACCGGACAAGTTGAAGGCAGTTGAGGAGCGACTGCTGGCGGAAGAGGAAGCGTTACGAAAGGCCGCCGAAGCTCTGGAACAAAAGAGACTGGACGCTGAAGTTTCGCACCGCATGATTGAGGATGAGGCAAGGCAGAAGGTAGAGGCCCGCGTAAAGGCTGAATTCGAAGCTCGCGTTCGCGTCGAAGAAGAAATGCGCCGCCGGGCCGCTGAGGAAGCCGTGCGAGCGAAAGCCGAGGCTGAACTACGCGCCAAGGTTGAGCAGGAAGCGCGCGTGCGGGCCGAGGACGAAGCCCGCGTTCGCATTGAAGAAGAAGCGCGTTTTCGTCTCGAGGCTGAGACGTTACGGAAGGCCGCTGAAGAACTTGCCCGCAGACGTGCCGATGCTCAGTTAGCGCGCAAGGCCGCCGAAGATGAAGTGCGCCGGCGCGAAGAAGAAGAAGCGAGACTGCGGGCCGAGGAAGAGGCGCGTGTACTCGCGATCGAAGAGGCAAGACGCAAGGCGGAAGAAGAAGTTCGTCGCCGCGTAGACGAGGAAGTTCACCGTCGTGCTGAAGAAGAAGCACGCCGCCGGATGGAGGAAGAAACCCAGGCTCGAGCGGCCGAGGAAGCACGAATCAGGGTTGAAATAGAAACCAGAATCAAGCTCGAAGAGGAAGCCAGGCGTCGCGGTGAAGAAGAAGCGAAGCTCCGGATGGAAGCCGAAGCTCGCGCGGCTGAGGAGGCCCGGCTGGCCAAAGAAGAGCTAGTGCGGCGTGAAGCTGAAGAACATCGCCGGCTGGAAGAAGACCGCCTCCGACTTGAGCAGGAAACGCTGATGCAAGTGGCAGCAGAGCTGTCGCGTCGTCGGTCCGAGCTGGAGGAAGCGCGAAGACAAGCTGAAGAAGAAGCGCGCTTGCTGGTTGAATCTCAGGAACGCAACAAGACTGAAGAGGAAACCCGTCGTCAAGTCGAAGCTGAACGGCAGCGAATCCAGCTCGAGGAAAGACGGCGTGCTGAAGAGGAACATGTGCTTCAGTTACAGCGCCTCGCTGAAGAAGAGGAGCGGGCTGCCGAGCAGGCCAGAATTAAGGCAGAAGAAGAAGAGCGTCGTCTCCGTGAACTCGAGTCAATCAAGAGCAAAGTCGAAGAGGAATCCGCGATACGTGCTGACCAGGAACAGCGAATTCGCGCCGAGATTCTTTCGCTGAGTAAGGCTGAAGAAGAGCAGCGTCAGCGAATTGAAACGGAGATCAAGCGTCGCACTGAAGCTGAGACTCGCTTGAAAGAACAACTGGCGCAAGCTGAGGCCGAGGCCGTCAGGATAGCCGAAGAGATTCGAGCCAGTGCGCAGGAACAGGCGCGCCGGCGTGCCGAAGTTGAGGCGCAGCTGAAGGAAGAAGAAGCTCGACTCCAGGCTGAACGGGAAGCGCATGCGCGGGCGGAGGCAGAACTGGCCGAGCAAACTCGATCCAGGATTGAGGAAGAGGCGCAACTGCGCGCTGAGTCTGAAGCGCGGTTGAAAGAAGAAGCAGCCAGATTGGAAGCCGAACACGAAGCCCGCTTGAGAGTTGAAGAAGAGGCGAACCGTCTCTCTGAACAAGCGCGCGCGAGAGCAGCGAAGGAAGCTCGCCTGAGGGCCGAAGCGGAATTCCGGCTGATAGAAGAGGAAACTCGACTGCAGACCGAACAGGAAGCTCGCGCCCGGGCGGAACAGGAAACACAACGTCTTGGCGAAGCAGCTCGGGTGAGGGCGGACGAAGAAGCACTGCGGCGCGCGGAGGCCGAGGCCCGCTTACTGCATGAAGTGAAACGACTCGAGGAAGAGCAAGAGGCGCGGGCCAGAGCAGAAGCCGAAAGCTTTCGACTTGCGCAGGAGATGCGGCTGAATGTCGAAGCCGCAGCGCAGCGACGTGCCGAGATCGAAGCAAGTCTGAAACAGGAGGAAGCCCGCCATCAGGTTGAACAGGAGGCGCGTGTTCGGGCGGAGGAAGGGGCGTTGCGGTTGGTGGCGGAAGCTCGCGCCAAGACCGAAGAGGAAGCACGTCGACGCGCCGAAGCTGAAGCTCGTTTGAGAGAAGAAGAAACGCGTCATCATGCTGAAAGAGAAGCACGTGCTCGGGCGGAAGAAGAGGCGCTGCAGCTAGCCGAACAGATTCGGGCTAAGACCAAAGAGGAAGCACTACGCCGCGCCGAGGCTGAATCCCGTGTGAAAGAGGAAGAAGCGCGCCACCACGCTGAAAGAGAAGCACGCGCTCGAGCAGAAGAGGAAGCGCACCGGTTGGCCGAAGAAGCTCGCGCCAGGGCCGAAGAAGAGTCACAGCGACGCGCCGACGCCGAAGCTCGTCTGAGAGAAGAGGAAGCGCGGCTGCTGGCTGAACAGGAAGCGCGTGTCCGAGCGGAAGAAGAGGCGCTGCGGCTGGCTGAAGAAGCTCGCGCCAGGACCGAAGAAGAGGCACAGCGACGCGCCAACGCCGAAGCGCGTTTACTGGAAGAGGCTGAGCGTCACAAGTTGGAACAAGAGGCCCGCCTTCAGGCCGAAGCCGAAGCGCAAAAGCTCGTTGAAGAAACTCGGGTAATGGCCGACGAAGAAGTCCGGCTTCGTTTGGAAGCTGAGGCTCGGTTGAAAGAAGAGAAAGAGCGACGGCTGGCTGAAGAAGCTGAGTTGAGCGCGGTTCCATTCAACGCCTCGGAACAGTCGACTCATGAATCGTGGGTTGATGTCGACATGGAGAGCGATGGTGAGGATACTATTGCGGCGTCTGCCAGTGGCGATGTTCACCACGCAGACGAACCGACACTCGTAACTCCTCCGCAAGAAAAGCCTGCAAAAGCGATTGACCTCATCTTCGCAGAAAAAGGCATCACCTCGACCGAAGGTGATGAGGGCATTCCTGCCGAGGTTTTGAAACGACTCGACAGCGAAAACTCCGAAGAGCGTCAATCTGCGCTGATGGAGGTTTCCCAGATTGGTGGTGACGACGCGTTTCGTTGCATCAGTCGAGCGTTTGACGATGAGTCCGCGGATGTTCGCAACACGGCTGCCCGGGCGTTGTTTGATCTGCAGACGGATCGCGCCGCGAGTTTTACTCGTGCCCTCCGCGAAGGCTCGCCCGAGCGACGCCGCAGGATTGGTCAGTCGTTGGCCGCTTCAGGCCTGGCGACTGAATCAGTCGGCAACCTGACTGGTGAGAGCCGCGAGCGAACTTACGACGCTTTCTCGTTGCTGTTCCTGATGGCCAAGGCCGGCGAAGTTCAACCGCTGCTTCAAGCCATCGAGGACTATCCCAATGTTGAAGTTCGGATTGCGGTGGTAAAACTGCTGGCGCTAAGTGGACAGCCTGAAATTGTACCGGCGTTTCGCCGCCTGGCGGTTAGAGGATCGTTACCGTCTGACGTGCGCTCGGCGGTTATGGAAGCGATATACCAGATCAGCAGCCAGGCCCGCGAGAGCGCGCCGTCGGCAGCGTAAGAAAAGGGGAAGAGGGGAACAGGGGAAAAAGGGGAAAGGGTAAAGGGTAAGGGGTAAAGGGAAGTAGAGCTGAACAAACTAATGGGCCTTGGAATGAGATTTTGTTCCAAGGTCATTTTTCTTTGGCGGTGACTTTTTCCCGTGAGACTGAAGTCTCCGCGTTTTCGCTTTACCCTTTCCCCCTTCCCCGTTACCGCTTCCTATTTTTTCCGCTTTTCACTATTTACGATTTACCATTTACTATTTACCAGTTCATGAAATTCAAACTTCATTCAACCTATCGCCCAAAAGGTGATCAACCGCACGCCATTGAAACGCTCGTCCGCGGGCTCGGCGACGGCTTCAAGGACCAGGTGTTGCTCGGGATCACCGGAAGCGGAAAGACATTCACGATTGCCAGTGTCATCGAACACACTCAACGACCGACGCTGGTGCTGGCCCACAACAAGACCCTCGCGGCGCAGCTTTATCAGGAATTCAGGTCGCTGTTTCCCGATAATGCGGTTGAGTATTTCGTCTCTTACTACGACTACTACCAGCCCGAAGCTTACGTTCCCGCCGCCGACGTTTACATTGAGAAGGAGGCGATCGTTAACCAGGAGATCGATCGCCTCCGCATGTCGGCAACGCGCGCGTTGTTTGAGCGCCGCGACGTGATTGTGGTGGCCAGTGTTTCGTGTATTTATGGTCTCGGCGATCCGGATGCCTACTACGGCATGCTTTTGTTTCTGGAGCCGGGAACTCGGATCACGCGCGAAGCCCTGTTGCAGAAATTTGTGGAACTTCAGTACGAACGTTCCGACGTGAATTTCCAGCGCGGCACTTTCCGGGTCCGCGGCGACGTGGTTGAGATCTTCCCCAGTTATCAGGACCAGGCCTTCCGGATTGAGCTCTGGGGTGAAGAGGTGGATTCAATTTCCACAATCGATCCGCTGCTCGGGGAGGTGGTTCAAAAACATACTTCCCGGGTCCCGATTTATCCCAAGAGCCATTACGTGATGCCCCGGTCCACGATCAAACGGGCGCTCAAGTCGATAAAGGCAGAGCTTGATTGGTGGGAACCAAAACTGATCGCGGAAGGCAAACTGCTGGAAGCCCAACGACTGCACCAGCGCACCATGTTTGATCTCGAGTTAATCAAGGAAATGGGTTTTTGCCGCGGCATCGAAAACTATTCGCGCCACCTGACGGGCAAGCAACCCGGCGAGCCGCCGCCGACGCTGCTCGACTATCTGCCGCGCGACACGATCATGGTGATCGATGAGTCTCACCAGAGCGTCCCGCAGATCCGTGGAATGTTTGAGGGAGATCAATCACGCAAGCGGACACTGGTTGAGTATGGCTTCCGCCTGCCGTCAGCGCTCGATAACCGGCCTTTGAATTTTGCCGAGTTTGAGGCGCGGGTTGGGCAAACCCTTTACGTGTCCGCCACGCCGGGCCCTTATGAACTAACGAAGTCGGGCGGCGAAGTGGTGGAACAGATTATCCGGCCAACCGGATTGATGGATCCAGAAGTCGAAGTTCACCCGGTGAAGGGTCAGATAGACCATCTGCTTGAAGAGTGCCGGCAACGCGCGGAACAACGTGAACGCGTGCTGGTGACGACGTTAACCAAGAGAATGTCAGAAGACCTGACTGAGTATTTCACCGAAGTAGGAGTGAGAGTTCGATATCTGCATTCCGACATTGAAACGCTCGAGCGTATCAAGATTCTGCGCGATTTGAGGCGCGGCGAATTTGACGTGCTCGTCGGGATCAACCTTCTGCGCGAGGGACTTGACCTGCCTGAAGTTTCGTTGGTGGCGATCCTGGATGCCGACAAGGAAGGCTTTCTGCGATCCGAGCAGTCTCTAATACAGACGATAGGACGCACCGCGCGCAACTCGCGGGGCAAGGCAATTCTTTACGCCGATCGGATTACGGACTCGATGAAACGTGCCATCGACGAAACCGAGCGTCGTCGCGCAATCCAGGAAGTCTACAATCGGGAGCAGGGAATTACTCCGCAGACGATCATCAAGCCGATTGAATCCACCTTGATCACCGCTTCTGAAGCAGATTATTTCAAGGTGCCTACTGAGCTCGACGACATTGAGGATTACACGCCGGCGAATCTTGAAGCCACGATCGCGCGGCTGGACCTGGAAATGCGGGGAGCGGCAAAACGGTTTGAGTTTGAGAAAGCGGCTGAGCTGCGCGATAGGATCAAAGTTTTGCGCGAGCGCGAACTGCAACTGGCGTGAGCCTTTGGAGTGCGGGCCTGGCGCCGCTTTTGGCCACCGACTGGTGACCCTCCAACTTACAGTACAGTTGAGAGTCGGTGACTGCCTGCTGCAATCCATTAAAGCAAACGGCATTTCCAAATGGGCATTCATTGGCCAGGTTGGAGGGCAGTGAGTCCGGGTACAAAAGCCGCTCCAGGCCGCCGTAATCCAAAGAGTTGGGCCAAAGAGTTACATGTTAACTAAAACGAGCCCCGACGAGATTCAGTCCTTCCTTGCAGATGCAAGTTACATGAAGGAAGGGTACGCGGAGCGCGTAGTCTTTCCCGAAACTGCGGAAGAAGTTGCCGCAGTGCTGGCCGCCGCAACACGCGACCAAATTCCAGTCACAATTTCAGGTGCGGGCACAGGGACTGTGGGAGGGCGGGTAGCAACGGCAGGGACCATTCTGGCCACAGATCGTCTTAACAAAATCAAGAGTATTGCGCGAAATGAACATGGAGGCGGGAGCGCAATCGCGGAGGCGGGAGTGCGTCTGGCTGACTTGCAACACTCTGTCGAGACTGAAGGATTGCTTTATCCGCCTGACCCGACTGAGCGGAGTTGTTATCTTGGTGGTACGGTTGCCACCAACGCCTCGGGTGCGCGCACCTTCAAATATGGACCAACGCGTAACTACGTAAACCGGCTAAAGATCGCACTGGCTACCGGCGAGCTGATCGACGTTTGCCGCGGCCAACTTCGCGCGGATCCCACCGGGCAAATTAGAATTCCCCTTCCGTCCGGCGGAGTGCTGGAGGCCCGGTTGCCGACTTATCAAATGCCGAAGACGCGAAAACATGCTTCGGGTTACTACGTTGAGCCCCAGATGGACGTAATCGATCTTTTCATCGGCAGCGAAGGGACCCTCGGTGCGGTGGTCGAGATCGAAGTGAAGCTACTGCCCAGGCCGGAAAAGACATTGAGTGGAGTTATTTTCTTTGAGGAGGTGGCGAATCTGCTCGCGTTTGTTCAGGACGTCCGCAAGCTTTCCTGGCGAACTCGAGCTGAGCAGGCGCGCACGAATCAGCCAATTGTGTATCCGGACCGCGGCGATAATGAGTCAGGGGCGGATTGGCCCACGCCAATCGGGATCGACGCCCGCGCTTTGGAGTATTTTGACGAACAGTCACTAGGGTTTCTTCGGCAGAAGTACGAAACAGTCCCGGCCACGGCGGTCGGTGCTGTCCTGTTTGAACAGGAAACCACCGAGGACTCGGAGGGCGATCATGCGGCGGCCTGGTTTTCGGTTTTACAACAGCACCGTGCCTTGCTCGACGACTCGTGGTTTGCAACTAACGAGCAGGACCAGGCAAGACTGCGTGAGTTTCGCCATGCCCTGCCGGTTTTGATGAATGAATGGTTTGCGCGCCACCAGCAGCGGAAAGTATCAACAGACATGTCAGTGCCTGATGAGGCTTTCGCGGAGATGCTTGGTTTTTATCAAAGCACGTTGCGCCCGACCAATCTGCGGTACACAATCTTCGGTCACATCGGCGACAATCACGTTCACGTGAATATTCTTCCTCGAAACGACGAAGAGGCGGCGCAGGCCAGGGCAATCTATGTCAGGTTTGTGAAGAAGGCGGTTGAACTGGGCGGCACGATTTCCGCGGAACACGGCATCGGCAAGCTCAAACGTGAATACCTGTCGATCCTTTACGATGAAAATCACTTGAAAGAGATGGCGGCGCTCAAACGCGCGTTTGATCCGGCGGGAATCCTTGGACGAGGGAATATTTTTTCGGAGGAGTACCTGTAAGATTTGACAAATGTCAAATGAAACCGACACTCAACTTTTGAATCTCTAACCAACCACTTTGCCGATCATGTTTCGATTTACCACCGCCGGAGAATCACACGGACGCGCCCTGGTCGCGATCCTTGAGGGCCTGCCCGCAGGGTTGCCGGTCGATGTGGCGGCGATTAACCAGGAACTAGCACGGCGCCAGTGGGGCTACGGCCGAGGCGGCAGAATGAAGATTGAGCGCGACAACGCGCAGATCCTGAGTGGAGTGCGACATGGTCTGACACTTGGTTCCCCAATCGCGATGTTGATTGAAAATAAGGATTGGGCCAACTGGACCGACGTAATGGCAACTGAGCCATTGCCAGTGGAACCTGAGAAAAACCGTCGCGTTAGTCGCCCGCGTCCCGGACACGCCGACCTTGCCGGCGGCCAAAAGTATGCGACGCGCGATCTTCGCGACATCCTGGAACGTGCCTCGGCGCGAGAGACGACCGCTCGGGTGGCTTGTGGGGCCATCGCCAAGCAAATGCTCGCTTCTTTTGGAGTGGAAATTCGGAGTCATGTAATTCAACTCGGCGGCATCCCCGAAAAAGCTTTGGAGCTTCTGTGGACCGATGTGGCTGCTATCCCCGACGATGCGCCTTTGCGATGCGCAGACGTGGAGTTGCAAAAAGAAATGGTTCAACTGATCGACGCGAAGCGTGAAGCTGGTGACACGCTGGGCGGGATCTTTGAAGTTATTGCGCGGGGCGTTGTACCCGGAGTTGGATCGCACACGGCCTGGGACCTGAAACTTGATGGCCGGTTGGCCCAGGCGGTGATGTCGATCCCCGCGGTAAAAGCAGTTTCAATTGGCGCTGGCACGGAAGCGAGTGCGTTGCCGGGTTCGGAAGTGCACGATGAAATCGGTTACAACGATGAGACCAAAGAATTCATTCGCGCGACAAACCGCGCCGGCGGATTGGAAGGTGGCGTCACCAACGGCGAGGAAATCAGGGTGCGCGGGCATCTGAAGCCGCTTTCCACGCTGCGTCGCCCGCTGCGTTCAGTTGATATCGACACCAAGCAGGAAGAGTGGGCCGCATTTGAACGCTCGGATATCACCGCTGTTCCTGCCGCCGGCGTAATTGGCGAAGCCATGGTCGCGCTGATGATCGCTGCGGCAATGCGCGACAAGTTTGGCGGCGACAGTTTGGGCGAAATGAAGCGCAACTTCGAGGGCTATCGCGAGCAGTTGCGCGGATATTAGTAAGACAGGCATTCTTGCCGGTCGTTATTATCAAAGGATCACGAACCGAAATGGCACTGCTGGAAATTGTTACCTGGCCAAATCCAATACTCGACACCCCTGGCGATCCGGTCGCGGTGTTTGACGACAAACTGAAAACGCTGGTCGGCGATATGTTTGAAACTATGTATTCAGCGCCCGGCGTTGGTCTGGCCGCCGCGCAGGTGGGAATCTCGAAGCGTTTGTTTGTGATGGATTGTTCCGGCGGCAAGGACCCGGATCAGCGAGTAGTGATGATCAACCCGGAAGTGTTGCATGTTGAAGGGGAACAGAATGGCGAAGAGGGTTGTCTTTCGTTTCCCGGCATCTTCACTCCAGTGGAGCGAAGTTTGCGAGCGGTGGTGCGAGCTCACGATATCAATGGGGATGAGTTTGAGCTCGATGACTCTGAGTTAACGGCGCGCTGCATGCTCCATGAGACCGATCACTGCGATGGCATCGTGTTTCTCAACAAGATGAGCACGATCAAGCGTGAGCTGGTGAAACGCAAGATCAAACGGCTGAAGAAGGCCGGGAAGTGGCAGTAGCCCAGGGGCAGACGGCAGGAGGCAGGAGGCAGACGGCAGCAAACCGGAGTCTCTACATGTGAGATGAGGAAATGTGACATGAGAGAACGGTAGATTTTCCATTTGTCATTTGACATTATTTGACATTGTTCATTGATCATCTGAAACGATTGACGCTTTCGCGCGTCGTTCCTGCCCCTGCCTCCTGCTCCTGTCTTTTGGTGTGATAAGATTCCAAAAAACAAATCTGGAGATGAGAAATGCCAACCGAATTTCGTAATGAACCGTTAACTGATTTCACCAGAGAAGAGAATGCGCAGGCGATGCGCGCGGCGATCGAGACCGTGAAGAGCCAGCTGGGGCAGGAATACCCGCTGGTGATTGGCGGAGAAAGAATCAAGACCGAGAATAAGTTTGACAGCATCAATCCGGCGAACCGCCCGGAAGTTGTTGGTCGGTTTCAAAAGGCAACAAAGGAACTGGCCGAACGCGCAGTCAATTCCGCCAGCGAGGCTTTTCAGATTTGGAGAAAGCAGGGCGCAAAGGATCGTGCTGACCTGCTGTTTCGCGTAGCCGCAGCGATTCGAGAACGGAAGCACGAGTTTTCAGCCTGGATGATTCATGAAGTTGCGAAGAACTGGGCTGAAGCGGATGGCGATACCGCTGAAGCAATCGACTTCCTTGAATTCTACGGGCGCGAGATGCTCCGTTACGCCGATGGTCAGCCACTGGTGAAAATTCCCGGCGAAGACAATCGGTTGGAATATATCCCGCTGGGCGTGGGCGCCGTGATTCCGCCGTGGAATTTTCCGTTCGCGATCATGGCGGGCATGACAGCCGCTGCGATCGTCACCGGTAACACGGTGGTCCTAAAACCGTCATCAGATGCTCCGACGATCGCTTACAAGTTTTTCGAGTTGCTTGAAGAGGCGGGATTGCCGCCTGGAGTTGTCAACTTCATGACTGGTTCCGGCGCCGAAGTCGGCGACGTCGTCGTCGACCATCCGAAGACCCGTTTTATTGCCTTCACCGGCTCGAAGGAGATTGGACTCAGGATCAACGAACGCGCCGCCAAAGTTCATGAAGGCCAGATCTGGATCAAACGCGTGGTCGCCGAGATGGGTGGCAAGGACGCAATCATTGTTGCTGACGATGCCAATCTCGACGACGCTGCGACCGGAGTAGTTCAGGCGGCGTTTGGATACCAGGGTCAAAAATGTTCCGCGTGTTCACGGGCAATCATCGATGCGCGAGTTTACGATTCAATGCTCGAGAAGATCACGGAAGCCACCGAAAAGATCAAGGTCGGCGATCCGGGTGATCCGGCCACCAACATGAGCGCGGTCATCAATGAAAAAGCCTTCAATGCGATCAACGCTTACATTGAAAAAGGTAAGAGCGAAGGAGGCAGGGTCTTGACCGGTGGCGGCTCTGACGGTGAAAAGGGTTTCTTCATTGAACCGACCGTGATCGCTGACGTCAAACCAGGCGCAACCATTGAGCAGGAAGAAATCTTCGGACCAGTCCTGGCAGTGATCAAGGCTGCCGACTATGACGATGCACTTCGCATCGCCAATGACACGCAGTTTGGACTGACCGGAGCTGTTTACAGCGCTGACGAAGAAAAACTCGAGCGCGCCCGGCGCGAGTTTCACGTCGGCAATCTTTACCTGAATCGGAAATGCACGGGCGCTTTGGTTGGCGTGCATCCGTTTGGCGGCTTCAACATGTCGGGTACGGATTCAAAGGCCGGCGGGCGCGACTACCTGTTGCTCTTCACCCAGGCCAAACTTGCCTCGGAGAGAGCGGGCGCGACCGCCAGCAAGCGTGCGGAAAGCGCGCGGTGAATTGAGCGGGGCAGTAGCCCGACCGTCAGGGAGGGCGTAACACTCGCGTTTCTTGCAACCTCTGACCGTCGGGCTACTGTCCCGATCAGATATTGAGAGGCTACGCCTCGACCTCGGAGGCGCAGCCTCATTTCATGTTGATTCGCTCGCGGTAAGCCAAAGTCTTACCGACCGGATGGGGCCAAGCCACAAAAAGTCATGCGCATTGTTTTCATGGGTACTCCTGAAACCGCCGTGCCGTCTCTCGAGCGTTTGCTGAATGACGAGCACGAGGTGGTTGCGGTCTGGACCCAACCTGACAGGCCGGCAGGTCGCGGCGACCGGATCCGCGAGCCACCGGTAAAAGAGTTTGCACTGAAGCATGATTTGCCGGTCGAGCAGCCTGCCAGGATCAAGATCGAGCAAGCGAAGGATCTGTTTGCCTCATACCATGCCGACCTGGGCGTAGTCGTAGCCTACGGACGAATCCTTCCGCCGGAATATCTCACCGCCCCGCGTCTGGGCTGCGTCAACGTTCATTTCTCCTTGTTGCCGCGCTATCGCGGCGCGGCTCCAGTGAATTGGGCAATCGTTAAAGGTGAAAAGAAAACCGGCGTAACGACCATGTTTGTCGAAGAAGAACTAGATGCCGGGCCAATTCTTCTCCAACGCGAAACGGAGATCGGTGAAACCGAAACGGGGACGGAATTGATGCAGCGGCTGGCCGCGATGGGCGCAGATCTGCTGGGCGAAACCGTTTCACGCATCGAAGAGATTAAGCCTCAGCCTCAGGACCACACTGCCGCGACTTTTGCCCCGATACTGACTCGAGCCGATGGACTCATAAACTGGTCAAACGATGCGGCGGCCATCGAACGTTCCGTCAGAGGCTTTCAACCCTGGCCCAACGCACACACCAGCTACAAGTCCCAGCACGTGGTGATCTGGAGAGCTGCGGTGGTAGAGCCGGCGGTGGACATGGCAGGACCGGGACAAGTGAGTGCCGCGCACGGCGACGAGCTGATCGTGAATTGTGGTGGTGAAACTGCCTTGCGGCTCCTCGAGCTACAACCAGCAGCGAAACGACGTATGACTGCAAGAGATTTCCTCAACGGAACACACCTGAAGGTTGGCGATCGATTTGGCGAAGTCTAGCTTTTCACCTGCCCGGCGGTTGGCGTTTGAAATTCTCCACCGCGTCGAGGAGGGCGCCTACGCGTCTGTGCTGCTCGCGTCGCGCGAAGCGGAGCTGGATCCCCTTGACCGCGGCCTGGCCCACGAGTTGGTCATGGGCGTTCTGCGTTGGCAGTTGTGGCTTGATCGCCTGATCGAGCTCTACGCTGACCGTAACGTAGAAAAACTCGACCCGGCTGTTCGCATCATTCTCCGGCTTGGTTTGTACCAGTTGCGGTTTCTTTCCCGTGTCCCTGCGTCGGCCGCCGTCAACGAATCAGTAAATCTCACCAAGCTGGCGAGGCTGCGCTCGGCTGGTGGTCTGGTGAACGCCGTTTTGCGTCGCGCTACCCGCGAGCCTGACATTGATCCTGCTGCGACATTAGAAGATCCCGTCGAACGGATCTCGGTGTCCACTTCGCATCCAGCCTGGTTAATCGACCGTTGGATCCGGGCCTTTGGGAACGATGAGACCGAAGCGTTTGCGCGCGCGAACAACGAAGCAGCGCCCGTGGCGTTTCGAGTTGTAACCAGTCGCGTGAGTGAAACTGACGTCTGCGACCGACTGCTTCAGGCCGGTGGGACCGTGACTCCTTCACGCATTACTCCCGGAGCCTGGCGCATTACGGGCGGCGGAAATTTACTTTGGGAATTATCCGCCAAAGGTGAAATCTATCTTCAGGATGAAGCCTCGCAACTTGTGGCTTTGGCGGTTGCCGCAAAGGCGGGTGAGAGGGTGCTCGATCTTTGTGCGGCGCCCGGGAGTAAGTCGACACAGATCGCGGATTACACCCGAGGACTGGCTACGATTGTTGCGTCGGATTTCCACGAGCACCGGCTGAGGACCCTGATTTCTTCAGCAAAGACGCAAAAATCAACTAACGTTCACTGTGTGGCACTTGACGGTTTGCAACCGTTGCCTATGGTTGCAGACTCTTTTGACCGGGTTCTAGTAGACGCTCCTTGTTCCGGGACAGGGACGCTCAGGCGCAACCCCGAAATCCGCTGGCGCATCACAGCCAGTGACTTTGCCGATTTCGCCAGGCGGCAGCAGGCGCTTCTGATCAATGCTTCGAGAGTAATTAAGCCCGGGGGCCGGTTGATTTATTCAACCTGTTCAGTTGAGCCCGAGGAAAATGAAGCCGTCGTGGCTACGTTCCTTGACAACAATGTGAGCTTCGAACAGGCAGAATTGTTTTTGGATTTGGCGATCAGTACAAGTGTTGGAAGCGCTCGAACGTGGCCGCATCGAGACGGCAGCGATGGGTTTTTCATTAGCGCGCTGCGGCGAAAACGTGAGTGAAGTTCTTTGTGAACCCTGGGGATTGGTAGTGGGTCAGTTTGATAATTGGGAACGCCTTCCAATGACAGACAATTGGGTGCGGAACGACAAATCGTTACAGGACCGAGCGCGCCCTTTCATACCTAGAGGCGCGCCGGGTCCGAAACTCTACTTTCGGTCATATCGGCTCACAAAATGGGAGAGACTGCGAAAACCGGGCTGCGACCCGCTTTAGACGCACGTTGATTTCCAGGATCCGGCGCTACCGCGCTGGGTTCTGTAATGCGCTCGCTAGCTCGAAACTGACCCACTACTCGGAAATTAGTTACCTTGCGACCGGATTTAGCGGATGGTAGACTTCGCAGCTTGGTTGGGGCACACTCAATAGTTCTGAAGTTTTGAGGATTTATTATTGAATACTGCTACAGGGGCACTCTCAGCACTCCGACGGCTCGGCGTCGCCATCTTAATAGCAATTGTCTTTCTTTTTGGACTCGGCACTACAGTTTATTTGTCTCTCCGCAGCCCGGAAGTCACGGTGCCTGATGTTCTGGGAAGGGACCGTTTTGAGGCGGAAAAAATTCTAGGAGATGCCGGGCTGAATTTCAGGGTCCGGGCGACGCGTCCGAGCAATGAATTGAAAGCCGACACGGTATTATTCCAACTGCCCCGCGCGGGCGACGTGGTTAAGGTCGGGCAGACCGTGGCTATGGATATTAGCCGGGGTGTAAAAGAAGGAGAGGCTTCGCAATCGGTGGCTCAGGAGAAGCAGCCGGCAGAAAGCGCATCGAACAAGAATACTGACGAAACCGTCACGGCTAACGAAAACAAACCAAAGCGAAACAAGAACGCCAATCAAAACGCAAACGAGAACTCGAACGCTAACGCAAATCGCAGCGCAAACGCGAACGCAAACGCCAACCGGGTGCCCGCGAATAGAAACGCAAACGCGGACACACAAGACGGCGACGTGCAAAAAGCAGCTAATTCGAACACCAATCGTCCGGCGTTGATCATTAATAACTCGAACCAGAATGCGAATTCCCGGCCGGTAACAGCCCGGCCATCCCCTTCGGTGAGACCGAGGGCGACTCCATAACGCTCAGGTTGGGTATGAACGACATGACAGTTGACATCGCCCCATCCATTCTCTCAGCCGATTTTTCAAGGCTGGGTGACGAGATCGCGGCAGTTGAGCGGGGCGGGGCTACGATCCTTCATATCGATGTCATGGACGGACACTTTGTTCCAAACATCACCATCGGTTTGCCGGTTGTGAAGTCGATTGCGGGTGCCACAAACTTACCCATTGATGCGCACCTGATGATCTCGGAGCCGGGCAGATACGCGGAGCAGTTTGTTGAAGCCGGAGCCAAAATGGTTTCGGTTCATTTGGAAGCCGACGCACATTTGCACCGAACGTTGATGTCGATCAAGTCGGCCGGCGCGCAGGCGGGAGTTGTGATTAACCCGGCGACTCCAATCGAGAGTTTGACCGAAGCGCTGCCTTACGCCGACTACGTGTTGGTAATGTCGGTCAATCCCGGGTTTGGCGGACAGAGGTTCATTCCGACTTCGATCGACAAAGTTCGACGATTAAGACAGATGGTGGAGGACGCAAAGGTAGAGACGCGAATTGAGATCGACGGTGGCATAGATCTCGAAAATATCGCGTCAGTGGTAGCAGCGGGCGCCGAGATCATCGTGGCGGGTTCAGCAATCTTCGGCGAGGCTGATCCGGAAGCGGCTGTTCGCGGCTTGCGCGAGGCCACCGTGCAATGGGTTTAATCGGTAGTTTTTGACCGCCGACGCCCCCGTGAGCTGCGATTCACGTTTAGATTTTGGAGGTTTAGTAATCATGCATTTTCGCTCTATTTCTTCCTTGCTTATTTGCGCAACGCTTCTCCTGGGCCTTACGGCCCCGGCGCTGTCGCAGCAAAGCGAGCTTTCGGCGATCCAGCGACTGGATGTGATGCGATCGAAGCTCGACTCGATGCGGCGCTCGCTGTCCGGCGCTATTTCTTCCTTCGGCACTCCCGCCGGCGACAAGGAAAAGAAGAACCTCGACGATCCGGGCGAACGGCTCCGCGGATTGGACAAGGAAGTTTCTTCTATACTTTCTGAAGTCAACGACATTCGCGGCAAGCAAGAGCGTTCCGACCGTTACGATCCGTCGATTTTGGATCGACTCGAGCAGTCGGTAGTTGAAATAAACACCCGCGTGCAGGGCGCGCTTCAGGCGACGGCGAGTGCGCGCTCCGTGAGTGCGACCGCACCTCCGGCAAAAAAGAAAAAGAAGGGTAAATTTTTTGGATTGTTCGGCGGCGGCGGTGATAGCAAGTATGAAGAATTGACGGGAACAGTGGCGCCCGGTCGTGATCGCGTGCTTTTCCAGGAGGCTGCCAAAGAAGTAAGAAAAGGAAATCACGAAGTAGGTCGCCTTCTCTTTGCCACGATCATCAACACCTACCCGGATTCGGGTTTTCTGCCGTTGGCGAAACTGGCGATTGCCGATTCCTTTTATCTTGAAGGGACCACGCCATCATTGGTTCAAGCCGCGCAGGCTTATCTCGACTGGTTAACATTTTTCCCCACTGACCCGCTAGCTGACGATGCGATGTTGAAGGTTGCGGAAGCGGAAATGAGGCAGATGGGACTGTCTGACCGGGACATCACGCACGCTCGCAAAGCCGAGCAACGCCTCAAGTCGCTCCTGCAGCAGTATCCAAACACAAGCCTGCGCCGGATCGTTGAAGATCACCTGAAAGAGACGCAGGAGAGTCTGGCAATGCACAGTTACCAGATCGGGAATTTCTATCTGGAACCGCGCTACAAGCGTGGCAAGGGTGGTTTGAAAGGGGCACAATCTCGTTACAAGGAAGTTTTCGATAAGTATCCTTTCTTCTCTCTTAGAGATGAGCTGCTCTTCAAGTTGGCTTACACCTACCAGGAGGAAGAAGAACCCGACGAGGCGGCGAAGTACTACCAGGACTTGCTTCGTAATTTCCCAAACAGCAACTTCGCCGAGAAAGCGAAAGATCAGTTGAGCATCATCGGAGCGCCGATTCCTGAACCCGATCCGGCTCGCAAGAATATCCTTCCGACCGAAAAACCGGGCATGATGAAAGTCCTGCTCACTGAAGTAATCGGCAAAGCTGACATCTCATATGAGCCGGATGGAATTCTGATTAGCAAGGACAGCAAGGAAGGTCGCGAGGACTTGATTGACAAAGCGTTGGAGTATAATGGTCAATTACCGACCAACGTGACGCCGATAGCGCCGGTGCAGCGGGGTATCAACGGTTCCGCACCGCCACAGACTCCTGCTCCCAAACCAGCCGTCCAAAATGCTACTCAACCAGGTCCGATGGCGCCGGCTACTGCTCCTCCGATCAAACCGTAAGCGCTCGGCAAGTTTCCGGACTGAGGCCCGCTGCGTAATGCCGCGGGCCTTTTTAGTCCGGTCTGTATCGCCCGATTGTAAGGGCGGCACTCCGTGGCCGCCCAAAGCGCTATCAGGGGCGTCTTGATATCTGTCATCGTCACGGTTATACATTGGACGGTGGATAGCGATGGGAAGGGAAGGCGCGGCGATGGAATCTCCAAACGAGTCAGTGTTGAGTGTTCAAACGGAATTGCGAAACCGTCATAAGGCCACGTCAACCACTGTTCTGGCGTTGTTGGTTGCGGTGGTGCTGCTCGCTGTTTTGGCCTTCGTTTCCAGGAAGTTTCTCACGCCACAAAACAACCCGCCGTTGGACATTGCCGTTCGGATTACCATTCTTATTTTTGGCCTGGGTGCCGTCGCTGTTCGTCGCACCCGGTTCGCGACAATGCGGTTGCAGGACATTGCCGCACTCCGGGGCGCCAGTGGCCTCTTGCAGACACTTCAACAGACTACGCTTCTGGTTGCATTTCTCGGGGCCGCGGTGGCGGTGGTAGGGTTCGTCGCCACCCTGCTAACGGGAAATGATTTTTACACCTACGGAGCCGGTCTCGTAGCGCTTGTGGTCTTGCTTTACGTTTACCCTGTTCGTACCGCGTGGGAACGCGCCGTTGAGCAGTTCTCACCGCCCCAAAACTCCCCGGCTTCCTGACAAACAAGCGGCAAGGCAAACCAATTCTCAGCCTGTATCACAGCTCCCAGCCTCAATCCTGCTCAACCAGTGCAAAAGCCTGTTGATCTGAGTTTAATCCTTTGTTAATCTGAAGTTGTCATTTGCGACCCTGCCGGCCCCGGCGAGGTTTCTTCTTAAGTTCAGCCTTCCTCAGGGCTTCCCAAGACACAGTCTTTCCCGGCTCAGTGCCAAGACGGGAACGGCTCGTGCGCCAAGCCGGACAGCTTCATGCTAATCCAGGAACTCAATAACAAATTTCCCCCTTCCAGCGTGATCCGACCTTTGACGCTGGGCTTGATGCTCGGTATCGCCTGCCTCGCTGCTGGACAAAGTTTGTCCGCTCAAACGATCCAGCCGCGTCCCGTGGCTCGCTTGATTTCGTCTCCCTCCAGCAACCCCGCCAATTCACGCCCACGACGGGTTAGTTCCACGCATGACGTTGCGGAACACGTACCTGCTTACTCGGTGGCCGGGCCGTCGTTTGACCAGGCCAGCGAGATTGAACAGCGTGCATTTAACAAAACCAACGCCGAACGCGTAAAGCAGGGCCGTAACGCACTTGTATGGGATCCGCAGTTGTGTTTGTTGGCGCGTGAACATTCCGAAAGCATGGCTCAGCGCGGCTACTTCGATCATGAAACTCCGGAAGGTTTGCAACCAAGGGATCGAGCGCGGGTGCAGGGTCTTCGCTTTAGAGTTCTGGGAGAGAACATCGCGTATAATAAAGG
The DNA here is from genome assembly GCA_045403245.1 of Pyrinomonadaceae bacterium. Taxonomy (GTDB): domain Bacteria; phylum Acidobacteriota; class Blastocatellia; order Pyrinomonadales; family Pyrinomonadaceae; genus PSRF01. The sequence goes on along the minus strand of JAXIOV010000069.1, from coordinate 11,819 downwards.
CTACGACGATCCGGGCGCGTTCGCGGTGCAAAGATGGATGATTTCATCAGGTCATCGCGCGAACATCCTTTATGTCGGGTTTGAAGCGTCCGCGATCGGCAGTTACACTGCCGCTGACGGCATCGTTTACATAACTCAACTCTTTGTCACGCGCTAGAGCCCGCCCACTGGTTTGTGGTGGCGGCTGGAGAGTTTGAGAGTCAGCCACCAACAGTGAATCAATCCTCCTTAAGTCTTCCTTCATTTGCCAAGATCAATTTGAGTTTGCGGATACTCGGCAAACGCGCGGACGGCTATCACGAAGTCAGAACGACGCTCCACACAATTTCACTTCACGACGACCTTCATTTTGAATTGAGGCGCAATGGGGGTGTGTCGCTCGATTGCAGCGACCCGAACATCCCAACGGGCGAGGAAAACCTGATTGTCCGTGCAGCAAATGCTTTAAGGGATCGTTATGGCGCCAACAGTGGCGCGCGCATTAAACTCCAAAAGAGAATTCCCGCGAAGGGAGGTTTGGGCGGCGCTTCTTCAAACGCCGCGATAACCTTGCTGGCTCTGGCCAGCCTCTGGGAAATCGATGCGTCTGCTGCCGAACTTGTAGAAATTGCCGCCACCCTGGGAACGGATGTTCCGTTTTTCCTGACCGGCGGTTTCGGGCTGGCAACCGGCACTGGCTCCACCGTTTCAGCTTTGCCCGATCAGGGGACTCAACACCTGATCGTGATCACACCAAACGTCGGGATTTCGACTGCTCAGGCCTACTCGAGGTTCAGTGCGAGTGTCTTGACAACGATAAACTCGGACCCTATCCTTCCCAGTTCGCATTCAGGGCAAAATTCCGAAGACTCGAGTCTGTGGGCTGTTCATGAAGAATTGCGAAACGATTTCGAGTCGGTGATCTTTGATTTAGCGCCGGAGATAAGCCGGGCGAAGGAACTCTTACTACAGTCGGGCGCTCGCGGCGCTTTGTTAACTGGCAGCGGCTCGAGCGTATTTGGTATCTTTGTAGATCAGAAAGCACAACAGAATGCGATGCAGAAAATTCGGTTTGAAGCAAGTTGGCGCATCTTTGATTGTGTTACAGTGTCGCGGTCGGAATACCTTGGGGCGTTGGGTTTGTTTGGTGGTCAGTTCTTACGCTCTTTCAATTCCAGTTCTTGATATTGGGGCGTAGCCAAGTGGTAAGGCACCGGTCTTTGGAACCGGCATTCGTTGGTTCGAATCCACCCGCCCCAGCCAATCTTTAGATTCGAGTTTCGAGTTTCGGGTTCCGAATATAGACGAACCTGAAACTCGAAACGCGAAACTCGAAACCTCTTATGAGCACAACCGGGGGCATCAAGATTTTTTCGGGCAATGCAAACCCGAAACTGGCCGAGGAGATTTGCCGTCAACTGGGTTGCGACATGGGGCGGGCCTTCACGGAACGCTTCTCGGACGGCGAGTTTAACTTCCAGATCGACGAGAATGTGCGGGGCGGCGACGTATTCATAGTTCAGCCGACCTGTCCGCCGACTGACGCTCACTTGATGGAACTGCTCATCATGCTCGATGCGTTTCGCCGGTCGTCGGCTGAGCGCATCACCGCGGTGATTCCGTACTACGGGTACGGTCGTTCAGACAAGAAGGATCGGCCCCGAGTCCCGATCACCGCGAAACTGGTGGGCAACCTGATTACCGTCGCCGGAACCGACCGGGTTTTGACCGTCGATCTGCACGCGGCCCAGATTCAGGGGTTCTTTGATATTCCGGTAGACCACCTTTATTCGGCCCCGGTCATGATTGGGTATTATCAGGAAAATCCACTGCCAAATCTTACGGTGGTGGCCCCGGACACCGGCGGCGCCGAGCGGGCGCGGGCCTACGCCAAGCGCCTGGATGCGGAACTGGCCCTTTGCGATAAACGGCGTGAAAAGGCCAATGTAGCCGAGGTAATGAACGTGGTTGGCGACGTGCGGGGACGGAGTTGTCTGATTGTCGACGATATGTGTGACACGGGTGGCTCCTTGACTAAAGTGGCCAAAGCGTTGAAAAATGCTGGTGCTGAAAGAATTCACGCCTGCTTTACGCATGCTGTTTTATCGGGCCAGGCTGTGAAACAGCTCGATGAATCGGAAATCGAGCGGATAATTATTACGAACACGATTCCGCTACGCGATCACGCGTGCGAGTTTAAGAAAATCAAAGTACTTAGTATCGCGCCGCTTCTGGCGAAAGCGATCAAGTCGATCCACGAGGAAACCAGCGTTTCCTCGCTCTTCGTTTAGCGAAGGGCAAACACTGATGGCTTGAATAGAAGACCATCAGCGATCACTCAAGAAGTTTAGAGTCCAAGCCTCAGCTTGTAGTCTCTAAACTTCCTGAGCGATCGCTGAACGTCTGTAAAGAGGAGTAGTCATGGCTGAACGGAAAGAAATAATGGTTCGCGCGCAAACTCGAGACGGTCGCGGCAAGAATGACGCGCGCCGCGCACGCCGCGAGGGGATGATTCCGGTGGTAGTTTACGGCGGCGCTGGCGACACGGTGGCCGCGTTGGCGCCGGCGCGAGAATTAGCGGCTATTTTACGGTCCGACAGCGGGCGTAACACGATCTTCACCCTGGACATCGAAGGTGTTGGGCCGAGCGAAGTAATGTTTTCCGAGCGCCAGATCGATCCGGTGCGCGGACGGCTTATCCACGCCGACTTTCAGCGACTGGTCAAAGGTCAGAAGATCGAAGTCACGGTGCCGCTGCACCTGGTTGGCGAGCCGATCGGTGTTCGTGAGGAGCAGGGAGTACTGGAACAGATCTACCGTGAGATTGAAATACGTTGCGAGCCTCGCGTAATCCCCGAAGTGATCAACGTGGACGTTTCCAATCTACAGGTGCACGACGTGCTGCACGTATCAGACATTCCCCCGATCGAGGGCGTGGAAATACTCAACAGTCCGGACACCGTGATTGGAACCGTGGGTATCGTCAAGGAAGAGCCAGTGGCTGTGGTCGCGGTCGAGGAAGAGGGACCTGCTGAACCTGAAGTCATCGGCAAGGGCAAGAAGGAAGAAGAAGGCGCCGGCGAGGAAGGCGAAAAGAGCTAAGAGGAGAGTGGCCAATGCCGATTGCCAGAATCGGATGGCCGCTTTGGGAATATTGGTTTGCGTCGGCAATTGAAGGTCGCAATTGACAGACTCTTGAGTTGGCAATTGGTAACGGGCAATCGGCAACATTTGATCGTTGGCCTTGGGAATCCAGGCAAAGAGTATGAGTGGACGCGCCACAACCTTGGATTCATGTTGATTGACAGGCTGGGCAGAGATGGGCTGATTGAGGTCAACCGCCGCGAATGCCAGTCGATAGTTGGTCGCGGTCAACTCGAAGATACGCAGGTCAAGCTGGTGAAACCGCAGACCTACATGAACTTGAGTGGCGAAGCGGTTGGCTGCCTGGTTGCCAAACACAAACTGAACGATGCGGGAGAAAACCTGATAGTGATTTCAGATGATCTGGCTTTGCCGTGGGGCAGGATTCGGATCCGCGCACGAGGCACCGCCGGTGGCCATAACGGCCTGAAGTCAATCATCGCGAGCCTGGGAACTAGTGAGTTTACGCGACTGCGAATCGGGATTCAGCCGGAGCATCCAATCGCAGACGCGAAGCGCTTCGTACTGGATACGATCCCGCGGAGTTTGAAGCCGGAACTGGAAAAAATTCTGGAAAGAGGCGCAGACGCGCTGCGCGCCATTCTGAGAGATGGCGTTTTGAAGGCAATGAGCAGTTACAACGGTTAATGGTAAATCGGAAATGGTTCGACTCACGATTTCGATTCACCATTCACCATTTACGATTTACAGCTAAGGAGATGGATTTTGGAAACGCAAAGACAATATGAAGTGGTCTTCATCGTCGATCCGGCGGCAGAAGAAGCTGAGCTGACCAGTCTTACCGAGAGTCTTAAGCAAATCGCCACGGATAGAGGCGGCACCGTGACCAAAGCGGAGAGCATGGGCAGGCGCCAGCTGGCGTACGAGATTCTTCACAAGACTGAAGGCAACTTTGTCCTCCTGGAAATTGAAGGATCCGGTAAGGAGATCGCCGAGCTTGAACGCCGCATGCGCGTCAACGATCGCATCATTCGCTACCTGACGGTGCGGGTTGACGAAGATCGTCGTCGCGCTGAGAAGCTAAAAGCAAAGCGCGCTCGCAAGGCCGCCAAGCGACCGGGTGGACAGGCCGAATCAAAGGGAAACGGTGGCCCGGTCGGGCCTGGTGACGAAGACGCAGACGAAGCCTAAACCAATCTGCCGAAGTTTGTCCGTGCACCTGGCTGCCGATTAACGATTAACGAAGTACGACTAACGATTACGAGGAAAGATATGTCAGCAAATTACGAAGACCGTGGGCGCCGCTACAACGGTGATGATGATTATGACCGGGGTGGCCGCTCGATGCAGGGTGGTCGCGGCGGGCGCCGCATGCGCAGACGTAGAATCTGCCGCTTCTGCATCGAAAAGGTGGACCTCATCGACTTCAAAGACGTCCGGCTATTACTAAACTACACCCCTGAGCGCGGCAAGATTTTGCCACGGCGGATTTCAGGTAACTGTGCCATTCACCAACGCATGTTGGCCGAAGCGATCAAGCGTGCCCGCAACATCGCCCTGCTGCCGTACACGACGGACTAGTCTTTGGGATTTGAGGAAAGGTCTTTTGGATTTGAGATCTGAAATTTGAGATCTGAGGTTCGGGAAAGGAAGTTATAGATCATGGCGCATACCAAATTACTTTTGAGAGAAGACGTTGATGACCTTGGGGCACGCGGCGAAATAGTTCGTGTCCGTGCAGGTTATGCGCGTAATTATCTCCTGCCACGCAAACTGGCTGTCGAGGCGACTGCCAGCAACGTCAAGCAAATTGAGCAGGAACGCGCGGCGCTGCTCAAGAGGGAAGCAACTGAGCGTGCTACTGCCGAAGGGCAGGCGGATCAAATGCGCCAGCTAGTGCTTGAGTTCAAGCGAAAATCCGGTGAGCAGGGCGCCCTTTATGGTTCGGTGACTTCCATGGATCTCGCCGAAGCATTAAAAGAGCGCGGTTACGAAATTGACCGCCACCGGATTCACTTGCGCGAGCCGCTCAAGCGGATCGGAGACTTTTCAGTGCCCCTACGTTTGCATCGTGACGTGACGATCGATCTGCAGGTCAAAGTATCGCCGGAAGGTGACGTGATTGTTGGCCACATGACGCCGGAACAGGAAGCGGAACTGGCAAAACAGGCAGACGCTTCGTCAGAAGGGGAATCGGCGGAGACTGGGGAGTAATCACGAGAAAATATTTCACAATCTGACCCCCACCAACATCAGAGCGTGTTGTATAGTTTCGGCGCTGCGAGGTAGGTAATACTCGCAGCGTCGTTTGATTTTTAGTAACCAGTTAATCCCCAATCCAAATGGCATCTCCTGATCCAATTCGCGAGCAATCGCTCGAACGTTCACTGCCAAACAGCTCCGAGGCGGAGCGCGCGATCCTGGGCGGAATAATCCTCGACAATGGTTTGATTAGCCAGGCAATCGAACTGTTGCGACCGGAGGATTTCTACGTTCCCTCGCACCGGCGCATTTTCACCGCAATGATCGCCCTTTTCGAGCGCGGCGCGGAGATCAATCCAATCCTTATCGGGGAAGAACTCAAGAAAGAGAACGCGCTGGAATCAGCCGGGGGATTCAGTTTTATCACTAACCTCACCTATGGTTTACCGCACGCAACCAACATTGCTCACTACGCCAAGGTTGTGCGGGGTAAGTCGATGCTGCGCCAACTGATCAGGGCCGCTAATAAGATCACCCAGGAGGCGCTCGAACAGGAAGACGAGCCAGAGATCATTCTCGATCACGCGGAGCACGCCATCTTTCAGTTGGCCGACGAACGCATCCGGCAAGGTTTTGTTCACGTCAAACCGGTCGCCGAGCAACTGTTGGAGAAAATTCAGGAAATGGAAGGGCGTGCCGCTGTCCTAACCGGATTGACGACCGGCTTTGCCGATCTCGACAAGTTGACGTCAGGGCTCCAGCGTCAGGAATTGGTCATCGTTGCTGCGCGTCCTTCGATGGGAAAAACCAGCTTCGCCTTAATGCTTGCCGAGAATGCCGCCATTCATGTTCCCGGTGCAGTGGTGGGAATGTTCTCACTGGAAATGTCGAAAGAGGCGCTGGTGATGCGCATGCTTTGTTCACAGGCGAACATTGACGCGCAGCGGTTTCGCAATGGATTTCTTTCACGGCCCGAGTGGGCGCAGATCGCCAAAGCACTCGGCACCCTGGCGGACGCAAAGATATTTCTCGACGACACCGCGGGCATCAGCGTGCTTGAAATGCGCGCGAAGGCTCGCCGTCTGGCCGCGGAACAGAAGCGGCTCGACCTGATAGTGGTTGACTACCTTCAGTTGATGACCGGCTCGGCGAAACGTTTCGAGTCGCGCCAACAGGAAGTGTCGCAGATTTCGCGCGAGTTAAAAGGCCTGGCTAAGGAACTCAACGTGCCGTTGGTTGCCCTGTCTCAGCTTTCGCGAGCGCCGGAGTCGCGTTCAGATCACCGGCCGCAACTTGCTGATCTGCGCGAGTCGGGCGCGCTGGAACAGGACGCCGACGTAGTAGCGTTTATTTATCGTCCCGAGCAGTACAAGACACCTGAAGAACGCGACAGCATGCCGGATGACGAAAAGAACGTTGCGGAGATAATTGTGGCCAAACAACGCAACGGCCCTACCGACTCGCTTCGCCTTCGCTTCACACCCTCAAGCATGCGCTTCGATAATCTCTATCGAGGCGAATAGTCCATCCGACCTCAAGGAGACTGTTATGACCATTGAAGAGATGCAACTCGCACCGGTTGCAAAAAATGCAGCCACCTTACTCAAGAGCAAACACCCCAATTTGGTATTCACCAGCGGACGCCGTTCGGTCAAACAACAGGCTCATGCAATGGCCGCTAACATCGTTTCACTGCGCGATCGAAAGTGGATCGGGAAAACTTATATCGCGGGAGCCAAACTGCAAGCGTGGGTTGACGCTCATCCCGAGGCAAAAACTGTTGATGCGTTGACTGCCGGTCTCGAACAAACAATGAACGACATGACCGAGACAGCACGCACGAAGATAAGCAGGCATCTGACGGGACGGGCCTTTGACGTCAGGCCGGTTACCGCAAACGCGAAGAAAATCAAGACTGATATTCGGGCGTTGCCGGGTTTGCACAAATTCCTCGAGCGTGAGGGCGGTCACGTGCGCTGGCATGCGCAGTTTCAATAGTGAATTCAGACAAAGTCAACCGCAAGCTGACAATATGAGAGCTTGGCGGCGCAGTTTTTGACGCGGATGAATGCGCGGCGCATGGGCCGCTATTTCTTCTTGAGTTGATTGACTTTTGTAGGGCTCGGGAGTATCGTGCCGCCGTTTTTAGAGGGCTGATTCTCACGAGCCTCTGCATCAATCCTGCATACTCGCAATATCGCCCTCCTTAAGATTGATTCTCACTTCAACCCAATCCCGACCCACTAACCGGAGGAGCCGACAAATGGAAGATTCAAGTTTCTTTTCGCGGCGAAACTTCATCAAGGGTGCAGGGGCGCTCGGTCTTACAGGACTGGCTTTCGGGACCGGTGCTTGCGAATCCTGGTGGAAAAAGATCAAAGACCGACCAACTCGCCGCAACATCGCAAATCTCGCGGCTAACGATCCAATAATCCAAACCTACAAAGACGCCGTGGCCGCGATGAAAGCGTTGCCCGCCGGTGACGGCCGCAACTGGACCAAGCAGGCCGAAATCCACTTGAACAAATGCGTTCACGGAAACTGGTGGTTTCTTCCCTGGCATCGCGCTTACCTTTTCTACTTCGAAGCCATCTGCCGGAAGCTGACCGGAAACAACGACTTTGCGCTGCCCTACTGGAATTGGACAACCAGTCCCAGCATACCGGCGCCGTTTTGGGGGGCCGGAAACCCGCTGCTAAACACAACTCGCTTCGCAAACCAATCGAGCGTGGCGAATTCGTCGATTGTCGGCGCAGCCAACATTACGAGTATTCTGAACCAGACAAACTTCCTGCTCTTCGCCAGTGCGCAGGCCACCGCTCAGAACCAGAACATTGCTTACGGCGTTCTTGAAGGCGGACCGCATAACTACATTCACGGATTTGTGGGTGGCGAAATGGGCACCTACATGTCTCCTCTGGATGCGATCTTCTGGTGTCACCACAACATGGTCGAGTGTTTGTGGGTTGATTGGAATATCAATCGGGGGAATCCCAACACGAACGATCCAAACTGGTCTGGCTTCACGTTTAACGATTTCGTGGACTCTGACGGCAATCCCGTCCCAATTCAGGTGGCGACCACGCTTCTCTTTCCGCTGCTTAGTTATCAGTTCGAGCCTTGCGCGCCCGGTGCGACTATGGCACCAGTGAAAGACAAAGCGACCCTCGAGAAATTCCTGCGGGAGGGTGGGCCGCATAAGCTGGAATATGTTAAGCGCTACGAACTGCGCCGGCCGTTCACGGTGCTAAGCGAAAAAGCTGAGCCGGCGCGCCTCAAGGTTGAGCCGGAAGCGTTTCGCTCGGTGTTGGATGCCGGGGCTCGGGAAAAAGCCGTGTTAACGGTTGACGAAGTCGAAGTTCCACCGAAGCAGGATGTCTTTGTTCGGGTGTTCATAAACAAACCCGACGCGACCACGGCGACGTCGACAGACGATCCGCATTATGCAGGCAGCTTCGCTTTCTTCTGCTGCGCTGACGAATCTGCCATGAAGTCTCACGAAGGAGTGACAGCTCCTGCGAGCACCCCTAAACTTCGGTATCTCGTGGATGTTACGCAGACGGTGCGGACTCTGAGTCAGGGCGGATCACTTTCATCCGATCTGGACATAACGCTTGTCACTGTTCCTATTGAAGAGCAGCGGCGCATTGAAACTCAGCAGCTGACTCTTGGGCGGCTCGAACTTGCGGTCGCAAGGTTTTAACGGAATTGTAGGGGCGTTCCTCTGTGTGTTCATTATCATGACATCCTTTACACCTTTGGACAGGCCCTCATCTTGAACACCAAACAACTAGCCCGCGATAGCGGGCGGCATATCAGTAGCCCACGGCGCTAGCCGTGGGCAGGCATCCATAGAACGAAAGCCCGCTGAGCGGGCGGCATAATTACACCTGACGTATTCGCAGCTTGGCGGCAATGAAAACCGACAGGCGACTCAGCCACACAAGCGTTTTCGTGAGGGAATTCATTATGTCGCCAACTTCGCGGGCTCAGATTTCAATGACGACCAAGCCACGGCTAGCGCCGCGGGCTACTTGATATACCGCACGCTATCGGGGGCTGGTTGTGTAACGTCCAAGGTGAGGGTCTGTGCAGTTAGAGTCCGATTAACTGGGTTTGCGACCGGAAGGCCAGACTTTGACGGAGTGATCTACTGTATTGCGAAGGCAACCCCACGGGGTTGCTTTTGCATTTAAGTTAATGTGAGGAGATGAAGTGACGAAACTATTCCTGGCCGCATTGATGATTTGGGCTTTGCCGTTTTCGGCCCTAAGCTGTGGACCAGCGACGGTGCAGGACTCTCAACCTAAAAACACGGACCCAACGCCGGTAGGGGAGTCGGTGACGCTCACGAATGAACATCCGAGCGGCTCGTTTCCGGTCGAGAAGCAATTGCTCATCAATCCGCCGGAAATTCTTGAAGTCCAAATAACAAAGGTCGTCAACTCCGCCGCCACCCCGCTCAATATCTTCGCCTATCTGACGACTGTTGGGGAAAAAGGCAAGCCCGAACCAGAGAAAATCGTGGTGGGGAACTTCAGTTTGTATCCGGCAGACCGCCCCGGCAAGTTTATGCTGGGTCCGGCCGCGGCGTTTCGTAAACTCAACGAAATGAAGACGGTTTCAAATACCAACGAGCTGCAACTGGTTCTGGAGATGCAGCGAGTTGACGAAACGAGGCCGTGGACTGCGCTCGAGCTGACCTTCGCTCCGCCGAACTGGCGAAGCAAGGAAAAGTGAGACCGAGGTAGTGGGTCAGGTTGATATTCAGCCGCGAATCTGCACAAACACAAACGAAAATATCGCTCATTCCAGACCCTTTCTCCTGGGCGTTTTCTTATCCACTCTTCAGATTCGCGGTTATTCGCGTTAATCCGCGGCTGAATATCAAACCGACCCTCTACTCGCAATTCGCTACGTTGGGGCTTTCACCGCAATTTGTGTATCTTACAGTCGCGGAGCGATGCTCCCGCTCTTCCATTTCAGACTCTTCTTCTATTCGCAGACGTGACCGATTCAACTAAAGGCCGTCGTTCTTTCGATACAACCGGAAGTCGTCCAACCTGGTCTGAAATCAATCTCGACGCACTTGCTGCAAACTTCCACCTCGTCAAAGATCGAGTGGGGGCGGGTGTTAAAGTGATGGCAGTGGTAAAGGCCAACGCCTACGGACACGGAGCGGCGCAATGCGCGCACCGGCTGGAAAAGGAGGGCGCCGATTGGTTTGGGGTGGCCTTGCCGGAAGAGGGAAGTGAACTGCGGGCCTCCGGCATCACCCGGCCCATCCTTTGCCTGGCAGGGTTTTGGCCCGGACAACAGGATGAATGTCTCCAGCAGAACCTGACTCCGACGGTTTACCGGCGCGACATGATCGAAGCACTGGATCAAGCAGCGCGAGAACGAAGTCTGGTCGCGGATGTGCACGTCAAGGTTGATACAGGCATGGGCCGACTTGGTGTTCGTCATGATGAGGTTGCTGATTTCGTCGATTCGCTGAAGCCCTTCAGAAATATTCGCATCGATGGGGTGATGACCCACTTCGCTGCTGCTGATGAGCCGGCCTGCGAACCATTAACTCGCGATCAGATCGAACGTTTTGAAAATGCGGTCGCCGCTATCCGCGAACGGGGACACGCTCCAACTCATCAACATCTCGCAAATTCCGCCGGTATCTTTGGTCAACCTTCTGCCCGGGGAAACATGGTGAGGCCAGGCGGCGTGCTCTATGGACTCTGGCGCGACATACTTGACCCTTCACATCGTGATGAGAAGCTGCAACCTGTAATGTCGCTTCATTCCCGGATCACATTGCTGAAATGGGTACCCGCGGGTGAGACCGTCGGTTACGGTTGCACTTTTGAAGCGTCAAGCAAGACGCTCGTGGCAACAATCCCCGCCGGCTACGACGATGGTTACATGCGCACCCTGTCGAACCGCGGTCGCGCAATCGTTTGCGGAGCATTTGCGACGGTGATCGGCCGCATCTCCATGGACCTGACGCTGATAGATGTGACAAACATTCCGGGCGTGCAACAGGACGATGAGGTGATCCTGCTGGGCAGTGAAGGCGAACTTGAGATAACCGCGGAAGAAATGGCCAGGACCGCCGGCACGCTTTCGTATGACGTTACATGCGGAATCGGTGGCCGTGTTCCAAGGGTCTACGTGTGATTAGGTCAACTCTTGTTCGCAAACCTGCAGAGTTCAGGTTGCGGTGATTCTCCGGGAGAAGGCGATGATCAAAACGCATGGTCTGACTCATATCAGTCTCAGCGTTCGGGATCCGGAACGCTCGCTCAGGTTTTACGAAACGGTTTTCGGAGTGAAGGAATACTATCGCGATGCTGAGAGCATTCAAGTGTTGGGTCCGGGTAAGCATGAGATGATCAGTCTGAGCCCGCGGAGCGGGCGTGAGCGTAAAGCCTGGGGTGAAGCGCAGCGGAACCCCAGGACACCAGCGATTGTGATTACCCGCAGCCCGCGGGCGGGCGACAGCGTAAAGCCTGGGGTGTCTGGCACCGGACCCCCCGGGC
>JAXIOV010000022.1:0-27169 GCA_045403245.1 Pyrinomonadaceae bacterium | reverse complement strand
TCATTCCTGGCGGCAGCTAACCAGCCGTAAAACGACTGGCCTATTCGCCCTTTTGGGCCAGCCTCGTAAACGAGGCATTTCGAATTTCACGAACAACTCTGTGTTTGACCGCAACACACAATTACACCACTACCAAAGATTGGGAACTATCCTGGTTTGAGAATCTCCTGGCGCACCTTTGCGGTAAATAAGCGCCTCAAAACAATTAGCCGCAAAGAAGCGCAGAGGACGCAAAGATTACGCAAAGAGTTGAGCTTAAGAACCTACCAAGATCGACTTTGTCGTTTGGCTGACAGGAAGGAGTCATCACAGCTCGTGGCCTGGCCTCAGCATGAAGTTGCCCAACTCGCTAGCGCTTACGGCGCGATCGAGATAACCGAAAGTACCCTGCTCCTTAACTTCCCGGGCAGCTTCGATGACTCCACCCATCGCGGCGCGAAAGAGCGAGCCGGCAAGGCTGATACGTTTAACGCCAGCGGCTTCGAGTTCGGCGACACTAAACGATTTCCCCTTGATGCCGGCCATGAAGTTTACCGGCTTTGAAACCGCTGAGCAGACGGCTCGCACGGCAGCGAGGTCGGGCAGTCCGGGAGCGAACAACACGTCTGCTCCCGCCCTCTCAAACGCCTGCAGACGCCTAATCGTGTCGTCGAGATCCGGATTTCCACGCAGAAAGTTTTCCGAACGCGCGGTAAGAATGAACGGAAAGGGAAGCAATCGAGCCGCTTCTATGGCCGCAGCCACCCGTTCAGTTGCATGGGCGAAGTCGTAGAGCGGCTGGTGCTGGTCGCCGGTCGCATCTTCAATCGAGCCGCCCACCAGGCCAGCCTCAGCGGCAAGACGAATCGTTTCCGCGGCCGCCTCCGGCGCGTCACCGAAGCCTTTCTCGAGATCGGCAGAGACCGGAAGATCGGTGGCGTTGACGATCGCGCGCACCGCCGCGAGTGCCTCGTCGCGAGTGACCATGCCGTCCACGCGCCCAAGGACGTTGGCGGAAGCGCCGCTGGAAGTTGCCAACGCCGCGAAGCCAAGACCAGCCAGGACGCGGGCGGAACCGGCATCCCACACATTTGCGATCACAAACGCGCCTGGCCCTTCGTGGAGCGACCTGAAGCGCCCAGCTTTTTCACTTTGGGAAATGATCACGGCTGCTCCTCGATTACTGTTTTGATGTTTCGAGATCGGACATTCTGAGTTTAGCGAACCATTTCAAACTTAGGCCAACTTTGGAGTGCGGCGGCCTGGCGCCGGGTTACACCTCAAACATACAAGTCGTCCACAGTATGCCACTCATGCGCGATGTTTCTCATGATCAAAGCGTGATCGAATTCAACCGATCCCCTGGGAAACTTCTGCTCGTCTGAAAAATAGCTCGAATACGCCTTCCTCACTTCCAATGGCTCGACTCGCCATTCCTTCGTATCCAGCTCTAATCCATCTAATCGACCCGCATCGCTGGTAACGGAAAAGCCTACTGAACCCCCCTCAAAGAACCGCGAAGCCTCGGCCAGAGATGAGAAGATTGAAGTCGCAGGTAGTTCATTCGCAATTGTGGCATCTATTTCAACCGACGCCACCGCGTCATCCGAGGTCATTGACAACTTGATATCCACCGGCGTCTCGCTGACTGAAAATGAAGCGTGATTGTGCTCACCTGGAAAAACCCGCCCGCCAAGAAGATGGTTGAGTTGGAGTCAGTATCGCGACGAGAAATGAAGACTCCCTGTCGCAGCCTGCCCTCGTCATCCCACGTTACCGCTACCCGATGAGCGGCGTTTTCACTGCTAATGCCGACGATCGCGGGCACCAACTTCGGGCGGATGTGCTCGAGGCGGATCAGGCAAATACCGGCAACGGCATAGCCCTCGTGCAGCGTCGGAGCGAAGCGAGACGGAATCTGCTTTTGCATCACTTGAGGGTCGACTCGAAAGTTAGCAAGGATGCGGCGATGGATGACACCTTGGATCGTCGGCAGTCTCATTTAGTTATCGAACCGTCCTTCACTCGGAATAATAAGTGAATTCACGGTAAGAGATCTCGGTGGTTTTGGTCCTTTGGCCGGATGAAAACACTTTGGAGCTCGAAAGGACTACGCCGCGAGTCCAATTACCGTGACCGTCGAAATGATCCCGTTCGCCAGAACCGCGCGTGAAACCGATAATCGGATCTAACGCATCCGCACGGGGTTCGCGTGTAGGCGGCACTGCCATTACCGGAATCTCTTCATCTCGAGGTCTGTGGTTGTTGACCGCCGTATCGTCAGGTTCCGAATTTCTCAAAGCAACATGCTCTTTTATGAGGGTACCGTCTGATTGATACTCGGCTACTGCATTCATTTCGCCAAACTGATCGATAGCGAGCACACGTTTTCTGTAGAAACTTCCATCTTCGTTGAAGTCTTCAATCGTCCGGGTCTTTTCAAATCCTCTCTGGCCACGTAGATCGACAACTCTGCGAACCAGCGTGTTAGTTGCATTGTAAATGGCCAACCCGGATCGTCTTTTGTCCTCTCGGTCGTAAGTGTAAACGGTCCGGCGATTCAGGTTGCCGGTCTTGTCGTAGAGAGCGAGTGCGGTTCTCGCTCCGGACTTGTCGTAGACAACGTCGTGTGACAAAAGCAAGGGTGTTTCTGTTCTTACCCCATCTTCTTCCGTGATGGTTGTTGTTCTGACGCGGACGGTTTGCACGGGTCCTTTGAGCCCGTCACGCTCACGGTCGGAGATTTGTGCGTAAACCGCCGGAGCCGAAACGCACAACATCAGAATCGGCAAGACTCTGTTGAGGTGTATTTGTTTAAGGAGTGACATGAAATGAGTTGATGAAACCGGCGGAAATACTCTCATAATCGTCTTTTGCCTCCAATCCCGTTGCACTTCCTTTTCTGCTCAGGGTGCTGATCGTGTAGAGACGGGAACCAGCAACTACCCACTGCATGCGAACAACGTCTCTCTGCTGTACTTCGATGTGAACAAAGATTCCGTGATGCCCGTCTACTTCCAGTTCACGTTCGGCCACTTCCACCAGCCCCCGGGATCGGACTGCGTTCAAGGCCGCGTTTTTTAGTCCCTGGAGCAGTCCCTTCACCGTCTCCGGATCATCGATGGATACTTTGTAATCTACACTCACGACCCGGTAGATCACGAGTCCCTGGTATTCCATCCCATGCGACTCGTACCTGCCCTCAGTCTTCGAGAACTCTCTCGGCTGCTTTGGAAAGCGAATTCGGTAACCACCTAACGGTGACGAATACTCGTTCCACTTATCCGGGAACTGCTCATTTGGTGGAGATTGGGAAGAACCCTGACCGTAGACTGGACTGCCCGCTGTCAGGCTTGATCCCAGCGCTAACAGTATCGAAATGAGCACAAGTGAAGTTCGGTGGTTCAATGATTTCAAACGCGTCAAATAGGAACCTGCTGAAGCTCTAGACGGCTTGTCCTCAGGTCCGGGGGAGGTGAAAACTTCTAGTCTGCTCGAGTCTGGCGACGATCAATCTCACAAGTTTTTCGACACCCTCCCCGTAACGCCCTTGTTTGTAGAGATCCACTGATTGATCGCCCAACTGTTTGCAAAGTGAATCAGGCAAGTCGCCTTCAAGGGCCTTGGTGACCTGGATCCACCACTTGCGATCCTTGACCGCCAACATAAACAAGAGTCCTGCGCGGCTGTCTTTCGGTCCCACTTTCCATTCGTTCGCTAAAACAAGAGAGTAGTCAAATATGGGATGTCCATTCGTTGTTTCAACGGTGACGACAGCAAACTCGATATTTCCGTCCTGCCTTAATCTCTCCAGGAGAGACTCAAGACGAGCCTTCGCTTCGGGCTCAAAGACGCCGGCGAAGTCGTTGACGAATCCAACGGGAGGAGGAAGGTTGGTCTTCACCAGCGTTTCTGATGAAGTTTTCTCCTGAGTAGATGACTTCGGACGCAGGAAGCAGGCGTTGTTCACGCCCAGCACGAACACCAAAAGAAGGATGACTGAAGGCTGAGGTCTAAGCATCCGGTTAGCCTGAAACTCGTAATTGGTTCACCGGCCCGGCGGCTCAATGAAACACAAACTTGATTCTGCCGCTCAACAGGCGCGGGTACCCGAAGTGGGTGCCGGAAAACGGATTGCCAAAATTGTAGACGAACCTCTTGCCGGTGAGGTTCTGCACGCTGAATTGCAACTGCGTTGACACTCTTCGTTCGCGGAAAAGATCGAGGCCGGTGGAAAGGTCGAAGAGGGTCCATGGTCTTACGCGGCCGCGTTCGAAGTTAACCAGATCCGCGCCGGGGAGGGCACGCAACTCGTCGAGCTCATCCTCCTCAACTTCCAGCGGCGCCCCGCTCTCGTGACGACCGAGCAAGGCGGCCCACCAGCCCTTACTGCGGAGGTTATAGGTGGCGCCAAACGACGCGCTATTCCTGACGTCATGATCGGGAGTGAAGCGAGTGCCTGGACCAATATCGAGAAACTCATCGGTAAGAAACAGGCCGCCATTGATTGGCCCCGTTTGCGAGATGCGTGCGTTGCCGTAGCTGAAGTAGCCCGACCATCCTTTCCTCTCAGGCACGTCCAGTCTTAAATCGACGCCTCGCGCAAAGCCTTCAGCCACGCTGTTGGGAAAGATAACCGTGGTATTGAAGAAAACGTTGGGGTCTGCGTAGTTGCGAAACGCGCGATGCCAATAGGCTGCATCAAATTTGAAAAGTCCGAGCACGTCCTGGCCAAAGCCAAACTCATACGCGGAAATTTTTTCGGGGCGCACCAGTGCGCTTCCCCCGCCTTCTGGAGACGCAAACGGAGAAAGCAAACGCGCTTCCTCAGATGCAGCCAGCAGTAAATTTTCCACCTGTGGCGGCATGTATAGACGATTGAAGGACCCGCGCACTGCAGTCTTCGTGCGCGGAATGTAGTAGACAAGACCCAGCCGAGGGCTGAGCTGATGATCCGCGATCAGCAAACTGGAATAGTCGAAACGCAATCCGGCATTGATTGTAAGATTTCGTAGCGGTGAAAAACTATCCTGCAAGTAGGTGGAAAACTGACTGCGCGTTTCGCGACCGCGGAATAGAAATGGATCGTCCAGATCAAATTCAAGCGCCGCATCACTGATATCTTGTTCCTCGGCTTCGTCTTCATCGGTGATGGCGAAAGTGAAGAACTCTTTCAGCGAGACCCGCGCGAAATTGAAACCGGCCTTCACTGTGTGGTTGCCGATCATCTTTGTCAGGCTGGCAATCAACCCCTCACGGACGTTCTGTCGGTCCTGACCAGCAAAGACCGGGGTATCAAAAGCACTTCCGTTAAGCCGCGCCGTGTAAGACTGACGATAAACAGCGAAGTCGGTGACAGTTGATGAAGACCACGTGCGTTGCCAGCGAACCGACTCGCTATGATCACGCAGCTCCTGACGCTGGCGCTGTCCCGCGACCTCCTGCTCCAGGTTGTTGGTCACGTGAAAATCGCTGCCGCTGGTGGAGGCCGTAAACAGGACCAGGTCCCGGGTGGTTGGTTTCCAATCGGTTCTCACATTCAAGCGCAGGCTTCCGCCGCGATTGTTGAAATTCCGGAAATCGACGGGATCCAGAAAGCGGTGGGAGCGGGAGCCGGCAGCGTTGACCAGAAAGCCAAACTTCTTCTTGATATCTCCGCCCAGGCCTGCGTCTAAGTCGTGTGACCGAAAACTGCCGGCGCCGATGCCAAGCATCCCGGTCAGTGGCGCTCCGATCATTGACTTTGACTGAACGGTTACGACCGCTCCCGAACGTCCGCCAAACTCAGCGGGAATACTTCCGGTGATGACTTCCAGCGAACGAACCATGTCGGCGTCGAAAGAATTTCCCGAGACTACGTCGAGTCGATCGGTTACTGGTACGCCGTCAATAACGTAAAGCGTGCCATCGTCGACGCCGCGAACGTGCAGCAACCCGTCGTTTTCGGTTCTCCAACCAGGGGTGGTGGCGATGACTTCCTGAAGGTTGCGCCCGCGTGCACCCGGCAGACGTTGAATAAAACTCTCATCAACCGTCGTCTGAGTCGTTGAGGAATCGGGCTGCACCAGGGCTTCGTCGGCCACAACGTTTACTGACTCGACCACTTCCGAAACGCCGAGCTTCGCGTTTACGACGACCGGAATATTTGAACGTACGCCGACGCTGAAAGTAATGTTTTGAAATCCCCTGGCCTTAACGCGCAATGCATACGAGCCAAACGGTACGTTATCGAAGACATAGTCTCCGAGGTCGCTGGTGGCCGCGCTGGCGCGGTAGCCGGTCAGCGAATTGTCGAGAGTAATCTCAGCTCCGGCAATAACCGCGCCGCCAGGGTCGGTAACTCTTCCCTTGATGGTTCCGATTTGAATTTGCGCTTGAGCGTAAACGGCTGCTGTCAGGACCAGGCCCAAGATTACAGGGATGCGGCGCATGATGTTCAACTATAACCTTGAAGGCATCATTCCTGGCAAGCATATGGTCATTCAGAGCGGGAAATTGGAAGTGGCCAAGCGGAAAGGCCTGGTCCTCAGTGGCAACGGTGCGAAATGTCGGAGTTTGGGCGGCCCCTAAACGCAAGGCGCGAAAGTTTGCTGGAGCGATGGCGCAATCGCATTTGCCTTAGCTGGCTTTGCACAAAAAGTGGCGAGTGCAAGAATTGATGCAAATAACCTGACGGCTTCGCCGCCTGATGTGCCGAAGTGGCTCCGCCCCTCCCGTACTGAGACTTGTAAAATTATTTGGGCTACGCCTTTTCGGGGCGCAGCCCCCACGTAACGGTAGGCGTTGACGGCCGGGCATAGCCACCGCCGCACATCAGGCAAAGCCGCGGCGAGTCCTTATTGTTTGGGTTCGGCGATGTAATCTTCGAGGAGTTTTTGGGCTTTGTCCCCGGGACTGATCACCGCAAGGTTCTGCGTCCGATCGTAACCGCTAAAGACTCCTACAATCTCCGCTTTCTGATTGTAGACCGGGCTGCCTGAATAGCCGTCGCGCCCCTCAATCTTGGCAAGGTTGTATGGTTGCCCTTCCATTACATAAGGACCATGGAAGACTCCTTTTCTGATCATCTTATTTCCATGCGGCCGCGCGATGACCAGCAATTTTTCTTCTTTGTTGAGAGTTGCCTGGAAGGATGGCGCCTTGGCGTTCTTTCGTGATTGGCAGGTACGCAACAGAGCCAAATCGGCCTGTGCATCTACCTTGAGGACCTTTGCCTGACAACCTTCGACGAAGACTTTGACTTCGAGTTCGTCTTTGGGGGCAAAGCCGAGTTGTACCTTTTTGGCCACGCTAAGATCTCCGGAAACAACGTGATAGGCGGTAATCACCAACCCGTCGCCCACCATGAAGCCGGTCGCAAATCCGTTGGGTCCGTAATCAAGAAAAGAGAATATTCGCTGCGCCACGTTTGGCCTCTTTTTGGTGAACTTCAAATCAAGAGACACGGTCTGATCCTCGGGCGGAGGGGTGATGTTTTCGCGACCGTCTGCCTTGCGGTCGGGGGCCGAGAATAGAATTGCCACGGCGAGAATGGTGGCGGCGAAAAAATGTCTCTTCATGCGGATTTCTCCTTCACGAGTTTTCGGATCGAAGCGAGGGAATTCCCGAGTTGACCTGTTCCAGGGGAATGAGCCCGTGATGTTATGCGACGGCCAAGGTTGGACGCAAGATTTTTGCGGCAAATCGGGGGAAGAAGACTAGCCGGACCGGTGGGGAGGGCGTTAACGATGACGATGCCCTCCTTAACGGTCGGGCTACTGCCCCCTACCGGTGCTGTTGGCTAGCTCACTGGGCCATTAAATGAAAGTGCAGATAAGTTGTCGATTGATAACCCGGACCATTGGTCGAGACCCGGTAAAACTCCAGGTGCTGTTCCTTAACAATCTCGTTCACTACTCTGAAAACGTCCATCAAATAATCTTTATCATCTTCAGACGTGCTGGCGATGTCCTTAATGTCGCGCTTTGGAATAATCAGATAATGGATCCGTGCCTGAGGAGAAGGACTCTGGATGACCAGTGTCTTGTCGGTCTCCATCACCACCTTTGGCATGAATGAAGGAAATCTCTGCACTCCAACTGAGGTCATTAGTCCCACAAGTTCGTTGGGTCGCAGGCAGGTCTGTTCACAACGATGCAGAGCGAGGACCGAACGCGGTTGGGTGTCGTTGAATAGGTAGGCCCCGATCGCAACGCCAGCCAGGACCAGACCGGCGGCCGCGAGGATTGTTTTTGCTTTTTCGGGCGTCATTCAGTCAAGTGGACACTCCTCACCAGGATTCTATCAATCTTTGTGATTGTTGTTCGACGCATACAAGCTCAGTTGGTCTGCGTCCTCTTCCAACCTGATCATCCTCTCAAACTTCAGACCTATTTTCTCGAGCAGGCTGATCGAAGATTCGTTGTCAGGCAAAGTGATCGCCAGAATTTTGTGCAGCCCCAGTACTTCGCGAGCATAACCCATCACCGCCTGAGCCGACTCGATCGCATATCCCTTCGACCAGTAGGCGGGAAGAAACGCAAAGCCGATGTCTGCATCCGTCAAAGCTTCTCGTTTCAGCAGGCCACACATTCCGATCGGTAGGGCGCTTCCTTTCAACTCCACTAAGTACAACCCGAATCCGTTTCGTTCGTAGCTGCCGACCGGTCCTTCCAGAATGTACTTGCGAGCATCATCCAGCGTGCGAACTCCTTTGTCTCCAATATAGCGAAGGAAAGAGGGGTCGTTGAGAAGCTGCACAATGAATTCAGCGTCTTCAGTCGACAGCTCGCGCAGGTTGAGGCGTTCTGTTTCGAGTATGATCAAAATTAGACCTCGGACTCTCTTTCGGGTTACTTCAGTTCGCGAATCAAACCTCAGGGCAAACTGTTTAGTTTGCGCACTCCTTATTTGAACTTGATTGACCTCATGACGACGTCAAACGTTTGAAGGTCGGTTTCGTCGCTGTAGGTAAAGAACAACTGAAGCGCGTAGTCGTTGCTCACCGTGACGTAAATCTTTTGCATGAAAGTGCCATACGGCGAAACGTTCTTGATCGTGGCCACTGCAAAATCGGAACCACCGATCTGCTCGGTGTTGATATCTCCCTGAAATTCGACATTGAAATTGGTACCACTCATTACCTTCTTCATGGCGTGAAGCACGTCGGCGCCATTTTTGATCTCCGGCGAGGGAATACGTTCGGCAATCATCAGCAAGCTGGCGTTGTTTGACTGGCCCGCCGGTAGCTTGGTCAGGGCCAACAGTGGCGTACTGCGATCTATCGAAGAACTGATCGCTGCTTTCTTCGCTGGATCACTGGATTCAAGTAACTTTTTCGAATCCTCGCCAATCTGGGTGCGCGTTTGTGAACTGACGACCAACCAATCACGTGGAATGGAAAGCGACAGTCCGAAAAACTCGTTGACATAGTTGAGGCCATCAAGTTGGCCCATGTCGAGGGTTTTCTTGGGCTCATCGGACGGCATCGCCGGAGGGGCTTCGACCAGGGTGCCGATGATCTCAGTGCCGGGGTTAATCTGGGAATACTTTTCACCGGTGAGCGAAGCCAGGATGTGGGCCTGCGCGTACCAACCCGGCATCGACAGGCCACCGAGGTTTTGTTCGAACAAGTGCTTGGCTTCGTTGCCGCGACCAAGTCCAAAAATGTAGCCGGTTGTTACTTGTCTTCGCTTCACTTCAATCGACCTAAACTGGACCATCGCCCGCTGTTGTCCGTTAAAACCTTGAAGCATCCCGCCGCCAGTCTCAAACTGACTGACCTTTTTGTAACCTTCAGTGATTTCCTTCCATGAGTACCGGGCAGTTTCACTGGGAAATAGATAAGACGCCAGCAGAGCGGACACTCGCTCGATAGTCTCCTTGTTAACAGGCGTGTCCGACGCGACCACAAATATTCCGAGATCATACTTACTGTGAGGCACGTAAATAACCTCGTTAGTAGTTTTTGCCAGCCGGGTATTGAAACCCCTTGGCGATGAGAATCTGATACCGTTAATAAAGAGAAATTGTTGATGACCCGGGTCCTGGCTCGCACTCAACTGTTTCAGCCGGGCCTTCCGCTTGGTTTGGGAGCCGGCAACCGAAACCAGACAAATGAGAAGGAGAACGCCGGCAAGAAGTCTGAGCATCAAATAGTTCCTTTCTACGTGGCCTCGGATAACTCTGCCATGAGTCAATATTAACGGCAAACCAACGCTGCTCGCTGGAATGTTTCGAAACGATTCGCAATTGCTCGTTTCCTATCCACCCAGGAGCACTAATCTTTGCTCCAAATACTCATATTACCGCCTGGTATGCGCCTCGCTATCATCTCCACTGCAATCAACAAGAATGGAGGTCTTGAAATGCCAAGAGGAGACAAAGACAAATACACCGACAAGCAGAAAAGAAAGGCGGAGCACATCGAAGAGGGCTACAAAGAACGCGGCGTTTCCGAAGAGGAAGCTGAAAGACGCGCCTGGGCCACCGTCAACGCCATGCATCATGGTGGCGAAAAACCAGGTGGAGGCGGTTATGGCAAACCGGTAAACAAAGAACCGGCGCGCAAGGGTGGCCGCAAGGGAGGTAGCCGTTAACGATTACGTTTACGGAACGGAAGTGTCCCCACCTCCTCGCGGTGGGGATCTTTCGTTCTGTTAAGCCCTGTTGATAACTTCGAGGGTTTTTGAGCGCGCGCACTCGTGACACACAGAAATGGAATTTAAGTGCCTTTCGCAAGTAAATGTTGACTAGCGAGCCAATTCCGTAATACAAGCGAAGAGAGGGAAACACGGAGCGCGTCAATGAGAGGTCTAGTCAACTTCATAAGAAGCCTTAGTGGTCTCACTTTTTGGCTCCTGGTCATCATTCTGTCAGCTATTGCCATCTTTCTCATCATGGCAGCGCTTCAGATTGTGCAGTTTCGGTGGATGAAGTGGATTCGGTTCTGACTTCTTGTAACGCAAACTGTTAGTTTGCGGGTGCGTTGAATGCCATTCATTCATCGCAAACTAACAGTTTGCTTTACAAATTAGCGCATTACCCAGGTTTCATCACCTTCCAGTGAGCTTATTGAGCGGACTCAATACCAGCCCGAATGCTTTTCAGGTAGACGACACTTTAATATCTAAGCCAGGATTGACGCACAGACCTGCTGAAAGACTGACTGACCGAGGAGGAATCTATGAAAGCAATTTTCCGACGCGTCGCGCCGTATGCCGATGACGAGATGAATTTGCCGGTGGAAAATGTGGAAGCCGCCATTCCGTTTTATGAAACAGTGATGGGGTTTCAGGTCGTGTCACGTGGTGACTCCCCTTACAACTCTGTGGTCTTGAATAGAGACGATATTCAGATCGGCCTGGCTGAGAATGGGGGCGATCCTGCTCAGGAAGGATGTTTTTTTGAGGTTGATAATGCCGAAACCGCCTTTGCCGAATTGAAGTCGAATGGGCTGGACCGGGACGATGCCGGTTTCAGAATCGACCCGTTTGGCGACAAGTCTTACAAAGTCTTTTTCGTTATAGCACCAGATGGATTATGTTACATGCTCGGTGAACCGCAGAAATAGGAAGCTGGATACGCATGACTCTTAAGTCGATCATTCTGTGTGTGTTACTGATAATCGCGGCACTGTCGACGCACGGGAGAGCGCAAACAACTCAACCCGCCGGAACGTCCCCGGATCCGAAAGCGCCAACCCGCGCGCAAATCCTGCGCGGCGCCTACGGGCGGTATCGAGCCAACAATGATCTCCTCTTCTATCACCTGACCATTCGTATTGACCCGGAGAAGAAGTTTATCAGCGGAAGAAACACCATCCGCTTCAAGATGCTGAAGGACGACAATCGAATTCAGCTCGACCTTCAGTCTCCGATGAAGGTCGAAAGGATCGTCTTTTCAAGTTCAGAGCAGGTTCGAACTCAAGACTCAGCAGGGAAAAATTCGGGAAGGAACGCCGGCCTCGCGTCACCCGACGCTCAAGGAAGCATTCTCACCCATGAACGCGAGGAAGGCGCGGTGTTCGTAGACTTTCCTCAAACACTAAAGGCTGGCAGGGTTTACACCATCGACTTTTACTACTCCGGGTACCCGGTCGAGACCGGGAGGTTTGATGGCTTCGCTTTTAAGAAAGACCCTCAAGGTCGCGACTGGATCAACACGGCCTGCGAGGGAATCGGCGCGAGCATCTGGTGGCCAAACAAGGACCAGTGGCGTGACGAAGTTGAATCGATGCGCATCAGCGTCGAAGTCCCGAAGAACCTGATGGATGTCTCGAATGGAAAGTTTTTGGGGAAGACTGATCTCGCCGATGGATATGTGAGTTGGGATTGGCTGGTGCATTATCCGATCAACAATTACAACGTCTCAGTTAACGTCGGCAACTACGTTCACTTTTCCGACCAGCTCGGCGATCTAACTCTCGACTTCTACGTATTGCCGGAAAATCTGGAGAGGGCGAAGAAGCAGTTCGCCCAGACCAGGGGAATGATGGAGGCGTTTCAACATTACTTTGGTGAGTATCCGTTCAAGAAAGACGGCTACAAGTTGATTGAGGTGCCTTACTCCGGTATGGAGCATCAGAGCGCGGTCACCTACGGCAACCATTTTGCGAATGGTTACCTTGAGCGCGACTGGACCGGCGTCGGAATTAGTCTGAGGTTTGATTTCATCATCATTCACGAAAGCGGACACGAATGGTTTGGCAACAGTGTCAGCGCCGCTGACCCTTCCGACATGTGGATCCACGAAGGTTGGACCACTTACCTGGAATGTCTGTACGTCGAATACATGTTTGGAAAGGCGGATGGGCTCAAATACACCAACGGTTACCAGTCGAAGGTCCGAAACCGTGCGCCCATAATTTCGCCGCGAGGCATAAATGCGGTAGCGCCACAGGACATGTACTTCAAGGGCGCACTTTTTCTGAACACGCTCCGCAGCATCGTGAACGACGACCGCCGCTGGTGGACGCTAATCCGCGATTTCTATCATCGCTTCAAATATCAAAACATCCTGACCGAGGATGTAGTGGCCTTCTTCAATCGCGGGACCGGTAGGAACCTGACACCAATCTTTGACCAATACCTGCGACACACGGCGCTGCCGGTGCTGGAACTCAAGTTTGACGAGGCAAAGGGCGTGGCTTCGTATCGTTGGAAGGTTGACGAAGCGAAGTTTGCCATGCCCGTGCGCGTTGGTTCCAAAGACCGCTGGCAAACCATTCGTCCAACGACTCAATGGCAGGCAATGAGGACGTCGCTCAAGAAAGACGAGTTTGCGGTGGCCACCGACCTTTACTTTGTCAGCGTTAGCAAGTTGTGAGTGGTTTGCGAACCACGTGCGAATGAAAAATGCTCTGAGGGGTTCTTGGGAAATGAGTTGTTACTCACCTACGCCTTCGGCGTAGGTGGGTAAGGGTGTCGCAGTTGATTTTTCGACAGACCTATTTGAGGAGCCCTCGGATGACCCACCTACACTCCGAGCCGGGCCGGGGTTTTTGTTATGGATCGACAAAAGCTACTAGTGTCGTTGCTACGCGTGGCCGGGTCAGTTGAGCTACTGGCGTTCATTGCCATGGTAATGCCACGCGCCTGGATGGAAACGGCCCACACCGGACTCGGCCTCGGCGAGATGCCCGGCGGGCCAATCATCATGTTCATGATTCGCCAATCGTCGTATGTCTACGGAATGCACGGAGTAGCGATGTGGATCCTGGCCGGGAATCTGGAGCGTTTCCGCCCGCTGGTGATCTTTAACGGCGTCGGGTTTCTACTAGCCGCGCCGGTGTACTTCATTATTGACTACGTCTCGGGAATGCCGTGGTGGTGGACGCTAGTCGATGCATTAGCGTGTGGACTTTTCGGCGCGGCTGTCCTCTGGCTCTGCCGGACAAGTGAAAGTCCGACGCATGAATAGAATTGCGTTCCTCTCAACTGACCATCTTGACGGATTTACTGCCGACGATCACCTGGCCAATGAACCGCTGCAGGAATTGGGTTGGAGCGTCGAAACGATTTCCTGGCGTATGCCAGACATCGATTGGGGTCAGTTTGCCGGGATTGTCATTCGCACCACCTGGGATTATCACAACCACTTGCCGGAGTTTCTCGGCGTCCTGGAACAAATTGAATCGGCCACCAGGTTGGCAAATCCATTGTCGATCGTCCGTTGGAACGCGAACAAGACCTACCTTCGCGATCTCGAGGCACACGGTGCAAGAGTTGTCCGCACACTCTGGGAAGAGGGGCGAATCGAGGGCCGGCAAATTCATCGCTGGTTTGAAGAACTTCAAACCGATGACCTCGTAATCAAACCAACCGTCAGCGCGAGCGCTGCAGATACTCTGCGGCTGCAGAAACGGTTTGAAATTGATCCGGAACCGCTCTCAATCTTTGCCAATCGGCAGTACATGGTGCAGCCATTCATGAATGGCATTGTCGAGGAAGGCGAGTTTTCGCTTTTCTATTTTTGCGGCGACTACAGCCACACGATCCTGAAAACGCCAAAGGCCCAGGACTTTCGAGTGCAGGAAGAACACGGTGGTTACATTCAAGCCGTGGAACCAACGGCGAGACTACTACAAGCCGGAGCAAGCGTGATGCAACCAATCAAACCAATGCCGCTTTATGCCCGGATAGATTTTGTTCACGAGCAGGATGAGCTGGTGCTGATGGAACTCGAACTAATCGAGCCTTCGTTGTACCTGCGGATGGACGACGGCGCGCCGCGCCGTTTTGCAATTGCGATAGATGCGTGGCTAGGGTAACCGGCCGAACGGGGAAAGAGAGGGGAAAGAGGGGAAAAAGGGAACGCGGAAAGATCCTCGCCTCTTTCCCTCTTGCCCTATTCCCCTCTTATCCTATTCCCTCTTCCTCGGTTCCCTACTTCGGCAACAAACTGCATTGGCTTGGCAGGTTGCCGTTAAATTGGAAGTTTGCGCCGACAACAACTGGCTGGTCCGAAGTGACCCTGACTGTGAACACCACGTCAGTAACGCCGTCGAATCCGGGACCACCGGTTGTAGGCATCAACCAATTGAGGTTTCTCGTGTGCGCCGCCAGAACAGGTGCCGTCGCGGCGCCTGCTTCGCCCGGATAGACTGTCGCGGGCGCTGTTCCCGGAATTGTGACGCCGGTCAGGTTGTTGCCGTCTCGATCGAGCAGATTGACGGCCACGTTGGCGGTTGCCGCACTGCCGTTGAAAACGTAGATATCAGACCTGGCGGTCCCGCCTGCGTTAGGAAGGTGTGCCGGCGTACAGACCCAGACGAACGGAGGTCCACCTGAAGAAGCTCCCGGAGGCCCCGGCGGGCCTGGGGGCCCGGTTGGTCCAGGAGGGCCGACTGGTCCCGGCGGTCCGGCTGGACCGACCACATTCCACTCAACGCGAGTTTCATTGTTATGGCAAGCCTCTGCGGCATCTACGAGTCGCATTCCGCCGTTGCCGGGGTTAATGCATGCCTCGAGAACATTGGGATCGCTTGTAGCAACGTGGGCAATCGGTACCATCAATGCAATAAAAACAAGTAGACCGATGCACGCGATACCAACGCGGCGGATCAGGGTGATGTTCATGCTTGTCTCCTTCTGAGAAAGTTGGGTCAGAGTGGATCTTGATTCGGGGACGTGAAATCTAGCGGCGAAAGTTTGATGGTGTCAAGGGTTTCGCTGCCGCAAGCATTGAAGCTCGTAGCTAAGACGAGTAAACTCCGACGCCATGATCAAACTGGTCTATTGCATCAGCAGGAAACCCGGCATGACCGACGCTGAGTTTTTTCATTACTGGCGGAACGTCCACGGGCCAATTGGCTCTCGCATCCCAGGCTTGCGCCGGCTCGTGCAAAGTCATCGCATCGAAGTACCGGGCGACGCCAGGGGTTCAGATTTCGATGGGATGGCTGAGCTTTGGTTCGACGACCTTGCTGCTCTGCTGGCAGCGCGTCAACGTGCCGAGTGGCAAGCGTCGACTGAAGATGAAAAAGAGTTCATCGATCACAGCAAAGTAGCTTATTTTGTCACTCACGAACATTCCATTCTGTAGTAACGACGAAGTTGAATTCGCGCATGACTTCTGAAGTGCGGTTATTTGTTGTTGGTGAACGGCCACATTGATCCCGGGCATCAGGCAGACAACATGTCCAGCTCAAACCTAACTTTCACCGGGAGGATCAGGAGCTTCCGGTGCGCTTTCCTGGGCATTTGGGTGATGATCTCGTCTCAGCATAATGCCTGGATTCATGCTATCGCGACGGTAACGGTAATCATCGTTAGCGTTTACTTTGGTCTGACGAAGACCGAGTGGTGCTGGATCATTCTGGCGATCATCTCGGTTTGGACCGCCGAAGCGTTGAATACGGCATTTGAATTTCTGACCGATGTGGCCTCGCCCGGGATTCATCCGCTCGCGGCAAAGGCAAAAGATGTGGCCGCCGGCGCGGTCCTGATCGCCGCCTTGGGTTCTGCATTGATTGGGTTTTTGGTATTGGGCCCACACGTGCTGGCTCTCGTGAAGAGTTGGCGATGAGTTTGAACAGTCATAGAACCGAGCGCGGTTCGCTCGCACAAAGGAGCCAAAAATGAAGATCTTTACGTGCTGATGCGCCCGTGTTGTAAGCCTGGACCAAAGACCGCGGCCATGGCGGGATTGGTCGCATGGATTGCATTTTCGGTGACCGGTCCAGCCCAATTTGTTCCGCTTGGGTTTATGTCAAACGCGCTGTGGATCAAGATCATTGCAATTCATTTGATCACTTCAATCCTGGCGGCGATTGCCGGCGCGGCTCTTTACAAGGACACTCCCCAGACTGCCGCCGCGCCCGGCGCCTAACGCACGTCTGGCGCTCAAGTCGAGCAGGAAAGGACACTCCTCATGCGTTTTGATGTAGATCCCACCATCGGCAGCGTAGCAGGCAGCGTTTGGGGGCACCCTCCATTTCTAAGCGATCCCGAGATTGGGCGTTCGCGTGGAGTGGTACCGATTATCAATCGCATCCATGTCGACGATACGCCCAAACTCCTGGCCCGGATGGGGAGAATCGCAAAAGCAACGTTCTTTCCCGAGTATCCAGCGTTTGTGTTCAATGTTTGCTTCGCGGTGGGAGATTTTAGTCTGATCTGGCGGCCCGGCGCCTATGGCGATCCGCACTCACACTGGTTCAACGTCTTTATGGGCTATTACCAATTGGACGTGCCCAAAAAAACGTGGACGAGGCCGTTCGCCTACGATTCTGCAGATCCTCACAGTGGTATTGCCTTTCACGACATTATTCGGTTGGGCAAGTCTGATTGGAACTACTTTTCAAACTACATGTACGGCGTTCCGGAAGATTGCATCGCACCGTATAACGGCATCGATTTTTCAGCGACTCCGTGTGTTCACGTCGGGCGCCCGGCAATCGGGGGACGATATTGGGATTTTGTTGAGGTTGACCAGGTTGAGGCCGTCAGTGCTTATGAATCCAATACCCCGGGCGCGCGGGAGTTGGTTAACAATTCACTGCTCAGCCCGATGTGGCGGCGAACTTTTGGGTTACCCTGTCCGCGACCGGATTATCCCACGAGTTTTATCAGCACGATGCTGCGCGCTCGGATGTACTTGAGCTTCAGTGAAGACGACGACTACTATCACACAGTGATCTTTGGCGGGACCGTCAACAAGTCATTTGCTGAGTCGTTCAACGAACGATTTCTTCGATTGCAGATGGAAGCCTGCGCTCAGGCGATCACAAAACATTACCCACAACTTGGTTTCGCTGCTCCATAGAGTTGGAGAAAAAAGATGAAGGTATTTTCGATCCTGGTCCTGGTGTTATCGCTGCCGGTTGTTTCCCTTTCCCAAAACACGTCAACTCCGTCCCAGCAGCTTGCTCGGGAGATTCTAAAAGAGCTAATCGAGATAAACACAACTCATCAATTCGGCAGCACAAAAGCCGCGGAGGCGATGGCCGCGAGGTTGCGCGCCGCAGGTTATTCCGACGCGGAGCTGCGGATACTCGCTCCCGACAAGCACCCCACCAAAGGGAATCTCGTGGTGCGCCTGCGGGGTCAGGGAAAGGCAAAGCCGGTACTATTTTTGGCCCACCTGGACGTGGTCGAAGCGCGCAAGGAAGACTGGTCGGATGGAGTCGATCCATTCAAGTTTACCGAGCGTGACGGCTATTTCTACGGTCGAGGAACACTGGACGTGAAAGGTGAGGCCGCTGTCCTCGTCGCCAATCTCATTCGCCTCAAGCAGGAAGGTTTTGTGCCTGATCGCGACCTCATTGTGGCGCTCACCGCCGACGAAGAAGCAGGAGGCGAGACAAACGGTGTAGTGTGGTTGCTCGAGAACCATCGCGACCTGATTGCGCCGGCTTACACGATCAATACCGACGCCGGCGGTGGGCAAATAGAGAAAGGGAAGCACGTTCGATACACGCTGCAGACCGGCGAGAAGGTGTTTCTCTCGTTCAAGTTGGAGGTGAAAAACGCCGGCGGGCATAGTTCACTTCCGGTGAAAGACAACGCCATCTACCATCTGGCGGAGGGCCTGGCGCGCCTGGCGCGGTTCGACTTTCCGGCAAAACTCAACGAGACCACTCGGGCTTACTTTGAACAAATGTCGGTTTACGGGAATGGGCAGGTGGCGGCAGACATGAAGGCGGCGGCAAAGGTGCCGCCCGACCCGGAGGTCATTGCCCGGCTGTCGTCGGTCTCTCCACTATTCAACAGCACGATGCGCACCACTTGCGTTGCCACCATGCTTGAAGCGGGCCATGCCGAGAATGCGCTGCCCCAGACGGCCCGCGCGACGATCAACTGTCGACTCTTGCCAGGCGAGTCGCCCCAGGAAGTTCAACAAACTCTGGTGAAGGTGTTGGCAAACGATCAGATCACGGTTACACCAATGAATCCCGCCGTCGTTAGTCCGGCATCCGCGCTCATTCCCGAAGTAACGAAACCGGTTGAACGGATCGTCGCCGCAATGTGGCCCGGCGTCCCGGTTGTTCCGGTCATGGATCCCTGGACCTCTGATAGCACGCCCCTGAGAATGGCCGGAATTCCGGTGTACGGCGCCCCCAGCATCTTTTATGAAATTGATCCGATCAGGGCTCATGGGAAAGATGAACGAATCGGTGCGCGAGAATTCTACGAGGCCTTGGATTTTGGTCATCGCCTAATGAGAGCGCTCACGTCGAACAAATAGAGATTAGCGAATCATGACTTTCAAGGATTTCCGCCGCATCGCGTTGAAGATGACGGATGCTATTGAAGGCGCCCACATGGGTCACCCGGATTTCCGCGTCAACAATCGAATCTTCGCCACCCTTCATCCTGACCTCAAATCCGGGATGGTCAAACTCACTCCTGACCAGCAGGCGCGGTTCCTGTCGGAACATCCCGCGATGTTTGAGCCGGAGAATGGTGCGTGGGGACGCCAGGGATGTACCAGAGTGAAACTGAAGGCTGTCGACGAAGACACATTGGGTGAAGCATTGACGCTCGCCTGGCAAAACACCGCTAGAAAGATTAGCGCTGGACGGTCGAACCCCAAACGCAAAACCAACGCAGTGAAGTAAGGTGTAGGAGTAAGACATGGCTGACATTCTTCATGACTTCCCCATCAAAGCCGAGATCGAAAGGGTTTTTGAAGCCGGAATCTCGAGCACGGCGAGTCAGTCCCTTATGAAGATCGGCTGGATGTGTGAGCTGTTAACCAAGTCGCGTCACGCAGCATCCCCATTGCCGCTGTTAGCAACTATCAAGCAAGTTTCAGAACGAACGCTGGGCGAATGGAGGAGAAGCAATGAAGAGTCTGTTTCTTTCAATAGTCGCAATCGGAACGCTGAGTTTGTTCTCCGGAGTTAAGAGTTCGGAGCTGGGGGCGGACCTGCCGGCACTCCACCGAATTAAGGAGATTACACTCTCCCCATCCTACAGTTGCCGCTCACAACTGAAGCTACTGATGGCTATGCAGAGACCGCGCTATTAACTCCCTACCTGCGGAGCTGAGCTGATGTACTGCCCAAACTGCGGAACCAAAACTTCGACGGCCCACAGATTTTGCCGCACCTGCGGATTTGGACTGGAGAAAGTAGCACAGTCGGTTGCTGAACAACTGCCAGACCACCTGGATAAGAACCTTGAGTCAGAAAAGGAGCGTCTACAGAAGTTGGGCGTTAGGGCGCTGGGCGTCTTCTTTGCCGGTATCCTCGGTGTTCTTCTTTATAGCGTTGTCTATAAGACTATTTTTGTTCAGGGAAGGATGTGGGAAGGACTTGGTTTCCTCCTCTTTCTGGCAATTGCAGCCAGCGGACTAGTGTCGGTGTATCTCTTTGCTAAGGCCAATGAAGCAAAAGACACAGCCGCCAAACGTAGAATGCAGTCGGACGAATTAAGTGAGAGCAGGACGACTGGCAAACTGCTCACGGATACCCCGATCGAGCCAGCGCCGAGCGTGACCGAACGCACAACGGAGCTATTGTCGGTAGAAAGAAAAAGCGAGGTTAACGAGCCTGGCGAGCGGGCGTGATGACTGAAGGCTAAACTTTCGGTTTCAACCGGTTTTGTGGGGGCGGCACTCCGTGGCCGCCGCTCCGATTTTCGAAACTCGTTGCAGGCCCGATTTAAAAAAAATCGCAGCCGGCGAAGGGGTGGCCACGAATTGTTCATTATCAGACATCCATTGCAGATCGTTATCATGACGTCCTTTAGAGTTTGGGTTCCCTGGAAACAAAAATGAGTTTCTTCGACTATTTTCAGATTGCCAGCGTGATCATCTTCGTCCTTGTGCTGATCACCAAGGTGACGTATTTGCTGCGAAGCAAGAACATCAATCCGATTGCGATTGGGGGCGGGAAAAAAGGGCCCCAGCTTGTAGTTGAATTGCTGGCCTTTGCCGGTCTTGTCGCCTGGCTGGTTGAGATAGTTTTGTATTCCATCCATTCGGAGTTTCGAATTTTTGGCTCACCGTTAGACACAATGTTAATTGACTCAAACACGGCCAGAGTTATCGGCGTGGCGTTGGTTAGTGCAGGTTTAGTGATCTTTGTCAGCGCTTTTGTTTCTTTCGGCGATTCCTGGCGCATCGGGTTTGACTTGAAGACTCCTGGCGCCCTGGTAACAACCGGCATATTCAGATTTTCGCGCAATCCGATCTACCTGTTCCTCGATTTGTGGTTCGTCGGGATCTTCCTGCTTAATGGAACGCTGATATTTCTGATTTTTGCCACGCTGACTATTCCGGTGATTCACTGGCAGATATTCCAGGAAGAGAAATTTCTCGCACAACTCTTCGGCCAGCCATATCAGGACTATCGCCGCAAAACCGGGAGATACGTCACCTGGCCGGGTAAATAGCAGGTGCACTCCTGGAGGATCAGATGCTGGAGAGAAGGGTGTTTTTCGAGATGAACAAGCTGGTTCGTAGAGTTTGGGTCGCTGCCCTGCTGGTGTTGTTTTGTAGCAACTTTGCGGAAGCACAAAAGCTATCCGCGGAAGAGCAGAGGATTGTTAACTACATTGATGCTCACAAAGATGAAGCCGTTGGTACCCTCGAGAAGATAGTCAACATTGAGAGTCCAACCGAAAATGTTGCAGGGGTTAAGCAAGTGGGCATGGTTTTCAAGAAAGAATTTGAGGCGCTCGGATTCAAGGCCCGCTGGATTGACATGCCGGCGGAGATGAAACGTGCCGGCCATTTGGTTGCGGAGACCGAAGGCTCGACCGGAAAGCGGCTGCTGTTGTTAGGCCACATCGACACGGTGTTGAGTGGTGAGAAATTCAGGCGTCAGGGGAACAAGGCTTTTGGCACCGGCGGTGCGGACATGAAAGCCGGCGACATCGTGATGCTGTATGCGCTGAAGGCTCTTCACGCGAACGGTGCGCTCAAGGACAGGCGCATCGCAGTGATGTTGACAGGTGATGAGGAGAGTGCCGGCCGGCCTTTAGAGATTAGCCGCCGCGACATGATCGCGCTGGCCAAAGACCGCGATGCCGCGCTGAGCTTTGAGGCGACGGTGGGCAACAGCGCTACCGTGGGACGACGGGGATCGAGCAACTGGATCCTCGAAGTAGAAGCGCGCACCGGACATTCGGCGGGTATCTTTGGTCAGGAAGCCGGCAGCGGCGCCATTTTTGAAGCCTCGAGGATCGTCCATCAGTTTTATTTGGCATTGAGCAACGAGAAGTATCTGACTCTTAATCCCAGCGTGATCGCAGGTGGCACCAAAGCAGCGTTAAACTATCCTGAAGGCTCTGCGACCGGAAAGACGAACGTCATTCCGGCGAAAGTGATCGTCATGGGCGATCTGAGATTCATCAGTGAGGCGCAAAAGGAAGCTGCGCGCACAAAAATGCGCGCCATCACTGCCCAGAACCTGCCGGGTACTTCAGCGAAGATCACCTTTGAGGATGGCTATCCGGCGATGACACCCACGGAAGCCAATTACGAGTTGCTCAAGCAAATGGCACAAGTGAGTCAGGACCTGGGCTTCGGCACCGTAACGGCGCTCGATCCCGGCGCCCGGGGTGCTGGTGACATAGCGTTTATCTCGCACCTGATTCCGGGCCTTGACGGCATCGGCGCGTCGGGTGGGGGCGCGCACGCGCCAGGCGAAGTTGTCGATCTGGAATCTTTGCCGGCGGTAACAAAGAAAGCTGCGATTCTGATCTATCGCCTTACCTTCTAGCGGACCCGGGGTTGCAGCTCTTCACACCCGGCGACAGTACCGGAACCGAACTATGGCGAGAAGAATGGTCAAGCGTGGACTCACAAAACTGGAAACGGGAAAAAATATTCGCGGCGTCGCCAAGCCGCCCGCGTTTCCCTTTATACTTGAAGAGTTGATTTCGATCCGTCCAATCGTCAAGCGGATGTTTGGCTTCACTTACGTCTACCTCGATGAGCAACTCCTGTTTATGCTGGCCGATCGTGACAAACAGCAGGCTACCAATGGCATGTGGTTGTTCACGACGGCGGATCAGCTCGAGAGTCTCGGTAAAGAATTTCCGGGACTACCCAAACGGCAGTTGTGGCGGTCCGGAGAAAAAGCATGGGTTGTTCTTGCTTCCCGGTTCGAGGAATTTGAGGAGTATGCCTTTAAGGCTTGCGAATTGATCCTCCGCGGCGATCAACGGATCGGTCGGATAACTCGGGGCACGGCAAGCTTTGAGGAACCACCGCGTCATCGAAAGCATGATCTGAATCGACTCTGTGAAAGTCCCTATGAAAGATCAAAATGAGGATGTGACGCAACGATTGCTGGCAATAGAGCAGCAGCTCTTCGAAGCAATTAAGAGGAAAGATCTGAAATCTCTCGACGGCTTACTCGCCGCTGACTTTGTTCATCGCAGCCCGGATGGTTCGGAAGTGGACAAGGGAGGCTTTCTCCAAAACGTTGGCGCCATGCCGGTCGAGGTTACGGCAATTCGTGGGGAGCATCAGCACGTCAAAGTGCTTGGCAATGTGGCGGTGCTAACCGGCGTACAGCTTGCAGACTGGCGCCAGGATGACAAAGGGGGAGTCAGTCGAGGTGCCTTCACTGACGTGTTTGAGTTTCGCGGCGACGCCTGGTTACTTATGCTTGCTTACACCGTGGAACTACGGGATTAGTTTTCCTGGCGCCTGAGCCGGAAAGAACAAATTGCCGGGAATTGAAACATTTGCGAACGTCAGTCATAGACACGATTTACAAAGATGAACAGGATTACAAGCACACATTAAAGCCGGGTTCCTCCTTTTCATCCCGTTAATCTTGAAAGACTAGCCCGGATTTCAACTGGTTTATTCTTCACTCCCAGTCCTTATTGTGTATTGTGGTCTTATTTGTTAAATTGCGGCCGCTTCGTGCTTATTTCCTCGGTCCGTAAAAACAAGCGTTTCCCTGCCGAAAGGAGATTGTTTTGAAAGGCCAAACAATCTCGCATTATCAAATCACTGAAAAAATTGGTGAAGGCGCCATGGGAGAGGTTTATCTCGCTCGGGACCTTAGGCTCAACCGCGAGGTGGCTCTTAAATTCCTGCCGGAAGTACTGGTCAATGAAGCGCATCGACTGGCACGCTTTGAACGCGAAGCCCAGTTGTTGGCGTCCCTGAACCACGCCAACATCGCCGCCATCCATGCGGTTGAAGAACACGACGGCAAGCCGTTTCTGGTAATGGAACTCGTTGAAGGAGAAACACTGGCTGACCAGCTGTTGAATGGACGAATGCCGATTGACGATGCTTTAAAGACCGCCCTTCAGATTTCCGAAGCGCTGAAGGCCGCCCACAAGAAGGGAATCATCCATCGAGACCTCAAGCCGGCAAACATCAAAATCACTCCCGACGGTTTGGTCAAGGTGTTGGACTTCGGTCTTGCCAAACAGTTTCAGAACGCGGCTGGAGGGATCGACTCTGAAGCACCCACGCTCCATGCCATGACAATTCCCGGAGGCGTCATTGGAACGCCGCTTTACATGTCTCCGGAACAAGCCCTGGGCGAGCACGTCGACCTGCGTGCAGACATCTTTTCCTTCGGCGCCATTCTTTACGAAATGCTGACCGGAAAGCGCGCCTTTCCCGGCGCTACACTGGCGGCGATCATGCAGGCAGTTGTCGCCCGCAAACCTTCACCGCCGCGGCGACTGCGACCCGAAGTTCCCGTCGAACTGGATGACCTGGTCATGCGGTCCCTGCAAAAGGAAAGGGAACTACGTCAGCAGAACGCAGATGAACTGTGCAGCCAGCTCAAGCAAACAATTGAAAACCTGGGTCCCAGGTCTTCCATGGTTGCTGCCTTGCCCGTGCTTGCATTGAGAAACGTCTCGTGGAATTTGCGCATGTGGAGACAAGAGCACAAAAAGGCAGCCTGGGCTGTTTCGGGATTGCTGCTGCTCGCAATTGTGGGCACACTCGGTGCATTCGTGCTTAAGTCGCGAGGCTTCGCCATCTCTTCCGGTGGCTTGACCCGGACCAGTGCTGCGGCCAGCCCCTACGACTTGTTTCAGCAGGGAATGACCCACCTCGCACGATACGACAAAGATGAAAACGTCGAAGCAGCCTCTCAGGCTTTCCAGGCGGCGTTGGCGAAGGACCATAACTATTCACCCGCCTACGCCGGACTTGGCCAACTCTACTTGCGGAAGTACCAGGCAAACCGGGACAAGCAGTTGCTGGAGACAGCGCTGCAAAATGCGAAACAGGCGGTTGACCTTGACCGTCACCTGGCCGTCAACCGGGTTAGCCTGGGTCGGGTGTATGTCGAAAAAGGCGATTACGACTTGGCCGACAGAGAATTAAAGCAGGCGGTGATGTTAGACCAGCTTAACGCCGACGCGTATCGCGGACTCGGCGACCTGGAACGCGCGCGAAAGAATTGGGCGGCAGCGGAGAAGTATTACACGAAAGCCATTGAGCTCAATCCGCGCGACTGGGACCTGCGTTTTGCGCTCGGTAACTTCTATCTTCGTGCATCGCGTTACTCCGAAGCCGAGACTGCTTTTGGTGAGGCAATCAGGTTAGCTCCTGACTGTTTCCTGGGTTACCGCAATCTGGGCGCCGTATACAGCATGCAGGGCCGCTTCGCCGACGCCACTGCCCAGTTTCAAAAATCTCTTCAAATCAAACCCAGCGCCAGCACGTACACGAATCTTGGAACCAGTCTTTTTTCCCAGGGACTTTATCAACAGTCAGTGATCGCGATGGAAAAGGCTCGCGAACTTGGAGCCAATAATTATCAGATGTGGGCAAACCTGGCGGACGCTTATCGATGGACGCCAGGCAACGAATCGAAGGCGAAAGAAGCCTACCAGACCGCTATCCAGCTGGCGAACAGTGAACTTTCTTCCAAGCCTGATGATGCCGAACTGCGAAGCCGTCTCGCTCTTTATCTAGCCAAGAACGGCGAGAAGCAGAAGGCGTTGGCCGATGCTGGCGTCATCGAGAAGTCTGACAGGAGCGCATCAGTCCTAGCGAGACTGGTATCCATCTACGAAATAAGTGGACAGCGACAGCAGGCGCTCGACGCACTGGCTTCGGCGGTCAAGGCTGGATACGCGATGGAAGAGTTTCGTCGCGATCCCGAGTTATTGGAACTACGGAAAGACCCAGGCTTTCTGAAAATTTTGACGGCGGTTTCCGAAAAACCTCAACACCAGAACTGATAGCAGCCGTTCCAATAGCTCCACAACAGCGGTCGCAAACTTTCTCTTATTCCTCTGCAGCTTTCCAAAGATGGAATGTCTTTCAGAGTCAACTTTCACCCAGGCGATTACCGCCCCTTTGAAGTAATTGCCGCAACCAGAAAAGGAGTCCTCAATGTCAGCAGCTAACCAGCCCTCAATTGCACCAGAGCCAGAGACTAGCTTCGCTCTCGATGTGGCCTTCTCATCGACAGCACAACCGCTTCCTGACAATTCTAAGAACCCCATCCTTGCGATGGGTTATGGTTTCGCCAAACTCTTACCAGGCGGTAGCTGGAAGGAGGGTGGTCAAAAGACCCAGACTATCTTGAAGAACTGTCCCTTTTATTTCTGCGCCTACGATACGGCGACCGACGGGGCCTTACCCGTCACGCGGTTCGAAATTGACTTTCGTGGGGCAACTCCTTTTAAGGGTCCCGACCCGGACGGACGTCAGAAGAACCCGATAGTGGTTAAGGAGGGGCTCACCAGCCAGCCGGGCCGGAGCGCGGGTTGTAATACGGTAGGCACACTTTGGCTAATCGGTCCGTATATGGTGGCGAATGTCGACGATAATACGGAGTATAGATGTGTCGTCACGGTGACCGTCGAGAATGAGAATTCGTTTCAAATCGATCCCGAGATGGTCGTCGAAGGGGGAGGCTAGGCTGGGTTGGGAGGTCGCTCAGCATAAGGATGCTGAGTACTCGCGGCCAATGAAAAACCCTTAACTCGCCAACTCGCAAACGAGCATTTCCAGTTGCAAACGTGGGGTGGCCTGTGAAGTCTTGATGGCCAGATCGGCGTCGGCGATTAGTTTGATGCCGCGCGCGATCTTCCGGGCGTCGCTACGCTGAAGTGTGTTCATGAAAGCGTCACGCTTGGCGGGTGGGCCATATATCAGCCGGTAAACTTCATCGCGTTTTCCGCGTTGCAAAAACTCCTTTGCCAGCGCCAGTCGATGATAGTTTCCCGCAATCAAACCCAACAACATCACGGGCGGGACCTCGTCGTCGAGCAAACGGTGCAGCGTGACCAGGGCGCGAGCGCGGTCGCCGGCAATGAGT
>JAXIOV010000164.1:0-24085 GCA_045403245.1 Pyrinomonadaceae bacterium | reverse complement strand
CCCAGGGTAGCCGAAGCGGCAACCCTGGGCTGTAAGACGTAACCGCTTCGCGGTAAAGCAGTTCAAGTCAGAAATTCTAACGAGGGACTACAGGTTTCGTTGCAACCCAGACTTTGAATCCGCGTGTTTTCAAACAACGATCTGTTGCACTTCCAAGTTGAATCCACGATTGGCAGCCTGGTTGCTGGAATTGTTTATTTGGTCTTACGCCGGCGAGATTACGCAAGCAGCGACTTCGTCCTCACTACGATTGCCATCGTGTGCACGGTAGGTGTTGCGATCCTGACTCGTCTGATCAACGTTCCGGTCAACGAAACGCTCATGACCTGGCAGGTTTCATCGCCTCCGGAAAACGTGATGCGATTTGCTCAGGCTGGCTCTTAAAAAAACCTAGATCACAACAGCCCAAGACTGGTCAAGCGAATCGTCATTGCCTGTTCACTCACCTGAAACTCTTTCGCCAGCAAACTGACGTGATGGTCGAGGAGAGGCGTGGCCCCGGGCAGTTTGGCAATGCGTTGACGCAGCGACTTCGTGGGCATCAGAAGTGAAGCCGCAAACTGATTGGCTTCGACTTCCTTGACATCAATACCATCTGAAGATCTGGGACCGCGTTGACTGATGTAGTTTCCTCTGTCAACGTGCACGTGTTCACCGCCTTCAAACTGGTGTCGAAGAAAATGATGACCTATCTCATGGGCGATGGTGAATCTCCGGCGTACTAAATGATCCCTCTTCTGAACATAAACCTGGGCGTTCGCCCCGTTGAAAACGAGAAGCCCAGAGACGTCCGGGCCCAGGTCAGTCTTAATGATCTTCAGACCAAGGGATTCAGCGATCTTCTCCACCTTAATGGGAATTGTGCCCTCACCGTATTTCTCCGCTAAATCCTCGGCCAGCATTTTTACCTGCCTTAGATTCATGCCCTCCTCTCATTCTGCGACCGTCTGAGTTGCGCGGACAGTCGCTTGATGACCTTGCTTGGCACATTGTGTTCCGCCAGCTGCGCTTCTATTTGACCGGGCGCGGCGGCCCGCCGGAGATTTTCGTCCTTGGGAATCAGGAGGGAAATATCAACGTTAAGTGCGGTCGCCAATTGCACGAGGGTGTGAGTAAGGATTCTCTGCTTGCCGCCTTCAATATTCGCGATTGAGGCCCGGGTCACGCGAGGCCTGAGAGCTGCCCCCAATCTTTCCTGTGAGAGACCGACTTTCACTCGCAGCGTCTGAATATTGCAGCCGAGTTCTTTATAGAACGGTTCGATTCTAGTTGGCGGCACGTCCACAACTTAAAGCTACAGAAGCCTCAGTGTCAAGCATTACTGTCGTCAGTAATACTGACGCTTATTCGCGGTGAGCGAAAACGGTGGTTGACACGGACTCTACGGCGATGAGAAAATACGTGTTATCCGTCCACTGACCACCCTGAGTTTTGTTCCTCGAAAAGTGCGCAATTTCCGGGTCGGAACTCGTTAAGCCGCTAACCCTCGCAGTCAACATCCGAGTCCGTCTCGCAAAGAAGTGGTCCGACGCCGCTATCACAAACGAACTTTTCTAGCGCCGGCTTCGAGTCGAACTACGTCCTACATCGTGGCGGAAGTAGAGTCGAGTAACGACGGGGCGTATGCCCTCGGAACTAACATGCTCACGCTCGCGGATTGTGGGCGGCAGATTCAGCTGGAATTCTTCCTGGGCAACCCACGAGACAGGCGACAGAGTCTGGCGAAGGCTGAATTACTCCTCGAGGTCTTGACTGCTTTTCGGGACGCTCTGTGCGAAGAAGCCAGGTTGATTGAGAAGACGCGGTAGTATTTCCTTACCCTGAGACATTCCCGGAAACTGGCGGCGGGACCGGGATTCTACTGACCCTGCCCCGCCATTATGATTGCTGGATTCAAATCTGAAAGTGCAACAGTGGGATGATTTAGCGGAGCACCTGCCTCGTTTACGAGGCTGCCCGAAGGGCTGTAGGCCAGCCGTTTTACGGCTGGTTGAAAAGCGAACTATTGACCATAGGCCGTTTCAACGGCGTTTTGATTGACGCAAAAAGCCGCTAAAGCGGCCAGGAAGAATGAGGCTCCTCGAAACCAGCTGTAAAACAGCTGATGGCCTTCAGGCCCTGCGGGCCAGCCGCCTGAAAGCGGCAACGCGACTTTGGCGCTTAGACTCCGGCACTCCACGTGTTGCACTTCCAAGTTCAATCCGCGATCCAGTTTCACCGGTACATTGGTGCAATTCACATTACTGACGGTCGTGTTTAAACAAGAAAAAAAGCGGAAGCGAAACTGCAAACAGTAAAGCCGCTGAGACGTGAAATTTCTTAAGCTGAATTCAGGACACAAAACTCAGTTCCATTGATCAGGTCGACGCTGGAGTTGGCGAAGCGGATCGCGGCGGCAGTGGAGCGGTTGTCTGATTCGTGATCGAGTGACCACTGGGCATGTTTGATGAGCAGTGCGAGCTCGATGGTGCGCCCGAGCGTGAGCGCAAAACGGCGCGCGCCGGATTCCAGAGTTGTGTGATCGCTTGCTTGGCTGAGCCAGGTTTCGGCATGGGACAGTGCGGAGCGGGCGATGCTGGCGGCGCTGATGAGCCTCGGGTCGCGGGCTTCGCTGAGGCAGATGGAGATGGTTGAGTGGAAGGCACGGAAGGCAGGAAGGGGTAAAGGGGAAGCGGGATCCCGGTCGATGTCGCTGGCGGTGCTAACTTGCTTGCGCCTGGCGGCGCTCATTGCGGGCGGGACGCCCGCGGTCCCAGTAGTTGGCGGGCCTGGATTTCCTAAACCGAGTGCGCGAAGACTATCGAGGGAGAGGACGTTGGTGGTGCCTTCCCAGATTGGCAGGACTTGAGCATCACGCAAGAGTTGAGGCAACCCGGTGTCTTCGACGTATCCGGCCCCCCCGCAGGCTTCGAGCACTTCACTCGCAACCATCACCGCCTGCTTCGCAGTAGTTAATTTCATTACCGGTGTCAACAAACGCAACACGAGAGCCTGTTGCTCGTCGATCTCGGCCGTCTCACTCAGTCCCGTTAACTCAGCCACGTAGAAGGCGAGGTGAAAGGCGGCTTCCGCTTCGGCCTGCAGGCCAGCCAGTGTGTCAACGTGCAAAGGCTTTTTTGCAAGGGTATCCCCGAAAGCGAAACGCTTGCCGGCGTAATCAAGCGCAAGT
Source organism: Pyrinomonadaceae bacterium (assembly GCA_045403245.1). Classification (GTDB taxonomy): domain Bacteria; phylum Acidobacteriota; class Blastocatellia; order Pyrinomonadales; family Pyrinomonadaceae; genus PSRF01. Next base: position 20,916 of record JAXIOV010000164.1, on the reverse strand, counting down.
GCGAGACCGCGTCGCATGAGAGAGACTGCGCTGATGCCATTCCACAAACGTGTAATATTGAGCAGAGGAGCGATGTTGCGGACGCCATCGCTCGAACCTTGCACCAGCAGTGCCGGGGTTCCGGTTAACGTCAATTCCGCGGTGGGAACTTTCCGCGTGCCCAGTTTGTCCTTGAGACGGTTGATTTGAATGTTACGCAAACGCCCATCGGCATCGCGCAATTCAAGGTAGAAGAGAGCCAGGCCGCGTCCACCGGAAGGATTGCCTTCGGGACGGGCCAGCGTGAGCGCGATCTGCGAGTTGATGGCGGAGGTGAACCACTTGTTTCCATAGAGACGCCAGACATCAGGCTCCTGGTCAAGTTTTGATTGCTGCTCCAGTTCTGGGTGCTGAGTCCTGAGTTCTGAGTTTCGGGTTTCATCTTCCCCTTTACCCTTTTGCCTTTCCCCTGGCTCTCTATCCTCTGTTTCCCCGTTCCCCTCTTCCCCCGTTACCTTCCGTGCCACCGTTTCCGACAACCCAACGTCTGAACCGCCGATGAGTTCGGTCATCCACTGGCCGGCGGTCCAGAATTCTGCCGGATCGCGAGTGATCAAATGTGGCAGAGCGCGTTCAATCAATGGCCGATTTCCCGAACCGAGGAGTGTGCGTGCTGCTCCGTCAGTCATCGCGAGCGGGCAACTGTAAATATCGGTTGACGGCGTGAAAAGATAGGCGAGCGCGCACTGGTGCACCCGCGAGAGACGACCGTGCCGTTGTTCGTAGGCGCTGGCGATCAGGCCGTGCTCAACCGCGACACGTTCGGCAACTCGCCATAATGGCGTTACCTCAACCTGATCGATGCGGTTTCCCCAGGCGTCCCACTGCGTGAGCGCCGGCTCATGTAAACGATCGGCGAGTTGCATCCGGTAGAGCTCGCCACCGGCGAGACGGCCTAACTCGCTCAGCGAAGGCTCTATTTCGCGAAGCATCTCCGCGGGAAGAACGCGTGTCAGATACGACCGGAGCACGCGATCATCTTCGTACTGGTTCCCGAGGCTCGGCGGCGTTTGTTGGAACATAAGCGGGAGAATAGTAAATCGTAAGTGGTGAATAGAAGAAATGGTGAGTAATGGATAATCTGCTTTCCCACCCACCACTTGTCCTCAAACTCACTTGACCAAGCGTTGCTGTTTGCGAGTTGCTGATGCAAAATGTCTCCACGTAATCCGTTAGCGAACAGCACTCACGCCACTGTCATGCGAATCTGAACCCAACTCTGACGGAAGTTGTTCGTTTCGAATAACGAGATCCTTGACCACCCCCCAATCCTAACGACCAATCAAACCGATGGAGGTTGTTTCATAATGCGAAGACTCACCACGCGACTCATTGCAATCTCGCTGCTCCTTTCAATTTTTCTTTTCCCCGTCAGCGGCGTGTTAGCTGCTGATTTCAAGCGGGAAGTGATCTATCAGATCATCACCGATCGGTTTTTCGATGGCAGCACCGCGAACAACAACCCGTCCCAGAGCGCCGGGCTCTACGATTCAACCAAGTCTAACTGGCGCCTGTATTGGGGCGGTGACCTGCAGGGTATCCAACAGAAGATGTCGTACCTCGCCGGCATGGGCGTGACGGCCATCTGGATCTCGCCGCCTGTAGACAATCTGAACACAAACATCCCGGACGGTGGCGGCAATCCGACAGCGTCTTATCATGGCTACCAGGGACGCGATTTCAAAAGGATCGAAGAGCACTTCGGTAACACCAGTAATACGTGGATCGACTTTGACAACCTGGTGACCGCGGCGCATCAGAACGGGATCAAAGTGATCGTCGACTTTGCTCCCAACCACTCAACCCAGAACAACGCCGGCGAGTTTGGCGCGCTTTACGACAATGGCGGCCTGCTCGGCAACTACTCCAACGACACCAACGGTTACTATCATCACAACGCCAATATCTCGGGTGGAGGTTGGGACGATCGTTATCAAGTGCAGTATTACACGCTGTTTGATCTCTCGGACGTGAACCAGGAACACGCCACGATGGACGCCTACATGAAGGCATCGGCTCAGCTCTTTCAACAACACGGCGCCGACGGTTTTCGGATCGATGCAATCAAGCACCTCGGGTGGGGATGGCAATACAGTCTTGCCAATTCGATCTACACCTACGGTGATAGTTTCCTGTTCGGCGAGTGGTATCAGGGGAATACTTCCGATCCGCTCTATCACGACTCTTACAAGTTTGCTAACAAGAGCGGCATCTCGATGCTGGATTTTCCGCTCAACACCGCAATTCGCAGCGTCTTCGCCTCCAATGCCAACTTTTCCACGATCGATACGGTGATCTCCCAGGAAGCAAGTAACTTCACCTGGAAGGAAGATCTCGTGACCTTCATCGACAATCACGATATGTCGCGTTTTCTTTCCGCCAATAACAACAACAATCGTTTGCATCAGGCGATGTCGTTTGTGCTTACCTCGCGAGGCATTCCCTGTATTTACTACGGCACCGAACAATACCTGCACAACGACACCAGCGGCGGCACCGACCCCTACAATCGGCCCATGATGCCGGGCTTCGATACGACCACGACCGCCTATCAACTCGTCAACAAGCTCTCAACCCTGCGTCGCAACAACACTGCGCTTGCCTACGGATCCATGAGCCAGCGCTGGATGAACAACGATGTCTATATTTTTGAACGGAAGTTTTTTGGAAGCGTGGTGCTGGTGGCCATCAACAAGAACGAGACCACCGGTTACAGCGTCAGCGGGCTGAATTCCGCGCTGCCGGCTGGAAACTATTCCGACTACATGACCGGGTTACTCGGTGGACTACCGATAACCGTGAGCTCGGGTTCCGGCGGAAATAATCCCGTCGCCACTTTCACGCTTCCCGCCCACACAGTCTCGGTTTGGCAATTTACGGAAGGAGCGGGGACGCCACAGATCGGCTCGATTGGTCCCACGGTAGGACAGTCTGGAGTAAAGGTCACGATTGCCGGGCGCAATTTCGGGTCAACTACCGGCACGGTTAAATTCGGCACTACCACCGCGACTGTCAATTTGTGGTCTCCAACCAAAATTGTAGCGACCACGCCGGCCGTCACCAACGGCAATTACAACGTTACCGTCACAAACTCATCGGCGCAGGTGTCGAACGGCATCCAGTACACCGTGCTGACGGCGAAACTGATTCCAGTAACCTTCACTGTCTTCAACGCCACCCCCACCGTTGTCGGCGACTATATTTTTCTGACCGGCAGTACGGTCGAACTTGGAAACTGGAGTACGACCTGGGACGGCGCCGTCGGTCCGATGTTGGCGCCGAATTATCCCAACTGGTTTCTCAATGTCAGCGTGCCTGCGGGTCAGACGATTCAATTCAAGTTCATTAAGATTGCCGCGAATGGCGCTGTCACCTGGGAAGCCGGATCGAACCACAGCTACACCGTGCCTGCGAGTGGCGTTGGCTTCGTCAATGTGAACTGGCAGTACTAGGAGAATTTCGGATTTCGGGTTTTCCTGGTCTGTCACGAGTCAGTCATGACCCATCAGTCATGACTGACCTCTTATGGTTCATCACCCTTCACTCTTCGTTGTTGCGTTAGTCTTTGGAGTCTGCGTAATCTGCGGATCGGCCTTCCATGCGGTCGCCCAGCGCAAACCCAGCAGTGAAGCGTTGAAGAAGTACGCGGGTCGATATGAGCTGGAAGTTGGTCTGATTCCCATATCCACCCTGGATGTCAGCCTCGAGACTGACACGCTCTGGATCAAGCCTTCGCTGCTGAAGAAACGCAAGTTGATCCACAAATCGAAGACTGCGTTTGTCGACGAGATTGACGGTAAGCGTTATACCTTCGGCAAGAATGAAGACGGGCAGGTGGTCAACGTCACGTTTGAATACGAAGGCGGCGAGTACACTGCACAAAAGGTTGTGCTGCCGCCTCCGAGCCTGAAAGGAAATACGGTGTTCAGGTTGAAAGGGTATCCTGACGCCGCAGTTTTGATTCTGACGGGCTCGTTTAATAATTGGAACCAGTCGCAGTTTGTTCTGGCGAAAGAGGGCGATGAATGGGTTTGCCGGATAGATCTCGAGCCCGGCAAATACACTTACAAGTTCATCGTTGACGGCAACTGGTTACTCGACCCAGCGAATACGATCACGGAGGAAGATGCGGCGGGGAACGTGAATTCGGTGCTAATCAAGGAAAAGTGATCACACCTGGTCCGGCCCCGTTCACTGTTACTCATCCCAACTATTCCCGTTGGCCCTGTTCCCTCTTGAGCGGGGCGCGCTGCGCTTTGCCCCTTCCTGACTGCGAGTTTTCCGGAGTAGCAATTTTCAATTTGAGGCCACGCGGGCTCAAGTAAAATCATCCTAGAGACCCTCCTTCCAGGAGTTGCAGGGAGGACCTACCCGGGGCAGCATTTCCGATTGCGGTGAAAACATAATGCCTTCAAGACTGTTCGCTGCGGGAATAACCTTCGCTGTACTGCTGACGCTGGCGTGCAACTGGAACCAGACCGCAAGTTCGAATTCTGGGTTGACAACCAAGTCAAGCGCTGTGGAGGCAACCCGTTCAGGTTCTCCAACCGCCGCACCGATCTCGGCAGCTGCCACCGCCTCGGGCCGACTGACCGACGCTGATTTTGCTCGTCACGTTAAGGAACTCAAGAGCCAGATGCAAAAGAAATTGGCTCCGGATGGTTCGACATCAGGAGGTACGCGTGATTCGTCGGCCGACTTTTCCATCGTAATTCAAAAACCTTTCGTGGTTATCGGTGATGAAGCACAGGCGATGGTCCAGCAACGCGCTGAGGACACGGTGAAGTGGGCGGTTGATCGATTGAAGCAGGACTTCTTCGCCAAAGACCCCAACGATATCCTCGAAATCTGGTTGTTCAAGGATGAGGTTTCCTACAACAAGCACACCCGACTACTGTTTGGAGATACTCCCACCACGCCTTTCGGCTATTACTCGCCGAGCCACAAAGCTTTGATCATGAATATCGGAACGGGCGGCGGCACGCTGGTCCATGAAATTGTGCATCCGTTTATGGAGGCAAACTTCCCCGAGTGTCCGCCCTGGCTCAACGAAGGTTTGGGATCGCTGTACGAACAGTGTGGCGAGGTAAACGGGCACATTCATGGTTTTACCAACTGGCGATTACCCGGACTGCAGCGAGCAATCCAGCAGAAGCGAGTGCTTTCCTTTAAAGCTCTGATGGAGATGAACGCGAGCGAGTTTTATGGCGACACCACGGGCCTCAACTACGCGCAGGCGCGTTACCTCTGTTATTACCTGCAGGACAAGGGCGTGCTGGTAAAGTTTTATCAGGAGTTTTTGGCGAAACAGAAGGAAGACGCCGGCGGGTTTAAGAGTCTGCAGAAAGTGCTGGCCGAAACCGACATGGATGCTTTCAAAACGAGATGGGAAAAATATGTTATGGGTCTGCGGCAAGGGCATGAAGTGACGGTTGAGTGAAAAAGTCGGGAGAACAGGGGAACAGGTGAACAGGGGAAGGGGGAAACGGCAACGGGATTCACCTATTTCCCCCTTTCCCAGTTTCCCTGTTCCCCAATTTTCCTATCCTGAATCCGATTGGGCTTCGACCCAATCAAGATCAAACTCATCATCGACAGGTTCGCCGAGAGCGATGCGTTGCTCTCGCTCGGCCCAACTGCGGTTGAACTCACGATTAAACGCTTCCCGCTGACGATTCTCGGCTTCCCACTCTTCAATCGAAACACAAGTCGAAAAAGCGAAGCCGTCGTCCATATGCGAACCATCGAGATGCCAGAAGCCGGGACCAAAACCCATTTCGGCCTCCAGGGCTGACATGCGGCAGATCTCACAGTCGTCATCGATAATCAGCTCTTTAGGACTCATGGCCTGCGGCAAGCGCTTTCGTTCATTTTCGATGATGACTGCGGGAACTTTTCCCTCGTATTCACTCGCGCGATTCTCCAGCCAATCGGTCTTGATCCGCTCGAGGCGGTTGATGGCTTTCTCTAAATCCCGGCAGTCGAGTTCCGCCATGCTGAAAAGCAGGTGACGGAGCAGGTCGTAATAAACAACCCACTCATGCGTGCCAAAGCCGCCAAAGCGATAAGCAAAGGAGTCAGACGCCAGGCAAGGCGGGCCTTCGCCGAGCATCGTCCATTGCCAGCAACGAGTTTCGAGGTCATAGTCGATGAGCTCTCGTTTTTCCAGCAAGACTTCTCGCGGTGATCGTCCACGCAGATCTTCGCGCGGAGTCATCAACCAGTCAGCGTGAATCCTGGAGACTTCATTTGCCAGCGCCTCCTGCGGCGCATCGTCTTCCTTAGGACCGTCTGAAGTTTTCTCACTTAGACCACTCCCGGAAGTGACGATAAACTCGAGCAACGCTCGTCCATAGAGGATGGCGCGCGTGTCGAATGGCAGGTTTGCTCGACGTTGTTCGACGCGTCGATCACACGACCAGCGGTAGGCATCTATTGAATTAACAAACAGCCAGTCACCCGGCAGACGATACGGCACCGAAATTTCGGTTGCTTTGCTTCCGTCGTGATAATGCACCTTTCCCTCGGGTTGTGGTTCTGAATAAGAAGACTCGATGGCCACGATTCGAGCTGCGAGGTCGACTATTACCAGACCCGCGTCCCAGGGTTCCGAATCGAGTTCAGACGAACTTCGAAAAAACGAGAACGGACTGACGCCGTCTTCCGGCCTGATATATCGGGCTAAGGCTGCGCCCAATTCCCCTATCGTTTCTGGTTCAGCGGAAAGCGCGGCCACACACGAATCAACTACAGAACCGTGAATTGCGCCGCTTAGAATATTTTGAGCGTCGACGAGATTAAGTTTGACTTCACTCATTTGAGGCTACCTCCTTGCCGGTAGGTAGAATTCCGAGCGGTCAGGGTGCGGGATGGACTCGCAGTATGCGGAAGAAGATTCTGAATTTGCAACGCCGGCGAGAAATAAGGCGGGATCAGGTTATAGCAAAAAGTCTTGCTGGATAGAGAGAACGCGTCGAATATGCTCTCTTCTCTCGCACCCCCTCTGAGTCTGTCGGAAAATGAATTGCGATAATCAATCAGACACAGCCCACCGGTCGCGGTGTGAATCGTCAGATAATATGCAGCTTTACGTCGTGTTATTCGGAAGGGGTTTCTGAATCGGCAGATTCGCCGGCAGGTTGTTCGTCGGCCACCCAGGAAACAAATAGCCGCAGCCAGTTTTCCGCAGACTCGGCGATCTGGACGCCGACGCGAGCGGTGCCATAGATGGCAGGTGCAATGCGAATTACGACGGCGGTAACTTCAATGGGCGCGCCATCAGGTCGGTGCGCGCGCAGATACAATCGCTCCCCTCGGCTGACTTTCTGATTTAGATGAAAGAGCGCGCCGGAGGTTGAGATATCGTCGGTCTCAGTGGGCTCGCTCCAGGCCGCGCCATCCTCGGCCCGACCGGAAACGACGATCGGCAGACGCAACGCCATTCGCAACGCAAACCGTCGTTCTTCATTATGATTTGGAACGTTCATGCTCAACCCTTGTAAGTTGTCAGTTGTTACCAGTCAGTTGCAAGGTACCGCGGGCGTCCAATTAACTACTGACTGCTGACCACGGACTGCGTCTTGGTCCAGTTGTAAAAGCCTTCGCCGGTTTTCTTGCCGAGCTTTCCTTCTTTTACCAGGCGTCGCAAAACCTCCGGTGGTCGAAAGGTCTCGGAACCAAGTTCGCGATAAAGATACTCTGCAATACTTAGCCGGATGTCCAGACCAACATGATCGGTTAACTTTAAAGGTCCCATCGGATGGTTGTAGCCGAGCTCCATTGCCATATCGATGTCCCTGGCGCTGGCCACCCCCTGCTCGACCATGCGCATCGCTTCGAGTCCGAGCGCTACGCCGAGCCGGCTGGAGGCAAACCCTGGGACATCCCCAACGACAATAGGTTCCTTACGCAACTTCCGGCTAACCTCGACAACGGTTTCAACTGTAACATCACTCGTGGCTTTACCGACTACAATTTCAATCAGGCGCATCAGGTGGACCGGATTGAAGAAGTGCATGCCGACGATCTGCCCCGGTCGCTCCGACGCCCGGGCTATCTCTGTGATCGAAAGCGAAGAGGTATTGGTCGCGAAAATGAAATCATTATTGGAAAAACCTTCGAGCTGTTTGACGATTTCCTGCTTGGTCTCAAGACGTTCGGGCGCCGCCTCAATGATCAAGTCCGCCGTGGCGACTTCTTCCAGGTGGGTAGTTCCATGAATCTGCTGGAGGGTTGAATCGCGATCGTTTTCGGTAAGTTTTCCGAGCCGAATGCCTTTGGCAAGATTATCCTCGATAGATTTGATGCCGCGCGCCAGGGATTCGAGGTCGACGTCGCGAAGCAACACCTTGTAACCGGCGCCGGCAGCGACCTGGGCTATTCCGTGGCCCATTGTGCCTGCGCCTACGACGCCAATCGTTTCAATCTTTTGCGGGGCGATGCCAGCTCTCAATCGTTTGCTCAAATTCCCTGTTTGGTCCGCAAGGCTTTCAACTCAAAAAAGGCTTGTTAGCGCTCCGGTTCGACTACTTCATTATCGCTAGTTATACTATACGCCTAACCGAAAAGGCTATACTGGAGAGCATTTAGACCCATATTTCAGCCCCACGACGTAGAGCTGTAGAGGCAGAATTCGCATGGAAACACTCGATAAAGATGTCGTAATCATAGGCTCCGGGCCGGCCGGGCTTACCGCCGCAATCTATTCGGCCCGCGCCAACCTCAAGCCCCTCCTGGTTGATGCTCCCCCGGACGCTGAAAAGCAAACCGCACCCGGCGGGCAGCTCATGATTACAACCGATGTGGAAAATTATCCGGGGTTTGCAGCAGGCATTCAGGGCCCCGAGCTCATGGAAGAATTTCGGAAACAGGCTGAACGCTTCGGCGCCGAGTTTCTCGAAGAGTGGATCACGAACGTGGATTTGAGCGAACGACCGTTTCAACTTCAAACTGCCAACCGGCTGATAAACGCGCAAACTCTAATCATAGCCACGGGCGCTTCCGCCAAGTGGCTCGGAATTCCCGGTGAGGCAAAGGTTCCAATTGGTTTTGGCGGCAATGGTGTTTCCGCCTGCGCAACCTGCGATGGTCCGTTACCCGCGTTTCGCAATCGGCCGCTGGCGGTAGTTGGCGGAGGCGATACGGCAATGGAGGAAGGCACATTCCTAACGCGCTATGCGTCGAAGGTTTATGTGGTGCACCGGCGTGATAAGTTGCGGGCGTCGAAGATCATGCAGGACAAGGCGTTTCAAAACGAGAAGATCGAGTTTGTGTGGGACACGGCAGTGAAAGAAATTCTTGGTGAACCGGAAGCGGGAGTGACGGGCGTGCGGTTGAGCAATTTGCTGAATGGTAAAGAACGCGTTCTTCCGGTGGCCGGTGTGTTTATTGCCATCGGACACAAGCCGAACACGGGTCTCTTCCGCGGACAGTTAGACATGGACGAGGTTGGTTACATCCTCACCTCAGGGAAGTCGACCGCGACGAATGTGCCGGGAGTCTTTGCGGCCGGTGATGTGCAGGACAACTGCTATCGCCAGGCGGTGACGGCGGCGGGAACTGGTTGCATGGCGGCGCTCGACGCGGAGAGGTTTCTCGATCATTTACCCGTGATGATGCCAACCGGTGAAGAGGTCACGATGGAAGGCGAACACGTCACTGCAGATCATCATGCGATCATCGAACCTGACGGGACGATGGTGTCAAACGATCCGGCGGTGGGTGTCGCGGAAGACTAAAAGAGGGGAACAGGAAAAAAGGGGAAGAGGGGAAAAGGGGAAAAGGGGAAAAGGGGAAGAGGGGAAAAGGGGAAAGGGGGAAAGGGGAAAGGGTACAGCGGATATCCGGTTCCTTTGCCCGTTTCTATTTCCCGGTTCCCTATTTACCCAATTTCCCCATTATCCTATTCCCCTCTTTTCCTTTCTTAAAGCAGCACAATTGAATCGTCACGTTGACGCCGCGAGGTGGGAAGTGGCCGAGGCATTGGTTGTTCTTCAGCTTGCTCTTCCCGCGCGGTGCGGTTATGGGGACAAGCGTCGCAATAGAAACCGATCTGTTTCTTTCGATCCTCACATTCATTACAGTCGAGTGACTGCCCCAGACGTCGCAATACATCAACCATCGGCAGCAGCAGACGCCCACGTTCGGTCAGCGCATACTCGATGTGCGGCGGATTGCCACCAAAGTCCGTGCGCTCCACCAGCTGGTCCTTTTCCATGTCGCGCAAGCGTTGGACCAGAGTACGACTGCTGATGGGAAAGAGTCCTGCATGCAATTCCATGGTCCGCTTGGGGCCGGCGCAGAGATCCCTAACCACCAGCAACGTCCACTTGTCGCCGATCATTTGCAAAGCGCCTGCAATGGGGCATCCGTCGATTTTGCGTCGCCGCACTGACTAGACTCCTGAAAAAGTTGAACCCACGCAATCTAACAGTTTGCTTTACCAGAACCTACTTCCCCACCGTGATCTCGCGAGTAGTTATATTGTAACCCCCATTTGCGATTGGCCAACCATCTTTGTTAAGCAGTTCAAGACGCACCGTATGTTTTCCGCCAAGCCAGCCTGCCAACCAGATGGGCTCCCACTTGTCTAAGTACTGCGGCTCATCATCGTCAATGATATAGCGCACGCGAAGCTCTCCACCGTCGCTCTTTAGTTTTGCATTCGATAACCAGAAGTCGATCATGATTGGATCCGCATCCTGATCTTTGTATTCGCCTTTTGGCCGGCTGTAGGTAAGCAATGGTTGGGTTGGGTCAACATCCCCGGCCGTGCTGGCTGCAACTTCTTTTCCCTCGCGAGAAGATTGAGACTGATTATCCGCCATCCTTTGACCGGTGTTTGTGGTGGTGGGTTTCGCCGCGTCCCCGCCTCCCCGAACCGTAAACGACACCATCTGAAACGCGCCGTCATTTTTGTAACTCTCATGCCAGGGTCGCGAGGGAAACACGCGCAGAGTGTGTTTGCCGGCGACTACATTCCGGAGTTCAAACGGTTGGTCGAGTTCGTAATACACTTCGTAAGGCTGGTTGTCCAGAATCACGTGAATGTGATTGCCTGTCTCGGTCGCGGGATCCTTATGCGGCTGGTAGCCCTTCAAATTGCCGCTCAAGCTCAACCGCACCGCCACGGTCGGCCCGTTAATCACAGAATCGCTTGCCGGGCTGATTACTTTCAAAATCGGCTGCGCTTCGTCCTGCTCACCGCGCGCTTTCATCTGATCGGCAATCATCTGCGGCCGGGGAACGAGTTTCAATATCTGCGTTGGCGGGGGTGTAACCGTGGATGTCGCGGTGGTGTTATGGTCTTCTCGCTCGCAGGCCCCCAAAGAAAGCAGTACTGCCAAACCGGGAACCAGAGACATCCGCTTGAGTGTTTTCACCATTTTCCTTCCCCTTAGTGCGTCACAGGCTACCCTAAGGCTGTCCCAAATATTGACCAATACCTTGCGAAATAGGAAAACGGCAATCTGTCACAGGCGTTTGCGAAGCCCGCCTTAGACCACGAACCTGAGCGCTTGCGGCATCACGCGAAACTCCACCGGCGTAAACCCGCGCACATTGCCATCCACCTCAATTGGCATCGCATCTTGCGGCGCAAAGGTTTCGATGCTGACTCTGGTTCCATGTGTCACGCGAACTTTGGGATTAGCCACATGACCGCCTTTATGTATTCGGGCCAGTTCGCGAACGACCTGGGCCCGGCTCAATCCTGAAGCGGTCACGACGTCGAGCTTCCCGTCATCAATAAGCGCTTGCGGAGAGATCATCATCCCACCTCCGGCATATAGAGCGTTGGCCACGGCGGCCAGATTCATGGCTCCCTCGATGATCGTCTCGTGGTCAATTGTCACTCTCACCGGGCGCTCGCGCCACTTGGCAATAGCGGCCATCGCCGCCACCGCGAAGCGCGCTTCGCCGGAAAAGCGGCGCAAGAATCGACCCTGCGCCGCCACGCGACCTGCCGTTTCACCGCCGATACCCATAGTTGAAGCGTTGAGACAAACAAAAGGCGTGTCGTACCCATTGCACAATCCGTAAAGAACATCGACCAGTCGAACTCGCTCGTTTGGATTGCGGCAGTGTGCGATTAAGACGTCGACCCAGTCTTGCATAGGCGCGCGTTTTCCCATCAAACCGCGCGCGAAGTCGTCGCCGGTCCCTGCAGGAAGCACTGCCAGTGAGGCAGCAGGGTTCAACCGGGCAGGAGGCTTTCGCCGGTCAGTTTCAAACTCAAAAAATCCTTCGGCGGCTTCACTCAACGTTCCGTCGCCGCCAACTACCGCGATTGTGGTCACTCCTGCTTTTAATGCTGTTCGGGTCCGCCGGGTGGCGTCGCCGGGTTCAGTAGTTTCATACAGCTCAAAGTCGAGGTTGTGAGTTTTCAGTTGCTGTTGAACTACCGGCCATGCACGCCGTGACTTGGCGGCGGCGTGGTTGACGATGATGAGCGGCGTTTGCATGGTGATAGTTGATGCTGAGCGCAAGAATTATGCCTAGGCAGATCCCGAGCGGGAGATTTTCCATTTGTCATTTCTCATTTGACATTGGGTCATCGGATCGACGAGTGGTGTATAGCATTCCCTTCGCAGTGACATGGGTTCTCGGGCTGAACGATAGCTGATAAATGTCAAATGAGAAATGTCAAATTATGTCAAATGGTGGATTCAAGTTTGAAGTGCAACACCACGGGGTCTGCAACTACTTCGTTAGTCTTCCGACCTGACTTGCTTTACCGCAAAGCGGTTGAATGGATGTCCAACCGCAACGCGGTTGCGCCCGCCGGCGCATTCCCGGGCAGGCGCGCGGAGTGAGGGCGCTTCATTTTAACCCCGGGGAGTCAAGATCAATTAGCAACTCAGAAGGTCCCGCGCCTCAGACGCAACCGCGTTGCGGTTGAATCGTCTAATCAATTCTGTAAGACGTAACCGCTTCGCGGTAAAGCAGTTCAAGTCAGAAATTCTAACGAGGGACTACAGGTTTCGTTGCAACCAAGACTTTGAATCCGCGTGTTTTCAAACAACGATCTGTTGCACTTTCAAGTTGAATCCGCGAAATGAAATGTCAAATGATAAATGGAAAATTGGCTTGTGGTTAAGGCTCCACCCTGCCAGGTTGGCGACCCATGGCTCGCGTCTGCTTTAGTGGCCTCTGGTTTGCTGGTAGAATTTAAGTTGAGATCTGTGCCGCCAGTGTTTCCGGAGTAAGCCATCGATGTCACACGAACAGTCAGCCGCCGGTCCAGGACCCTCAGTTGCAACTACCAAAACCGTACCCGCTCGCAACGTGCGCAAGGACAGCGTTAGCTCAATGGAGACCGACGACTTCGTGTGCATCGCGCCTTCAACGCCACTTTCAGAGGCAATTGAGGCGATGAAACGGGACGAAGGCGGGTGTGCGATTATTTGCGCAGAAGATCAGTCGGTAGTGGGTATTTTTACCGAACGAGACTTGCTGACGAAGATAGTTGGACAGGCTGTTGACGAAAATGCTCCGGTAAGTCAATGGATGTCCCCGGTGGTGGCCACTCTGACAACGGAAGCAACCATCGGCGAGGTCGTAGCCATCATGAATGACAAGGGTTATCACAACATTCCCATCGTAAAAGACGGCAAACTCGTTGGCTCAATTTCTGTATTCGACGTAATCTCCTATCTGGCCGAAAGCTATCCGAAGACGACCGTGAATCTGCCGCCTAATCCCGATCAAGTCATGGATAGTGAAGAAGGAGGGTGATTGGTTAATCGTGAATCGTAAATCGTGAACCGAGAAACTCTTTTTCTATTTACGATTCACCATTGACGATTTACCGCTCTGATACGAAAGGAACCTCGGGCAAACCATTATGAGCACTGTTATCGAACCCCCTGTGGATCAGATTGAAAAACCCCTCGAAGAGGTCGAGACCGTAACCATCCGTTTTGCGGGCGACTCGGGTGACGGCATGCAGTTAACGGGCACGCAGTTTACTAATACGTCTGCCGTGGTTGGCAATGACATCTCCACGCTGCCCGACTTTCCGGCTGAGATTCGCGCTCCTGCAGGCAGCCTGCCAGGTGTTAGTGGTTTTCAACTTAACTTCTCCAGTCAGGACATCAAGACACCGGGCGATCAACCCAGTGTTTTGGTGGCGATGAATCCGGCCGCCCTCAAAGTGAATCTCGCGGACCTCGAAGAAGGCGGCACGCTGATCATTAATACCGATGGCTTCACGGCGGAGAATTTGAAGTATGCAAACTATGCTTCGAACCCTCTGGAGGACAGTTCGCTCGCTGGTTATCGCGTGCACAAGCTGCCGATCTCCACGCTTAACATGAATGCCTTGAAAGGCAACGTTGAGCTTTCGCGCAAAGAGATTGACCGCTGCAAGAACTTCTTCGCGCTGGGCGTGCTCTACTGGCTCTACGATCGGCCCATGGAAAACACCCTCTCCTGGATCCAGAGCAAGTTTGGAAAGAATCCGGAACTGGCCAAAGCTAATGAGATCGCCTTGAAGACCGGCTACAACTTCGCTGACACGACCGAAGTTTTCACCACTCATTACACGATCAAGAAAGCCAAGATTGCTCCGGGCAAGTATCGAAAGATCACCGGCAACGAAGCAACGGCGATCGGATTCGTGGCCGCTTCACAGCTCGCTGGACGGCCGCTGTTTTACGGTTCGTATCCGATCACTCCGGCATCCGACATCCTCCACGAACTGGCGCGTCACAAGAGTTTTGGAGTGAAAACTTTCCAGGCTGAAGACGAGATTGCCGCAGTTTGTGCCGCGATTGGCGCGAGCTTTGCCGGGCAGATTGGGCTGACTGGAACTTCAGGTCCCGGTGTCGCCCTCAAACAGGAAGCCATTGGGCTGGCGGTGATGACCGAGCTGCCGCTGGTGATCATTAACGTCCAGCGCGGTGGTCCATCAACAGGCTTGCCGACGAAAACCGAGCAGGCGGATCTGTTTCAGGCTGTCTGGGGAAGAAACGGGGAATGCCCCGCAATCGTCGTGGCGCCATGTACGCCAGCTGACTGTTTTCACATGGCGATTGAGGCCGTGCGGCTCGCGTTCAAGTACATGAGCCCGGTGTTCTATTTGTCGGACGGTTATCTGGCAAACGGAGCTGAGCCGTGGGCGATTCCAAATATCGAGGACCTGCCGAAGATCAGCGTTCAGTTTGCAACCGATCCGGCAACCTTCATGCCCTATGCTCGCGATCCCGAAACCCTGGCGCGACCTTACGCGATTCCAGGCACGCCCGGACTCGAGCACCGCATCGGCGGTATTGAGAAGCAGCACATTACCGGCAACGTTAACTACGATCCGGAGAACCACCATTTGATGGTGAAACTGCGACAGGAAAAAGTTGATCGTGCGGTGCAGGACATTCCGCTCGTGGAAGTCTTCGGCGAGAAGACCGGCAAAGTCCTGGTGCTGGGTTGGGGTTCGACCTACGGTTCGATCAGCTCGGCGGTCGAAAAACTGCAACAGGAAGGAAAGAGCGTTTCGGCCGCGCACCTTCGTTATCTGAATCCATTCCCGAAGAATCTCGGTGAAGTGCTGGCAGGGTTTGAGACTGTCATCGTGCCGGAGATGAACCTGGGACAACTCGCCACTATGATTCGTGCGAAGTATCTGGTTGACGCGGTTGCCTTCTCGAAAGTTAAAGGACGGCCGTTCCAGATTCGCGAGATTGTCTGGAAGGTCGAAGAGTATTTGTAAACAAGAGAGAGTATTTAGAGTATTTCTCTCGACTGACTGAGGATATTGACCTGGTGCTGACACGAGAAGGGTTAGAGGCTTTTCATCGAGATTTGATCGGTTTGGGTTATGTTCCCGCGTTTCCAGGGGCAAAGAAGAGGCTGCGCTCGACAACGGAAGGGATCATCATTGAGGTGATGACGACTGGAGAGTATCCGGGTGACGGAAAACCAAAACCCGTCAGTATTCCCGATCCATCTACGGCTTCGACTGAGATTGACGGCGTTCGTATTGTGACATTTGAAAAGCTAATCGAACTGAAGTTGGCCTCGGGGATGACTGCTCCACACCGCCTCAAGGATCTGGCAGATGTGCAGGAGTTGATCAAGGTTCGCCAACTACAGCCCGAGTTTGTCGAGCGACTTGATCCTTACGTAAGAGGAAAGTTTTTGGAGTTAAGCGAGTCCGTACGAAACGCACCAGAAGATGAGACGGACTGAGAGATGAGTACTGAAGTGCAACTAATGACCGCTGATGAACTGCTGGCCCTCCCTCGGGGCGAGTTTCGCTATGAACTCGTTAATGGGGAGCTTAAGCGAATGTCACCAGCCGGCCACGACCATGGAAGAATCGCGATGGAACTCGCGGGCGAGCTTCAACAGTTTGTCAAACACAAGAAACTCGGCAAGATCTACGCCGCTGAAACCGGGTTCATCCTCTCGAGAGACCCCGATACGGTTCGCGCGCCCGACATCGCATTTATTCGTCAGGAGAGGGTCGCGGCGGTAGGACGTTCAAAGGGTTTCTGGGTTGGTCCTCCTGACCTTGCCGTTGAAGTAATAAGCCCTAGTGACACCGTTGGCGAAGTGGAAGACAAAGTTCACATGTGGTTGGAAAATGGAACGCGCTTGGTGTGGGTCGTGAGCCCCAAGCTTTGCAATGTGACCGTGTTTCGTTCGTTAAGTGACATCTTAGTCCTGACTGAGAAGGATAGCCTTGATGGCGGTGAGGTGATCCCTGGTTTTGTTATTTCGATTGCAGAAATTTTTGCTGAGTAATTTCAGTAATCCTAAGGAGCATTCATGAGTACAAGTGGCAATGGTAATAGTGGCAACGGCAACAAACCCATCACCGAAGCTGTCTCGGCCGACAGCGAAGTTGGTTCGGCCGTCTCCGGCAAAGTCGCACCGCCTCCCGGTCAAATGAAGAAGGCCGATTTCGTTTCCGATCAGGAAGTGCGGTGGTGTCCGGGCTGCGGCGACTACGCCATTCTGAACAACGTGCAGAAGGTGATGCCCGAGCTTGGCGTTCCGCGCGAGAAGATTGTGTTCGTCTCCGGCATCGGCTGCTCGTCGCGCTTCCCCTATTACATGAACACCTACGGGTTCCACTCGATTCACGGGCGCGCGCCCGCGGTTGCCACCGGCATTAAATGTGCCGACCCGGAACTTAGCGTTTGGGTAATCACCGGCGACGGCGACGCATTGTCAATCGGCGGCAACCATTTCATGCACGCTATTCGCCGTAACCTGGATCTCAACTACATTCTTTTCAACAATCGTATTTATGGATTGACCAAGGGCCAGTACAGCCCAACTTCGGAGTTTGGCAAAAAGACGAAGTCGACGCCGCTCGGTACGATCGATTACCCGGTCAATCCGCTTTCGCTGGCGATCGCCAGTGAGTCCACCTTTGTCGCCCGCTCGATCGATATCGATGTCAAGCATCTGGGTTCGGTGGTCGAGGCCGCCGCGAAACACAAAGGCATGTCCTTTGTCGAGGTCTACCAAAACTGCAACATCTTCAACGACCACGCTTTCGATTCGTTTGCCGAGCGAAGTGTCCGGAATGAACGCGTGCTTTATCTCGAGCACGGCAAGCCGATGATCTTCGGCAAGGATCGGAACAAAGGCATTCGGATGAGTGGGGCGCATCCCGAAGTGGTAACCATCGGCGAAAATGGAATTACAGAAACCGATTTGCTGGTCCACGACATCCATCTGAACGATCCTTCGGTCGCGTTTATGCTCGCGCGCATGGAGCAGCCAGACTTTCCGCAGCCCGTGGGTATTTTCCGTGCCGTCGAACGCCAAACTTACGAAGAGATGATGAAAGGCCAGATCGACGCAGCGATCGCTAAGGTTGGTCCCGGCAATCTGGAAAAACTGATCAACAGCGGCGACACGTGGGTGGTGGATTAGAAAAACAGGAAAACAGGGGAACAGGAAAATAGGGGAACAGGAGAATAGGGTAAAGGGGAATGGGTAAAGGGGAAGACGAGTTCTCCCTTTTCACGTTCCCCTTTTCACGTTCCCCTTTTCATGTTTTCGGTGGGCCTGGTCGTTAGCTGCAGATTCGCGTTCATCGGCGTTATTCCGCGGCTGAAATATTCGGCTTGCTAGTCACTAACATCAGCAGCACTATCCCTTCACTCCGCACGGTTCACGGTTCACCATTCACCATTTACCAGTTACCATCTCCCTCATGCGAAACAGACAATTTGGCCGGATGGGCTGGCAGGTCAGCGAGATTGGCTACGGGATGTGGGGAATGGCAAGCTGGTCAAACTCGGATGACCAGGAATCGCTCCAGTCTTTGCAGGCCGCAGTAGATCTTGGCTGCAACTTCTTCGACACGGCCCACGCTTATGGCGACGGCCATAGCGAAAAACTACTCGGGCAGACCATCAGGGCCAATTCTGATAAGCGGCTCTACACTGCCACCAAGATCCCGCCAAAAAACAAACAGTGGCCGGCTCTGCCGGAACATAGTCTCAAGGACAGTTACCCGCCTGATCATGTTGAAGAGTTTGTGCACCGAAGTCTCGAGAGTGCGGGCGTCGAACGTTTTGATCTGATCCAGTTTCACACCTGGGAAGACGACTGGTTGCGCGATGACCGCTGGCTTTACAAGCTTGACGACCTGCGCAGCCAGCGACTGATTGGAGCGATCGGGATCAGTCTTAATCGTTGGGAGCCCTGGAACGGCGTGCGGGCAGTCAGGACTGGACAGATTGATTCGGTCCAGGTCATCTACAACATCTTCGATCAAAATCCGGAGGACGATTTATTTCCGGCGTGCGAGGAGATGAAAGTGGCGGTGATCGCGAGAGTGCCGTTTGATGAAGGGACTCTCACCGGCACACTCACGAAAGACAGCCGCTGGCCTGAAGGTGATTGGCGCAACACTTACTTTGTTCCCGAGAATCTGAATCCCAGCCTCGAACGAGTTGCGGCGTTGAAAGAACTACTTCGGGGTTGGAACCAGGAGCATTCAGGCGAACCTGAGATTACCTTGCCGGAGCTGGCGCTGCGCTTCATTCTCAGCAATCCAACGGTCAGCACAATCATTCCCGGCATGCGCAAACTTTCTCATGTTGAATCAAACATCGCCGCCAGCGATGCCGGCCCGCTGCCAGACGCATTGTGTCAACAACTCAAACAACACCGCTGGGTCCGCAAGCCTACGCCCTGGTCCTCGTGATTCAGGAAGGCAGGGGCAGACGTGCCAGAGCAAACTGAAAAATGAACACTCAATCCCAAAACCTTGACGAGGCGCCGCGACTCGCGCTATGGTTGGGCCACTTCGCAGATTGGTAAATGCAATGCTTTTAGTCACGAGTTACACCTTCAGATAAACCTGGCGACCACACTTCGGTCGCACCCTCTTAGTTTATTTAAGAAACTTCAGGATTTTTGGGGCGCGGTTGTGTCCGGTGATGCCTTAGTCATCGCCGGGCCAGGTCGCGCAAAACTCTGTTGCGCTTCGCAAATCAATTGCGAGCAAATGTTATGGGCATAGAAGACTTCATCGAGGACGCGCTTCATCAGCCGCACGACTACATTGCGTATCACGTCGCGCGGGAATTGGCGGAGCTGCATCCCGGAAAGGCAATCGTTGAAGGCAAAACCGGGTACTTTGACCTGGAGGCATACGTGCGCGAAGAGCAATGTTCAATTGTCTCCGAGTCATCCGTTTTCAATCACCTGAGGTCAGATTGGGAACGGCCCGGCAAAGAGCTAGCCAAAGAGTTGGAAAACTCCTGGCTGAACGTGCTCTGGCGCGGACACCTTCTGGACGTGGTCCTGATCACCTGGTCGGAGAGCTGCTACCGTGCGCGTCATCATTGGATTGTCGCTGAAAACATTGAGCTGGCCGAGGCCTTCTTCGCCGCGGTCTGCCAGTGGTCATCCGAAGTTCGCGGGGAGATTCTGGTCTTTAAGGACGGTTGCTGGGACAAGAACGAGGAGCTCTACGATGCCATCAAGACTTCTACTTTCAATAACGTCATTCTGCCTGACTCACTGAAGTTGCAACTCCAGAACGACTTCGAGCGGTTCTTTCGTTCGCGTGAGTTGTATGTGCAATGCGGCGTCCCCTGGAAGCGCGGGGCTTTGTTTATAGGCCCACCGGGAAACGGGAAAACCCACACCGCTAAGGCCCTGATCAATCAGCTCGGACACCCATGCCTCTACGTCAAAGGGTTCAAATCAGAGTATGCGACTGACCAGGAGAACATGGGGCTGGTGTTCGCGCGGGCGCGCATGACCTCGCCGTGCGTGTTGGTTTTCGAAGACATTGACGCGATGATCGACGATGAGAACCGGTCGTTTTTTCTGAATGAGGTTGACGGATTTGAGAGCAACACGGGGCTGGTGATTCTGGCAACAACCAACCACCCGGACCGGCTCGACCCGGCGATTCTCGATCGTCCTAGCCGCTTCGATCGCAAGTACTACTTCAACCTGCCGGCCGCCGCGGAGCGTGACGCCTACGTCGCTGCCTGGAACAAACAACTGCAACCCGAGTTGCGTCTTCTGGCACCGACTACCGCCAAGGTGGTTGAACAGACCGAGAACTTCTCATTCGCATACATGAAGGAACTATTTGTTTCCGCGACGATGCAATGGATGTCGACCCGCCGGGAGTTGGTTGAGTCAGAGTCTGTCATTCAGCTAACCGGTGGCGCGGGCGTCAAAGAGAATCACCCGGCGGTTTCAATCGACCGGGCTCTTTCTCGGGCGGGGGCTGTTTTGCCGGGTGCGAGTGGCGCGTCGATGGACGAGATTGTTATTGACCAGGTCGCTCGACTTCGCGCCCAGATGACGGCGCCGTCAGCGTCTACGGCGAAGTCTGACTCCGCAAACGGGAAATTGGCCAGCGGATCGGCAAGAGCACGACGCTTTTTCCGC
>JAXIOV010000036.1:0-2843 GCA_045403245.1 Pyrinomonadaceae bacterium | reverse complement strand
CAACTTTAGGTGCCTTTTTTAGACTGGTTGGTTGAGGCCGAATAATAACGGGGAGCTATAGCGACGGGGTTGTAGAGGCCGCATCAGAACCGGGAGCGATAGCGACCGGGTTGTAGACGCCGCATCAGAACCGGGAGCGATAGCGACCGGGTCGTTGACACCGCATCAGAACCGGGAACAGTAGCGACCGGGTTGTTGACGCCGCGCTCAACCAGCGGCGTTTCTTTAAGGGCGTGTTGAGTGCCGCGAGAGCGACTCGGTCTGATACGGTTCATTTAGACAAATTCGTTGCGTCCTCGCACGTTCTCTGATCAATGGCAGCGAAAAATCGATCGAGTTTGTGTTGGTCCAGTTTCCCGTCTGTTCGCACGCCGCTACACACGTCTACGCCAAATGGCCCGACTTCTTCGATGCCTTGCGCAACATTCGAATGATTCAAGCCGCCGGCCAGAAAGATCGGAACTTCAACTGACTCGCGAATCTGCCGGCTCACGTTCCAATTGTGTACCCGGCCGGTGCCGCCCAACTCTTTGACAGCCAGCGACTGGTTACCGGAGTCCAGCAGGATCGCGTCAACAAACGGCGCCACAGCCTGGGCTTCATCGAGAGCTTCAGGACCAGTCACGTGAACTACCTGGACCAGAGATATACCTGGTAATCCGCGGCGCAGATCTGAATAACTCCCGGTCTCGAGTCGATCGCAGATCTGAATAGTGTTAACGCCGAGCCTTCTTTGCTGTTCGATGATCGCGTCAGCATCCTGCTGACAAGTGAGCAGAAAAGAGCCGATCGCCGGCGGCAACGCTGCCGCAATTCTGGAAATCAATTCTTCTTCGATAACACCCGGGCCACTTGGCATGGCCGACACCAGTCCCACCGCCGAGGCGCCGTGCTCGATGGCCATCCAGGCTTCCTCGATGCTTCCCATGCAGCAGATCTTGATTCTGGGCCGGCCGGTTGGTTTCATCGCGTCGAAAGCACCAAGCATAATCGACCTGTTCCGATTTAAACAACCAACCGGCAAATTTGGCCCTGGGTAATCGTGTGTTGCTAAATCGGTTCTAAGGCAACGAAGGCTTGCGCCAGCAATCTTCAATTCTGTATCAGAACCGGGAGCCGTAGCGACCGGGTCGCCGTATCAGAACCGGGAGGAGTAGCGACCGAGTCGCTGTATCAGAACCGGGAGCCGTAGCGACCGGGTCTCTGTATCAGAACCGGGAGCCGTAGCGACCGGGTCTCTGTATCAGAACCGGGAGCCGGAGCGACCGGGGCTCTGTATCAGTAGCGACCGGGTCGGGGGATCCCACTCTGTTTGTGTCACCGTGACTGCCTCTTGTTGCGGGAACTCAGTAGACGACTGCAGCAGTCATACGAGTTGAGTGCGGCGGCAAACGACCAGGTCGCTACGGCTCCCGGTTCTGATTCGCCAACGCGGGAGCTAATTGCCCCAACGATTCGTTATTCCCGGGCGTTTACTTGTCCAGGTTTTCTTTTCAGATTCGCGTTTATTCGCGGCCTAGTTTCAAACTGACCCCTCACCGCCATTTACCAAAAGCTTGACCGTCCTTTTGAGATAGATGCCAAACCGTGATCACCGGCGCTGCATCTGATAGTCTACGCGGTAGCGGCACCCTAACCCTGGCATTCATTGTTTTGGTTATGGCTGGAATGAGAAAAAGACACATCGCAGCGTTTGTTATTGCTCTGGCGGCGTCACTAGCCCTGGTCTGGTTCAACCGTACGATTGGTCATGGTCAATCACAGGCGGAGCCCAGCAATGGCACAACCGTTAAGCGAGTCTTGAAACCCACGGCCGGAGACAAGCGTGGTGCAAGCAGTAGCCTGCGAAGAGAAGCTGCGACGCGAAACGCGCAGCTCAGCAGGGAACTGAGCTGGGTGTTTGGCAGCAAGCAACAGCGAGGATGGTATCTTTATGCGCCGCTCATCAAGCGACTGATCAAAACAAAACACGATCCCGCAACTGAAAAGTTTGCGCGCGACCTCTCGCGCTGGCAGGCCAAATCGGGGCTGAAGGCCAGCGGTGTCCTTGATGACGAAACACTCTATGCGATGATCAAGACATGGCAGGACGCACGACTGAAAGACCGCTCCTTAGCGCAGCCCGAGCAGTTGCTCACCGCCCCGGTCTCGGATTTCTACGATCCCACGCGCGCGGAGGAACTCCGCCAGGTTGAGCGACGAACCTACGCCGCTTACAGGCGCATGGTCGCGGCGGCTGTTGCCGACCGGTCACTGGGCCTGGCGCGTGCGCCACGCGGCCAACTGGCGCCTGACGAAAAATACCTGAAGATCATCTCCGCCTTTCGCTCGCGGGAGTATCAGGAAAAACTGCGTCGTGAATCGCCCAATGCAGGCAGCGCCGGCCTGGCCGTGAACAGTCCACACTTCACCGGCCGGGCGCTGGATCTTTACGTGGGCGGCGAGCCGGTTGAGACGAATGACGCAAATCGTTCCCAGCAGGTTGAAACGCGTGTTTATCAGTGGCTGGTACGCAATGCGGAACGTTTCGGGTTCCGGCCGTATTGCTACGAACCGTGGCATTGGGAATACGTTCGGTGACGTTGTGAGCGGGGAGAAGACAGAACGAACTGATTTGACATTTATCGTTTGACATTTCTCATTCGTGGATTCAACTTCGATCTGCAACAGATCGTTGTGAAAACACGCGGATTCAAAGTCTGGGTTGCAACGAAACCTGTAGTCCCTCGTTAGAATTTCTGACTTGAACTGCTTTACCGCGAAGCGGTTACGTCTTACAGCCCAGGGTTGCCGCTTCGGCTACCCTGGGCTACAGAATTGATTAGACGATTCAACCGCAACGC
>JAXIOV010000126.1:0-10596 GCA_045403245.1 Pyrinomonadaceae bacterium | reverse complement strand
AAACCTGTAGTCCCTCGTTAGAATTTCTGACTTGAACTGCTTTACCGCGAAGCGGTTACGTCTTACAGCCCAGGGTTGCCGCTTCGGCTACCCTGGGTTACAGAATTGATTAGACGATTCAACCGCAACGCGGTTGCGTCTCAGGCGCGAGAACCCGTTCCCAGTTGCTAATGATCTTGACTTACCCCTGGGTTGAAGCAACGCTCTCACTGCCCTGCCAGGAGTTGCATCGGCGGGCGCAACCGCGTTGCGGTTGGACACCATTCAATCCTAAAACCCAGGGTAGCCGAAGCGGCAACCCTGGGCCTTAAGACGTAACCGCTTTGCGGTAAAGCAAGTCAGGTCAGAAGACTAACGAAGTAGTTGCAGACCCCGTGGTGTTGCACTTCAAACTTGAATCAACCATTTGCCATTGGAAGCCCAGAACCTGAGCATTGAAACATTCAAGAAGGTGAAGCTCGCATCTAATTCTATTTGGGTGGTTAGCTACAACCCTTTGGCCTTCAATGGCGAATGAAAAATGTCGAATGACAAATGGAAAATCAGCTTTTCTAGCCGCGCTTTGCCTCTTTCTGACCTGCACTCTTGCAGGTTAGCGCTTGCGCGTTCTCACCTGGGCCAGATTTAGGGAACGAGTTCGCCGTTCAGTGTGTTGGGATTGTTTTTTCATTTCGCAGGCTCGCATGATGTTTGGCTGAAACAAAATTGGCAAAAGAGGGTCGAGTGGTTAAGTGCCGCCTTCTGGCCTTCAATGACCAAATGAAAGGGAGGGCTTACTTAGCCCACGGGATTATTGAGTGTCGGGTGACGGGAGCCCTCCTTAACAGTCGGGCTAGTGCCCCGGGGCTAGCCTCAGGCCACCAGCGTCTGTCGCGGGTGGTAAGTTTCCGAGATCATTGCTTCGGCAGGGTCGACTCCGAGGGGCTTGGAGAAGAAATAGCCCTGACCGCTGGGGCAGTTAAGCTCCCTGAGTAACGACAATTGCTCCTGCGTTTCAACCCCTTCGGCAATCGCGTCCATCCCGAGGTTTTCCGCCAACATCAGGATCGTGCGAACGATCTCGATGTTTTCCTTGCTCATCCTCATTATGAAGGAACGATCTATCTTCAGCGTGTCGATCGGGAACTGGTGCAGGTAAGTTAACGACGAATAGCCGGTGCCGAAGTCATCGATACTCAATCTTACTCCCAGCCCGCGCAACATCGAGAGCATCGAATCAGCGGAGTCAAACTCGTTCATCAGCAGGCTTTCGGTAATCTCGAGTTTCAGGTAGTTTGGATCAAGTCCGGTTCTCTGAAGGATTCCGCGCACCTGTTCAATCAGGTCTTCTTGCGCAAACTGTCGCGGCGAGAGATTAACGGTCATGTACAGAGGCTTCTCTGAAGGAAATTTGTCGTGCCACTGGCGCATCTGCTTGCAGGCCTCTTCCAATACCCATGCGCCAATCTCTTTTATCTGCCCGCCTTCTTCAGCCAGCGGAATGAAATCCAGCGGCGAAATTAACCCGCGCTCCGGATGCTGCCAGCGCACCAGTGCTTCAAAACCACAGAGACGGAAATCATCAAGACCAACGATTGGCTGGTAGTTGATAATCAGCTCGCCCCGCTCCTGGGCCTGACGAAGGTCGTTCTCCATCTGAAGTTGCCGGAGGGCACGCGTGTGCATCTCTTCGTCAAACATTTCATGACGCGCTTTGCCCAACGACTTCGAGCGATACATTGCCATGTCAGCGTCGCGAAGGATCTCATCCGGCTGATTGTAAGTCAGTGAACCCGGCGCGATGCCGATGCTGACCGTGGTGTACACGTCGCGTCCGCCAAGGTCGAAAGGCTTCTTGAGTTCCTGATGAATTCTTTCGGCGACGCTAATCGCTTCCTCCAGATCTGAGATCTCTTCCAGCAGGATGGTGAACTCGTCACCGCCGACGCGGGCCACCGTGTCGCCGGGACGTAAACACTTTTCGAGGCGTCGCGCAATCCCAACCAGCAACTGGTCGCCTACCATGTGTCCGAGGCTATCGTTAACCAGCTTAAAGCGATCCAGATCAACGAACAGCACGGCAAAAGTCAGACCGGGTCTGCGCTTCGCGCGCGAAATCGTGAACTTGAGGTGGTCGATCATCAAGGCGCGATTCGGAAGACCGGTCAACGCGTCGTGAAAAGCGTCGTGAACCAGTTTCTCTTCCGCTTCCTTTCGATCGGTGATGTTCTGAATCTGGAAGATCAGGTGGGCCTCAGCGCTCGAGTTCAGCACGGCGCGAAACACACTCCACATTACGTAGACCACCTGGCCATCTTTGTGAATGCATCGGACTTCGGTTTGAACATTGGAAATCTTGCCGGTGAGCAGCCACGCCAGCTTGGTCACAAAAGGAGCGCGATCGTCCGAGTGAATGAAATCTTGAAAATCCTGGGCGAGCAACTCATCTGCTGAGTAACCGAGCATTTCGCAGAGTGAATGGTTGACGTGATGCCAGCGTTTGGAAGGCAGAACCAGGGCCATGCCGACGGCGGCAAGGTCGAAGGCGAGGCGAAACAGCTCGGTGTTGTCGCGCGGCTCCGGCACCGGCGACGGTTGGTCGAGCTCAGTTGTTTTATCGGCGCACAGCATTGTGACTGCCAATCCCGAAGGGATCTCGGGGAGAGATTCTGAGGTGAGAGTGGTGTCCAGGGAGGCCTGGGGGGCACTGAACCCTTTAGCACCCGGTGTGCCGGAACGCGGGCGGTCCGATTCGTGAGAATTCTCGTCGCAGGTTGAGTTTTCAGGGATTGAGAAATTGGGGTTCCGGTCAGATCGAAAGCGGGCTCATCGAATAGACTGAAATTCGGTCAAGGTGATTTTCGGGTGTGGGAGGGTGGTTTAGCAGATTCATGCTCAGATTGAAAATTCAAGTTCCCTGACTGCCCATCTCCTGCGCACTCTTCCTGACCTGCGCCCTTACCAGTCTCCCTTAGCGATGTAGTTGAGGACGTTTTTGATGGAGGCGACGGTGTAAGTGCCGTCCTCTTTTTGGATCGGAAGGTGGCGGTAGCGGCCGAGAGACATCTTGTTCACCGCAAACGCGACTGTCTCGTGTTCGTGGAGAGCCTCGGGATTGGCAGTCATCAGATCCTTCACCAGCAACTTTGCTTGATTCACTTTTGACTGGACAACGCTTGAATCGACTTCAGTAATGCTGGGCTCTCTGAAAAGTGATTTCTCGGCGCGTAACTCTTCGACCGGGATCTCACTAAAAGGCAGGCCGCTGACCGGGACTTGCTCCAACGGAAGCCCGACGGTCTCTTTCTCAACCAGGATTGGTTCGTCTACTGGCGCAGTGGCGGCTGACTTGTCGCTCGTCAACTTCAGCAGCACGTCATGTTCGGTGAAAATGCCGATCAGCTTTCCATCTTCAACGACCAGCGCGCAGCCTGAATGGCTCTGTTTCATGAGCTCAATCACGTCGGAGACCGGCGCATCCGGCATCACGCAAACTGGCTCGTCATAACCAAGCTTATTCAGCCTGTCTTCCATCACCGATCGACGCAGACCTTCAGCGGCGTCAGCGCCCGGGATGTCCAGATCGCGAAACGACGTCAGGCAGTTGTCACAACGATCACTGCCGTCGATATTTTCAGAGCCGCAAGCAGGACAAAACATATTGGTATGGAGTCGGGGGGGCGATTTGTTCGGGGGCATTCTATAACCAAGAGCCGCGACAGCCAAGCCAACCTCCAACGCGATTCTCAAAAATCTTAACTTCGCGAAACTCAACTTCGGAGTGCAACGGACCTTGTCGTATCCGGATTTCTGACTCGACCTGCTTTTACCGCAACCACTTTGCGGTAAAAACAGTTCAAATCAGAAGATCTTGCCCTTAATGAGTTTGAATGCCCCACCCGCGCTTCCCTAACTCAAGTCTGCCTTCAAATCGCCTCAAGTTTTCCTCAAGTCTTACTCAACCCACGTCCTTAAAGTGATAACCGGCGAAAACCCGAACAGCACCGCCAAGCCACCCTGGTGCGGGCTCCGGATGCGCTTGCGGATGCGATTTTTTCGCTGTTTACGCTAACGGGTCAGCCGAAGCCTGTGGCCCATGTCAATCAACATGAAACCGGGCGGCGGTGACCCAGACACTCCGACCGCGGTGGCGGCCAGCAACGCTGCCCCTTGCGGGGAAAAACAGTCGTTGCTGCTTCCGGGTAACCCGGAATCCGGTTAAGGCACATCCGGATCTCCTGGTGCCGGTACGCACGTTATCTCGGTCGGAGTTACTTACGGAAACGTCGTCAGTTGACATGGTTGAGCGGTCTTGCACAAAAAGTGCTGCGAAGCCCCATGTTAGTTGCACTCAAGATCTCTTAGGTCCGTTTCTCCTCAGCGTCGGCGCCGTTAATCCCCCGGGTCTCACGGCACGCACGGAGACTGCAGTGCTCAGACATCAGTCGCCTGTTATGTCGTAACACGGCCCAGCGGCGCCGACCCCTACTGAAATCGGAGGCAGGAGGCAGGAGCAGGACGCAGGAGCGGACGCAGGTTGAACTGCGGCACCTTATCGATATCATCTGCCACAGATTTACCCCTTCCCCTTTTACCCCTTCCCCTTCCCCCCGCGTGGATCTGGACTTCTATCGTGACAGGCTGGTAAAGTAAACATGTGCTCGCTGCTCCTATTCGGCGAGCGCTCCGCGTTAATGATCTCGGGTTTTGCACCGCGCCGTTGTCCTCCCCCGACGCTCCGTCGCTCCAGCCCTGATTCATTGAATTTCAATCCGAAAGGAAATTAGCCTCGCTCTCAATTTTTCGAGCGAGTAACGGAGTACCGTTATGCCTTCCCCCATAAGAAAAATCGTTTCCAGTTCCCAACGCCTTGTATTGACCCTCGTCGCCATCGCGGCACTCGTGTTGATCGCGGCCACCGCCATCCTGTTTGTTCAAAGCCGGACACCGTTCATTACCAAGATCAACTATTCCGACCTCTACCACCTCGCGGAAACCGGATCAGCTGTTTCGCTGGTGGTCGAGAGCGACTTGTTGACGGTCCAGAACAAGCAGGGACAGAATCTGCAGGCCACGGTTACCGGCGAGTCTGTTCGCCAGGGGCTGATTGACCAGTTTCGAAAGAACAACGTGCCGATTGAGTTTCGACAAGTACAACCGACCATGGCCGCAAACATATTGACGTGGGGTGCACCGGTTCTGATGGTGCTATTGCTGGGCGTGATCGGATGGCGCGTGTTTGCCCACATGAATGCCGGCGTCAGTAGCTTTAGCCTGGAGAACCAGAGCGGTAAACAGAATGTTTCGTTTGCCGATGTGGCAGGAGTTGATGAAGCCAGATCTGAACTCGCGGAGACGATCGATTTTCTACGCGACCCGGCGCGCTTTGGCCGGCTCGGAGGACGCGCACCTCGAGGAATCTTGCTTTATGGCCCACCGGGAACCGGCAAGACCCTGATGGCGCGCGCGGCCGCCGGCGAAGCTCGGGTGCCGTTTCTGTTAGCTTCTGGTTCCAGCTTTCAGGAAAAGTTTGCCGGAGTCGGAGCGTCGCGTGTGCGCCGGCTTTTCGCCGAGGGCAAGAAGGTCTCGCCGTGCATTATCTTCATCGATGAGATCGATGCTCTGGGACGTCAACGTGGCCGCGGTAATGATTCGGCCGCCGCGGACCAGGACCAAACGCTCAATCAACTGTTAATTGAGATGGACGGGTTCGATCAAAACTCCAGCATCGTCGTGATCGGATCCACCAATCGTCCCGATGTTCTGGATCGAGCCCTGACTCGTCCCGGTCGCTTCGATCGGGAGATCGCAGTAAACCTGCCTGACGTTCGTGGCCGCGAGGCGATCCTCGAAGTGCATGCGCGCAAGTTGAGGCTGGACTCCGAACTTGATCTGAGTTGGGTCGCTCGCGGCACGCCGGGTTTCTCCGGAGCGGACCTGGCAAACCTTTTGAATGAAGCGGCGATTGCGGCTACGCGCGACGACTCAGAGGCAGTCGGTCGTAAGCACGTTGAATTCGCTCGCGATCGGATCCTGATGGGGGCCGAACGTCACGGGTTCATGATGGACCAGGACGAGCGATATGCGACCGCGGTCCACGAAGCCGGTCACGTTGCCGTGGGACTGGCGGCCAAGAATGGCGATCCGATTCACAAGGTTTCGATTCTTCCGCGGGGACGCGCATTGGGTGTCACGCAGTCTTTACCCGAGCGTGATCGTTTGATGAAGAAACGCGAATATCTCGAAGACCAGATTGCGGTCTTGCTTGGCGGACGCGCGGCCGAACAAATTCTACTTTCCACGATGACCGCAGGCGCTTCAAACGACATTCAACGCGCCGTCGAAATCGCGCGGAGCATGGTTAGCGAATTTGGGATGAGCCCGCTCGGACCGATTTACCTGGGTGACCCTCGCACCGAACAGCTTAGCCAGGGACTGCTTGATCGCGTTGAGGAAGCAGTGAATGAGATCATCAACACTCAACTCGCACGCGCTTGCGAGGTGGTGACGGCCGAACAGGATTCGATCGCGCGCCTGGTGGAGTTGTTGCTTGAACACGACACCGTCGAAGCTGACGGCATCGAGCTCTGTTTTGCGGTTAACGGGAGTGAGTCAGCGAAGACTAAACCGGAGTCTGGTGATCATATTCAACCGGTGGACTTGTGTCCGCAGGCGAACCCTCAACCGGCGATGATCTAGCCCGAAGGGTCCAGGAGACTCGCAGTCAGGAAATGCGCAATCCGGGAAATGCGCAGTCAGGAAGGGGGCAAAGCGCAGCGCGCCCCCGCTCAAGTTGAATAACCTTCATCCTCAGATTGAAAATTCAAGTTCCTTTCCCGTTGTTTTTTCCTTGTCTGCGATCTACCATCCGCGACATGCCACCACGGATCACGCGTCGCGAATTCGTTGGCGCCACAATTGCCGGCGCTGCAGTTCTTCCCGCGCTCAAGTTGTCTCAACGCCGGTCTGACGCGCGCCGTCCCAATATCCTTTTCATTCTCGCGGACGATCTTGGCTATGGCGATCTCAGCTGCTACGGCCGTCCCGATTACCAGACCCCAAACCTCGATCGTCTCGCCGCTCAAGGCGTGCGCTTTCTCAATGCCTACTCAGCATCGCCGGTTTGTACACCCACACGTTGCGCGTTCATCACCGGACGCTATCCAGCAAGAACTCGCGTTGGTCTCGAAACGCCTTTGACCGAAAGAAGAGATCTTGGTGACAAAGCGCTGACACTCGGTTTACCACCCGAGCATCCCACCATCGCTTCGATGTTGAAACAAAGTGGTTATGAGACGGCGCTGATCGGCAAATGGCACCTGGGTTATTTGCCAAACTTTGGCCCGATTCAAAGTGGCTTCGAAGAGTTTTTTGGGATCATGAGCGGTGCAGTCGACTTTTTCACGCACAAAGACATGGAAGGCGACCTTGATTTTTATGAAGGCAAGGTTCCGGTAGAACGCGTCGGTTACATGACAGAAATGCTGACGCAGCGGGCGGTTGACTATATTTCTCGTCATCGAGGTCAGCAAGCCGGCGCGCGTCCGTTTTATCTGAGTCTTCATTACACTGCTCCGCATTGGCCGTGGGAGGGACCGGGCGATCAGAAAGTAAGCCGCGAACTGGGGCTCGGGTACGATGCGTTTACCTCAGGTGGGTCATTAAAAACTTACGCCGCGATGATGAAGAGTTTGGATGACGGTGTGGGAGAAGTGTTGAAGGCGCTGGCGCGGGCGGGTCTGAGCCAAAACACGCTGGTCATTTTCACCAGCGACAACGGAGGCGAACGCTTCTCTTACAACTGGCCGTTCTCGGGGCAGGAATTTTCACTGTGGGAAGGCGGCGTTAGAGTGCCGGCATTAGTGCGCTGGCCGGGTGTGGTTCCGGTTGGAGGCGCCAACCATCAGGCATTGATTACGATGGACTGGACCGCCACGATGCTCGCCGTCGGTGGAGCTAAACCGGATCCTGCGTATCCGCTCGATGGCGATGATTTGTTGCCAATAATTCGTGGAACCCGACCGGCTTACGACCGCACTTTCTTTTGGCGCAACTCCAATCAAGACGCAGTCAAGAAGGGGCGTTGGAAATATCTAAACGATGGCACGCGTGAATACCTTTTCGATCTTTCCGTTGATCAAAGAGAGCGTGCCAACTTCCGCGAACAAAATCCAACAAATTTCAGCCAACTCAAAGATGAGTTCAAGAATTGGGAATCGACCGTCCTGCCCCGCCCGCCGGCGAGGGTGAGATGATCTGCAAATCACTGACGGCTGCGCATCAGAACCGGGAGCCGTAGCGACCGGGTCCTTGTCGCAGCACTCAACCGCATCAGAACCGGGAGCCGTAGCGACCGGGTCCTTGGCGCAGCACTCAACCGAACGGCCGCATCAGACCCGGGAGCCGTAGCGACCGGGTCCTTGGCGCAGCACTCAACCGAAACGGCCGCTCAGAACCGGGAGCCGTAGCGACCGGGTTGTTGTCGCCGCGTTCGGCTTTGCCGTCATGTTAGTTGCACTCATGCTCTTGAAAGTCTCTATAGCCACTTCTCGGGCAAAGCCGACCGAAACCAGTCAAGTTGCATGGGACATTTCCGCAGTATGACCGCTTGACCCGGAGCACTGGGTCAGTGCCGAAAACCGCTCAAAGCTACGTAACTTAGGGTAGCAAGGGGTTTAGGTTCTTTGCGGTAGCAGGTGGTCCAGGTCGGCATTCCAATTGCTATGAAGATTGTGGCCCCTCTCTAGAAATCTCACCATTCTCTCCCTAATTTCGCCTGAACCTCTCCCTGGTCAGCAATCCCAGCAGTAGAAGGTGATTATGGAAAAGTGCGCAGCTAGAAAACTTGATGTCTCATCTTTGATTTCAACCCTACTGGTCGTATCCGCCGTTGTGGTGGCCTCTGCTCCAATGCTTCTCGGAGACCAACTGGTCGTAATTGTGTCTGGTTTTGCGAACCAAGTCACAACTCTGCTTCAAGAGTTGATGATCTCCCTGCAGAAACTAGTGGGTTAGAAAACCAGCCGGTCAGTATTCCTGAACGGTCAAGGAGCGGACGGCAGGGGCAGTCGGCAGGAGCAGTCGGCTGGCCGCAACTCATGGCCGATCACACAAGCTGAATAAGCCCGCAGTTTAGGAAGGCACCAGATCGTTGTCATCGTAACTGTACTCGACTGCACTGCATCAGAACCGGGAGCCGTAGCGACCGGGTCGTTCTCGCGACACTCAACTCTTCTAAGAACTCGCAAAGCTCTCACAAACTCAAGCTCTTGCGATGGACCAAAGACTTGGGATCGTTGCGGCAAGGACCCGGTCGCTACGGCTCCCGGTTCTGATGCGGATGAGGGTTGCGGCAAGGACCCGGTCGCTACGGCTCCCGGTTCTGATGCGGTTGAGTGTTGCGACAAGGACCCGGTCGCTACGGCTCCCGGTTCTGATGCGGCCGTTCGGTGGAGTGCTGCGGCAAGGACCCGGTCGCGACGGCTCCCGGTTCTGATGCGGCCGTTCGGTTGAGTCTTGTTATTTAGTCGCGGGCTAGCATGAACGAGAGGGAGTAACCGCTGGCGGTCCAGCCGTGATTCGAGTAAGCGATAGGAAGATCAATTGCACTGGCCGCGTCGTTTCCGCTTTCGTCGGCCGCCCAGATGGAGCCCGAAACTTGCTCACACCTGAGCAGGTAATGCTCGACGCCGGTGAAGACGCTGCGCCAGTAACCGCCGTAGAGGGTTTTGTAAACCACTCCGCCGACTTCAACGTAAACCCGCTTGCCCTTGATAATTCTGTAGTTTATTCGACCGAGCAATTCCAGGACCTGGGTTTGATCCCAGACGCCGGGGAGGGGCCGATTCCGTTCGGCACGCGTGAATCTCAGTAGAGAGCAGTCCGCTTCGTCCCGCGAGAAATTCGTGTCATCAATACGCCACGCCTCGGGCTGGTATCGAATCATCTGCTGCCAGGGGTCGCCGTGGTCCAGCGTACTGACCTTTCGCGACCGCATGGCGTTTACCATTCGGGCCGTCGACTGAATCGGTTTGATGAATAGGTTGGACAAGGGACTCACTCTTTGTTGGTATACTCAAGTTTATTCCTGTGGCTTATGAAAAGCCAGAATTTTGCCACTCAAAATCCGCTGTCATCTGGTTTGGAAAGGAGGGCCTGCTCCCGCCGCGAGCAAAGAGTAGACCTCCACCGGGGCAGTAGCCCGCCCGTCAGGAAGGGCGCGGTTACCAAGAAGACACCCTCGCTGACGCGCGCGCTACTGCCTCGCTCTCAATGATTTCGCCCGAGAGTTTTACGCAGTAGAAAAATCGCAGCCAGGCCGCCAACCATCAGCCACGAAAACGAAACCGTTCTAATCGGCCGGAATTCTGACGCGCCATTCTTCAACTCGATGAACCCAACTGGACTGACTTGTATTGCTGAGGCCCCGCCTGCCAATTATTGCCCTTCGTTTTTTCGAGCGCGCAATTTGATCTCGCGGAAAAAGCGTCGTGCTCTTGCCGATCCGCTGGCCAATTTCCCGTTTGCGGAGTCAGACTTCGCCGTAGACGCTGACGGCGCCGTCATCTGGGCGCGAAGTCGAGCGACCTGGTCAATAACAATCTCGTCCATCGACGC
>JAXIOV010000046.1:0-14619 GCA_045403245.1 Pyrinomonadaceae bacterium | reverse complement strand
CACAAACCAGAAATCAGAAGCTAGAAACCACAACCCTGGACTCTGAACCCTGAACTCTGAACTCCGGACCCAAACGCTGAACCTCGGAGAAACCGATGGACACTTTACTTAAAGACCTGCGATACGGATTCCGAATGCTGCTCAAGCGACCCGGCTTTACGGTCGTCGCCGTGATGGTTTTGGCTCTGGGCATCGGCGCAAACAGCGCGATCTTCAGCGCCGTCAATGCCGTGTTGCTACGTCCGATGCCTTTTTCGGAGCCGGAACAGATCGTTGTTTTCGAAGGCATAAATCCGTCGAAGGGGATAACACAAAGCAACATGTCAATTCCGGACTTCGTGGATTGGCAACAACAGAGTCAGATGTTTCAGTGTTTGGTGTGACTCCGACGGATGCTTCGACATTCGTTTTGGTTTCTGTCTGCTTGCTCATTACGGCGTTGGTTGCTTGTTATCTGCCGGCGCGACGGGCGACCAAAGTCGATCCGCTCGAAGCACTGCGCTACGAATAAACGAACGCCCGCGCAGGCTGGTGGCGAGCGTCTGATGCGGGGAAATTTGCTATCGCTGATTACTTAAACGCCGAGATTGTTTAGTGCCGACGGAGTTTTGGGGGACACCATGCTTGATTCATTGTTGAAAGACATTCGGTATAGCTGGCGCGGTTTGATCAGGCGGCCAGCCTTCACGATCGTAGCGCTGGTCATCCTGACACTAGGGATCGGCGCCAACACGGCGATCTTCACCTTGATCAATGCCGTCGTGCTCAAACCGTTACCAGTCAACAAACCGGAAGAACTGGTTCTGTTCAATGAGTCGCCGAGTGAGGGGATGCGCACATCAGATGGCGACCTTTCACCGGGCCGCTGGGACCTCTTTTCGTTTGCCGCATATCGGTATTTTCGCGAACACGATCCTTCGTTTCAGGAATTAAGCGCCTTCCGTAGCGGAGAGAGTCGAGTCAGTGTCAGGAAAGCAGACGCGTCACCTGGCGCGGCTGCGGAGCGGGCGTCGGCCCACCTTGTTTCCGGAAACTACTTTAGTCTTCTGAGCGTCAATGCAATGCAAGGCCGGACTCTTACTAACGAAGACGACTCGCCTTCGGCCCAACCTGCAGCCGTGGTCAGTCACGGGTATTGGCGGCAAAAACTAAACAGCGATGCGCAAATCGTAGGGAAGAGCATTCTGCTCAACAGTACCGCGTTTACGGTTGTGGGCGTGATGCCGCCAGAGTTTTTCGGCACCCGGGTCCGTCGTTCGCCCGAGTACTGGGTGCCGCTGGCATTTCAACCGCAGATTGAGATGCGCGAGTCGTTTCTCGACGACCCGAACGTGTACGGGTTGAACATGATCGGCCGGCTGAAACCTGGCGTCAGCCTTGAACAGGCGCAGGCGGGCGTTAACGTAGAGTTACGGCAATTTCTCACTGCCCAATCCGGCGATCAACTTTCTGACCAACGTCGCCTGACGATTGAGAACAACTATGTCACGCTGGCCTCAGGCGAACGCGGTCTATCGGGACTGCGCTTTTTCTATTCACAGGCCTTGAGCATGCTGATGGTGATAGTGGCGCTCGTGCTTCTGATTGCCTGCGCGAATGTTGGAAATCTATTGCTGTCGCGCGCTGCCGAAAGACAGGCGGAGATCTCGCTGCGGCAAGCCCTGGGCGCGAGCCGCTGGCGTCTGGTGCGTCAACTGCTCACCGAGAGCTTGCTGCTGGCGATGATCGGAGGCGTAGCGGGCGTCATGCTCGCCCAGTGGGCCGTTAGTGTGTTGGTTGCTCGTTTAGCGGCGACCTCTCCACTGGATGTGAAACCGGATGCGCAGGTACTGCTGTTCACGCTCGGAGTATCAGTTGTCTCCGGAGTGCTTTTTGGAATTGCGCCCGCCCTCCGGGCCACTAAAACTGATCTGGCTTCAGCCTTGAAAGAGAAGTCTGCTCGCGGCCGGAAGCGCCGGTTCAACCTGGGCTCGGCGTTGGTGGTAACACAGGTAGCCATCTCGCTTGTTTTGTTGGTCGGGGCGGGACTCTTCGCTCGCAGTCTGGTCAATCTGCAACAAGAGGATCTGGGATTCGACCGCGACAATGTCCTGCTGGCCAGTGTCGACACGCGCCTGGCGGGGTACAAGGCGACCGAACTAAGCGCGGTTTACCAGCAGCTGTATGATCGCTTGAACGCATTGCCCAACGTTCGCTCCGCCACGGTTGCAAGCTACAGTCCGATGGCCGGGACAAGCACCAACAGCACCATCACCGTTCGTGGATACACTCCCAATGAGAATGAAAATATGAATGTCGCCGACATGCTGGTTGGGCCCCGCTTCGGCGAGACGCTTGGTGTGCCTCTCTTAATGGGGAGGGAGATTGGACCGCAAGATACTCCCACTTCGGCCCGCGTAGCTGTCGTCAGTCAGAGTTTCGCCGAAGCATTCTTTCCTAATCAAAATCCACTTGGCCGCCGGCTGACCTTTGAAGAAGATTCCGATAAAGACGACTTTGAAATTGTCGGCGTGATTGGCGACTCGAAGTATCGAAGCGTCAAAAGGAAAGCTGAAAGAACTGTCTATCGTCCTATTTTCCAGGTACAGGACGAACAGACTTTTCCCAACGTTTTTGAGTTGCGCACTGTAGGCGATCCTTTGAGTCTCTCAGCCGAAGTGCGCGCCGCGATCACCCAGGTAAACGACCGGCTTCCAATTCTGAATTTTACTAGTCTTCGCCTGCAGACCGACGAAGCCCTCAAGCAGGAGAGCCTGATCACTCAGCTTGTCAGTTTCTTTGGGCTCCTGGGTTTGCTGCTTTCCTGCGTCGGCTTGTACGGAATCATGGCCCATACCGTTCTGCGCCGGACAAATGAGATTGGCATTCGGATGGCACTGGGCGCAGAACGGCGCAACATTATCTGGATGGTTTTGAAGGAGAGCTTACTGCTGATTGCTGTTGGCTTGATCATCGGAGTACCTGCCGCCTGGGGCGCGGCTCATCTAATTTCAAATCAGCTTTTCGGCCTCAATCCCAGCGATCCGGTAACCCTGCTAACCGCTGCGCTGTTGTTGACATTCGTGGCGGCGTTGGCGGGATATCTGCCGGCGCGACGAGCTTCGCGCGTTAATCCATTGATTGCGCTCAGATATGAATAACGAATGATCGAGGAGAAGCCATGAACAAACTTTTACAAGACCTGCGTTATGCCGTTCGCACCATGTCGAAGAAGCCAGGCTTCACACTGATCGCGGTGATGACCCTTGCGCTCGGTATCGGTGGAAGCACGGCGATTTTCACCGTCGTTGACGCGGCATTGTTGCGGGGCCTTCCCTACAAATCGTCGGAGCGTCTCTATCACGTTTGGGAGAATACTCCACAGAAAGAGTTTGCGAAGCGTGAATTCTCCTATCCGGATTATCAGGACTATCAACAGAACCAGGTCTTTGAAGGATTAGCCGCCTATACCGGCGGCGGCGGAATCATGAGCGGGCGCGGCGAGCCTGAAAGAGTGTTTGCGCCGATGGCTTCGGCGAATTTCTTTTCTGTTCTCGGTGTCGATCCTATCCTCGGCCGTACGTTTCAGCCCGGCGAGGACAAGCAAGGCGGGCCGAAGGTGACGGTGCTCACCTATGGGATGTGGCAACGCCGGTTTGGTGGCGACTCGAGCATAGTCGGCCAGTCGCTAACGATCAACGGCGAAAGTTACACGGTTATCGGCGTGCTGCCGGCGAGTTTTCAGTTTGCTCTTAGAAACGCCGACCTTTGGCGGCCCTATCAGCCCACAGACATTCAACTGACGCGACGGTTCATGCATGGCACAAATCTCATTGGGCGCCTCAAGCCAGGCGTAAGCGAGGCCCAGGCCCAGGCTGACCTGAGTGTTATCGCCAAGCGGATCGAACAGGAACACAATCAATCGCACGCCGGAACTCTCGTCAGGATTGTGCCTCTGCAGGAAGAGTTTGTAGGACAGGTCAAGCCGATACTGCTTGTTTTGCTCGCCGCAGTCGGGTTTGTTCTGCTGATTGCCTGCGCCAACGTCGCCAGTTTGCTTCTAACTCGTTCATTGTCGCGGCAAAAAGAGGTTGCCATCCGGGCAGCGCTGGGTGCAAACCGTTGGCGCGTAGTCAGGCAATTGTTGACCGAATCCGTTTTGCTTTCGTTGGTGGGTGGGGCTTTGGGGTTGCTGATTGCTTACTGGGGCGTGGACGCCCTGGTAGCGACGCTGCCTGAGACCCAACTCAATGCACTTCCTTTTCTAAAGTCTCTGCGAATCGACTCCAGCATCCTCGCGTTCTCGTTCGGGCTGTCTCTGTTAACCGGGATCGTGTTCGGTTTGGCTCCGGCAATTCAATCTTCGCGTCCCGACCTGAACGAGGTACTCAAGGAAGGTGGTAGAACGACTGCCGGCGGCGCCCGGCAACGCCTTCGCAGTGCTTTTGTGACGACTGAAATCGCGCTGGCGGTGGTACTACTTGTTGGCGCCGGTCTGATGATGAAATCGCTGCTGCGCTTGTTGCAATCAAACGTGGGTTTCAATCCGCAAAACGTGCTGACGATGACTGTCGCCCTGCCTGCGGCCAAGTATACGGACGTCAACAAGCAATTGGGTTTTTTTGATCAACTAAATAATCGCGTTCATTCGCTGCCCGGGGTCACCGGATCGGGAATCATCAATATCCTCCCGCTACAGGGCGGTAACACGACTCGTTTTTACGTTGACGGCGATCCCGTTCCCGCGCCCGGGCAGGAGATTGAGGCCAACATCCGCACGGTTGATGAAAGGTATTTTAAGACGCTTGGAGTTCCGATTCTTGCGGGACGAGATTTTGATGAACGCGACGGCGAAGCCCAACGCCAGGCGGCACTGGCTCAAGCCGCTCAGGCTCAAGCCCAGGGCCAGCGGCAAGGTTCGCTGCCGGCTCCAATTCCGGGTGTTGTCATCATCGGTAAGACTCTCGCCGACAAAGTATTTGCCGGGCGCGATCCGGTTGGGCGCCGGCTGGCATACAACTCCTTCGCAGGACAAACAGACCTGGTTATCGGTGTAGTCGGGGATGTGAAGATCAGCGGGCTGGACGAAGAGACCAGGCCGGTTATTTATTACCCATTCCGCCGGTTCCCGGCCTTGGGGACCAACCTGGTAGTTCGCACGACTGGTGATCCGGCAGGCATGGCGGCCACAATTCGCAACGAGACGAGGAACATAGAGCCCGACGCGGCGATCTTTAACGTAATGCCAATGGAAGACGTGATTGGCAATTCGCCGGCTGCCTTCATGCGGCGATTCCCCGCGTTACTGATTGGTATTTTTGCCGGTGTGGCATTGCTGCTCGCGTCGATCGGTATTTATGGAGTGGTTTCGTATTCCGTCAGTCAACAAACACATCACATCGGTGTGCGTATGGCCCTCGGCGCGAAGAGCTCCGACATTGTCAAGATGGTGTTGAAACAAGGTTTGGGATTGGCGTTGCTGGGAATGGTGATTGGGGCCGTGGCCGCGGTCGCCTTGATGCGGCTGCTGAAGAGCTTGCTGTTCGGAGTGCAGACAACCGATCTATCTACTTTTGCGATTGTCATGGTCACGCTGTTGGTAGTGGCGCTCCTGGCCTGTTACCTGCCCGCGCGACGCGCCAGCAGGGTGAATCCGCTCACGGCACTGCGATACGAGTAAGAATTTCGGATTTTTGCTTGGGTGGCGTGGGTCCAGATGAGTTGGTAGGACGAAGACGACGCACAAACGAAATCCGAAATTCTTAGTGGGGAGATATTCATGGAAACGATGTTGCAGGATTTGAAATACGGCTTCCGCATGCTGCTCAAAGCGCCAAGCGTCAGCATCGTGGCAACCATTGCGCTGGCCCTGGGGATTGGCGCAAACACCGCGATCTTTAGCGTCGTTAATGCGGTATTGCTTCGACCACTGCCGTTTCCAAACGCCGACCAGTTGATGATGGTGTTTGAAACGGATTCGGCGCGAGGTCAAATGCGCGGTGCGGCCTCTTATCCTAACTTTGTTGATTGGCGCGAACAGAACCATAGCTTCGAGCGTCTGGCGACCTTTCGCACCAGCGATTTTATTATGACCGGGAGAGGTGAGTCGGAGCGCCTGCAAGGCGCCGTCGTGAATGCCGATCTCCTGCCGATGCTGGGTGTCGCGCCGGTGATTGGCCGCGGTTTCCTTCCGGCCGAAGACGATCCTGGCGAAGGCGGCCGCGTGG
The DNA here is from genome assembly GCA_045403245.1 of Pyrinomonadaceae bacterium. Taxonomy (GTDB): domain Bacteria; phylum Acidobacteriota; class Blastocatellia; order Pyrinomonadales; family Pyrinomonadaceae; genus PSRF01. The sequence goes on along the minus strand of JAXIOV010000046.1, from coordinate 8,413 downwards.
TGATCCTGAGTCAGGCATTATTTCAGAAGCGTTTCGGTTCTGATCCTAATGTGGTGGGCCAGGGCATGGTGCTCGACGGGAAGAACCACACTATCGTCGGCGTGATGCCTCATTCGTTTCAGTTTCCGATCCAGAATGATCCGGTCGAGTTGTGGACCACGGTCGCGGATGACAAAGAAGGGACTGAGCCCATCGCCAATCAACGGGGCGCACACTACCTGGAGGTCATCGGACGTCTAAAACCTGGCATCGCTGAGGCGCAGGCGCAGGCTGATTTGCAGTCGATCAGCGCGCGCCTTGAACAACAATATCCGGACAAAAACCTGCATCGCAGCACCCGGATCGAACCCGTGTTGCAAGCTTTGGTTGGTGACGTTCGACCTGTCTTACTAATTCTCCTGGGCGCGGTGGGTTGCGTACTCTTGGGATATTCGCCGCCGTGGCATTGGTGCTGACCATAGTTGGCCTTTATGGCGTGATGAGTTACAGCGTGGCTCAACGTACGAATGAGATCGGGATCAGGCTCGCACTGGGGGCGCAAACGCGCGATGTCTTGAGTCTGATTGTTTCGCAGGGATTTAAACTGGTGTTGCTGGGCCTGGCAATCGGCCTTGCCAGCGCCTTCGCTTTGACGAAGCTCATATCGAGCTTGCTGTTTGGCGTCACTACCAAAGATCCATTGACGTTTTCTGCGGTTGCCGTTGTGCTTGGAGTCGTGGCTTTGCTGGCTTGTTATCTCCCTGCTCGCCGTGCAAGTAGAGTAGATCCACTGGCGGCCTTACGTTACGAATAACCGTTGCCATAACCCAAAGGGATCGCCGGGAAACTCCGGGTTGGTTCTCAACCTCGCCTGCGTGATTCGTCTGGCGGAGCGCCTGTGCGGTAAGGTATGCGTAAGACAGGTTAGAGCTCTGCCGGCATCCTGCCTGTGGTTTAATTATCTGTTTATACAAAAAGATGCGGAAGATTCTTATTGCAGACGACCAGGCTGATGTTTTGGCCGCGCTTCGCCTCCTGTTCAAGAGCGAGCCTTTTGAGATCCAGACGGCTTCATCACCCGCAGGGGTGTTGAAAGCAATAGACCAGCAGGAATTGGATCTCGTGCTAATCGATCTTAACTATGCGCGCGACACCACCTCAGGCAGTGAAGGATTGGAATTGCTGGCCAGAATCCAAAAGATGGACCCGACGTTGCCGGTGGTGGTGATGACCGCCTGGGGCAGCGTTGATCTGGCGGTCGAAGCGATGCGCCGGGGCGCCCGGGATTTCATTCAAAAGCCCTGGGACAATGCCCGTCTGCTGGCAGTGGTGCGCACCCAGATTGAGTTGGGGAGCGCCCTTCGACGTGGGCAGCTTCTGGAGGCGGAGAATCTGGCCCTGCGAGACAGTGCAGATGACTCGACCTCAAAACATTCAAAAGTAATAGCCGAGTCACCGGCGATGAAAGGGATACTCAACGTCGTTGAGAGGATCGGCCCGGCGGACGCCAACGTCCTGATCACCGGTGAGAATGGCGCGGGCAAAGAAGTGATTGCCCGGGCGCTTCACACGCGGTCGTTGCGATCCGCCAAACCGCTGGTTTCCCTCAACGCCGGGGCGTTGGCGGAAGGTGTATTTGAAAGTGAGTTGTTTGGCCACGTGCGCGGCGCTTTCACCGATGCAAAGGCGGACCGGGTTGGCCGGTTTGAACTCGCGGATGGCGGCACGTTGTTTCTTGATGAGATCGGCAACGTTCCGCTCACGCTGCAGCCAAAACTGTTGCGGGTGTTGGAAACCGGAGAGTTTGAGCGAGTAGGATCATCCAGGACGCGGAAAGTAGACGTGCGAGTACTGTCGGCAACAAATGCCGATCTGAATGTGGAGGTGGCCCAGGGAAGGTTCAGGCAGGATCTGCTTTTCCGGTTGAATACCGTTGAGATTCATCTGCCGCCACTGCGAGAACGGCGCGAAGACATCCCGCCACTCGCTGAACATTTTCTACGCCAGCACAGCGAACGGTATCGAAGAGGAAGGATGGAATTCACTCCCCAGGCACTCGAGGCCTTGCGAGCACACTCATGGCCGGGCAACGTGCGCGAACTGGATCATGTGATTGAGCGTTCCGTGCTGATGAGTTCAAATAGTGTTGTCAACGTCTTTGATTTAGGTTTGCAGTCTGCACCGGAAGCTCAGGTGTCGGCGCGATTGGAGGAAATGAGCCTGGAAGAAGCCGAGTGTCTTTTGATCAAGAAAGCGCTCGCTCGCTACCAGGGTAATGCCAACCGCGCGGCCGAAGCTTTGGGTGTAAGTCGGAGCGCGCTTTACCGGCGCTTACAAAAGTATGGGCTATCATAGCGGGGCGGCTCCGCTCCCAGAACCAGCAAAGAAGACTTCCCCATTTGTCGGCCTCGATCCTGCGCTGAGGCACGGCAGCCACGTGAGATTTGAAAGAAGGATAACCTTCCTCGCGCTGGTCGGTGGTTTCCCGGCCGTCGTCCTCTGCGCGACGCTGCTCTGGCTGGACGGCTACTCGGCGCGCTTGCAATGGACCATCGACCTGTTTCTGGTAATTATCTGGCTCAGTGTTTCTTTCAATCTCAAGCAGCGAATAATCCGTCCGCTTCAAACCCTCTCAAACATTCTGGCCGCAATTCGGGAAGGCGACTATTCGATCCGCGGGCGACGAGCGGCGGTTGGTGACGCCCTCGGGGAAGTGATGCTCGAGGTCAACGACCTGGGAAAGACTTTGCGCGAGCAGCGACTCGGCGCGCTCGAGGCCACGGCTTTGTTGCGCACGGTGATGGAAGAGATCGACGTAGCAGTTTTTGCGTTTGATGGCGAGCACCGGTTGCGACTGGTCAATCGGGCAGGTGAAAAGTTACTCGCGCAGCCCGCTACCCGGTTGCTGGGGCGACAGAGCAGTGAGCTTGGCCTGGAGGCTTGCTTCACACGTGATGAGAGCGAAGGTGGGCAGACGATGCAAATGGTTTTTCCTGGCGGGGTAGGCCGCTGGGACATTCGCCGCAGCACGTTTCGCGAAGGTGGCGCGCAGCATCAACTCCTGGTGTTGACGGATCTCAGTCAAACGCTGCGCGAGGAAGAGCGTATTGCCTGGCAGCGACTGCTGCGCGTTCTCGGTCATGAACTGAATAACTCGCTGGCGCCAATAAAATCGGTCGCCGGAAGTTTGTCAGACATGCTCAACCGGCAACCGCGGCCCGCGGACCTGGGCGTCGACATGCAACGAGGTCTGGAAGTAATTGCCGCGCGCGCCGATTCGCTGGCGCGTTTCATTGAGTCGTATTCGAAGCTGGCCCGGTTGCCACAGCCGCAATTCGAGCCGCTCAACCTTAAAGCGCTGGTGCAACGCGTGGCGAGTCTTGAGACTCGCTTGCCGGTTGAAGTGATTTCCGGACCCGACATCGTGATCCAGGGTGATGATGCGCAGTTGGAGCAGTTATTGATTAATCTGGTGCGCAACGCGGTCGATGCTTCAATGGAAACGACGGGTGCGGTAGGTGTTGGCTGGACTCAAAACAACGGGCAGGTAGAAGTGAAGATCATGGATGAAGGACCGGGGTTGGCCAGCACCGCGAATCTGTTCGTGCCGTTTTTTACGACCAAGATCAACGGTTCAGGCATCGGACTCGTCCTGGCGCGCCAGATTGCAGAGGCGCATGGCGGAACGCTGACACTCGAGAATCGACGCGGCCATCGCGGTTGTGAAGCGCGGTTGAGATTGCCGATGTAGTTTTGTGCTGGGTCAATTTGCGTGTATGGGAGGCGACCGAAGGTAATCTGCGGCTGAATTTCAAACTGACCCACACCAACCCTGACTATCTACTTACCTTAACGCGTTTGCCAGCATCCGGTTTCCGGCTGAGACATATATCAACCCGAGTGCTTCATCAGTAATGAAGCGTTCATCAAGTTCTCGTAACCGGATCTTTCGTTGAGTCTCGCCCGTGTTGATATTCACTCCCGCCAGCCCATTGCCGTCAACATCCTTTAGATCAGTGTAGAAATACATGTATTGGCCGCGCAGCGCCGCGAGTCGATCGCGATGCCACAAGAAACGCGACAGGCGTTCGAGTTGGTGAGCGGGATCGAGTCGATCTAGAAGTCGTTCGTCAACGTCAACTGTTCGTCGCCGCACCAGATCCGATGGCATCGATCCTCTTGAGGGCAGGGAAGGAAGGCCTGACGCGCCTCGTGACAAGTCTCTGACGCGCGAGACCATGCCAAACTGCCGGAAGCGGGTTGCCGCGTAAGACCGGGCGTAGTTGCGAGCGGAATTTGTAGCCAGCGCCTGCAAATTCGAAACTGAGGAACGCGCGGCCAGACCTGACCAGCTCAAGCTGCTTGCAGCCCGGGCAATCTGAATCCCGCGAAATGCTGTTGTTGCTGTGCCGCCGTAACGAAAATAGAGCGACGCCGCCCGTGCCGCGATTGCGGTGACGGTTCGAAATATTCCGCGCCCCGGCGGCGTGTGCCGGGCGCGCCAAACTTCACGACTGCCGGCGCTGTCACCCGTGAGATCAAACGCCGCGATTTCATTCTGGCCGCCGATCACAACATCCCCACCTTCGTTCAGCAGTCCAAACGAGGCCCGCTCGATCCCGTGTCTCACGCGCGATCGTCGCTTGCCGTTCTTTGAATCGATGATAATCAGATCGTCGCGATCGGCGATCACGATGCTGGAAGGGTCAGGCAATACCAGATTCGTGATGCCCTTATCGGCTCCTTTATAACGCCAGAGGACTTTCCCGTTTCTAGTGTCGATTGCGCTAACGCCAAAAGATCCGCGTTCAATGGTCTCGCCATCTTTCAGTCGCGTGAACTGCCCGCCGGTGCGCACATACAGAACGTCGCCCACGAGAATCATCTCCGGTGTTAGCCCCAGGTCTTTAGCCTCCCACTCGGTATCGCCACTTTCACGTGAGATAGCTCGCACGCGTCCGTGGCTGGAAGTGTAAATAAAACCTTCACCGAAGATCGGATCTGATTCGGTGAGCGCCAGCCCGTCTTCATTCACTCGAAACTTTTCCCGCAGTCGCGATTTGCCCGTCTGCGCGTCAAATGAGTTCAAGCCTTCGTAGAAGACATATACGCGGCCGTCGACAAATGCCGGTGGGCGATAGTTGTCGAGAGTAAAGTTGACCTCGTCATCATCGGACCAACGCGCCGGCATCATCTCCACTTCGCTAACCTCGTATTTCCAGAGTTCATCACCGGTCGCAAGATTGAGCACATGCAATAACGGTCGCCGCTTGAAGCCGTCCTTTGCTTTTGCCTTTGCGTCTTTGGCCAAAACCACCGCCAGCAAGTTGGCATTGGTGTCGACTGCCATTTGCATAAAACTGCCGCGGATCTTGTCACTCCTCCAGATCGTGTCGCCGGTCAGAATGTCGACAGCTTCGACTCGAGTCTTTTTATCCTTTTCAAAACTAAGCAGAAGCAAATCCGACGCGGGTACTGGCGCCACGTCAGTCTCGTCAAGGTTTGTGTCCTTACGACGCCAGAGGATGTCGCCCCTTTCAGCGTCGACTGCATAGAGAGACTTCTCCGTGCCGACCAGAAGAACGCCCATGTCGGTTGATTGATAAAAGCGGACTGACTTGTCCAGTTTGGTCGTCCACGCCTGCGCGTTTACCTCGAGCGATGGCGCAGCAAAAAGGAGCACCGGGAAAATTACGAGCAATGCGATGAAATGAACACTTTTCATGTTGTTGAGAATACCAAAAACTGCCAGCGCGTTGCCCCTTTTCTATCACAGCGACAACCGCAATACTGGGACAGCCGGCGTCCCGCCCGCATGCGAGCGCGGAGCGCGAACAAGGTTTGGCCCCTTTCAGTGGCGAAGAGAAGTTAAGGGCAGCGTGACAGCGGGTTCGCGCCTGCGGCGCTCATTGCGGGCGAGACGCCGAGATCCCAGTAACAAGTTGCCGCTCTGATTCAACGGTTGAAGCTGACGATCGATTGCCGCAAGCCCTTGCATTCGGTTCCCGCTGCAAATCTGATATTCTTAGCTCGCATAATCGATGAGTTGCCGAAGCAACTTTCTCCCGGCCAGCGTTTCACCTTGTTTATTAACCAGGATTTTCTATGAGGACTGATCTTATTGCGGGGAAGCTCACGCAGGCTTGCTTGAGCGTTCTTCTTTTCGCGTGTTTCGGAGCCCGGGTGGAGGCACAGTCCACTGATTCGGCAACGCCTTCGCCGGTGAGACTGAATGAGGTGACCGGGACGATTTCAGCCAGAGATATCGGAGACGCTCGGCTGACTGACCACTACTACGCACTGATCGGTACGCCGGGGGATCTTTTGGTTACCCTCGAGACGAAAAATCTGAATGGAGACATTGACATTTTTTCCGCGAGTGGTTTGCGACCGCTCCTGAAGTTTACGATTTATGCCGATAGCTCCGCCCTGATCACCAAGAGTATCTACTTCCGAAAACGCGAAGATCTGATTGTCCGGATCGAGGCACGCACGCCAAACGATGATCCCGGAACCTATCGCCTCTACTTTGGCGGTTCGTTCGAGCCGATTACTTCCGGGCCGCTGTTGGCTGAAAATGCGAATCCACCAGTTGAGCTTTCAACCACCAGGGAGACGACCGGAAAGAAGGGAAGACGCGTTACCTCTGCGGGAGCGCGGATAAACGAACCGGAGCCGCCGGCAGAAGTTGCGACTGAACCCGCCACTTCGATCGAGACGGCAGAACCAATCCCGGCTGACCCTCCTCCGCGAAGAGGTCGCAAGGGGGCTCCGAGGCGTCGTCCACCGGCCAGGGCGGCAGAGACAGCCGGCGACGTTGCCAAAGCGGATGAATCTCCGGTTTCAGAAAAACCGGCAGAGCAACCCACTGAGCAACCAGCCACAAAGCCAGGCGATGAACAACCTCGGGAAACCAGTGGCGGCACCGCTTCGTCTCGGCGTGCGGCTGCGCGGCGCAGTGCATCCGCAGCACGACGCGCGAGACCGCAACCTCCTCAGGAGCCTGAACCTGAAACGGGGCCTAGATTAGTAATCGAAACGAGCGACGGCACGCTCATCGATCGATCGATGAGTACGGTGCGACGAGTAACGGTTGAAAACGGTCAGGTGGTGGTGGTTGGGAAGGACGGAAAGATAAACAGGATCCAACTCGGCGACGTCGTTAGGATGTCCATCTCGCCTTAAGCCTAGTTTGGCTTGTCGCCAGACTTCAGGCTTGCCAGCCGTTCATGAAACTGCGCTAGGTTCTGGTTGCTGGGAAATGCCTTTTCCAGACTAGCAATCGCTTTCTCCGCTGCCCGTGCGTCACCCTTTTTGAGGTGCATGTAAGCGACGCTTGCAAGCAATGGCTCCTCACCGGGTTTAATCATTAACGCAGCTTTGTACCACTTTTCAGCCTGGTCGTAGTGCGCGCCTTCCAGGTTCGCCTCAGCCAGCATGACGATCACTTCATAACTATTGGGCTTGAGCTGGTTTGCCTTCAATAGAAACTCTACCGCTTCATCGTAACGCTGGATCTGATACTCAAGTTTGGCGGCAGTAACCTGTGCGTCAAAATTGTTCGGCTCACTGCGCGCCTGGCGCATTGCCTCCTGAACCTGCGCGAATACCTGCTGGCCGCTCTGTGGGTTGCCGGATTCGATCGGCGGATGGTCGGCGGGCAGATTCTGGCTAGTCGGCATGCCTGGTGCGGTGGCACTGCGTTGACTCATGGTGCTGGCGAAGATAAAGCCAACAATGAAACCAAGCAGTAGTCCAATGATTGAAAATAATAGGTTCTCGCGTGTCATTATTCGATGCTCTTGATTTGATTGCCTTTGTTACTGTTCGTATGAAGTTGTCGAAATCGAGTGATAGGCTTCGTTCCCAGGTCCTGCCGACTGCTACTGCCGACTGCCACCTGCTTTACTGTCCCGCGGCCTTCTGCTTTGCATCGTTGATTCGCTCGTTGAGAGACTGGGTGAGTTCCGCGTTTCCGGAAGCCTGCGCGAGCACCTTTTGCCAATAAACAATCGCCTGCTTGTAGTCTCCCGCTTCATAGGCCGCACTCCCGGCCAGGTCGAGCGCTTTCGCATTGTTAGGATCCAGCTTCAAAGCCTTCTTAAGCAACTCGAAAGGCTCACCTTCAAGTCTTTGACCATTGGCCATGCCCAGGGTGACCGCGTAGTCTGCCAACAGGTCAGCATCATCTGGCCTTAACGCCGCTGCTTTGGCGTAGGCTTGGCTGGCCTCCGGGTATTTCTCCAAAACTACGTAGGATCGTCCGAGCATCTTCCACCCTTGGAAGTCGTTAGGGTTCTGTTCAAGTCGTTTGGCAAGGGTGGCCACGTTTGCCTGGATCTGCCCGGCCGACATTTCCTCCTGAGCGGCCGGCTGACTCGCTGTGGGCTGACGCGACATCGTCTCGACGCCATTTACTGCGGAAGGAGTGCCA
>JAXIOV010000099.1:0-74179 GCA_045403245.1 Pyrinomonadaceae bacterium | reverse complement strand
GAACATGACCTGCTCGATGCCCATGGAGTCGCGCGCGTCTCTGACCACTCGAGCAAAGAGGTCTACGGGAAGAAAGTCAGGCGGACTGTGGTAGAGAGCATCTTCGTCACGAAGACAGTAGCTGCAGTGTAGATTGCAAATATTAGTCAGCTCGACCGTGAGCCGGCGTGGCCCGTAGCGCGAGGTTTCGGTTGTTTGCTCCAACTCTTTCACGTGGTTAGTTCTGGACATAACTGGCCAACAAACTCGAAGAGTTACCTGGAACGAGCAGATCTCTTCCGGCAAATAGATCGAACCCTTTGGATTGCCTAACCAGACGGGCAAGCGCCGAAAGATGTTCGCGGGCAGTACTCTTGTCGTAACACGCCCAAGGGCTGATGCGAATAAGTCGCGCCATCATTTCTCCGGAGGACAACTGTGAAATGCCGCTCTGTTCGGCACGCGTCACCTGCGAGAAAAATAATGTTCGCGGAGTACAGCTCTCTTTGAATTCCGAAATAAAGATGTCTTGAGGAGAGAACCGTGCTTTCTCCTGGCTGCCGAAGTCGGCGAGCGATACTTGCGTTTGGAGAAGCCCATTGGCAACAACAGTCTGCCTGGTAACGGCAAAGCAACGTCGTAGTGGCCAGGCCGCCGTCTCATCATCTCTGGCGCCTAACACCAGGACGTCGTCTGAGAGATAGGGCCAGCCATCTGCTGAGAGCTGTGTGGTCAAGGTTGATTTTCCACTGCCAGAGGGCCCAACAATCAACACCCCTTCGCCGCTGGTTGGCTCAACTACTGCGGCGCTATGCAATTCGAACAATCCGCAACGCCGCAAAGCCGAGGACACCGCATAACTAATCGCCCGGATCACACGCGAGAAATCATCATTCCAGGAAGGGTCTACCCACACCTCCGCTTCCGCAAGCCCGCTCTCCCCGAGAATAACGAGGGAGCCGTCAATCTCAAGGTACGACGCAGACCCTTTGCTGTGGCATATGCCGTCGGCGATCTCGAATCGATTGCATCCCGTTGGAATTAACGGAGGTTTAGTCCCGGTTCTAATTCTGATCGTGGAGGCAGGCACGCTGGACGTGCTCCCGATTTCAGGAACCAGATACCATTCCGCAAAAATGTTCTCGATTAAATCGGCGGACCGAATGTCCAGCGCCGCAATCTCAATTGAGCGGCCTGCCAAATCGTAGAACAGGCGCCTGGCTTCCATATGTGTTCCGTTACTTCCCGGTAAAGACATATTTTCTCGTTAGTCTGGCTGCTCTCAGAAGTGGGTACGCAAACGAGAATGCTCGCGGTACAGGCATCGCCCAATCGACTGGAGTGGTGGTTAGCGCCAGGCGGCTGCAATATCTCAGCTTGTCCCTGGTTGTGTCCTTCAACGCGAGATGGAAAGCCAACCGCGCCGAAAAACCGAAAGTGGGGCGCTCTTGGGAGAAAAACTTGCCAGCGATGTCACCGCCTATCGTCGATAGCTTCCGCGATTTCCGGATTCGATCCAACGCCCCCGCCGGAAGCGGAGCATCAAGCAAATCATAGCTGAGCAGCAGGCCCAGCAACAGCATGCCTTCGCAGCCCATCTGCCGGCCGCGCACCCAAACCTCCTCCCAGTTCATTTCTGGCGTGTTGCGTAGCAGTTCGGCGATACCGGCGACCCATTCGAGTCTCTCCCAGGAATCCTTCGCCCCGTGAACACAAAGCATCAGCAATAGATCTTCAGGAGACGGACTGAGGACATCGGTGCCCAGGATCTTGATCGTTTCGAGGCGCTGCCATAGACCGTCTGCGTCAAGCCGAACGCCGAAGAACCGTGGCGCAGTTCGCCAGTGAAGTTCTATCAGAGTTCGTCCGCCGTCACGGCGAAACAAACGAACGTATCCAAGTCGAATGAAGGCTTCCTGCTTTCGTGTGGGAATATCGAAGTGGGGCTCAAATCCCTCGGCAGTCAGTAACTCAGTCGCCCTCCAAACATCCTTCTCTCGCACAAGAATGTCCAGGTCGCAAAACTGCCGTAACGATAAATTGCCATACAGCCTGACGGCCATCGCCGGGCCTTTATAAGGTTGCGCTCGAATACCCTGCAGCTCAAATACCTTGAGTATTCTCAACAGCTCGCCACTCATCAACAGATTGAACGCGCTATTCTTCTCAAAGTAGTCGCGCATGAACCTCGAACGTTCGGGCGGCACAGTAACACCGGAAATATGATTCAAGTGAAAGGATAGCAATGGCAGGAGGCCGTTTCGCAGCGCGAGGCTTAAAAGCTGGTCCCAGTTCAGCTCCCGAGCCGTCAGATCTCGGATGCGGTCCAATCCGCCGGCATCAATACTGACGCGAGCGGTTTGAACAAGCAGATCTGTTTCTGGCTTTGCGGAGCTCGATTCGTCGAGCAGCTGGCGCGTTTTCGCCCGAGTGCTCATCATTTTTACTGAAGCTCCTTTAATATCACTAGCTACCCCGGTCTTTGGTTCTATGAGCCAGGTGTCGCAGCTAACCCGGGAAGGTACGTTAGGTTGCTCGCAAGCGGGCAGGGATGCTTAGATTCCGAATCTACGCTGGTGTCAGAATAGCTATCTGGACCATAGTCCTTTCCGTGTCATTAAAGTTACCTTCGCTACCACGGGTTCTGCAACTCCACCGGTTCCGCCGCGTGAGTTCTAACTACCCTGGAATCCATACCCGTACTCTCCTCCCGGCCTATCGCGTCATATAGTGTATCAACTCTAAGGTACGAGTTGTTCGAATCCTGGTTCTCGTGAGTTTCACCGAGGCAGGGCCTGCCCAGCCCGTCGAAGAATTGCCCATTGGCATCTTCGTGCCATTTGTAGTTGTTACTTGAGGAGCCCAACGTTGTGAATTGCTCACGGTTTTTGTAGCATCGCGCCCATGACTACTACTGCTGAAACCATGACCGGCGAGGAGATTGTCGATCTCTGCCGCCGCTACACGCTCTTCGAATGGTCCGCGCAAGCCGCGGTGGATCCGATTCCAGTGGCCCGGGCCAAAGGAATCTATTTCTGGACGCCGGAAGGGAAGCGTTTCATCGACTTCAATAGCCAGTTGATGTGCGTGAACATTGGACACGGCGACGAACGTGTGATCCGCGCGATCCAGGAGCAGGCTGCCACACTCGCTTATGCCAACCCGTTCATGGCCACCGACGTGCGCGCGCGCCTGAGCGTGAAGTTGGCGGAACTAACGCCCGGAGACATCGACGCCTTCTTCTTTACCAACGGCGGCGCCGAGGCGAATGAGAATGCGATCAGAATTGCGCGGCTATTCACCGGGCGTCACAAAATCGCCGCGCGTTACCGCTCGTACCACGGTGGAACAGCAGGCGCGCTCACGTTGACCGGCGATCCACGCCGGTGGGCCGCAGAGCCGGGTATCCCAGGCGTGATCCGGATTCCCGATTTCTACCACGGCATACAAAAACGCTCGGACACGACGGAAGAAATTTTGGCGCGCACCGAGGAAATCCTCACACTCGAAGGTCCGCAGACGATCGCGGCGATCATCGTGGAGCCCGTTACCGGGACTAACGGCGTTCTAATTCCACCGGATGGTTACCTGCAGGGGCTACGCGATCTGTGTGACAAGCATGGCATCCTGCTGATCGCCGACGAAGTTATGGCAGGCTTCGGCCGCACCGGTGAATGGTTCTCGGTAGACCACTGGAAAGTCGTACCCGATCTGATTTCGATGGCCAAGGGATTAACGAGTGCTTACGTGCAACTTGGGGCGGTGGGCATGCGACGGCAGATTGCTGATCACTTCCAGAACAACGTCTTCTACGGCGGCCTCACTTACAACAGTCACCCGCTCGCATGTGCCGCGGCGCTGGCCACCATCGCGGTGTACGAGGAAGATCACCTCATCGAGAACGCGCGGAAAATGGGGACCGTGATGAGCGGCATGCTCGAGGATCTGCAGCAGCGTCATCCGTCAGTGGGCGCGACGCGCAGTATTGGACTCTTCGGAATTGTCGAGCTGGTGCGAAATCGTGAGACGCTCGAGCCAATGGCGCCCTTCAACGGCACTTCGCCGGAGATGCAGGCGCTCGGCAAGTTTTTCCGGCAGGAAGGGCTCTACACGTTCGTGCGTTGGAATACGTTCTTCACGAACCCACCGCTGTGTATCGATGAAAGCGAGATGCGCGAGGCGTTTGCGATCATCGATAAGGGATTGGAGATTACGGATCGAGCGGTTTCGTAGTACGCGGTTGAACCCCCGCTCAAGATTCCAAACCCTAGAGTTGCATTAACACCCGAGACGGGGATCTTAGTTTCAACCACCGCAACCGGCAGTCAGGAAGGGGCAGAGCACAGCGGCGCCCCCGCTCAAGTTGCATCCACAACCCTATCTTGAACATCACACAACTAGCCCGCGATAGCGGGCGGTATATCAGTAGCCCGCGGCGCCAGCCGTGGGTTAGTCATCATTGAGATCTGAGCGCGCGAAGCGTGCGACATAATGAATTCCCGCACGAAGACGCTTGTATAGCCGGGTCGCCGGTCGGCAATGCCGCCAAGCCGCGAATATGTCAGGTGTAATTATGCCGCCCACTTCGCGGGCTGTGGTTCTATGGATGCCAACCCACGGCTAGCGCCGTGGGCTAACTGACATACCGCCCGCTATCGCGGGCTGGTTGTGCGGTGTTCAAGATCAGGCCCTGTCCGAACGTGTAAAGAATGTCATGATAATGAACAACTGGAACCCCAACCTCGAGTGACTATGGAGCTTGAGCGGGGCCGCTGCGCTCTGCCCCCTTCCTGACTGCGCTTTGCCCCCTTCTTGAGTGCGAGTTGGCTGGCTTGAAACTCCTCGGGTTTGCTCCTCAACGCATTCCGCTCTGAGATTCCTCGGGAACCACTTCTAATCGCAGTTGCTCAGTTCCTCGAATAACCACCAAAGAGGATTTGATTCCAATGCGCTCCTCTGTCAGCAGCTTGTGAAGCTCGTCGATACCGCCAATCGGTAGATCGTTAAAGCCAACAATAATGTCGCCTTCCAATGCGCCGGCCTTTTTTGCCGGGCTGTTGCTGTCGTAAGAAATGATCATGATTCCGCTTTCAACCGGCAGGTTGTAATAGCGGACGATGCGCCGGGGCAGGGGAACGTTTTGTCCTGCCAGTCCGATATAGCTACGACTCACTTTGCCATCGCGAATCAGCCGGCTGGCCACAAACTTCGCCGTGTCGATCGACGTAGCGAAACAGATTCCCTGAGCGGGCAAAATCATTGCCGTGTTCACGCCAATCACTTCGCCTCGTGAATTGACCAGTGGGCCGCCGGAGTTTCCCGGGTTGAGGGCGGCGTCCGTCTGAATCACATCGTCCATCAGCCGGCCCGACTGCGCCCGAAGCGAACGGCCCAATGCACTGACGACCCCGGCGGTCACGGTGTATTGGAAACCGTATGGATTGCCGATCGCCACGACCAGTTGGCCCACCCGTATTTTTTGGGCGTCACCCAGATGCGCAGGCACCAGGTTTGGCGCATTGATTCTGATCACCGCGAGGTCAGTGTCGGGGTCATCACCAATTAACTCAGCCTCGTACTTATGTCCGTCCGGGAGCATGGCCTCGATCTTCTCCGCGTCGTGGACTACGTGGCTGTTCGTCAACACGAAGCCGTCCGGAGTGAAGATAAAACCGGACCCGCCGCCCCGCGCTTCTCGCTGAGGGCGTCGCCCAGACGTCCGTCCTCGCGTTCGGTGACGAACTTCGATGTAAACGACGGACGGGCTGACTTTCTCCGCCGCAGTGATGACCGCTCGCGAATAAGCGTCCAGTAAGTCATCTTCGGAAGCCGGAGAACTCGAGTTCGCGAGTGGGCTTCTTCCGTCATTAGCGAAGGAATGATTCTCTAACAGTTCTAATTCGTGTCTCATATGTGTATCCCGCCGGTATCTGCAAAACAACCGGGGCAGTTTGGTTGCGCTAACGCTTCCTGCACCAGGTTTTTTATCTGTAACAATTATAGTTACAGTTTAATAGTTGTCAAAGGCTTCGTCGGGACCGGCAACAGTAGCGAAACTGAAACCTATTGGTCCTTTCTTGCTTCAACGTGCTTCCAATCCTGTAGCCTTCGGGGTGCTGATGTCCCTAGGAATGCTTGGGATAATAAGTGTGGTTAGTAGTTTGGTTGGCCCGCCTGACCCGAATCTTATGGTTGGACCAGATGGTTCTATCGTACTGGACCCGTTTTTCTTCTCCTTTATCTAAGCCATCTTATTAACTTATCCACAGGTTAACCCCAGGTATGGTCCCGCGTGGTCCAAACCACTCTGGTTTACTTAAAGTAAGAAAAGCAGTTCCTCTCAGCCCAAACAATTGAGATAATTAGCACGCATAATGATGGGAACAAGGCTAATAATCCTGTTGGTAGTCTTCATCGCGCAGTGTTGCATGCCGTTCTGCCTTACGGCTCAACAAAAGTTCGAGCCAGAAATACGAACCCCACGTTCGTCCTCATCAATATTCAAAGAGGTTGCGGAACAAGTTGGACTCAAATTTCAACATTACAACGGCATGACTGGAAAGTTTTACTTGCCGGAGATCACAGGAAGTGGGGCAGCCCTCTTTGATTTTGATAACGATGGTGATTTGGATGTCTTTCTTGTACAAGGCAACGTTCTGGAACCAAACACCAAAGCCGCCGGCACACTGTTTCCCTGGCGCGGTTCTGAGTCGCCCCGAGGCAAACTCTTCCGTAACGACCTCGCGGTCGGCAAAGGAGGCAGCCGTACGCTCTCATTCACCGATGTAACTCAGAAAAGTGGCATCGTGGCTACCGGGTACGGGATGGGCGTGTCCGTCGGCGACATAAACAACGATGGCCGGCCCGACCTGTATCTTTCGAATCTGGGTTCTAATCAGATGTATCTGAACAAAGGTGATGGAAGGTTTGCCGATGTCACGAAAGAGACTGGGACTGATGATCCGCGCTGGAGCACAAGCGCTGCCTTCTTCGATTACGACCGGGACGGCTGGCTGGATTTGATGATTGTGAACTACGCCGATTTTTCCGTTACTAACAGTCCCACCTGTTACGCCGCCACCACCGCGAAAGACTATTGCACACCGCGCGTCTTTGGCGCGCCGGGCAACCGGCTCTTTCACAACAAAGGCAACGGTGCATTTGAAGATTCCACGATTGCTGCCGGTCTCGACAAAGAGTTTGGTCACGGATTGGGAGTGGTCACCGCAGATTTTGATGACGACGGCTGGATAGACATCTATCTTGCCAACGATGGAGATCATAACCAACTCTGGACTAACCAAAAGAACGGCACGTTTATGAACGATGCGCTTTTGGCGGGCGCCGCTGTCAACAGAAACGGAAAGGCTGAGGCTGGTATGGGTGTCGATGCTGGAGATTTCGACGGCAATGGCACTGAAGACATCTTTATCACTCACTTGATGGACGAAACCAACACTCTTTACGTGAATCTGGGCCGAGCGCTTTTCGAGGACCGTACTCGTGAGGCAGGCCTGGGAGTGCCCGGACGTCGCTTCACGGGCTTTGGCACACTCTTCTTTGACTATGACAACGATGGCTGGCTTGACCTGCTCGTCGCCAACGGAGCTGTTCAACTGTTGCCGGATCTGGTCCGCAAAAGAGATCCTTTTCCTTTGGGTCAACCGAATCAGCTCTTTCACAATACCGGCAAGGGAAGTTTCGTAGAGGTCATCGACCAGGCCGGCCCAGACTTACAGCTTTTGGAGGTCAGCCGTGGCGCCGCCTTCGGTGATGTTGACAACGATGGCGATACCGACGTGCTGATCACTAACAACAACGGCCCAGCAAGGCTATTCCTGAACCAAGTCGGGAACCGAAACCACTGGTTAGGAATGCGATTGGTCGGAAAAACAACCGGCCGAGACATGCTGGGTGCGCAGGTAGAGGTCGTTATCTCCAAGGATAATGTTTTGCGGCGGCGAGCGAGAACTGACGGCAGCTACCTTTCGGGAAATGACCCGCGTGTGCTCGTGGGATTAGGCACGGCTGCTCCAGCAGAGGCTGTGCGAGTGCGCTGGCCGGATGGCACTGTCGAAGAATGGAAAGACCCAGTGCTTGATCAATATACTACGTTGAAGGAAGGCGCGGTGCGGCAGAAAAAATGAGGCGAGTGTTTACAGCCCCCACCGCTGAAGCTGTGTAGAAAGTCTTTGAGTCCCTTCGGCACCGCAAGACTAACGATTTATGAGGGATACACTTTTTCGGAATTCGATCTGTCTCGTATTAATCAGCGCGTTTCCCATTGCAGTTGTAGTTCGTTCCCAGACAAGTTCAGCTGATCGCATCTTGAAGCCAGCTCGGAAAGGGCTTATGCCATTGCATTGGCCAGACCTGACGAAACTGGAAGGAAGTGTTCAGGAGCAGGTAACCTCATTTCAAGACTCGCTGGCTGCCACGGTAAAAGATCCGACGAAATCCGAAACAGCGCTAAGCGAGGCTTACGGCAAGCTGGGGGAAATCTATCATGCGTATTCGCTCATCTCTCCGGCCCAGGATTGTTACCTGAATGCCAGCCGCCTGACACCGAAAGATTTTCGCTGGATCTATCTGCTCGGTAAGTTGGACCAGCAGGAGGGTCGTTTCGACGAGGCTATTCGCCGCTACCGAGTTGCGCGCACATTGCGGCCTAACTACGTGGCTGTGCTGGTTAACCTGGGAAACATCTATCTGGAACTAAACCGATTGGAAGACGCCATGGAAAGTTTTAAGGCAGCGCTGGAGATCGAGGAAAACAACGCTGCCGCGCACTACGGGTTAGGACAGGTGGCGGTGTCGAGGCGCGGCTACTCTGAAGCGGTTGATCGTTTCGAAAAAGCACTGGCGCAGGTACCGGGCGCGAATCGTATCCATTATTCATTGGCCATGGCCTATCGCGGTCTGGGAGACGTTAAGAAAGCCAGGGCTCATCTGGCTCAACAGGGATCGGTTGGTGTGCGAGTATCAGATCCGCTCGTGGATGGTTTGCAGGATTTGATCAAAGGAGAGCGGGTACACCTAATTCGCGGCCGGCTGGCCTTCGAGGCGCAGAGGTATGCAGAAGCTGCCAGTGAGTTTCGCAAAGCTATTGCGGCAAAGCCGGACAGCGTTACCGCTCGCGTGAACCTGGGAGCCGCGCTCACCCAGATTGGGGATCTAAAAGGCGCCGCGGAGCAGTTTGAAGAAGCACTTCGTATCGAGCCCCAGAAAGCCAACGCGCATTACAATCTTGCCGTTCTGTTGGCTAGCCAAAACCAGCATGGGCAGGCGATCATTCATCTGAATTCCTCTCTAAGCGTTGACCCCAACGATCTCAGTGCCCGATTCCTGCTGGCCAGGGAGCTGATGAAATCCGGACACCTGGAAGAGGCGCTAGTGGAATTCTCACGTGTGGTTCAAGCAGATCCCAATAATGAAGGGGCGCTGCTGGAACAGGCGAAACTACTGCATCGAAAGGGTCAGTTCAAACAAGCGCTGGACAGCCTCGAAAAGGGCCACGCGCAATACCCCCAAAAAGGTCGCACTGCTGTAATGCTGGCTTATCTGCTCGCTACATCACCACAATCCGATTTGCGCGATGGCGCTCGAGCGCTCGAACTCGCGCAACTCGTCTATAACGCAACCGGCTCATTGCAGCATGGCGCGCTCGTGGCGATTGCTCTGGCTGAACTCGGGCGTTGTAGCGAAGCAGCCGACTGGCAGCGGCGAATGATCGCCGCGGCAGAGCAGGAGCGCAACACGGATCTGCTCGCAAAACTGAGGGCGGGTCTGAAGCAATACGAGGAGGTGCAATCATGTCGGCCAGCAGGTGAGACACCTCTGACGGATCTGCTGCTTCCCGAAAAGAACCGATGAATTTCAGGTTGATCTCGTTAACGATTATTCTGGTTTTCACCAGCGCGCTCCTGGCCAACACTCTGCAGGTCCGATCCTCTGACGGAATTCAGAACGCTAACGTTGACCTATCGTTAGCCAGGCGCGAAGAGGCCTATCGGGCCAACAACCTCGGGGTCGCGATGCTGGAACAGCACAAGATCAGGGAAGCATCGGAGTCTTTCAAGCGTGCCCTGGAGATCAAGCCCGACCTGATAATTGCACGGATCAATCTCAGCATCGCGAAATATTATTTGCCCGATGTTGCCGGCGCGAAACGCGAAGCAGAAAAAGTTTTGGGGCAGGATGCTAATGCGCCGCAGTCCCATTACATCCTTGGTCTGATTGCGCGCTCTCAGAACCACTTTGACGCCGCCATTAACGAATTTGACAAAGTTCTGAAGGTCGACCCGTCAGACGTTGGTTCAATCATAAATGTTGGCCAAATTTATGTGCAGCAGAAGAGATACGCGGAAGCGATTGACGCCTTTCGCAAGGCGTTGGACGCCGAACCGTATAACGAAACGGCCCTCTACAATCTTGGCCTGCTCCTGACGCGCACCGGAAAAAAGGAAGAAGGCCATCGTTTGATTCAGAAGTTTCAGCAGCTCAGGCAAAGCGGTGGCGGAACGACAATCGGCACCAACTATCTCGAAGGCGGACGCTACGCCGAAGCGGTGGTTTCAACCGGCGCGGAAAACGACCTGGTCGATCGCAATACTCCAAACGTAAGCTTCGTTGACGCGAGCACAAGTCTCCTGCCGATTGACACGCGGCCTTCACTAACTACGCGCCAACCGCGAACCGGTTTGCTGTCAGCTACTATTGAGACGAATGCTCGGGGACAGGCGATTGTGTTGTTTGATTTTGATGGCGATACGGATCTTGACATCTTCGATGCCTCAGGTTCGCAGCAATTGCTCCGGAACGATGGCGGAAGACTTACGGACGTAACGGCAGGATCGGGATTATCGATCACCGAAAGTCAGGATTGCTTCGCAGCTGTCGCGGGCGATTACGACAACGATGGCAAGCCCGACCTCTTTGTCGCGCGCTTCGCGGATAAGCGTTTCGTGCTTTATCACAACGATGGTAATGGCCGCTTTTCTGATCGAGCGAGAGAGGCCGGGATTCAAGTACCTTTGCGCGAGGGCTCGCCTTATCTTTCCGCAGCCTGGGCCGATGTCGATCACGATGGTGATTTAGATCTCTTCATTGCCGGCCCGACGAACGTCTTGTTTCGCAACAACGGGAATAACACGTTCACGGATATAACCGCTGCGGCAAAGCTAACTGCCCCGAATTCGTTTTCCTCGTCATCAGCAATCGTGCCCACCGATTTCGACAATCGTCGTGATGTGGATCTCCTTTTACTTCCGAGGGCCGATCCGCCAAGACTTTTTCGTAACATGCGCGATAGAACATTTCACGACGTGGCAAAGGAAGTTGGCCTTGATAGTCAAGGCCCCTTTTGGTGCGTAGCCGCGGGAGACATCAATAAAGACCGGTTCACAGATTTCTTTATGAGCATCGATACCCAGGCGGTCTTTGCAAAAAGTGACGGCCGAGGCCGTTTCAAGCTTGTTTCTGCGGGGGAAGGCGCGAAACGGGCGATGGCTGCCCAGTTTCTGGATTATGACAATGATGGATTGCTCGATCTCGTTGCAGTGACGACAAGTGGTCTGCGCTTATGGCGTAGTGTTGGCAATGATTTTGTCGATGTGAGTGAGCGAGCTTTGCCTGCAGCATTTCGGAATCTCGACGCCACCTTCGGCTCTCGAGGCATGATTTCCGGTCAAACTGCCTTGGTGTCCGGCGATCTCGATGGCGATGGTGATGTTGATCTGATTCTGCGCGGACCGGGTGGCGGTCTGGGTGTGTTACGCAACGACGGCGGCAATCGCAATCACTCAATCAAAATTGATTTGGCCGGTCGCGTCAGCAACAAGAGCGCGGTGCACGCGAAAGTTGAGATGCGCGCGGGAAGTCTCTGGCAGAAGCTTGAGACCTATTCAGCTTCGCCGGCGCCGGCGCCTGCGGACGTGATGTTTGGCCTGGGTAAGCGCAACAAGTTTGACGTAGTGAGGGTGCTTTGGCCGGCGGGAATTGTGCAGGCTGAAACGGAGTTTCCGGCGATGTCAGCCGGCAGGTTTAAGCTCGACATCACCGAACTCGATCGCAAACCGTCCTCCTGTCCTTACTTATATACCTGGAACGGAGAGCGCTTCGATTTTGTCACCGACTTTATGGGCGCCGGTGAGATGGGTTATCTCGAAGAGCCCGATCGCTACAATAAGCCCGATCCCGATGAGTATGTACGCATCCCCGGCGATCAACTAAAAGAGAGAAATGGACGTTACGAACTGCGCGTCACCAACGAGCTTGAAGAGGCAATATTTTTGGATCGATTGCAGCTTCTGGTCGTCGCGCATCCTGGAGACGTTGAGGTCTATCCCAACGAAGGAATGAGCAATCCGCCGAAACGATTCAAGCTCTTCCCGATTCGCAACGCCCGATTGCCTTTGAGTGCTGTTGACGACCAGGGGCGCAACGTCCTGGATCGCATCGCTCGCCTTGATCGCCGTTATCTGGACGGTTTCACCCTCGACCGCATTCGCGGTTATGCGGGAGACCACGCGCTCACGTTGAAACTCCAAGCCTCTGAAAGAACTGTCTTGCTTCTGACTGGACGGACCGATTATGCGTGGTCCAGCGACAACGTCGCTGCTTCACAAGCGGGGAAGGCGATGAAGCCGCCCGCATTGCAGGTTAAGGATGAAACAGGAAACTGGCGCACCGTCATCGAAGACATCGGGATTCCTGTTGGGCGGCCGCAGACAGTAACCGTAGATCTGACTGGTAAGTTCCTGAGCGCCAACCGCGAAGTGCGCATCGTCACAAACATGCGTATCTACTGGGACCAGATTCTCTTTGGCACCTGGGATGGCAATGCCCCGAAGCAAATCGAAGGGCTCGACCCTGGTTTTGCCGATCTCCGTTGGCGGGGTTTCTCGCTCGAGACGACTCCGGATGGTCATGAATCTTCCAGCTATGATTACGACAGTGTTTCATTTACTTCGCCGTGGAAGGTCATGCCTGGCCGTTACACCCGACTCGGTGATGTGCGAAAGTTACTTCTGAGGAGCGACGACATGTTTGTCATTTGTCGACCGGGTGATGAAATTAGTCTTTCCTTCGATGCGACCAAAGCGCCGCCGCTACCTGCAGGTTGGACCCGCACGTTCCTGCTATACGCCGACGGTTACAGCAAAGAGATGGACATCAATTCCGCCAGCCCAGATCAGCTTGCGCTGCTGCCGTTTCATGGTATGACCGGCTATCCATACAGATCGCCAGAGCATTATCCACTAACCGAAGCACGGCGAAGCTATATCGAAAAATACAACACACGCGTGGTCAGTTCGACCATCCCAATGATTGAGACGGCCATAGTTCAACGATAGTCCGCAAAGTACGCCGATTACCCCGATTAGACAGATGGAAACCATCAGATATTCAGTCGCCGCCTGCCAGGTCGATATGCCTAATCCGATTGAGCGAAAGGGAATGCGCGCCAACACCGATCGCATGCTGTCAATGATCGATTCGGCCGTAGCCGGCTCGGCGCCGTTTCTACCTGTGCGGCTGGTGGTGTTTCCCGAGTTCGCTCATTCAGCGCCGGTGTTTGAAACCGTGCAGGACTTGATTGAGAAGCTCGCGGTTGAAATTCCCAACGAGCACACCGAGCGTTTGCATCAGAAGGCGCGCGAACACGACATCTACGTTCAGAGTGGGTCCATGCTGGAGTTTGATCCAAGGTGGCCGGGACATGTTTTTAATACGACGTGCTTGATCGGTCCGAAGGGCATTCTTTACAAGTATCGAAAAGTTAACACCTGGATTCCCTACGAAGTGCACACGAGCCCGCACGATCTGGAAGGCTACGATGAAGCACTCTTTCCCGTAGCTGACACCTCAATCGGACGCATCGGTTGCGCTATTTGTTATGACTGGTTGTTTCCTGAAGCGATGCGCCAACTTACTGCGAATGGCGCGGAGGTTCTGGTGCGGGTTTCGGCTTACATGGATCCATGGGGTGCAACCGAGCCGATGGCCTGGTGGACGGTGATCAATCGCGCTCGAGCGATTGAGAACATCGCCTATGTGGTGGCGGCGAATCAGGGCGCAAGTTTGAGACACTATCCGCCGTATTCATGGCCGGGCGGAAGTCAGGTGGTCGATTACGACGGTCGTTTGTTAGCCGAAGCATCACCGGGCCCGGGCGAGCGAATAGTTGTCGCGCCGGTAGATATTTCCGCGCTGCGTCACGAACGCCAATCGCGTCGCGGGCATCACATGCTCGCACATCTGCGAACCGAAGCATATCCGGTGTATCTGCGCCATCAGTATCCACCTAAGTCCGCCGATGAGGATGTCGCGGGAGTTTCTTACGAGCGCAATAATCGGTTGATTGACGAAGCCAAACAGCAATTGAGCGGATCTGATTGATGAGATTGCCGATTTCCAACTGCCAATTGCCAATTAACAATTAGCGTTTGAGAATTGTGAAAGTGCGCCCGAATGTGCGTCCAAAACCAAACGGGCGACTCATCGTCGCCCGTAAGTTATTGAGAGTACTGGTGAGCCGTGGAGGGCTCGAACCTCCGACCCGCTGATTAAGAGTCAGCTGCTCTACCAACTGAGCTAACGGCCCACACTGACAGAAAAAATTATACGTCCGTAAATTGACGTGTCAAGCGCAGCTTGTTTTAACTCGCTACGCGGTTCTTGCTTGCAAGCGCTTACTCACGAACAACGATCGCAGTCGCCAACAACAATCTCAACCGCAATTACAATCCCTGGTAGTGGTCAGTTTCAACTCAACGAGGTCATTACAGAACCGAGCGCGGTAGCGCCGGGGTATCAGAACCGAGCGCGGTAGCGCCGGGGTATCAGAACCGAGCGCGGTAGCGCCGGGCATCAGAACCGAGCGCGGTAGCGCCGGGGTATCAGAACCGAGCGCCGGGTCCAAAAATCTGCTTCAATTATTTTCCGTGGCTAGCGGTACCGACTTTAGCGACTACGAAAACATGTCTGCAACCTGCTCGGTCCACAGGTTGAGTTCCAGGACCCGGCGCTACCGCGCTCGGTTCTGATGCCCGGCGCTACCGCGCTCGGTTCTGATGCCCGGCGCTACCGCGCTCGGTTCTGATGCCCGGCGCTAACGCGCTCGGTTCTGTAACTCCGCGCATTGCCGTTCGATCACCTCTATTGCGGAATCGGGGATCTGGCCTTTCGCAGGCACTGCCATGCCAAAACCAAACCGATGACCGCAAACAACACCTGGCTGGTGGGCATCCCTCCGTTAATCACCAACTCGAGTGATCGGAGCAGAGCCAGGATTCCGAAGGCGCCAAAAATAACGGTAAGCAAATACCAGACAATCTTCATGAGCTATTTCCACGAGGGGTCGCGTGAGCGCAGTCTCAAGAGGATGCAGCCGCACATGCTTTGTCTGCCAGCAACTGGCGCACACTCTCGATGAGACCCTCGATGTCAGGCTTAACAACGTAGTCGTCGGCGCCTGCTGCCAACGCTTCCGATCTGTGAATCTGATACGCATCGCCGCTGTAGAAGATGCATGGCACGCCCGGGGTGATCTCAACCAATTTCTGGCAGAGTTCGAGCCCGCTGCCGTCAGGGAGACGCCGATCGAGCACATACAGATCAAACGTTTTCTGTTGCACGAGTTTAAGCGCGTCCTCGATAGTAGGCGCGGTACTAACTTCATAGTCTTCGTTGGACAGAAGCAGCTTTAGCATCTCCGACGTGTCTTCGTGATCGTCGATGCAGAGAACAAAACACTTGGTTGGTGGCATTGGGGAACACTCCTGGAGAAAAATTCCGCGTGAGGAATAGATTCTAGACTTATTTGGTCCGACTTGACCAGTTTGTCAATCGAACGGTTCTGGTTCACGTTGGATTCGTTGAGCAATTTTCATTACAGGGATAGACGATTTCCATTTGGCATTTGACATTGGTGGATTCAAGCTTGAAGTGCCATTTTGAAAGTCGCTTTCGCTCCAGCGGAGCGACCTGTTTATAGCAACTTGAATCTACCTCCCGCGAATGGCCAATGGAAAAACTTCTCTTCGCGAATTCCTATTGAAGCCATGACTGCCCGCTTCTGGAATCCCAGCCGGATTATCGCTTTCAAAGAATTACCTACGTACAGGATCGATTCAACCTTTCTTGCGATCCATACGAGCAGGTGGGCGGATTCCTCCCGCCCACCACCAAAAAACACCGAAAATATAGTGATTGGTTTGTTCCGGAATGGCCGTGGAACACCAGACGCGAGGACTACCGCGGCGGACGCGGGTCTTTCATTGCCTTGAGTAACTGATTAACCGCTTCAATCTCCTCATCGTCGGGCGCCAACTGCTTATAGCGATCCAGTGAGGCCAGCGCGCCCTGGAGATCGTTGAGTTTGTGGTAGGCAAGGGCCAGATTGAAGTAGACCAGCGAGAATCCCGACTCGATCTGCGCGGCTGCTTCGTAATGAAGGCGCGCGAGTGGGAAGTTACCGGCGTCGTAGTAAAGGTTGCCCAGGTTGTAGTGTGCTTCTACGTGGCGAGGCTCATGTTTCAGCGCCAGGGTAAAGTTGTCCAACGCTTTTCCGACGTTGCCGGTTTCTCCATAGATGATGCCCAGATTGCAATGGGCCTCGGCGACGTTGTCGCCATCGTTTATTGCTTCCAAATAAGCCTCAACCGCTTTTGGATCGCCTTGTTCATGCAGTAGCAAGGCCTCTTCAAACGGGCTCAGCAAACGTGACACCCGGCCACCTTCCGGCGCGCGGAAAAGGTTCAACTGTCCCTGAAGTTCGGCTTCAATCTGGCGAATGCTCTGGCCCTGGGAACGAAGCTCACGCACGCGCCTGAATTGTGTCAGGGCCCGGAAATCGAAACTGTAGTCGCCGGCTTCTGACGCGCGAGTGCCGTTGACGATGCCTTGTTCAGTCCAACGCCGAATGGTTCGCTCACTTAGACCAAACAGTTGTTTGATTTCGCGCAGCGAGTAGTTTGATTTGACGCGTTGATAATCCGCCTTGGCGGGGACGGGTGAGGGAAATGAAATAACCTTACTGCTTTTTTCTTTCATCAGTAGCGCGAGAAGTACGACAAACTTTCGTTTGCCAACCTGAGCAGCAGATCTGCGTTCGTCTGCTGCCTTTCACGTCGGCTCTGAGGTGGTTTCGATCAACGCAAACTAACAGTTTGCTTTACGACGCAACTAACAGTTTGCTTTACAGGGAAACCAGTTTGCGTCAACCAACCGATTAAGACGCTTTTCGCTTCTTGACGACTTTCGTTTTGGCCTCAGACTTTACCAGCGTCAACGGCTTCTTCTTTGCCACGGTAGGCGTCGCCTTGACCATCGGCTTGCGACTCGAAGCCTGCAGGCTCTTCTTCAACGCGCTCATGATATCAAGTCTGGGCAGTTCTTCAACCTCAAATTCCACGACCTTCTTGCCCTTGATCTTCGACTCGATCAATTTTTTGAGTGCCTCGTGATATTGATCAGCGGTATCGATCTCTGACAAAGAAGTGACCATCTGCTCGACGAGCGTAGTTGCCAGCTTGAGTTCGTTTTTGTCGAGCTTCTGCGCCGCGTCGATTTCAGGAACGTCCTTCATGGCGCGCAGCTCGTGCGGGTAATGAAGCTTCTGCAGAACCAGGCCATTCTCATGTGGGAACACCGCTACCAGATCTTCACGGTCTCGCAATACGACCTTGCCGATACCAATCTTTCCGGTTTGCTTCATCACTTCGCGCAGCAGGGCATAAGGCTTCTCAGAAACGGGTCCATCGGGCCCGGCATAATAAGGCGAGTCGTAGAACGTGGTCGGGATTTCTGAACTCTCAATGAAACCGATGATGTCTACTGCCTTGGTGGTCTTGATTTTTACCCTGGCGATATCTTCCGGCTCAACGATCGCGTAACGATCAGGCTCGTATTGATAGCCCTTGGTAATCTGGTCGTTAGTTACCACCTGGCCACATTTCTTGCAGCGTTTGTCGTAACCAATTGGGCCGTAGTCGTCTCGATGTAGCTGGTTAAACTGAATCTTCTCGGCGGTTTCAATCGCGTTATAGATTCGAACCGGAATAGCTACCAACAGAAATCTTATGTGGCCCTTCCAGATTGATCTCATGCTCATCTCTCCTTACGTTCGGGCGCTGTTGCTATGCGCCCGGGGGCTGTGGGGCGAATATCGCCCTCCCTAGACACGCTCACCGGCGCTGGGCCGGTGTTGGGAGCCGTATTATGCGGTTCGGCCCGTGCGGAAGTAAAGACCTAATTTGGTCCTTTAAGATTAACGAATAATCGTAGTATTTGTTCGGCTCTTGAGAGTTTTTTGAGGCCTTGAAATGGTCGGCAGCAGCTCCCTCCGGACGTCTCAAAAGCGCCGGGTAAACGACTCAGGAGGACCGCTCAACTTTTTTCGAAGTCGTAGAGGGCGTCCCTCAGTGGGCGCCCCAGAACGGCGGTAGACGGGGCGCCCACAGAGGGACGCCCTACAAATCACAAATCTTGACGCTCCCGGCCTGCGGAGTTAGAGTCCCAACGTTAGCCTTTTCTTTCACCGGCGGGGACCCATAGCTTCACTGCGTATTTCACTTGAATCTGAAATTCGTCCCCGACGCTTTCCCGACAATTCGATGCTGGCTTGTGACATCTAACGTGGCAATGGCTTTCCTCGCCTCCGCCTGGGTGAAGTACCTCGCATAAGGAGCACAAAATATGGTTGCGAATTTCAGATTGCTGATTCTCACGATTTTACGAGTTGGTCTGTGCTTTGGTGTCAGTCTTTTGATGGAAACACCAAAGGCCTTTGCAGCAACAGACGTAACCACGATTACGCATGCGATTGACGGCCAGACGTCGCCTTGCGCCAGGGCGCCGGAGAGTGGTTTGCCGCTTCCCAGTTCGTTTCTCCCCGCCAGGCTCCCGGAGTTTCAAGCAGAGCTAAAAGCATTTCTAGTGCGTGGCAGGTATCGGGCCTTGAATTGGTGTGAAGATAAGAAACTTCGCGACACCGGGCCATTTGTGAATGGCGTGAGTTATGGCGTCCACCCAACAGTGAAAATTTACTACTCGCCGGCGGTCATCAATTGGCTCCTACGCAAGAACCCTGATGAGTTGGTTCCGGATGGATCCATGATCGTCAAGGAGCAATATTCGCCGCCGGCCGCTCGGTATCAAATCCAACCGCCCAAAGGGATCAACGGTTGGACAATCATGATTAAGGATTCGAAGGGTTCACGGGACGGCTGGTACTGGGCAGAAATCTGGGACACGCAGTGTGTCGACAACAACAGTCCACCCTTTGCGGTTCCTTTTGCCGGGTTTGGCCTTTATTGCGTCCGATGTCACTCGTCGGCAGAAAAGGAACACACGTTTACCTATTCCAAAAACATCAAGGGGTTTCCCGGAGATCCGGACAGTTATTTCGTCGATCTTTCATGGGCCTCGGCGCCGGCAAGCTCACATTCCTCAGCGCCTCCGCCTCCGTGCAGCGAACCGGCGGCCAGCGATCTTGCGGTGCCCACAGCGGGCCATAACGCAAGTTCAATTGATTTGCCGAGACAACTCGAACTCATCAAACAGATGAAGGCACAGCGGCCGGCGTCAACTCTGGACCCGAAGTTCGTGGCTTTCTATAAATCGATTGCCCCCGTTCCGCTGGACAAGGTGCGGAAGATACCTGGTGAAACTTTCGACCACATAATTCCCCAGAACATCGGGCCGGCCGGAACCAAACCAGCGCCGTCTCCAAATCCGAACCAATTCCTGACTTCCGACCAATGCATGGGTTGTCACAGCGCCGGAACCTACGGCAACGTGATGCTTTACACCGGTGCAAAACAACCTGACGGTTCGACTCCAACCATGAATGTTTCGCCTTTCGGTGAATGGCGCTGGTCGCCGATGGGACTTGCCGGCCGCGATCCGATCTTCTACGCCCAACTCGATAGTGAGATCGCTTTCGTAAAGAGCTTTTTCAAAAACGACCCCGCGAAGGTCGCAGCACAGATCAAGGCCATCAACAACACCTGTTTCAAGTGTCACGGGGTGATGGGCAAGCGCCGTATGGACGACGATCACGGCGGACCCGATAAAGGGAATTTTGAGCGGGAGATCGTTTACACCACTTATGATACGAACCCTCAACCAGCCGATAAACGAGCCTACATCTACGGTGGTCTGGCCCGCGACGGCGTTAGTTGCATGGCCTGTCATCGCATCGTCGAGGATAAGCCGTCGAAAGATTTTCCTGATCCGCTCGAGAATTTCCTGAAAAACAAGATCAATGGCAATTTTACACTTGGTAACCCCGACGAACTCTTTGGTCCATTCGAAGACCCGGAGATTGTTACTGACCCGATGAACAACTCCCTGGGTATCAAACCGAAACACGATCCCTATATCAAGTCTTCGCGGATGTGCGGCAATTGTCACACCATCAACATGCCCTTGATGGACAATCCGGCAGCCGATCCCAACAAACCACATCTTGAACAGCTGACCTATCTGGAGTGGCTAAACAGCGGCTATCAGAATGAGTTTGGAAACAACCCGAAGGCCCAGACCTGTCAGGATTGCCACATGCCGACGAAGTACAGCAACTCCAAAGGCACCCTAAACATTCCGTTGATTCAGCAACCGATGGCCTTCATTGAGGACAACCAGTATCCGCAAACTGGAAATCGCCTGCCCGACGATAAGATCCGCGTGCGTTTCAGGGATAAAGGATTCGCCCGGCACCAGCTTCAGGGCCTGAACGTTCCACTGATGGAAATGTTCCGGCAATTCATGTCTCCTTACAACTCAAACGGCAGCACGATGCAGGCCAACGTGATCCTGGGTGTACGTCAAAACGACTACATGTCCAGCCTGGATGACTTGTCGACTGCGATTGACGCCTTCGTTGAGCAAGCACAAAGCGCAACTGCCGACGTGGCTCTTTCGCCTGTGACCATTGACAAGCAAAAACTTGTGGCGAATGTTTTAGTCACGAACAAAACCGGTCACCGGCTTCCGAGCGGGGTTGGCTTTCGTCGAGCGTTTTTGGAATTTCGCGTGATTGACAACGACACGGGCCGGACGGTGTGGTGCTCAGGATGCACGAATGAGCTGGGAGTGATCATGGATGGCGGCGGCAATAACAACCAAAGGCTGCCATCGGAACTCTTCGATGTCTACAAGGACGGCAGTAAACCGGCAAATCATGACTACCCCGCCGGTTGCAACGACAATTATCTTCCCGGGATCAACCCGCAGCATTACCAACCACACTTCTTCTGGGATCGGAAGGAAGGTACGGGTTCAGCGATCACTCGACAGGATCAAGTGCAGATTTACGAGGAGCTGAATCTGAATATCCAGTGCGCCATGACTACAAACTTTGTCCGGCGCGATTATCAACTTAAAGATAACCGGCTGCTTCCGTTTGGTTGGACCGGCACCGGCCCGCTGAGACCGGATAAGACTCCTTACATACCGGCAGACTACCTGCACGAAACTCACCCGGTTAAGGTCGGAGCCGACCCGGCTTATGCGGACGGAAGCGGAACCAATGTGGTCAGGTATGAAGTGCCGCTGGCCGGGATAAACGCGAAGAACCTCACAGTGAAGGCGACGCTCTACTACCAAAGCATCCCGCCTTACTGGCTGAACGATCGGTTCACGCAGGCGCCTAATGAGCCGGCCACCCAACGCCTTTACTATCTGACTTCAAATCTTCAAACCAAAGGAACACCGATCGAAAACTGGAAATTGGAAATAACCAAAGCGAGCCAGACGGCTATTGTGCGTTAGGTAGTTTTTGCAGTAAAAGAGTTTTAGACTGTGTGAAAATCCAGCAGACGCCGGATGAACGGGGGTGTGGGACGGTACATCTGCGCGGGATGCAACTGCAAACTTCAGCCTACCGGAGCCGTCAAAAGAAAATCATGAGAAAAATATTGATATCTGTCGCAATCGTTCTTTTCGCTGCGGGTTCCGGTTTAGCCCAGGGGACGTGCGCCCGTCATACAGAGGCTGCGGGTGGTTTTTCCTACTGCCCGCCCGCCGGCTGGATTTCTAAGGATTCCTCGTCCGGTGGGTACAAGACATTTTTGACACCGACTGGGTCGGCGGCTCCAGCTAACATGAATGTAAAAGAGGAGGCCTCGAGCCTTTCCCACAACGACTATGTGGCTGCGGCGCTGAAACTCATCCTGGAGGGTAATCCCGATAAGGGCGCGGAAATGATGAAAATTGTCGGCTGGTCGGATTTTACAACTGCCTCAAACTGGCGTGGCAGCAGGTTGATTTACGAGAGACTCTATAAGGGAACACCGCTCCGGACTGTCCAATACGTTTTCGATGCGCCGGGCAAGAAACTGATATTTACCGGAACGGCGCGCGAGGCCGACAAGGAAGCGACTGATACGCTCTTCGACGCGGCCATGAAAACCTTGAGGCTGGGCCGGTAATTATCAAACGGGATCTATTCGACACGGTCCACCACCACTCACACCTGGGGGAATAATGTAATGAAAAGCAACATTTACAATCGTCGGTTTTTCACACTCTCCTTGACCCTGGCATTCGTTTGCATATCGAGTCAGCTGGCGTTGTCAAGAACTAAACGTCAACTGCCCGTCGGTCATCTGACCGTGGTCGGGATGGTCAAAGTCAACGGCCAGCCGGCGGCCACCGGCGACACTGTTGCTTCAGGTAGCTCTGTCGAGACCGGCCCGAGATCCAGCGCCGTTGTCAGCCTGGGCAAACTTGGCCGAGTCGAGGCGCAAGCGGAAACGCGGATGAAACTACGTTATGACGCTGCGGGCACCGGCGGCATTAATGTCCTGCTGGCTGACGGCAGCCAGATTTGTTGCCGGCGAGGGCGTTACGACGACCGTCACTACGGGTAATTAGGGATAACGGTGAGCGCTGTGACGGCGAAAGTTACTAAATAGCCAGGGAAATTTACGGAGGTGATCATGGTTGGTTTCAATAGGCTGCATACGTCGATGATTCTTGTTCTGGTTGGGTTGGTTGCGAGTGCGATGGTCGTGCTTGGCAGCAAATCGCCCAGGGCTGTTAACCCGGATAGTCGTGCCAAATTTATTCAGATTGACGGAAGAGTTTCGGTTAATGGCACCAGCGCTGTTTCAGGTGCGACAGTATTCTCAGACAGCACCGTCACGACTGCGAAGGGCTCGAGCGCTGTCGTCAGCCTCGGCAAACTCGGTCGAGTCGAAGTAATGCAGGAAACAACCATGAAGTTGAGTTTTACCGATACCAGCGTGTCGGTAAGCATGCTGGAGGCTGGACGCGTCAGGGTCTCGTCATCGTCGAATGTGAACGCCACGACCAATGACGGTCAGATCGTGGCGGATGGCAAGCGCAGGGCTGACTTCATCGTCGACACCAGCTGCGGTAATACGTTTGTTGCCGTAAAGACTGGA
The DNA here is from genome assembly GCA_045403245.1 of Pyrinomonadaceae bacterium. GTDB lineage: Bacteria > Acidobacteriota > Blastocatellia > Pyrinomonadales > Pyrinomonadaceae > PSRF01. The sequence goes on along the minus strand of JAXIOV010000099.1, from coordinate 50,786 downwards.
AAGGTCGAGTTGCGCGCGGGAGAAACCGTGAAACAAATTGCCGCCGGAAATCAAGACTCCGCTGGTCAGGCGCGGCCCGGCTGCACGCCACAGGGATACCGCTAGAGTGAACTTGTATGGCCTGAGTTGCGAAAGCCGCGAAGTGAGAGCTTCACCCGGCATGTTTAGCGTTCTTTCTTCGTCGCAGCGCGACGGTTGAAGTTAGCCCGGTCTTTCAAAGGCCGGGATGGCTCACCACAAATGATCGCGTCGCGCTAGCGACGATCGAATCAGGTTTCCCGCGTCGCTGACGCGATGGAGTATCGAAAAGGCATCCCGTTCCCGGTCTTGAAAAACCGGGCTCACCTCAAGCCGCCGCTACAGGGCGATGATCGTCCTTTGTTTTCGCCGCAGGGTTTCATATTCCGTTTTTTGATTGTCGGTCGCGTTTGAGAGGAGGACTCATGGATCTTGCGCGAAATTCTTTCCTGAGCACCGCTCTACTTCTATCATTCTTTACTTTCGCACTCGGCCAACAGGACACTCAACAACCAGCAGCTCCCTCGGCGCAACTCGTGCTGAGCGGAAAGATCAAAGTCAACGACAAACCCGTAGCCGCAGGTTTTGCAATTGCTAATGGCGATCACATCACGACCGAAGCAAAGTCGAGCGCCGTTGTCAGTCTCGGCAAACTCGGACGCGTTGAGGTGTGGCCGAGCTCTGATCTGAGAGTGACGTTTGATGATACCAGCCTGAACGTTGATCTCGACGCCGGCGCTGTCCGCGTATTGAAAGCTGAAGGCATGACCGCCACGGTGAGCACCAAAGATGGCGCTGTCCTAGTCAACAGTCCGTTGGCAGGATCATTCACGGTGGATATGGATTGTGGCAATACGTTAGTGACGAGTAACACCGTTGCGGTCGACGTTCGCAGCCTCGATGATCACAAGATCACGATCACTCCGCGCAACCATGCCTCAGTAGGTACGCCTCGCGCTAAGTGTAGGCCGCGACCAATGAAACTGCGATAGTTTGATAGTGAGTTGATTGTTTCAAACTACGAGCTCACATGCAGCAGCGCGTTGCGCATGGCTTGCGCTGATTGCCAGCGGTTAGCGGGATCCTTGACCAGCGCACGGTCGATGACTTCGCAAATCTTTGGCGAGAGGTGAGGCGCGCGTTGCTGTAATGGAATCGTGGGTTGCTCGAAGATGGCCTTGATGGTTTCCGGCATGCTGTTTTTCCGGCCAATGTCTAAAGCGAGCTGGCCCGAAAGCAAGCTGTATGCGGTCATGCCGACCGCGTAAACATCCGACTGCGGTTTTACGTCGCGAAAGTTCTTGAGTTGCTCGGGTGGCATGTAGGCCAGCGTGCCGGCCATTTCTCCCGCCACTGTCACACCACTCATTCCCGATTGGGCAAAACTCTTCGCCAATCCAAAGTCGGTCAGTTTTGCAGACAGGTTGGGCCACGCACCGCGCACCAGAATATTTTGGTCTTTGATGTCGCGATGAATGTAGCCTTGAGCATGCGCGTAAGACAGCGCTTCGAGTGCCTGCGAGATGATGGCGAGCGTTTCCGGCGCCGGCAAACTGCCTCCACGCGCGTCGGCGAGCTTGGCAGCGTCGGCGCCATCAATGAATTCGGTCACCAGGTAAACGACGCCCTGATGCACGCCGCGGTCGATAAACTCAACGATATTCGGGTGCTTGAGCGCGGCCGCAACGTCGATCTCACGCATGAACCGGCGCATAGCTTTAGTGCTGACCGCAAATTCAGGTAGCAGCGTTTTGATCGCGACTGCATTGCCTGTCTGCTGGTGGCGGCCGAGCATCACCGAACCCATCCCGCCCCGGCCAAGGATTTTCACCATGTCGTAGCCGGGAATTGGTTGCGGCGATTTTTTTAACTCCACGCGGCAGTCCTCGCAGAGAAACGTAAACTGCTCATCGGTTGTCGATGCCTGGGCCTGCTCGCGCCGGCCGCAACTCAAACACTCAACATTGACGACCAATGGCTTCGTAAAAGACTTAGGGTTCTCACCATCGGGGCCGTCATCTAAGGAGCCGATGGAAACTTCCACCAGCAGGATCGTCTCACCGCCCTGAATTTTGTCGCCATGCTTCAGAGAGGCCTGGGCGACCATTTGGCCGTTTACAAATGTGCCGTTGGTTGATCCGAGGTCGCGAAGAAAACAGTGGGGCGGCGTAATTTCCAGCAGGCAATGATGGCGTGAGAAAAACTTGTCTTCGGGGAGCGAGAGGTGGGAATCGTCGGTCCGTCCAATTAGAAACGTATCAGGTTGGTTAAAACTGAAGACCCGCCCGAGGTATGGTCCAGCCTGAACTCGTAAGTTGACTTGCATGGGGTTCTAGTTAGTCCAAAGTCCAAAGTCCAATGTCCGATGTCCGATGTCCGATGTCCGATGTCCAGAGTCACTGTGGGATCAAGCGTTCGTCTTTGGATGGCGGTTCTTGAAATTCAAAAAGACAACTAAGCACCGCGGACGTTGGACTTTGGACATTGGACTTTGGACCGTCGTTCAGTTCGCGGCTGAGCTGGTCCGGTTGATCTCGAGGTCGTCGAACGCAACTTCTGAATTGCCACTGGCATAGAGTCCGGCAACGCCGCGGCGAAAGTTTTCGCTGTCGACTATGCGATCGACGTACTGACCGTTGATGTAGAAGGTGATTTCCGTTCCCTTAACTCGTGCTTCGAGTTGATTCGGGTTGGTGCCGGCACGAATCACGCTCGACTCGGTCCAGGGTACGACGTCGCTCTGGGCCCCTGCCTTGTGTTTGATGATCGAATACTTCGCTTCATCACCTGGGTAAATCAAAAGCGCGTAGTCTTCGAGTTGGCCAGTCTTGGACTTTTCCCCGTGCACGATCAGGCCAAAGCCGGCGGCTGATGGCGTACCGTCAACACTGCGTGCGGTCACCCGGACGGTGGCGTTGACGGTGTTGTAGCTGTTGGTTGGAGCGTACATCACCAAATACATGCGCTCCTTGGATCGCATGTGATACTCACCATCCTGGTACCAGATATCGCCAAAAGAAAAATTGCCATGGCCCCACGATTCTTGAGAGAAATCATCCTCGGTGGCGCTCGGGAGATTTGCGTCGGAGTTGGCGTTTAGCGAGTTGGTATTGTTTGTGTTGGTATTCCGATTGGCCCGCAGGTTGGAGTTGTTAGAGTTGCTATTGGAATTTGAGATGCTGGCCAACGCGATAATCATAATAATTGCGCCAATCCCGATCACCCCGATGACTGCGATGCCTCCCAGTATCCACCAAACTGCGCTTGATTTCCTGGGTGGCGGCGCCATGGGCGGCCGTGTCCACTGCTGCGGCTGGGCCCTTTCCGGCACCTGATTCAACATCGGAACCTGGTTAACGCCAGGAGGGGTGTATGTGTCGCGAGTCGAGTAACGAATTGTGGCATTCGGATCCAGGTCCGTTTGCACGTCAGGAAGCAACGGAGTGCCGTCTTCAAGACAGAAGTTAAGCGATGGGTCGGTATAAGTCCGATTGCAGGCGGGGCAACGTTTCATTGTTGTACACGATCAGACGCGATGAAGACATTATAAGGAAAGCAACGTGAGGCTCAAGCGCCCAGTGCAACAAGTGGCGCGTACGGGCGCAAACTGAGTTAGTCCAATGGTACCGAGCGACTCATTTACTGGGTCCCAGTAACCACGGTGCAAATCTCAAAGGCTGATTTGCTTGCCACAGCGACCGCAAAATTTGGTGCCACGAGGATAGCTCCCGCCGCAGAGTTTGCAAACCACTTCGACCGGGCGCGGTTGGTTCCACTCCAGCGACTGCGTGCCAATCGGAATGCCACATTTGCCGCAAAACCTGATCGAGGGCGGATACTCCATCTTGCATCGGGGGCAGACGCTGTTGGCCGGCGCCACTGTTGGTGGTAACGCAACTAAGCGAAAGGTCCCGTTCCCGCAGCGTCCACAAAATTTTGCGCCCTCGGCGAAACGAGTTCCGCAATTGCTGCATTCGACAATGCGCGGAGACTGACTGGACCCGGCTGAGCTCGCCAGACTGCCGCCCTGCGAAGGTGACAGTTGATCTCTTGAAGGCGCGCTTTTGAACTGCGCCTGGATAATCTGTTCGATCCCGTCCGCCCTGATTTCGATCACGCGCTCGTCATCTCGTTCACCCGTGCGAGCAATGCGCAGCACGTGCTGGCCCGGGGCAATCGCTTTCAAAATCACCCGGCCTGTTCTGCCAATACTGCCGTGGCGTTCGTCGTCCACGTAAATCTCGGAACCCTCCGGAGCCATGACCACCAGCCGCGACTCGCTTTCGGCGTGAGTCGTGGATTGCGTTCCCGCGGCACTTTCAACTTCCGCAAACCAGTCGCTGGCGCTTGGAGGACGTTCCGCAGGATCACGAGCGAGGGCGTGCAGGATCGCTTTGTCGACTTCTTTTGTGATGTCGGAGCGGAGAGTCAACAAAGATGGCGGCGACTCCATCAACTTCTGAGCGACGAGTTGAGTGATGTCGCCGATGAAGGGCGGGCGACCACCGAGCATGTGATACGCGATGACTCCCAGCGCGTAAATATCAGAGCGAACATCAGGCTGGACGCCGGTTTGCATCTGCTCCGGGGCCATGTACTCAGGTGTTCCGATAATGCCGCGCGATTCAGGTCCTCCGGTAGTCTCCATTCGGTCGACGCTGACTATCTTCGCCAAACCAAAGTCTCCCACTTTTACGAATCCATCAACGCCGCTGCCTCCGGGTTTTTTCCTTTTCATGATGAAGATATTTGCCGGCTTGAGATCGCGATGAAGGACGCCCTCATCATGGGCCGCATCCACTCCACCCACTACCTGACTCAGAATCGCCACTGCTCGTTGAACGTCAAGGGTGCCTTCACGCCGCAGGAGTTGGTACAAGCTCTCGCCGTCTACAAACTCCATCACCAGGAAGAACACGCCGTCGGGACTCTGGCCAAAGTCTGTCACGTCAACGACGTTTGGATGGCGAATTGAGGCTGCGGCCCGGGCCTCGCGTTCGAATCGCGCGATTGCTTCGCCTTCCTGCAGCATTTCGTCGTTGAGGATGTCAGGTCGAACAGTCTTGATAGCCACGCGACGGGTGACCAGGTTCTGGTCCCTGGCGAGGTAAACCTGGCCCATTGCCCCGCGGCCAAGTCGTTTCTCAAGCAGGTAACGTCCGGAAAGCAGGGCTGGACCGGGTAGCGTTTGCTTCGTGTTTGTCTGGTCCTCTGGGCAGACAAGCACCTCGTCTTCATAGCAATTCTCGCAGCGTGGGCATTCGCGCATCGGCAGGAGTCTAGACGATGTGCAGAGGGAATTGGTAGTGGATGCGAGGGAGGATCAGATCAGCTGAGAGGCGGTGGGTGAAGAACGGAAGATTTGACCTTTGCCATTTCTCCTTTGTCATTTGGTTGATAGTTAAGAGTGCAGTCGCGATGACAAGCTGTCTTTCAACCACGGGTCGAGATTGAGCCCAGACAGCTTCCGTCCGAAGGCTTTCAAAGTAAATCGTGCTAACCAAATGACAAATGAGAAATAATGAGAAATGTCAAATGCTAGGATTCAAGTCTGAAGTGCAACTGTAGGCTGACTTAGCGGTGCACCTGCCTCGTTTACGAGGCTGCCCGAAGGACTGTAGGCCAGCCGTTCTACGGCTGGTAGAAAAGCGAACTATTGACCATAGGCCGTTTCAACGGCCTTTTGATTGACAGCAAAAAAGCCGCTAAAGCGGCCAGGAAGGATGAGACTCCGCGAAACCAGCTGTAAAACAGCTGGCCTTCAGGCCCTGCGGGCCAGCCGCCTGAAGGCGGCAACGCGACTTTGGCGCTTAGACTCCGGCATTCCAGTTCTTGCACTTCCAAATTGAATTCGCAAATGACAAATGTCAAATCTTCCGTTCTTCGATAGTTCACGCCGGCGCCACTTCCGAGCAACATGCCGAACATCTGGTCGCCGCGATCGGAATCGCAGTCACGCAATAAGGGCAGTCTCTTGTCGCCGGCGCGACCTTTTCTTCACGCTTCAGTCGGTTGATGGCTTTGACGATGAGGAAGATAACGACGGCAATGATCAGGAAGCTGACGACGTCGTTGATAAACGTGCCATACGCAATCACAGGCAGACCTCTAAGTTGCGCGTCCGCCAACGAAACTGGTCCCTGTCCTGATAAGTCGATGAAAAGATTCGTGAAGTCAACTCTTCCCAACACCAACCCAATTGGTGGCATAACGATACCTTCAACCAACGAAGTCACGAGTCGACCGAAGGCCGCACCAATCACCACCGCCACCGCGAGTTCGATCACGTTGCCGCGAGCAATAAACTCCTTAAATTCTTTGAGCATTTTGAGTCTCCTTTTTGTGAAAGGTCACCCAACCTTGTTCCGATCCAGCCGGAAACCAGTCTACACAGTCTCCACTGCCGTTTCACTTCAGTGCCCAGCCAGTTTTGCCGAGGACGGGAGACCACCAAAGTGGGCCCACAATCACAGACATTTTTTGGCTGCCTTATAGCCCGCCTGTTCGGCTTCTTCCCTTGATTGGAAGACGACCCGCTCCGACTCCTTGATCTCCTTCGCGGGCTGGCAGCCGCCGGGATAATAGACCCTGGCGCTCCGGTCAGCGACGATCTCGACCTCTTCATCCGTCTCAGCTTCGCGAGCGGAATCGAGTGCTTCCTTAGCTTCTCTGCGCTCGGTCACCGTTTGCTCGGCTGTTTGGTCAAGAATTCGAAAACTCGGGCCTTCTGCAATCATGGTGACGGTCATCTGAAAGTCGGCACAGTGAAGCTGCCGGCCGCGAACCTTCCAGGTGGACCAGGCTTCAGGCAGGCGCAGCGATTGCGAGATCCCCTTCACAAATTCGTCGACGGTTTTCCACTTGAATGAGTCGTCGTAGCCAAACCAGAGTGAAGTGAGCCGGCCATCCAGGAAATCCAGTGACACCGAGCGCGCTCCAGCAAAGGTCGATTTATCTATGGTCGGATCGAAGTCAGGGTTGATCGTAGTCTTGGAAACGCCAAACTCGTTTTGACGGCCAAACACAACCTGGGGAACTCTGACCTTAACCTGCTCCGTCGTCATTCCCAACTTGAAGCCCAACAATTCGGGTGCCGGCGGCAGATCGGCGAGCTTGAGAGAACACTGCGTTGTTTGTGCGAAGCTGGTTGCCGCACAGATGAAGACCAGAAAGGGGGCTAGAGTCTTGAAATGCATATCAGTGGATCAACAAACAGATTTTCCATTTGTCATTGGCGGATTCAAGTTTGAAGTGAACTCTAAAAATCGCTTTCGCTCCAGAGGAGCGAGATGTTTATCGCAACTTGAAACTTGAATTCGCCAATGACAAACGAAAAAAATGTCAAAATGATAAATGGAAAATCTGCCCCCTGATTCAACTGTCTCCAGGCAAGCTCTCGATCTCAGGACTTACCTGATAAGCGAACGAATAAGCTTCTCCAGCTCGTCAGGTTCGAATGGAGTGGAGACATATTCATTACAGCCGGCAGCTAGTGAATCGGCTCGAAATTGATCGGCCCCGTAAGCTGAGACGGCAACAATCGGTACTTCTTTGAAGTTTTCGAGTGCGCGTATCGCACGCGTAGCAGACAGTCCGTCAAGTTCCGGCATCTCGACGTCCATAATAATCAGATGTGGGTTTGTCTTTTCTGCCTGAGCAACCGCCTGTTTTCCGTTTTCCGCTTCTACCACGCGGTAGCCCTTTTTCTCGAGCCAGGTACGGAGCAGCAGCCGGGTGTCGTCAAAATCGTCGACGACCAGAATCGTACGCTTGAAGTCGCTTGAATTGTCGCCCGCCAACATAGTCGCCAGTTAAGATCTCGGGTGGGAAATCGTAAACGTATTTAGCTTTGCAGCGCAATTTCGTTGGGGGAGGGCTAAGCCTAGCATGACTGGCGCCTTTTCGGGTAGGGATGTTCCAGACGGGTAGGGGGTCAATTTGGGTTTGCGGGAGAGAGAACCGAAGTACAGCCGCGGCTGAAGCTCAATCTGACCCAAGTACCGCCCTGAATTTTGAAAGCGCCTCACCGTGGCATCTCACTCTCGGCTACCAGCTCGCTCTTAACGTCGAACAGTCCGGGCACCCCGCGGGCCCTGATGTATGCAAGGTTCGCATCGCCTTTAGTCGCCACCACGCCCTTCAAGACGGCGCGCCCGCGATTAACGATGATGTGAATCGGGGGAACTGACTGCGTGGCGTAACGAAAAAGCGGCGAGTTGAAACTGTAGATGGTCCGGTAGAGGGCCCGCCGCAGTCGATCATCCTGGGGCGACGCAGGCAGCACTTCAATCTCATTGACCACTCTGGCTACGCCATCAATGTCCTTCACCCTTGCACCTGCGTCAGACTTGGTCGACGGCCGCACTACCTGACCGCTCAAGATCACCGTGTTATCGGGTTTCACTTCAAACTGCAGCCAGTCAAAAACGCCGTAGTAGGGCAGAGTCACCAGTTCGTGGCGCACTTCTTTAATGATTTTGGCGTCCTGCGGCAGCGTCGTAGCAAACGTGGTGTGTCCAGCTGCAGTGCTGAACGCCAAAAGCAGCAGGAGTGAGAGCGCGATTCGGATTACCCATCGTTTCAGCATCATTTCATCTCCTCCTCGTTTACTGTACTGATTCAGTTAGTTAGTGCTTCAAAAGGGTTCACACAATTATATCGCAGGAAAATACGCGCAGCACTTTGCCAGAACAGGGCTAAACGGATTTTGTGGTTACCGAACTACTTTTATCCGGGGAACCACGATTCCTGGTCCAAACTTTTGTCACGAATACTGGGTGCACACACCGTGCCATATGGAAAAGATGGCGATTGTGTTGCAATGCGGTTAGGGCGCTTCTGTTGCAAGACCAGGCGAAACGGCTCTTTTGTTCTTGTGGCACGTCCGTTGAGACTTGCCGGGGGTGGAATGGCTGTTTCAATGCGCAAACGGAACTGGGACCCTCGGATACTTAATTCGGAGCGAGTGTGAAAGGGAGGGGAATAATGCAGGAAATTATTGGACGCGATCGCTGGAGTAACTTTGTCAAGGAATTCAATCAGCGCAACGGATCGCGAGCTACCCGACTGGAGGTGTTGGGCCAGGACATTGGCGTGCAGGAGGCGGAAGGAAAGCTTCCGCTAACCGGATTGAGCGTTGATTTCAAGGGCAGTGACGCTCCCAGCGTCGAAATCACCCTTGGTGGCGAAACGGTGAAAGAAGAGCGACACCTGTCGCACATGATCCCGCACGTGAAGAACATCATGAGAAAAATTGGGGACGACCTGCGTGAGGAAGCGCTACTGATCGAAGACGAGGAGGGTAAACAAACGATTCTGACTTTCGAGTCTTTGCAGGGATTACCTGCGGGCCATTAGAGTTTGAGCGTCTCGGCTGGCAGTCCCCGACCGAGTTAGAACACAAATCCGGATAGCCGAATCGTTCCATGACGAGGAGCGACTGGGCATAGCCGTTCACTCCTCGCGCTGAGAGCCAGCGCTCTCATCCGCGATTGACGCTTTTCGAATCCGCTTGTTCCAGGTGTCCAGGCCTTCGGCAGTTTGCTTTTCGAGGACCCGCACCCACATCTCTCTGTTTCGCTGCCAGTCACGAATCGTTGACATGATTTCCGGTTCCTTTATTTAAGGGATGATATTACCGCGAGCATCAAGTTATCTCGTGATGTTAGTTATCTTTCGGGCCAACTGCGTAAGTGTCCTTAAGCCGTGTTGCGGGCACTGGGGCAGTAGCCCGACCGTCAGGGAGGGCTTGGATTCAATTTTCCAGAGCATGCATGAATGCGGCAATAGACTACTGGGGAGTTCGCGACATTGATGTCCGAAGATGGCTACCTCGATAGTCGAAGCGCTCAGGTGAAGTGATCTTGCAACAGGAATTGAGAGATTGGACTAACGGAGGCTTTAGTCGGGAGGTCGATGAATATTGGTACCCGCGGCAGGGGTCGAACCTGCGACCTTTCGCTCCGGAGGCGAACGCTCTAATCCACTGAGCTACGCGGGCGTGGGATAAGAAAAAGATAGCATACGACCGCAGTGCCTCGCCAAGCCTCCCGCTGAGACCTACCTCACGTAAAGCAAACTGTTAGTTTGCTTGACTCTGCTTGAGAGGCCGGCTTTTTCGAACCACGCAAACTAACAGTTTGCTTTACAGGAGATTTCGCAAAGTTAGCAGCCTGGGTTGCAAACGGTACGACGCAAACTAACAGTTTGCTTTACCTTTAACCGGCGAATCGCACTATCGTAGTCGTGAGGAAAAAGGAGATCGCGGCGATGATGGCCGCCGCGGGAATCGTCAGGATCCATGCCCAGACGATCCTGCCCGCCACTCCCCATTTCACTGCAGACATCCGCCGAGTTGAACCGACGCCCACAATCGCGCCCGTGATGGTGTGAGTGGTCGAGACCGGCGTACCGGTTAGTGTCACATACGCGAGGGTTATGGCTGCGCCACTCTCGGCGCAGAAGCCGCCAATCGGACGCAGCTTGGTTATTTTCGATCCCATCGTGTGAACAATCCGCCAACCACCTGACAATGTGCCCAGCGCGATCGCCGCATGAGCGGTGAGAACAACCCACAAAGGTATCGCAGGAATTGAGCCGCCCGGCCCATATGCAAGAATGCCGCCAGCAGCCAGGACGGCGGTGATGATCCCCATCGTCTTTTGCGCGTCGTTTCCACCGTGCCCCAGCGAAAATGCAGCCGCCGAAAAGAGCTGCCCGCGGCGGAAAAACTTGTCCACGCGATGCGGCTGAGTCCTGCGAAAAATCCAGTGGACCAAAATCATTAGCGTAAAACCCAGCGCCATTCCAATCAGCGGCGACAGCACAATAAACTGGATCGTGCGGATCCAAACGTCAGTTTTCAGGAGACCGTGGAAGCCGCCATAAGCAGCTATGCCGGCGCCGGCATAGCCCCCAAGAAGAGAGTGAGAGCTGGAGGTTGGAAGACCGAGGTACCAGGTTATGAGGTTCCAGATGATCGCTCCCAGCAAGGCTGCGAGCAGAACATAAAGTCGCAGGTCCGGGGTGATGAGATCTATGCGAACGCCATCGCCGATTGCCTTCGCGACGCGGGTACCAAAAACAGCAAATGCAATAAAGTTAAAGAAAGCCGCCCAAACGACCGCTACTCCGGGCGACAATACCCGGGTCGAGACTACGGTGGCGATTGAATTTGCTGCATCGTGAAAGCCGTTAATGTAATCAAAGACGAGGGCGAGCGTGATGAGTACTACTACGAAGGCGAAGGTGGCTGTCATAAGACGGTCAGTTGGTTATTAGTCAGTAGTCGGTGGTCAGTTGTCAGTTGCACGCAGTTGGTGACAGTGGTTCAAGGTGTAGTGACGGCTTGTCGTGATGCAGCTAACAACTAACAACTGACAACTGACCACCGACAACTAAGTGTGCTTGATAATTACGCTCTCAATAATGTTTGCTACCTTTTCGCAGCGGTCGACGGCGGCTTCAAGTTTCTCGTAAACCTCTTTCCACTTGAGTACCGTCAAAGGATCGTGAGCGTCATGGAAAAGCTCGGCGATGGCCGCGTGATAAATGTCGTCACCTTCATTCTCGAGCCGGTGAATCTCCACCAACCGTTGAGTAACGTTTTTGGGACGCTGGAGAATCGACACGATTTCCATAAGTTGTTCGGCCATGCGCTCCAGCACGCTGGCGAAATCGCGGGCGTAGTCAGTAATCTCCTGAACGTCGAAAATGATGATGGCGCGCGCCGCGTCGTCAATGAGATCCACGATGTCATCCAGCGCCGAAGACATGAGATAAATATCTTCCCGATCAAAAGGGGTGATAAACGACTTGTTTAGTCGCATCGCCACTGTATGAGTCAGCTCGTCGCACGCATGCTCGAGGCCCTTTATCCGCTGCGCATACCCCTCGTAGTCGCGATTCTTGTCGGCGAGCATCTCCTTAAGCTCGCGGGCGGCTTCAGAGATGTAGCGCGTCATCTGGATGAAGAGGTCGAAGTATTGTTCCTCGCGCGGGAGGAGATTGAGTAAGCCCATTTGAAGTTCCTGACCGAAGAGTTTCCTGTTGAATTGCTTGAGAGAACGCGCAATATAGCTTGGGTACGCGCCGCTTGTCTATCTGAATCTTATCTGACATTCATCTGAATTTCATATGACACTCTGAAGGTAAGTCTGCTACCAGTATGCGATCGCGACAGTTGAATCCTGGCCGTCAATGACTTGCAAAAGCTGCGTCGAGTCGTATATCAAGGTGTCGCGAATGAGCCAAAACAACTACTTTGCAGAAGTGCTGAGCATTCTCCGTCTTGAGTCAGAGGCCATCGCCAAGACTGCCGGGAGGCTGACTCAGGAGGGGATTGATCGGGTAGTCACCCTGCTGGCGGGCTGCCAGGGCAAGATCGTGATCCTGGGCGTCGGTAAGTCAGGGATCATCGCGCAGAAGATTGCTGCCACCATGACCAGCACCGGCACCGCTGCGCTTCACCTTCATCCTTCGGACGCACTCCACGGCGGCATCGGAATCATCAATTCTGATGACGTGGTGATCATGTTAAGCAACAGCGGCGAGACCGACGAAATAATCGAGATGCTGCCTTACTTGAAACGGCGACAAGTGCCAATCATTGCGCTCGTGGGCAATGTCAATTCAACGTTGGGGCGACGTGCGGATGCGGTGGTTGATGCGGCAGTCGACCAGGAAGCCTGCCCGCTGAATTTGGCGCCTACCACCAGCACCACTGTAGCTCTGGCTCTCGGCGATGCCCTGGCAATGACTCTGATGAAAGTAAAGGGACTTACGCCTGACGATTTCGCGATCAATCATCCCGCGGGACAACTGGGAAAGCGTCTGACGTTGACCGTCGCGGATTTGATGCATAGCGGGCCCCGCAACCCGACAGTGAAATCAGGCGCCACCTGGGTGGAGATAGTTAAGAGTATCAGCGACGGGGGAGTTGGGGCGGTAAACGTTGTCGATGAGGCCGGACGTCTGGCTGGAATCATCACTGATGGTGATCTACGCCGCGCGATTCAGCGGCCCGATCACGGAGCGCTCGAAAACCTTACGTGTGATGCGATCATGACCACCAACCCAGTCGTGGCCAGTCCGGAACTGCTTGCTTACGACGCATTGCGGTTAATGGAGGACCGCCCGTCACAGATCTCGGTGCTGCCGGTGGTCAACGGCGATCAGGTTTGCGTCGGATTGATTCGACTGCACGACATTGTGCGGAGCGGGCTTTAAGACTTGAGTCGGCATATCCACGATGTCCCACGCCGAACGGACTCGCAAAAGTTTAGACATCAAACCTGCATGCATGATGTGGCCACTTCTCTCTGCCACCACCCTGCCGAGAATTGGCATTCCGAGTAACGCCAGGTCTCCGATAATGTCCAGGATCTTGTGACGTACAAACTCGTCGCGAAATCTCAAACCTGTCTGATTCAACATTCCATCAGGCGTCAGCACGATTGCGTTGTCCAGAGAACCGCCGCGGATGAGATTGGCGCGACGCAGCGCTTCAATCTCGTCCGTAAAACCAAACGTGCGCGCCGCCGCGATCTCGCGACTGAAGGCGCCGTCGTTTAGATTAACCGAAAACTGTTGCACGCCGATCATCGGATGAGCGAAATCAATCAGGCAGTCGACTTGATAATGATCGCCGGGCTCCACACTGATGCGCCGGTTTCCCTGTTCGAAGGAAACCTTTTCGCGTACCAGCAATGCCCGGCGCGCCAGCGGTTGTTCGACAATGCCGGCCTTGTCAATCATCTCCGCAAATACTTCCGCCGAGCCGTCGAGGATTGGAATCTCGAGGTTGTCGACTTCGATGTAGACGTTGTCGACCCCAAGACCCCGCAGCGCCGAGAGTAGATGTTCGACCGTCGAAAGCATGACGCCGGTACGCATCAAGGTCGTCGCATAGCCGCAATGCGCGACCGACTCAACTGTCGCTGGGATCTCAAAGCCGCCGAGATCCGTACGTCGAAAGACGTATCCAGTGTCGGGCGGAGCTGGAACGAGACGCACATGAACAGGCACGGCAGTGTGCAGACCGATGCCGTGGGTTTCAACCGCGGAACGCAAAGTTGTTTGCTTGATCAAGCCTTTACCAGTCTGGCGTGAAAATTGAAAAACCGAGCGTCTGATTCTGAAGCAACGGTTGTGCCGTTTGCAATTCTGCGGAATTCATTGGACCACCAGGACGAAGTGTTGCTAAGACGCGACAAATCCCGACGATCAAAGGAGGGAACGCCACAGTCGGATAGAATGCCACAGCCAACCAATTGGACCGAAACATTAGTCAGCGAGAAGTAAGGCAACGATTGTTCGCGAGATCTTTTGGTTGTTTGACACCCTCAAAACGCCTATCTATCATCGAGCAAATGCCATCCTTGCAAACTTCCGCGAATAATGGACCAGCCGAACGGGTCTTCTTAATCGACTCGATGTCGCACATTTTTCGGGCTTTTTTTGCACCGATGGCGAACCGCGCGGCCCCGCTGGCAACCTCCACCGGGCAGGTCACGCAAGCAATCTTCATCTTCACCAACATGCTGCGGAAACTGCTCCAGGACGAGAAACCAAACTACATCGCGGCGATTTTTGAATCGAAAGAAAAGACGTTTCGACATGAGACATTCGCGGGATACAAAGCTAATCGTTTGGCTATGCCCGAAGACCTTGCCTCACAGCTGCCATTCATCTTTCGTCTCTGCGAAGCCTTCAACATCCCGGTCATCAATGCGCCCGGCTTCGAAGCCGACGATGTGATTGGGACACTGGCTGCGAAAATTGCGGAACAGGGACTTCAGGCGGTCATCGTGTCAAATGACAAAGATATGTGCCAGCTGGTCAGAGACCCTTATGTCGTCGCCATGCGTCAAAACTCCCAGGTCGTGAAGCGAAAAGAGTTTGTGCCGCCAACCGAATGGTGTGACGAAGCCTGGGTGGAAAAAAAGTTTGGCGTGCCGGCTAATAAGGTGGTGGATCTGCTCGGCTTGATGGGCGACTCGATTGACAACATTCCCGGGGCGCCCGGTATTGGCTCAAAAGGCGCAGTGCAGATCATTACCCAGTTTGGCTCGATCGAAGAAGCACTTAGGCGGTGGGAAGAAGTCAAACACAAGACTTACCGGGAATCTCTTCGTGACAACGCCGAGTTGATTCTCCAATCGAAGGATCTGGCGCGAATAAGAGTAGACCTCGATGTCGACTTGAATCTCGAGAAACTCAAAGCGCGACCTCCTGACCGCGCGGCTGCATACGAACTCTTCAAGGAACTGGAGTTTTCGGTGTTGACTCGGGAGTTTGCCGATGCCGCGACGGCCGCTCCGGCGCAGGTCGACGCCAGCCTTAATTACCAGATCATCGACACCCTCGCAGATCTGGATAGTTTTCTCAAAAGCCTTTGGGAAGCGGAAAGCATCGGACTTGCGATCGCTGATTCTCGCCCGGTCGCCGACCGTCAAGAGCCGGTCGATCCGTCAAACCAGCAATGTCTGATCGAATACGAAGCGGCGCAGGGTATCGCGCTTTCGCCCGCTGCCGGCAGATCGGCTTTTGTTGATTTTGAAAAATTTGCCGAAGGGCGCGAGACGGCAATTGCCTCACTGCGCGAAGTCTTATCCAACGGCTTGCTCGAGAAATCTGTGCATGACTTAAAACGTGCTGTCGGGTTGCTGGCGACGCTGGATATTACGCCTGAAGGCGTCAAGGACGACACTTTTCTTGCCGCTTATCTCCTGGATCCCAACCGGAGCAAGTATGAACTCACCGATCTGGCGCGCGAAGCTATCGGAGTTGAAAGTGTCGAACGGCCCGCCAGTGGATGGACTGACTCGCAATGGCAAACCGCCGCGGCTGCTGACCTGACCGCCCGCACCGCCAGGGTTTTGCGCGAACGCATTTTCGAGAAGAAGTTGGAAACCATCTACAACGAAATGGAGTTGCCGCTGGCGCCATTGCTCTTCCGCATGGAGAAAGCGGGTCTCAAAGTCGATCGGGCCACGCTGGCCGACTTATCAAGTTATCTTGGCATAGAATTGAAGAAGCTGACTCTGAGGATTTACGAACTTGCCGGAAGGGAATTTAACATCGGCTCACCGAAGCAGGTTGGTGAAGTGCTGGCCGAACTGGACATGACTTCCGGCCGAAAGACGTCGACCGGACGTATCTCGACAAGCAAGGCAGTCCTCGAAGAGTTGGCCCAGACTTATGAGTTGCCGAAACAGATCATCGAGTATCGTGAGCTGGACAAACTCAAGAGCGTTTACACCGACGCGCTGCCTCATCAGATTGCCGCCGACGGTCGCATTCACTGTTTGTTGAACCAAACCGTCGCCGCCACCGGGCGTCTTTCTTCCAGTGAACCCAATCTCCAGAACATTCCCATCCGCACTGAATTGGGCCGGCGTATCAGGCGGGCTTTTGTCGCTGAAAAGGGCAACAAGATCATTTCGGCTGACTATTCCCAGCTTGAGTTGCGCCTGCTGGCCCACATTACGCAAGATGTTGTCATGCTGGAGGCGTTTCAACACGGTGAAGATATTCACGCTCGAACCGCGCGGCTGGTGTTTGGGGCGAAGACTGACGGCGAGCTTAAGCAAGCGCGCCGGTTTGCCAAGATCGTTAACTTTGCAATCGCTTACGCAATTGAGCCATGGGGTCTGTCGCAGCGAGTAGGTATCTCGCGTCAGGAAGCGAAAAAGGTAATCGAAGACTACTACAATACGTACAAGGGCGTGCGCCGCTATATGGAAGAGGTGCCGCTTCGCGCTCGCGAACATGGCTATGTGCGTTCCATATATGGGCGCATTCGTCCACTGCCGGGCATCAACGATCGCAACGCGAACATTCGCAAGGCTGCCGAACGCGAAGCCATCAACATGCCTATCCAGGGAACCGCCAGCGACATTGTCAAGATCGCGATGCTGCGAGTTGACGAAGAGCTGAAGCGCGAAGGTATAGATGCAAAGCTTCTGATGCAGGTGCACGATGAGTTGTTAGTTGAAGCTTCCGCCAAATCAGCTGAGCGGGTGGTGGAGATTCTGAAAAAAGAGATGGAATCTGCAGTGTCGTTGGATGTGCCGTTGGTAGTGGATGTTGGCATCGCCGACAACTGGATGGACGCTAAACCGTAGGGCTGCTTTGGAGAGCGTCGGTTTTGCGCCGCTTTGACGCTAACATCGAGCGTCAAAACATTACTTAGCGCGTCGGAAAATCAAAAGCGGCGTCGAGCCGCCGCAGTCCAAAATGAAGAGCGATAACTCGAAGCCAGGCTCCAGCGCGTCATCGCCTCCTCCCTCGCCGGAGGATGACAATGCCCGCGTCGTTTACCGTCGCGTGGATGGAAGTCAGAAGTCGCCCCCCTCTTCACCCGAATCGAACCCAAATGTCTGGACCCGACAACTGGCTCCGGCACTCATGCCTCTGATTGTCGGCTTCCTGCTGCTGCTCGTACTCATTTCTGTGTTGAGCTTTTGGAGCGTACGACGCATGGATGAGGTCGGTAATAAGGTTTTGGATTTAGGACAGCAGCACGCGGCCAAGCTGACTTTGTTGCTTAAGCTGCGCCTGGCGCTCACCAAACTAAACAATGAAGCTCGGGCCCGCGCTGAAGCCGAATCACGTGGTGGGCTAAAGCCGCCCTTCGATGTGCGTTTGAATGTCGCCCGCAGCGAAGTGACTAAGTCCTTGCGAGAGATCGAAAGCCCGGCGCTCCTCAATGAGCCAGCCTGGAACCAGTTTCGAAAGGACGCGCAAGCTTTTGTTGAAGTAACAGAAGACTTGCGACAGTATTCGCTGGAGGGTTTTGAAAAATTCAGGCCCGTCGATCTCGAACTCAATGCGTTGTTGGAGAGATTGTCGAAGGAGCAGGAGATCGTTGATCATGAAAGCAAGACTCTCGAAATGGAGGCGGCGCGCTCGATTCGTTTGTGGAGCGGTATCGCACTAATCGTGGGCGCGATCGTCGCTGGCGGAACGATCTGGGAGATACAGCGCCGTTTTAACGAAATGCGACGAAGTATGGAAGAGGCCCGGCGCGAACGCACTTTCACCAACCAGTTGATCGAAGGAATGGTCAGCGCGGTAGCCGCCGTAGATGAAAACGATCGAATTCGCAGTGCTAATACGGCCTTCTTCCACATTTTCCCGGCGGCCAGCATCGGGGCCTCGGTTCACGAAAACTTTGGCTCGGCGGAGGCGATGAAGATGCTCGAAGCCGCTACGGCCTCTCGTGTCACTCAATCTACGTATCGCGGACGTTGGGTGTGTCCGCAAGGCGAGGGATTCGCGAAGGAACATACGTTTGATGTCTATTCGTCACCGCTGGCGATTGATGGTGAAGAAGGCCAGATTGTGACGATGGTTGACGCGACGGAGGCAGCCGAGGCCGAAAGAGGACTGCGGCGCCAGGAATCGCTGGCTGCGGTTGGCCAGGCGACAGCCCAGGTGGCCCACGAGATCAGAAACCCGCTCGGCAGTATCCGCCTGGGTGTTTCCATGCTGCGTGACAACGTGACTGACGCCGAAGGTCTAAACACGATTGAGCTGGTTGAACGGGGAATTAAGCATCTGAACAAACTGGTCGTGGATGTCGCTCAGTTCTCACGCCGTAAAGCCCTTGAGCTAACCTCGGTTGATCTCCATCAGTTGCTCGACAGTAGTCTTGACCTCGTAGCCGACAAAATCAAAGACAAGTCAACGCCGGTTGAGCGAAAGTTTGCCGACCGTCACGTAATTGGATACTGGGATTCCCACCAACTGAGTCAGGTTTTTGTCAACGTGATTGCCAACGCGATTGATGCAAGCCGCGAGAGCTCCCCAATCACGATTGCGACCTCCGAAATAGTTATTGAAGGCAGCGACGATGGCGAGGGACTCGGTGGCAAACGTTATATGCGCGTGACAGTCGCCGACCGCGGAAAAGGAATGGACAACGCGACGCGCGACCGGATCTTTGAACCGTTCTTTTCCACCAAGAGACGAGGAACCGGGTTGGGTTTGGCAATCGTGAAACAGATTGTGGAACAACACGGTGGCCGGATCAGCGTCGAAAGCGAGCCCGAGGCCGGCGCTGAGTTTAGGATTGACCTGCCACTCTGAGTCTTAAGTCAAAGGTCCAAGGTCCAAAGTCCGGTGGCTTACCGGGGAATCGTGGACAGTAACTATTTCTTTGGCCGCGCCATTACTCCTGAATCAATAGTTTCGCCGTTGCGCGAAATCACCTGAAAATACATCTGATCGCCGGCCACCTCCATCAGCATGAAGTGCATATCTCGATCGTAGCCCTTGTCCGTTAGTGGCGACCGGTCCCTAAGATCCCCACTTCTCAATTTCCCGCCCGCGCCTGAGACAAAATAATAGATTCCTTTTTGCGGTTTGATCCTTTCGTAAACGTGATCATGACCGGTTAGCACCACGTTTACTCCATATCTCACGAAAATTGGTTCTACTACCTCACGCAGTGGTTTGTCGGATCCGTGCTTTCCGGCCGAAGAATAGGGTGGGTGATGGCAGAATGCGACTTTCCATTCAGAAGTGTCCTTCGCTAATTCGTCCTGCAGCCACTTCACCTGCTTCGCGTCCATGTAGTTACTGTTCAGCGAATAGAAGGCCACACTGCCCTTTTTGAAACGGTAATACTCCTTCCCGTTCATGTTGAAGGGTTCATAATTTGTCTGAAGTGGCATGTCATGGTTTCCCAGGGTCGCGTAAAACTTGACCTTATTGCTAAGCAACTGGGTGTAGACGTCAGAAAACTTCGTCTCGAAGTCCCGCGGCTTTTCCCCACCATACATGTTGTCTCCCAGCATCAGGACAAACTCAAACGGAAAAGCCTCGTGGTATTGGACCATCAGTCGGGCAATATCATGCTGCTGTTTAGAGCCCGTGCCTGTGTCACCGATGACGGCAAACCGCACGGAACCATCCTTCAAGGGCAAAGTTAGTCTTGGCAGGGCCGCTCTTGTATTCGCAACCTTCGAGGCTCGTGCGACCTGAGAATACACAGGGTCGATCCATCCACCGAAAGTGACCACCGCAACTATTAGTGCTGAACTAAAAAACTTTTTCATAACCTCTCCTGTCTGTTCTCGAAGACTACCTATGGCAGTGCGTTCCGAAGGTAGTCCAGAATTACGTTGCTGTCACGATCGACGAGTAGCATGTTTCGACCAACGAACCGATACTTGACTTCCTTCGGTAGTTGCGGAAGTTTCAGCAGCAGCTTCAGCGGCATTTCGGTAAACTCCGCGCCCTGCTGATAAGGGTAGTTGACGCGGATCGGCACGCCCTGGTTCTCGGCTTCAAAAATAATTTCGCGGATTTCAGCACGGTCCCTTCCTTTGAATTCAGTCTTCAGGGTCCGCCGGATGTAGTGGCTAACCTCAGGGGTAAACAGCTCCCCACGCTTTGCGCCGGTCCTGGCTGATCTCATCGCTGCTTCGAAGGCTGTCCGGTAAGCGTGAATCTGTTCCGGCGTAGCATCTTTAGAAAGCTTCGGCACTTTGTCTTTCACCTGACTTCGCAGCTTCAAGTACGCCTTCACTCGATCCTCAAAAATTGAGATTGCCTGCTTATCGGCTGGTGAATTAATTACCGGCTCCAACGCCTGCGCCTTTTGCTGCGCCGGCGTCTGACCTGCCAATAGTGT
Source organism: Pyrinomonadaceae bacterium (assembly GCA_045403245.1). Classification (GTDB taxonomy): domain Bacteria; phylum Acidobacteriota; class Blastocatellia; order Pyrinomonadales; family Pyrinomonadaceae; genus PSRF01. Next base: position 30,127 of record JAXIOV010000099.1, on the reverse strand, counting down.
CAGACAAATTATTGCGGCCGTAAGAACTTGCGTTATTGTTGCTGGAGATTTGTTTTTCATTTGAGCCTTCGAAACTGCAACAGAAGTGCCATTCGCCAGGAAGGCCGAACAATCGCACGTTTGCACGACCTACCTGCTGAAATCTCAGGAGATACGCCAAAGGCATTCCAAAATAGTTGGCATAGTTTGCGCTATCCGGCTGTCCTAAAGTTCGGCAAAACCCGTACGAAGATAATGCGCACCCGGCGGCGCCGGGTCTCACCCCGACCTCATATTGATTGTTGCTTAATCCTATTGAAGATGAAGTTTAGGTTGCCGTTCCTGGCTAGGTGCATTCTGGCATGCGACCCGCATACGCGGATCGCATCGGCACGACGGGATATCAGAAGCCCTATTGCCCGACGGAGGTGGTCTAATGCGTTGCGTTTCGAAAGTCGTCTTGATGTTCCTACTGGTGGTTACGGTTAGTTTGGGCCTGGGCAATTTCGCTTATGCACAAGAAGCAAAAAAGAAGGAGCTGTCGGGAACTCCAGTGCTCTGGCGTGATCCTGGCGATGTTGCATCACTTGACCTCAGGTATGGTCCAGGCGCCGCCCATCTTGCACCCGTCCCACCTTACACGTTTATCGAAGAAGACAAGGGTGGTGAATCTCCTAAGTTTGAAGTGCGCGACGCCCGTGGCGTGAAGTGGGTTGTGAAGCTGGGTGAGGAGGCACAGACAGAAACTGTGGCGACGCGCCTTGTGTGGGCCGCCGGCTACTTTGCGGAGGAGTCATATTATTTCGACAGCATTCGCGTGCGCCAGATGAAGAAGCTCTCCCGCGGCGAAGAGTTCATCGATCGTCGCGGTGTGATTCATGGCGTGCGCTTTGAGCCACGCCGAGCCGGCGTAGCACGCGGGGACACCTGGGATTGGAGGAAGAATCATTTTGAGGGAACGCAGGAGCTTAGCGGTCTCAAAATCCTGATGATCCTGCTAAACAATTACGACGCTCGGGCTGAGAACAACACAATCCTGTACGTGACGGATCCATCTGGCCGACCGGAAGCGCTCCACTACGTAACCGACCTGGGCGCCACCCTGGGCAAAGCCGACGGGATGGGCGGCAAACGCACCAAAAACAACCTGGAAGATTTTCGGTCCACGAGATTCGTGCTTGGTGTGGATGATGACGGCTCCGTTAAGTTTGACTATGACACGCGTCCTACGAAGTTTGGCATGTTAAGCGTCATTTATCCGCCTTACTACCGAAGTGAAGTGAAGAAGGAAAAAGCGATGCGCGGAATTCCGGTTGAACACGCTCGCTGGATTGGGGCGATCCTGGGCCAACTTACCGACAATCAGTTGCGACAAGCTTTGAATGCTGCCAGATACGAACCGGAACTCACCGAAGGGTACGTAAGGGAATTGCGCGCCCGTATCAATCAGTTGACCCGGCTGTGATTAGTTCTTTGCGGCAATCGACGCGAAGGCGCGGTGAGCGGCTTCAATCGTCAGGTCGACGATCTCCTCGTGGTGGGTAACGCTCACGAAGCCAGCCTCGAATTGTGAGGGCGCAAGATAGACTCCTTCGTCAAGCATTGCGTGAAAGAATCGGCCGTAGAGTTGGCGGTCACTCCGGTTGGCAGTGGTCCAATCTTCGACTGGACCTTCGGTGAAGAAACTGGTCCACATTGATCCGACCCGATTAATCGTGGTTTGAAGGCCGGCTTGTTTTGCTGCTTCGGACAGTCCGTCGCAAAGTCGCTTCGAATAATCTTCCAGCCGCTGATAGATCGTCTCATCCTTTAAGCGACGCAGGGTCAGGAGTCCCGCAGTCATTGCCAAAGGGTTGCCGGAAAGTGTCCCTGCCTGGTAAATGGATCCAGTTGGGGCCATGTTGCGCATCAACTCGCGGCTGCCGCCATACGCTCCGACCGGCAGACCGCCGCCAATAATCTTTCCGAAACAGGTCAGGTCAGGTGCGACCCCGTAAAGTTGCTGTGCACCGCCGCGCGCGACCCTGAATCCTGTCATCACTTCATCGAAGATCAAGAGCGCTCCATGTTTGGTCGTGATCTCGCGTAGCGCGTTCAGAAAACCCGGGTTAGGTGGAACGCAACCCATGTTTCCCACAACGGGTTCCACGATCACTGCGGCGATGTCCTGGTGTTGGTCAAACACGTCTGCGACCGCGCTTGAACTGTTAAAAGGAACCGTCAAGGTATGTTGGGCCAACGACGCGGGCACTCCCGGGCTATCGGGTAGTCCAAGCGTAGCCACTCCTGAGCCGGCTTTAACCAGCAGGCTGTCAGCGTGCCCGTGGTAGCAGCCTTCAAACTTGACCAGCTTGTCGCGGCCGGTCACGCCGCGCGCGAGGCGAATCGCAGACATTGTCGCCTCGGTGCCGCTGTTGACCATGCGAATCATCTCGACCGACGGGACGGCGGCCGTAATCTCTTCCGCGAGTTGAATCTCCAGCTCGTTTGGAGCGCCGAAGCTAGTCCCTTTAGCCGCCACCGCCTGGAGGGCAGCAACAATTTCGGGATCTGCATGGCCCAGGATCATCGGACCCCAGGATCCCACGTAGTCGATATAGGTTTGTCCGTCGACATCGGTGATAAAAGGGCCACTAGCGCTTTTAATGAAGCGTGGTTGTCCGCCAACTGCGCGAAAGGCGCGCACCGGAGAATTTACGCCGCCGGGCAACAATTCAACTGCGCGAGCGAATAATTGTTCGGATTGGTCATGGTCTGTTTTAGGAGAGGACATCGCCGCCGAGGATACCAACTCTGGTCGAAGTTAACCAAGACCCGGTAGCAAGGAAAACCTTCCTGATGAGGGCCTGCGGACTCAAAACTCTCAAAAGCACTCTCAGCGCGCTTAGGTGCTGAATCGGAGGCGGGTACGAGCTATGGCCTGCGACGCCTCCTCCTTTGCTCGGCGGGATCCAGGACTTGATAGGCGGTCGGGCTCGCTTGTGGGTCTGGATGCGTTTTGGTCATTTTAAAGGTCAACTTCAGCGTCGTCTTGTCGTTGATTGAGAATCGGCGGTGGTTGCTTACGTAGCCTGGAAGCTCAACAACCGCATCATAAGAACCTTCCAACAGGTCAAACTGAGTACCTTCCTGACGGAATGCCCTCAGCTGACGCGGGCCGCCGCTGAGGGTGATCAGGGGGACTGACCCGGTGAGCGCGTTGCCTTCAGCGTCAGTGAGATTCAGGATGAGAGTACCAGCGGCAAGTTTATCCTGCGCTGCCTGCACAACGGCAGCGAACCAGATCTCAAAGTGGCCGGGGCGGATTCTGGAGGTATAACCCGGCAAGAAAGCGGCGTTCCATGTGGTACGAGTCGTATTCTTCAAAAGCGACACAACATCATCGGGCTTGGGCATGCCAGGCTCATCCTTGCGAAAGTAACGCAGTTGGTTGGTCTTAATGTCTTTGTCAACCTTCTTTTGAATCCCGGGAACGATATACCCCTGCTTCTTCAAAGCACTGGCTACTTGCTGCGCCTGCCCCAGCTGGCTGTCATCGGCGTAATGGACGTAGAACCGGGGCGGCAGTTGTTGCGCCAGAGTATCGCTGGTTTCCGCAGCCTTCTCGATGGATTTAGTCAGCTCCTGATCGTTCTGCGCTGCTTGCGTCAAGACGCTGTAGGCTGCCTGTCTCACGTTCTGATCCTGGTTTGTCGACGCGGTGGCGATGAGCACGCTCTTCAACTCGGAAGGCACTTTGTTTTCCTTAATGAGCGTGTCGAGCTCCTGGACGCCTTGCAATGCCTCACTCTGATTCGGACTGTTGACCAGCTTCAAAGCGTCCTGGAGCTTTTGCAACTGTTCCTTCTGCAATTTGGTCTGCGCTTCGGTGGCGCGTAGCTGGCGGTATTGCTTCAGACCCCACCAGCCCAAGATCACGACGGCGACCATCAACACCCCCACGCCCATTAGCAGCCGCCTCATCACGCGCGTGCGCCGTTCTTCAGTTTCTAATCTTGCGACTGCCTGGGCCCGTTCTTCCTCAAGCTTCTGCCTCGCCGCTTCGGCGAGTCGTTGCTCCTCAGCCAATTTGCGTTCCGCCACTTGCTCCTTGATCCAGGGCACCAGGTACTCGCTGGTGATTTCGTAGAAGTAAATGCTGTGGCGCGGTTCGCGGCGTACGATTTGGCTTCGCGAGAGTGCGGTCAAGGCATCAGTACATTGCGACGGTTCGAAATCGCACTGGGCGGTGCGGCTCAACAGATCTTCTTCGGAGATGATGTTCCGCGTGTTGGAAGCGGTGATCATATGCGACAACAGGACGACCGCAGCGTCGCGCAGCTCCGGTGTAAAGTGGCGAAACACGTCCGTGCCATAACTCTTCAGCAGCCCTTCGATGCCGTCCTTTGCGAACAGTTTTTCCGCATCCGGCGCATGCCACAGGCGCTGGCATACAATCTGCAGTTCGGTGAGGTTGGCGGCGCCCTCGCTGCGACGCTCCAACTCATTTGCAATTCTTTCGGCCAGCGGTTCGCCGATCTCCGAACCTGAGCTGTCCGTATTTTTGAGAAAGTGTGCCCGCAACTCCGGGTTGGTAAAAGGCGCGCGAATAATTTGAGGCAAGGCTTCGATGCTGGGTGGCAGCAAGCGCTGCGCCTGTTCGAGTAGTTCGGGACAATACTCAATGAGCAAGCTCATCTTGGCGAGGTAGTCTTCGCGGAAGGCGAAGATGATCTTAACTGGCAAGGTCTCGTCCTGAATTAACTCCACCAGGGTCTTCAGAATCTCCTGCTGTACTGCCGGTACTTTCTTCGACTCACCAGGGGTGTCCTCGGTCGGGCCGACCCGACGTGCCTCTTCGAAAAGCGTAATGAACTCTTCAAACTGATCAAAGATAAGCAGCGGACGGGGCGTGGCGCCGGGTGCCTGGAATAGAACGCCTGGTTCAGCTTCATTAGCCGCCGGACGAGACTCTTCCAGACGCGCCCGGAAGTCGGCCAAAGACAACTCGATGCTTTCCGCCGAATTATCTGATTCAACCGGGGCAAAGTTTGACGGCAGGTAGGCCGCTTTCTCTCCGGGTCCGGACATCCGCATGCGTTCGACCTTAATTTCGCGACCCGCAAACGGTTGGACGCGCAGACGATCAGGAACGTGATTTTCCTTGAGGGTCAGCGGCAGCAGTCCCGCGTTTATGAGCGACGATTTGCCCGTGCCGGAGGCGCCAAACAACAAGACGGCGCGATAGAGGGTAACGTTTGATAGCAACGTCCACGTTTCTTCGCCCCGAGCGGCGAAAATCTGTTGGTCTGTGAAGCGGAAGGGCTCGATGCCGCGGTAGGGAGCATCCGGCAGCGGCGGCGCAATTACCGCGGTGCTCATAGCGGCATCTCCTCATGCATCACTTCTTTGTAGAGGTCGGGCACGAAGTCCCAAAGGTTTCTCTCGATGAAGCTGACGATCTGTTGGTTCTCCATTGACGCGCGGATTAGCACGTCGGGTTTCATATCCACTGCGTAGGATGCCGGGATGTTTGCGCGATCCACTTTCCAGCGCAGAGTCTTAAAGAGCAGGCGCAGGTTATAGTCGCTGAGCCGGTAGCCGATAAAAAGCGTGGGCCATTTGATCAGGTGAGTCAGCACGTTCTTGCCCACCGGGTGATAAGGATGCCGGTCACTCATGCGCAGCACAAACTGAATGTAGTCTTCGTCCGTGATGACGATTGATTCTGGCTGATCCAGGTCGCCATGCATTTTGAGCAGGTAGGGGCGGGCGTTTGATGGTTCGGGTTCGCAGTCTATCGTTCGCACCGTACTTTTGGGTGAATAGATGCACTTATCGAGGCTCGCTTTGATGCCCGCAACGTCTGCCTCGGCCTTTCCCTCTGCCCGGGCTTGTTGCTGGGCAACGTGGGTTAGAGCCCGCTCGTAGAGATGATCGTAATTGGTGGTAATGACAATGGGGAAACCCAGGCGTGCCAGACCGCGCAATATTGGCGAAGGCTCGCGGTCCTTGTGAACTGCATCTTTGACCTCGCGGACAAGTTCCGAACGAAAGCCGGCCTGGTACTCGTAGTACCAGGACACGCGTTGCAAATTCCAGCGATCCTGGTCGGGATAATTGCATTCTCCCGCCAACAGATCGGACAACTGCCCACCGATAGGAGGACACTTTGACACCGGATAGTCATACTTCGAGCCCTCAGGTGAAGGAGCGTGAATCGCCGAACCAAGGAACAGAATGCACTCCTTTCGCGTGACCATCTCCCCGATGTTTCGCACCCTCATCTCGTACTGGTTTTGCCTCAGCACGGCTGCAGGATCGGGTTGATCTGGATTGGGCTTAACGTCGGGTCCGGTTGAGGACATGATTCTTCTTTTGTGACTGAGGCGCGAAGTGTCAATTGAACAGTTTGAACCGCTGGGCCTTCCCCCAGAGCTGCAAAAATGGTCGATTGACAGATTCAAACGAGGTGCGATCGGTGGAACACCCCGAACACTTGACGAGCACCACGCTTTTACGTCAAATTGCGGCATTCGTCAATGATGAGGCGAAAACTATAAAAGCAACGAGCCCTGGCGGAATTTTCCGTCAGAATTTTGCCCGGGAACCCAAACTTTATCGCAACTCGAACCTACCCGCGCACTTCGCCGTCTGGTAAGATGGCCGCGCTTGTTCCAGACCGTTTTCTGAAGCTCCCAGATTCTTCTTCTGACAATCAGCGCTGAAGTTAAGTCCAGAACTTCCGGGAAACCATGATGTCTATGCCTCTTACTGCGCCAATGTTTTCACTGATTTCTGTCATGAAGAGACGAACAAACTGACGAGCGGTTTGAGTCCAACAATCCGGTTCGCTGTAAGCTACAATGTCGAGCATTCCTAACGAGCTGCGATGAGCTTGTTGCCTTTCAACTAACTGATGCCGGTTGCCACTGGAACAAAACTCGGTCGGTATGAAATCCGTTCACAACTCGGAGCGGGCGGGATGGGCGAAGTCTACCTTGCCCAGGACCTCGAGCTGGATCGCCGGGTGGCGTTGAAGATCCTACCGGCGGAATTAGCCGCCAACCGCGATCGCATGCGCCGTTTTACTCAGGAGGCAAAGATTGCTGCCGCGCTGAATCATCCAAACGTGGCGCACATTTATGAAATCGGGGAAGCCGGTGGCCTTAACTTCATCGCAATGGAGTATGTCGAGGGCAAGTCGCTACGCGAAAAGATCCACTATGAGCGTACTCCGCTGAGAAAGTTACTGAAGTATCTGCAGCAGGTGGCCGAAGGTTTGGCCAAAGCTCACGCGGCGGGAATCGTTCACCGCGACCTCAAGCCGGACAATGTCATGATTGCCGGCGACGGTTACGCAAAGATACTCGACTTTGGTTTGGCAAAACTCATCGAGATACCCGCGGCTGGTCCGGGAGGTGAGACCACCAGCGATGCAGCCACGGTGGCGCAGGCACAGCATTCAATTCCAGGTCGTTTGATGGGTACGGTGGGTTACATGTCACCGGAACAGGCGCAGGGCAAAGCCGGAGAGATCGATCATCGATCCGACGTCTTCTCTTTTGGCTGCATGCTTTTTGAAGCGGTTACTCGTCGTCGCCCGTTTCAGGGCGAGTCTAACGTTCAATCACTCTATAAGATTGTTTACGAGGCAACTCCTCAAATCAAAGAGTTTGAGCCAAACGCACCGCCGGAGTTGCAGCGGATTATTCGCCGTTGTCTGGCCAAGGACCGCGACGACCGTTATCAAAATATTCAGGATGTCGCCATTGAGCTGAAGGAGTTGCGGCGAGAAATGGAAGGCGAGTCACAGCTCGATGTGACGGTCACGCCGCCGGCCCCTCACAGCGGAATCGGCGGGACCCGTACCATCAGTGGCCGCACGTTTGGTGAACCAACGGTTACAGGTTCAGCCGGAACCGGCGAGCACGTTGCCGCTCGTACCATGTCGAACGCGGAGATCATCTTCGGCGAAATTAAGAAATACAAAACACGCGCTGTCCTGGCCGTGGTCGTTTTATTGTTGATCGCGGGAGCGCTCGGCTACTGGTGGAACAAGTCTGACCAGAGGTCGAGTGACCCTTTTCGCAACATGAAAATCACCCGCCTGACTACCGGCGGCAAAGTCGGCAACGCCTCAATCAAGGGCTATACGTCAATCTCTCCTGACGGCAGATACGTTGTTTTCAGGACTACCGAATCCGGGAAGGACAGTTTGTGGATGAGACAGGTAGCCACCGGGAGCCTGGTGAAGATCGTATCTGATGTGGACGGCAAGATAGGTGGAACAACACTTTCCCGCGACGGCGACTTCGTTTACTACTCGATGTTCGATGATAACGATCCGCTGGGAACGCTTTATCAAGTGCCGGTGCTGGGCGGCACACCACGAAGGGTAATGGCCGGGGTGACCAGTCCGGTCACGTTTTCACCAGACGGTAAAAAGTTCGCCTTTGTTCGCCCGTCACCGGAGGAGTCTTACCTGCTCACAGCAAACGTTGATGGCACGGGCGAGCAGAAAATCGCTACTCGTAAACTTCCTGACTATTTTTCGCAAGGTGGTGGGCCAGCGTGGTCGCCGGACGGACGAGAAATCGTCTGTGGCGCCGGGACGTTGAGCGGTAACCTTTCCGGGACCATTGTGGCAGTAGCGGCGACGGGTGGACCAGAGAAGGCGATCACTTCTCAAACCTGGGTTTCAGTTTCGAGAGTGCTGTGGCTGGGTGACGGCTCGGGACTTATCGTCGCAGCTGTACCGGAGCTGCTGTCCGCCGGCACGCAGTTGTGGTACGTCGCGTATCCGCGTGGCGAGGTGAGAAGAATAACGAACGACTTGAATGCTTATGGCACGACCAGCCTGGGTTTAACCGCCGACTCGAAGACCCTGGTGACGATCCAGGCAGACAAGTCGGCGCAGGTTTGGCTGGTTCCATTCGGCGATGACAAACAAGCCAGACAGATCACGACCGGAAAGTATGACGGTGACACGTTAGCCTGGACCGCTGACGGAAGAATTCTCTACACAGCGCCGGCCGGCGAACAATCCGATATCTGGAGCGTCAACGGCGACGGCACCGCTAATAAACAAGTAACGACCGACGCACACATCGAAGGACTGGGATGTGTTTCACCGGATGGCCGTTTCGTAGTTTTCAGTTCCAATCGCTCCGGAAACTTCAATTTGTGGCGGATGGATGCGGCTAGTGGCGAGCAGAAACAATTGACCGAAGGCGTCGAAGTTGATTCTCAGCCAGCCTGTTCTCCGGACGGTCAATGGGTGATCTTTAGATCCCTGCGGCAAGGGAAGTCGGCTATCTGGAAAGTCCCGCTCTTAGGTGGTCCTCCTCAACAACTCACCGGTAAATCATCGTCATGGGCGGCGGTGTCACCCGACGGAAAGCTGGTGGCAGTTCGGGTCTTCGACAGCCAGACGAACGCAAACAAGATTGCCATCGTGCCATTCAGCGGCGACTTACCCACGCACATCCAAACGCTGGACACCTCCTTGAACTTCCGGGACGTAGGTCTGGGATGGACTTCCGACAGCAAGGCAATTATCTATGCAGACGCACGCGATAATGCCGATAACCTCTGGACTCTTCCTCTTGCTGGTGGGTCGCCAAAACAGCTAACCAATTTCAGCTCTGGCTTGATTTTCGCCTTTCAACTCTCGCCTGACGGGAAGCAGGTTGTCCTGTCACGAGGCACTCAAACGGATGATGTGATTCTGATTCGTGATTCCGAATGAGGATGAAAAGATCATCGCAGATTGCCCAGGTTCCGAATCCAAAAGCGGTCGTTTTGCTTGCTTTTGCTGGGAATTAGAGCGTTTCTGGTCGAGATTCTTCTCAAATGGCTCGATAATCTTTGTAATCTGCGATAACAGTACGGTCTGGCGGGCTTGCGTAGGGAGCCCCATTAGTGCATAGTGACCTACGGTTAATCCTTCTCTCGCGCATCGACGGTGATGCGCCCCGCGCAAAAAAGAGTTAGCGCCGGACGTTTGGATAGTTCGAGAGCAGGCTCATTTCAACTTCAGAAGCCGCTCTGTAGAGCATTTTCGAAACCGGCCCTTCGCTGACTACCGTTAATTCGAAGCCAATCCGATTCGCAGCTTCTTTTTATCCCCAAGAAGGGGAAAGGTACATCTCTATGTCTATGAAACTTTATGTAGGAAATCTCGCGTTCTCAACTTCCGGCACCGAACTGCAACAGCTATTTGCAGCGGCCGGCACGGTTGAATCGGCGAGTGTCGTCGAGGACCGCGATACCGGACGTTCACGAGGCTTCGGCTTCGTTGAAATGGCGACGAAGGAAGAAGGTGAGGCCGCAATCACCCAGTTCAATGGTAAGGAAGTCAATGGCCGGGCACTGAAAGTCAACGAAGCCAAGCCGCGCGAGAATCGCAGCGGCGGTGGCGGACGCGGATTCGGCGGCGGCAAAACCGGCGGCTACGGTGGAAACGGTGGCTACGGCAATCGCGAGCCACGCTGGTAGGCGCCTACCTGTTTCGAAATGAACAACGCTCGTTTGCAAAAGCGGACGATGGCAACCTCGCACTTCGTTGCCGGTTCATCTCGAATGCATAGTCCGGGAAGCGGATGGCTGAAGCAGTCGCCTCCAGGCGCTACCTTCAGCCGCCGTTTCATGGGCTTCCAAAGACAAATCAATTTTCAGATCCTCAATCAGGAGGATAGTTAGTAGGAGTTTATGAATTTTTCTCAACTGGGACTCGAGCCCGCGCAAGTTCGCGCGTGCGAGTCTCTTGGATACACCAAACCAACGCCGATTCAGGAAAAGGGCATCCCCGTTATTCTGAACGGCAACGATCTGATCGGATGCGCCGAAACCGGCACCGGCAAGACGGCAGCCTTTCTGCTCCCGATCATTCAAAAGATTAGCGACAAATCGCGCGCGGGCGTTCGCGTGCTCGTGCTCGCGCCAACGCGTGAGTTGGCCATGCAGATTCAGAAGAACTATGGAGAGCTCAATCGGGTGAAGTCTAACCGCGGCGTGACCGTGATGGGCGGCGCCAGTGCGCGCACCCAGATCGCTGACCTTAAAAGAGGCGTAGCTATCGTGATTGCCACACCGGGACGTCTCCTGGACCTTGTCGAGCGCAGAGCAGTAGATCTTTCAACGATTGAATTTCTGGTACTTGACGAAGCGGACCGCATGTTGGATATGGGATTTTTGCCGGCGATTCGCCGCATCCTGTCCCTGCTGCCGGCGAAGAAGCAGACGCTTCTCTTTTCCGCAACGATGTCAGCTGAAATCGAAAAGCTGGCGCGCTCGACCATGAAAGAGCCTAAGCTTGTGGAAGTCAGCCCGCGCGGACGCGCGGCGGCAAAGGTCGAGCAGACTGTCTATCCGGCAGCTCAGGAATCGAAAACAGCCTTGTTGCTGGCGTTGCTTGAGCGGGAACAGTTTGAACGAGTGCTGGTATTTACCCGCACACGCCGCGGCGCTGAAAGAGTGTCACACATCTTGTCAGCCCGTGATCATAGTGTGAATCGCATCCACGCCGATCGTTCACAATCTCAACGTGAGGCTGCCTTACGATCGTTTCGCGACGGCGGCACTCGGGTGCTGGTGGCTACCGACATTGCTGCTCGAGGGCTTGATGTTGATGCCGTTTCACACGTCATTAACTACGACGTCCCGTCGGCGCCGGAAGACTACGTGCACCGCATCGGACGAACTGGACGTGCCGGAAACACCGGACGCGCGATCACGATCGTAACGCCTGTTGATGAGCTTTCAATGCGCGCGATTGAGCGGCTTACTGGCCAGCCAGTTGCACGCGTTGTGTTACCTGAATTCGGTGGAAGAAAGACGCAAGTTGCGGCGAAGCCGTTTGCTCGCCGGACGCCAGCCACCGTGTTTACGCGGTCATTTCGTCCCAGACGTGCAAGCAGGTAATGAAAGACGAGTGCGGGGTCTGAGTACTGGTTCTGAGTACTGAGTTCTGATTACAGATTGACGGGCTTAAGCTGTCCATTTCATAACTCTCGACGGTTCTTGCTAAACTCAGCACACAGTACTCAGTACTCAGCAGTAATGAGGACTAACTAAGGAGAAAATTATTGGCAAGAGACGACCTGGTTCCGGCGGAGGGCACGATTATTGACAAACAGCCTAACGCATTCTTTAAAGTTCAGCTCGACAACTCGAGTCATGTAGTACTCGCCGCGATTTCCGGTAAGATGCGAAAAAACCGCATTCGGATTCTTGTTGGCGACCGCGTGAGTGTCGAGATGTCTCCTTACGATCTGACGAGGGGCCGGATCACTTACCGGTACAAGTAGGACAGGCATTCCTGCCTGTCCAAACTCAATCCGATACAGGACCGGTATTCCTGCCTGTTCAAACTCAATCCGATACCTAGGACCGGCATTCCTGCCTGTCCAACTCAATCCGATACCTAGGACCGGTATTCCTGCCTGTTCAAACTCAATCTCAAACTGATACCTGGGACAGACAGGAATGTCTGTCCTACCTGATACGAAGAACAGGCTCAAAGTCGTTCGATATTCTCACCAGGCTCGACCGTAATTGTGCGAAAGCTCGACATGCGCACCAGTCCCGGCGCGGCGCCTTTCGGTTTCGAAAGATATTTACGCAGTGCGTAATGGATTGAAACCTTCGAATCCTCGCTTGCCTGGCTGAATTTCGCAGCTAACTGGGCCGCTTCAACAACTGTGCGATGTGGGATCTCCTTGCGACTCGAGTTTCGCACAATCACGTGCGAGCCAGGGTAGTCGCCCGCGTGAAGCCAAAGGTCATTCGGCCGCGCCACCCGAAAAGTCAAATTGTCGTTGTCGCGCGCTGCCCGGCCAACGAGGACTTCATACCCGTCGGATGAACGGTAGCGTCGCGTTCCTGGTATCTTTGCCGCCTCGTTCTGTTTTCGCTTGACCCGAGTCGATTTTTTTTCGACCCTCGCAAGTCTGGCTACCGCCTCTTGATCGCGCGCGGCGATTGCTTCGTCAAGTCTCGCTTGTTTTGTTTCCAGCTCATCAAGCTCACGTTCGATTTGAACCAGCCTCGCCGCAATTTCCTCAATCGCGCGCTTGGCCTTCGCATAACGCGAAAAACAATCGCCGGCTGCGTCTTGCAGGGAGGAGTTCTCGTCGATTTCAACTTCAATCAGCGGAGCATTCTCGGCGTAGTAGTCCGTCAGAATTACCTTGTTACCACTGCGCTGCGCATTGGCGAGATTTGCCAGAATCAAGTCTCCCAGACGCTTGTGTTGATCGGGGTCGCCGTGGGAAATCAGGTCCTGTTTCAAATTGGCCCTGAGTTTTTTTCGCCGGCGTATTTCCTTTCTCACTTCAGCGCTCGCAGTCGCAGTCAGACTGTCGAATCCCTGCCTGTCTTCGAGCTGCTGGTAGTGGGCGTCCGCCGTCGCGGACATTGTTGGGAAGCTGCCGCGTTCGAGCTGCCGCTCTTTGGAAGGAGCTTTTCCCGGCAACACCGGTAGATGGTAAATCTCTCCAGGTTTTTGGCCGGCGCCTCTAGGGGTGCGCCACGCCTGCGTGATGGTTTGCTTGGAGTTTACCAGGTAGAGGTTCGCGGAACGTCCTGTCAATTGGGCGACCAGGAACCAATTCTGGCTTTGACCCAATTCGTCCTTTGATGAAAAAGACAGTTTGACGATTCGTTCGTTGGTTTCCTTGGTGATCAATTCCACCCGGGCGCCCCCAATCGCCGAGCGCAATGATTGAGCAAATGGAGAGTGAGGACGAGACTGCTTTTCCAGTTCGCGAATGGTCCGCTTAATCAAGTGAAGCCGGGGCGAGGCCGGGTCAACGCTGATGAAAAGATAGCCCTCCCCGCGCAATCCAAAATCAATCGCCAAAGACAAAGGCGATAACTGAAATATTTTGCCGGCGAAACGGCCAGCCAGCGTGGCTCGTAGCTCGTCGACGATTTCTCTTAGAGTTTCCTGGTGCATGCGATTTGTGTCGATGCCAAACCAAAAAGGCCCTGCTCAAATTGCAGAGCAGAGCCTATCCTTTTGGTACAGGCTAAGTCACGCCCGAACTACTGTAGTGCGGGTGAAACGATCGTGCGGTGTGTGTTTCTCCGGATTGAGAAACGTGTAGAGCAACATAACGCCAGCCGAAGCCAGCGAAAGTAAAAAGACAATTGCTCGCCCGGCAGACTGCTTGCCGGTAGGGATCAAACCGGTACGCGCATCCACCACGCGAAGCGAAAAAAGTCTCATTCCCAGAGTGCGGCCGGTCATCGCGGTATTAATCGTCAAATAAAGAAAGCCGATTAACAAGACCGCGCCCGCAGCGGATCCAATCAACCGTGGATTATTCCACTCTAGACTCGTAAATCCGGCGAGCGCCAGCGGCAGCGCCACCAGCAGACCAATCACAAGCAGATCGACAATAGAGGCGACCATACGAGAAAAGACTGGCGCCGAACGGTATGCCGAACTGTCCATGATTATTGTTGTTGGAACGGAGTCGAGATAGTTGAGTGCGGGATCGTGATCGTCGCGGATCAAACGCTTTGGTTTTGGTCGCACATACGGCGCCGGTTTCTCAATAGCCGGCTCATCAAGGCGTTGGCTTTCAATCTCGGAACTCTCAATGAAGGAATCGTCAACAACGCCACCATCGATAGTGGGGGACGAAGGCACCACGGCCAGGTTATGAGTTCTCTCAATTGGCGCGTGATCGTACGTTGACGAGCCTTCGCTTTGAAGTGCGGGTGAAACATTCGTCTCTTCGACCATAGTATTTTGTCCAGGTTCGGGTTGCTCCTCATAGGCAACAGCGACAGCCCGGTTGCCACTAAAATGAGAAGGTACATTGGCTCTTTCAATACGTCGCAAGGCTGCGACTACTATGGGATTCACTGGTGGAATCTCGGCCTGAGGCAGCAATTCCAGAAGCGGACCGACTTTCTTCTCAGGCAGATCCTCGGAAATCTCCGCAGCCTCCAAAGCTGCTTCGCGGGCGCGTCGTTCCTGTGCTTCACGCACCCGGTCGCTCAACTCTTTGCGCCATTCAGGCAGGGAATGCCTGTTAACGCCGGGAAACTCAATCAAAGACGGGTTTGGAGGGACACGGGTTGGCAAGCTCGGTTGTCTCGCCTGTTGAGTCGATACCGGTATGTTGATGGTTGTTTGGTCTGGCCGGGCTTCCGGGGAAGGCTCGGGTATCGTTTCAGCCTGTCGTGCACCGCATTCAGGACAAATTGCTGAGCGTTTCTTACAAAATGCACCGCATGCGGAACATTCCATACGAGGCTGCCTCCGAGAGGGTTGGTCTAAGTGACAGCTCGCGAGCCGGACACCATACGGTGCCAGACTCCTGCGAGGGTCGGCGCGCATCGTATCAGGGATTACTTTAAGTGGTCAACCAGAAAATATACGAGGCGTTGGAGTTGTACCCCCGGGCAAGTGAGGTTCATCAACCGGATGGGCGCGGTTGGTCGAGACTCATAACGGTGTTCGACCCGCAAAGCCCGCGTCGACGTCGTGCCACCACTCCACTTCGTCACCCTCACCCAACTGCCAGCAAAGGAGAACTACTCGACCTTCGCGGAGTGAAGGGAAGTCAATTAGGCCGCGGTCAAAGTCCTTCATTTGGATGCCGAGGGCTTCCAGTTCAGCCAGGTCGGAGGTGAAACCCGTGAGAAATTCAGCATATTGAACACCTTCCTTAATCCCGCCGCCACCCTGCTCGGCGTTTTCCGCTGCAAGTTTCGCCTCCTTACGGAAGGTGGCCAGCCGCCGGCGCGAATGCTGAATCTTCTTCAGAATCTCCCGCACCGCGGGAAGGAGCGCATTGGCCTCATCAATAGTAAAAAGCTTCATAGAAATCACCGGCAGCGACTTTTCATCAATGGTTTAGCGCCAGGCAGCAG
Source organism: Pyrinomonadaceae bacterium (assembly GCA_045403245.1). Classification (GTDB taxonomy): domain Bacteria; phylum Acidobacteriota; class Blastocatellia; order Pyrinomonadales; family Pyrinomonadaceae; genus PSRF01. The sequence goes on along the minus strand of JAXIOV010000099.1, from coordinate 14,278 downwards.
AGCGCAGTTTGTGTTGAGACAAGAACGTGAGTTCACAGCAGAACCGCTTAGTGCTCATCCGTGACCCGAATGAACTCGCTCGTATCGTCAAACGGGTTGCCATCGTCTTCGATCGTGGTTTCCAAAACTACATGCATCGATTGAAAACTGTCAGTTGTGGTCTCCTGAATTTGGATCTGTTCGTGCAAGTAATGGGCCGGTGGCTGCTCGTGGATCTCTCGCTCGTCGTAGCGATGGCCCTGTATTGCTTCCTTGCGAACTCGATCTGCTATTTCACCGAGGTCGATGAAGTAATCGGCGACGTCGATTAGTTTCGGCGCCGTGTTCGAACGAAATCCCGCCACCTCGACCCGACAGCCCTTGTAGGCCACTGCGTTTACGGCGTAGACGAAATCTTCGTCACCGGAGACGAGCACTGCGGTGTCGTACCGGCCCGCCAGTGAAAGCATGTCAACCGCGATCTCGACGTCCAGATTGGCCTTCCGACTTCCGTCATAGAATGTTTTCAGCTCTTTCTGAATCACACGAAAACCATTGCGTCTCATCCACAGGAGGAAACCCTGTTGTCGTTCCGCTCCCACGTCGACGCCCGTGTAGAAAAATGCTCTCAACAAGCGCCCGTCTCCGAGCAACACTCGCAGGAGTTTGTTGTAGTCGATATCGATGTTATGGAAGCGCGCCGCGTGAAAGAGATTGTTGCCATCGATGAAAACTGCCACTCTGCCGCGATGTCCCAATTGCCAGGAAATATTGTTAGTCGGGTCAAAATTATTCATTTTGATAAACGGCTCCAAAATAGTATGTTGCGATCGTTTCTAGGATGCTTTTTTGTATCTCAATGGTCAAGCATAGGCGCCAACTGGCGCTATTCAGCTGCGACTATTGCCGCATTGACTGCATCAACATAGACGAATCTTACAGGGGCGCCGCCGAGTTCAATCTGCCAGGTAACATGAAATTCCAGCGTATCCGGCCGCGTCTTCGACGGGGCGATATAAGTAACTAATTCTCGCGGAGTCAACGTCACTGAAGTCCCCACTTTGAATACCAGGTTGGCGCTTTTGGCATCCGTGTAGGTTATCTCATTCTCGCGCACCACGGTCGTCGCTTCCTCAGCGGTGAGTTTTGGATTGGCGCCGGCCATGGCCGCTTGCATCCGCTCAGCGTCCGGAATGCAGGAGCTGAAAACATCGAGCACCCGGCGTTCGCCGGTGAACCGGATTTGCAGCTTGCCGTAACTACCGTGAATAGGAAAACGAAACGAACGTTGTTCGTAGTTTGCCAGCTTAGAACCATCCGGATTGTCCAGCCGTTCGACGAGTGAAAGTTTTGCCGGATCCGACCCGATTATTTCCTGCCAGTTTCTGATGAATCGGCGAAGTGATTCACGCGTTTCCTCCTCATTCATCACCGCTTCGGCTCCAACCTTAGGCAGGTATAAAGGACTATTGGTAGCGGGCAGACCGGCGATGGTTGCTGTTACCGGCTGGAGTTTGGCGTCGGCGGCCCGGAAGGTCCCCAGGCGCTGGGCCAGTCGACGCAAGGCCAGGCGGGCCGCTTCTTCTCGCAAGTCGTCTTTGACGAGAAGGATCGGATAGGTCGGCTCGTTGCGTGGTCCAGTTGCGCTTGGTGGATTCATCGTGGCGCAACCACCAAACGCCAACACAAGAGTCAGGAGCAGGAATGACAGATGGTTTCGCTGGCTAAACATAAGAACGATATCCACTAGAGCTCCCTTTAGAGTTACTATGTCATTTGCCTTGTTCCGGCGTCCTATAGTCCAAACACTTGGAGGAGCTGTTGCCCAAAGATCACGAAAGCGTGCCGCTTCCTGCGTTGTTGTCGGACGAAATGGAGGGTGGACCTTCACCACAACCATTTGCACCCGACCAGCTGGTCCGATGTGATAACTGCCTGCGAGCAAATCCTCCGACCAGGCTCAGGTGCCTTTATTGCGGCTCGGGTCTGCCCATTACGGAAGAGGCAGCCAATTTTAAAAAACCTACGCTTCGACCTTTGGATAAATGGGAGCGGGGATATAACAACATTCTTCTGCCTCCGCCTGCAAATCTGACCGCCGATCAGCTCGCTCAAGCTGCCGATGTTTTGAAACTTACCACCGGCGATCTGGAGCGGATTATGGCACGGGCCATGCCACTGCCTCTGGCCCGTACGGCAACCACTGACGATGCTTCAATAATTAAGAGCCGGCTGGCTCGCCTTCAGATCGATACGCAGGTCGTGAGTGACGAGCAGTTGGGGATAGATGAAACGCAGGTCATCAAGGTGCGAGCGATGGAAATCGATGAAGCGAGCATGAGTGCTTATCAGACGCCTGAGTCCCCGCCGCTCAAACTTCCTTGGGCAGATTTCGCGCTCATTGTCCTGGGCAGATTGATTACCAGGCGCATCGAGTTAAAAGAACAAAAAACCAGGGGCACGGAAAATCGGATTACTGACTCAAGCGAGTTTGTGACAGACGAAGCCGTGATTGACTTGTACGTTGGGAACGAGTCTGTTTCTTATCGCATTGCGGCTAACAGTTTTGATTTCTCATGTCTGGGAGCCGAGAAGGGGCTTCTGGCTGCCGAGAATATTTCAAAACTTGTCAAGTTTCTCAAGCACCGGCTTCCGGATGTGGTGTTCGACGACACCTACAACTCGTTGCGAAAGACGCTGGAAGTCGTTTGGGCTTCGGAACAACGCAACGAATCAAGAGGCCTTCATCGGCAACTGCCCGGAAGAGTCAGCATTGGCAGCGCGACTGAAACCAGTAACGATAGTCAATTCTTGCGCTATTCCCGTCTTCGTTATTTTCTCCGCTCGCAGAATTTGAAACGATGACCCGTAAAGCCCAAAGAGCATTCAGTCGAGACGGGAGCTCCGATTCAGAGACGTTTGATGAATCGAAGCGTGCTCGTCCATCCGGAAAGGGCGCGGCTGCCGACACTGTCTACGGCTTGATTCCGGTTCTCGAGGCCCTGCGCGCCGGCAAGAAACAGATTGAACAAATCACGCTGGTTGAAGGAACCAGACACGATCGATTTCGTGAGTTGCTGCAGCTGGCGAAGCGAAATGGAGTTCCCGTGCATCGGGTACCAAGGGCGGCACTCGATAGGGCCTTACCCGGTGTCACGCATCAGGGAGTTGCTGCGAAGACTGCCGCCGCCAGGTATCGCGATGCAGACGACCTTCTTGAAGATCTTGCGGCGCAGGTGAACACGGATCACAAACCACTCATATTGGGTTTGGATGCGATCGAGGATCCCCGCAATCTGGGAGCAATTCTGAGAACCGCGGAGTGTGCCGGTGTGGGCGGGGTGTTCATTCCCGAGCGCCGTGCGGTCGGGTTAACCGGAGTTGTAGCCAAGGCAGCTGCAGGCGCACTGGAACACGTTGCCGTTGCGCGCGTTACAAACCTGGTTCAATTGATAGAGCAACTGAAACAACGTAACATCTGGGTGGTTGGCGCGGCTGCTGACGGTGCTTCAGATTACACGGAATGGGATTTCACTGTTCCAACCGCAGTTTTCCTCGGCGGTGAAGGCACGGGGTTGCACCGGCTGGTTCGGGAACGATGTGATGCATTGGTTCGTATACCTTTGCGCGGCCGCCTCGAATCGTTGAATGTCTCGGTTGCGGCAGGCGTAATTCTCTACGAAGCATTGCGACAAAGAAGAGCGCAGGCCAGGACACCAAAAGAGTGATATGCAGCGCTCCTGGCTCATTGGAGGTGAGAATGTTTTGTCCTAAATGTGCTACTCAAAACCTGGACGGCGCGAGCTTCTGTCGCTCGTGTGGGGCCAACATCAGCTTGTTGCCTCAGGCCTTGTCCGGCCAGATTACGCTCCCGGCGCAGCAGGAGGACACCGAAGCTGGCTGTGGGCCCTTCAAGAAACGGCGCCGCGAAGCAAGTCTTGAGAATGCCTTTCGTAATGCTTTCATGGGCATAGGTTTTCTTCTGGTGTCTATTGCACTGTCTTATACCGAAATGGGAATGACGTGGTGGTTTTGGTTGCTGATACCTGCCTTCTCAATGATGGGAACGGGTGTCGCTCAATACATTCGTTTTAAAGAGAACGAAAAACGAGCACTGAATTTTGGACAGCCGGCGCGACTCGGGATGCCCTCACCGCCTCCGGTGGATTTGTTTCCACAACGACGAACCGGCGAGCTTGCGCCGTCACCTCCGAGTGTTACCGAGGGAACTACCCGGCATCTGGCTGCTGAAGCACCGACGCGCCATTTTGATGCTTCGAGTGAGTCGGCAAAATAGATCCATCATGCCCGCAAAGCAGGTGATGTTTTTCGGTCTAACCGGAATATGCATCACCTGTTAGTTTATTCAATGGAATCCGATCACCCCCTTATCTGTGTCTCAATCTGTGAACAAAGCATTGACGCGATTGAACAGGGCATCACCCAGGCCTTGCCGGTTGCAGACGTTGTTGAAATCAGACTGGACTGCCTGGATCCGGCGCTAATGCGTGATCCTGGTGTGGAGCGCTTGCTTGAAAGATCTGCGAAGCCGACAATCGTGACTTACCGACCGGCGCAACAGGGTGGTCACCAGACACTCGACAACAAAACTCGCCTTCGGTTCTGGTTGTTTGATCGTCCATCAACTCACTTCGTCGACATAGAGTTTGATCTGGTTCGCAACACAGAGCTTTTTGAAGACAGCGATCTTACGAAAGCACTGGACTGGGACCGGGTGATTTGCTCACACCACGATTTCAACGGCGTATCCGCCGACCTGGACCGCCTCTACAGTGAAATGGCCAGAACGCCCGCGCGCATTCTGAAAATCGCGGTTCACGCCGAAGATGTGGTCGATTGTTTGCCGGTTTTTCGTTTGCTGGATCGAGCACGTGCCGAGGGGCGAGAACTCATCTCGATTGCGATGGGAACCGCGGGAATTGCCACCCGAATTCTTGGTCCGTCGCGCGGATCGTTTCTGACCTACGCGGCGCGCGAAAAGGAACGCGCCACCGCGCCCGGACAGATCACCGCGCGCGAGCTGCGAGAGACTTACCGGATCGAACAGCTCGACCGCAAGACTGAGATTTTCGGCCTCGTTGGTTCACCCGTTTCTCACTCGGTCTCACCGCACATTCACAATAAAGCGTTTGCCGCGACCCAGACGAACGCGGTCTTCATTCCGTTCGAGGTTCGAGACATCGTCGCCTTTTTCAAGCGCATGGTTCACGGCTCATCGCGAGAGATTGACTGGAACATTCGAGGCTTAAGCGTGACCGCACCTCATAAGTCTGCAGTCATGGATCAACTGGACTGGGTTGAGCCGGGTGCGAAGGCGATTGGCGCGGTCAACACAGTTGTGATCAATGAGAAAGGTCTGAGCGGGTACAACACGGACGCGCTCGGCTTCCTGAAAGCTCTGGTTGAGAAAGGCATGGAGTTGAAAAATACGCGGTGCGCAGTAATCGGTGCTGGCGGAGCCGCGAGCGCTGCCGTGTGGGCACTCTCAAAGGAGGGTGCGCGCGTGACCATCTTTGCCAGAAACCCCGAGCGCGCGGCTTTGCTGGCCAGGAAATTTGGGGTGGAGTCGGATGGTTTGGAAGCGGCAGGTTTTGATGGGTTTGACTTGGTGGTGAACGCGACTCCACTGGGAACGGCCGGGAAATCTGAAACCAAAACGGCTGCGACTTCAGGACAGCTCCGTGGCGCGCACCTGGCGTACGACTTAGTTTACAATCCAATGCAGACGCGCTTCCTGGATCAGGCGAGGGAGGCTGGGTGCGAAACGCTGGGAGGCTTGCCGATGCTGGTGGCCCAGGCGGTGGAGCAGTTTAAGTTGTGGACCGGGAAAGATGCGCCCGTCGCGAGCATGCGTGAGGCTGCGATCCAGGCGCTTGGGAGTGGCTAGATCAAAATTTCAGATCTCAGATCTCAGATCTCAGATCTCAGATCTCAGATCTCAGATCGCGGATTTACCGAAATGAACGAACGTTACAGTCGCCAGATTCTTTTCAACGGCATTGGCAAAGCGGGCCAGGAACGCCTGCTCAACTCCCGTGTCCTGATAGTCGGCTGTGGCGCGTTAGGGTCCGCGCAAGCCGAGAGCCTGGCACGCGCCGGCGTCGGTCGCTTGCGTATCGCCGACCGCGATTTCGTGGAGGCTTCAAACCTGCAGCGCCAGACCATGTTTACTGAGCGTGACGCTGTTGAGCGACTCCCCAAGGCGGTCGCCGCGGCTAATCACATCGCCGAGATCAATCAAGAGATCACAGTCGAACCCGAAATTATTGACGTCAACCATTCAAACATTGAGCAGCTGGTCAAAGACTGCGATCTGGTGCTTGACGGCACCGACAACTTCGCCACGCGTTACCTGCTCAATGACGCCTGCGTCAAACATGAAATAAATTGGATTTACGGCGCGGCGGTCGGTTCCTACGGCGTAACGATGAGCGTTCAGCCGCATCGAACGCCCTGCCTGCGATGCGTATTTGAAGAAGCGCCACCGGCCGCCAGCGCGCCCACCTGCGACACGTCGGGCGTGATCATGCCAATCATCAGCGTGGTGGCTGCGGTTCAGGTCACCGAGGCTTTAAAACTTTTGACCGGCCAAACTGAAACTCTTCATCACTCGCTCATGCAGTTTGACGTTTGGAGAAATGAATGGCGAAAGATCAATCCTGGTCCACCATCGCCTCGCTGCCCGACTTGCGGGCTCGGGGAATTTCGAACGTTAGAACCCGCGTCTGATGAGTTTGCCGCCGTCTTATGTGGACGCAATGCCGTGCAAATTTCGCCGGCGCAATCGACCCGGCTCGATTTTCAGGAACTGGCGGATCGCTTAGGCGCCACGGGCGAGGTGAAGTTTAATGAATACCTTCTGCGATTTCGCACCGGGGAATTTGAATTGACAGTTTTTCAGGATGCCCGATCAATTATTCGCGGCACGAGTGAAATCAAAACCGCGCGGTCCCTTTACGCAAAATATATAGGAAACTAAGACTAAACATGTTTCAACTCAAACTTCGAAATCACCTGACAGCTTTTGCCATTTCAATCGCCTTCGTGGTTGGCGCCGCCTCTGCTACTTATTCCGGCCAACCCGTGATTTGGGAAACCAGCGGCCGTGCCGAATTGTTAAAGGGAGATTCGCGCGGAATCTCCATCAGCGATACCGGCGTATTGATGTTGGCGCCCAATTTCGCCGAGATATTCAACACCGAACAAGCCTTCATTTGGTCGAGCGCCGTAGACAATCAAGGTAACGTCTACGTGGGGACCGGTCATGACGGAAAGATCTATCGAGTGGGCAGTGATGGCCGGGGTTCGTTGCTCTACGACGCGGCGGAACTGGATGTGACGGCGCTGGCGATCGCTCGGGACGGCGGAATTTATGCCGGAACTTCACCCGACGGGAAGGTTTACCGGATTAGCGCCGACGGCCGTGCTGATGTCTTTTTTGATCCTGAAGATAAATACATTTGGTCATTGGCAGTTCTCGGCGACGGCGCGCTGGCAGTTGGCACCGGCGACAATGGCAAGCTGTATCGGGTCAGAACTGCCGCCGCAACCCCGGCGTCTTCATTGTTGATTGCAACCAATCAGACGCACGTTATTTCGCTGGCAGTCACCGCCCAGGGAGATTTGATCGCGGGCACCGATCCTGGAGGCCTGGTGTTGCGCATCTCGCCGGATGGCAAAGCGTTCGCTTTGTTTGACGCGCAGCTACGTGAGATTCACGCGCTGGCGCCGGCGGCCGACGGTTCAGTTTATGCGCTCGCGTTGAGTGATTCAGCGTCGGGCCGGCAACCGTCTACACCCCTACCGACACCGTCGGGAGAGGGCGGCACCCCTTCGACATCGGTGACGATTACGGCCATCGACGAAAGCGGCGCGCCGGTTCAGCAGCAAGGTCCCACGGCGCGAAGTCGGACCGATATCTCCGGCGCCCGCAGCGTCGTCTTCCGCATTCTGCCGGATGGCGCTGCTGATGTTGTTTGGAGTTCCACCAGCATTACCGCCTTTGCCATCGCGCCGGCGTTGCAGGCGGGAAGTGTGTTAATCGGGACCGGCGACAAGGGGCGAGTCTATTCCGTAACCAATGACGGGCGAGACACTCTGTTGCTTCAATCGAGCGAGGGCCAGATATCATCGTTTCTGGTGCGTGGTGGTCAGGTCTATGTAGCCGCGAGCAATCAGGGGAAACTATTTCGCTTTAGCAAGGACTCGGTGGCTGAGGGCACATATGAATCACCGGTACGCGATGCGAAACTTATCGCATCCTGGGGACGGATTTGGTGGCGCGGCAGTGGGAATGTAGAACTGCAAACGAGAAGTGGAAACGGTGAACGGCCAGACGCCACCTGGAGTGAATGGAGTGCGGCATATCGCGATCCGTTGGGAAGTCAAATTTCAAGTCCTCGTGCGCGGTTTATTCAATGGCGCGCCACTTTGCGGTCGGGTGGATCTGTCGCCCAGACATGGATGGAAGATGCAAGCGTCGCATATCTGCCTCGCAACGTAGCTCCTGAGGTCCTTTCTATTAGTTCACTACCGATAGGTGTGGGCTTGCAGCAAGTAGCTCAGCTTCAGATAGATCCAAACGTTGAATCCTCAGGACTAGATCCGGCACTATTTGGGGCGGCAGCCCAGGTGGTTCCTCGACGCATCTATCAGCGAGGTGCGCGTTCAATTCAATGGCAGGCTGAAGATCGAAATAGCGATACGCTCGAATACGCGATCTACTATCGACCTCTCAGCGAAGGCACGTTCCGTCTGCTCAAGGACAAGCTGCGCGACAGTTTTTATACGATCGATGGAGCAACGCTCGCCGATGGTCGCTACATAATTAAGGTGGTTGCATCCGATGCGCCGGATAACGCTCTGGGGCAGGCCCTTTCCGGAGAGCGAATTAGTGAGCCAGTCGATATCGACAACACTCCGCCCGTGTTGCGTTCGTTGCCACCGCCGCAAGCAGGTGGGTCGGGCCTTCGCGCAGTTTTTGAAGTTGAGGATGCCACGGGCAAGGTTAAGCGGGCCGACCTGAGTCTTGATGGAGCGCCCTGGGTGCCCTTGTTCCCGGACGATGGCATTGCCGACAGCGGCCGCGAGCGTTACTCTGTTGAGGTTCCGGCCGCGGGCCCAGGCGAGCATACCGTGAGTCTTCGGGCATTTGATACGAGTGGGAATGTTGGGACAATCAGCATCACCCTCCGGCGTTAGCCCAGTTGCACCATACCGTGCGAGCCGGTGCGAAAGCGTGCGCAAACGCCGTGTTTTTGGAATCTTTTTTGCGGCGAGTAGCGGGGTTTGGCCCTAAGGGGTTTCTGGCACCGTTCTTGCTCGATATTGGGCGGCGCGTCTCTTACTCTCCCTCCCATGCGCGCTTACATGCATGAGGAGGATTGGAAATCGATGTTGGATCTAAAACGAAAACTAGTGGCGGCGGGAATCAGCGGTTTGCTCTCTTTCGGCGCCCTGGCTCAGAAGCAGGAGGGGGATAGACGTCCTCCGAAAGAAACCCCCCGGGTAGTCGTGCAACCCAAAGATCGGGGCGAACGACCACCTCCACGAGGGAATAACAACAGCGATCAGGGCGGCAAGAAAGAAGACAAGAAAAAGCGACCCTGACGGACCTGGAAGCCTCTGGATCTCAAATCTGAGATCTCAGATCTCAAAGAGATCGAGGAAAAACAAAGGACCCCGCAACACAAGTTGCGCGGGTTCTTTTTATTTGGACGGGAGGCGCGCCAGATGCTCACGGCCCCAGAGGCGAACATCCTCAACCAACGGCAACAGTGATCGTCCGTAGTCAGTCAGCGAATACTCGACTGGAGCCGGAATTACGCCCTTCGGTTGGCGCAGCACGATGCCATCACTCATGAGCTCGCGGAGTTGTTGGGTCAGAACTTTCTGTGAGATGCCGGGCATGACTTGCCGAATAGCCGCGAAGTGTTTTGGCGATTCCGCGAGCCAGTAGACGATGATCAACTTCCATTTACCGCCAATCGCTGCCAGCGCCGCCGTCAGCGGACACCCGGTGACCGGATTAGGGCGGCCGGGTCGCGTCTGGTTAGCTGCACGGTTACTTACAGGTGCCTTCTTGATAGAGTGCATAGCTCAGATTATGTTCGTTCTCGACAACGTAACAGATTAATCGCTTCAAGATCCCTCGGGGATCGGTTTGGAGGTCACCATGATAGTAGAAGTCCGGAGCTACCGAATCAAGCCGGGTCACCGCGAGGAATTTGTCAAACTCTTCGAGACGCGCGCAGTGCCGGCGCAACGCACCCACGGAATGAAAATATTCGGCCCCTTGCTTGATCTGGAGAATCCGAACAAATTCGTTTTTTTGCGCAGTTTCCCTTCACTTGAAGAGCGTGACCGGATGAAGAATGATTTCTACGAAGGCCCGTTATGGAAGAACGAGCTGGAAGCGATCGCCATGCCGATGATTGACAGCTATGACGTCATACTTTGCGAGACATCTTCCGGCTGCGTATTTGATGAACCACGAAACTAGCCAACTTGAACGGTTTTTACCGCAAAGCGGTTACGTCTTAAAGCCCAGGGTTGCCGCTTCGGCTACCCTGGGTTACAGAATTGAATAGATCATTCAACCGCAACGCGATTGCGTCCGCTGGTGTATTCCAGTCCAGCCGCGCGGAGTGAGGGCTCGGCTTCAACCCTTCTAGAGCTAAGATCATTACAACTCAGAACCGGTCCCACGACTCAGACGCAACCGCGTTGCGGTTGAATCGCTCATTTCAGCTGACAAATGGAAAATCAGCTTCCGTTCTTACCCAGCGCTCGAATCGATCACTCCGCAGAACTCGACATCCTTGACCGCCTTCACCGCTAGCCATAGAATCCGCGGGCGTGGAAGGCGAATTCATCAATAGCTTACCGCCAAACGTTGCTCGCGTTTTGAGCGGATTCCTCGAACAGGCCCGAGACGCCTTCGGTGATGATTTGCTTTCCATCGTGCTCTATGGCAGCGGGGCCGAGGGTAAGTTGCGGCCGACGTCGGATGTCAATCTGCTGGTGGTTCTTTCTGCATTCGATCAAAAGAAAGCAGATCAACTTCGCGAACCGCTGCGGATGGCCCATGCGGCCATCCAACTGAGGGCAATGTTTTTGCTGGACTCGGAGCTTCGTGCAGCGACGGAGGCTTTCTCAGTTAAGTTTGCGGATGTCATACGGCGGCGGCGCGTCCTGTACGGTGACGATCCGTTCGCAGGCATCTCGATCTCGCGCGGTGATTCCGTTTTCCGACTTAAACAGACATTGCTGAACCTGACGCTGCGTTTGCGGGAAGGCTACATTGCGCGCGGGCTGCGCGAGGAACAGCTCGTCGCGATGATAGCGGACGCCGCCGGGCCACTTCGATCATGCGCAGCAACCCTGCTGGAGTTGGAAGGAATGCCGGCGGAGTCGCCGAAAGAAGCGCTTCATCAAGTGGCCGCTTCTCTGCCGGGCGGACCCGAGCGGGCGGAGGAAATCTCGCGGATTTCCGAGGCCAGACAGGAGAAAAAACTGGCGCCCGGATTGGCCGCTCCAACCCTCTTCCATCTTATTGAGTTGGCAGGCTTGATGCGGGCCCGCGCCGAAGCTCTCTCGTGAGGTAACGGACTTGAACCCTTTCGACCTGCGCGGCCCGGAATTTCTTGTTTTCTACTTCATCCTCTCCCTCATTGTGGTTGCCGCAATCGTAATCCACCGCCGTGTCTCTGAATCCGGGAGCCCGCCGCAAATGGATCTCGCCGATCCATATCTAATCGCCTACCTGCGCGGAGGCGAAAACGAGACATTGCGCGTCGCTCTGGTTTCGCTCATTGACCGTGGCTTGCTCACTGTCAGCGAGACGCAGGTCAGGCGTGCCAGTAATGCCTCAACGAGTTCTGTTCGCCGGGCCGTCGAAAAAGCACTGCTGGATAAGTTTGCGACACCGGGTAACGCGGACTCCATTTCTAATGACCCGAAGTTGGAGTTTGCCTGCGAGGAATATGCACAAACGCTTAAGACGAACAGCCTCCTGCCAGACAGTTCGGTTACGCAAATGCGCTTGACCCGCTTGGTGATTGCGATCCTTGTCCTCGGTGGGGTCGGAGCAGTCAAGATTCTCGTCGCGCTCGCCCGTGGTCGAACCAACGTTACCTTCCTGGCGATTCTGATCGCGATCGCGGTCGCGATTGCGGTCAAAGTCTCATTCCCGCGGCTCACCGCCAGAGGGGCGGCAGTGCTCGCCGATGTTCAGACGCTTTACCGTGGTTTGAAGGATAGGGCCTCCTTCATTCAACCAGGTGGCGCAGGCGTCGAAGCGATGATGTTGGCGGCGGCCTTCGGCGTTGGCGCGCTGGAGGGCTATGGTTTCGCGTACACGAGAAGAATCTTCCCGCGCGTACAGTCGTCTGGTCTAACCTCATCGTGTGGTTCATCTTGCGGCAGCTCATGCGGGAGTTCATGCGGTGGAGGTTGCGGCGGAGGCTGCGGCGGGTGTGGAGGATGATGAAGTCAATTGAGATCAAAGATCGTGTCGGTCTCGGATGGCGACCCAAACTTGCCGCCGGCATTCTGTCGAATCTGGACAGGATTGATGTTGTCGAAGTAATCGCCGACGATTTCTTTGACGCTCCTCGCCGGGAAAGCCGGGCGCTGCGAACGTTGGCAGCGCAGACGCCGGTGACGCTGCACGGCGTGTCTCTCGGCTTGGCATCAGCAGTTGCCGTCGATCCAAAGAGACTCGATCAGATGGCCCGGCTTTGCGCGGAGGTAGAACCGGTTTCATGGTCAGAGCATCTAGCCTTCGTGCGGGGCGGCGGCTATGAAATAGGACATCTCGCAGCTCCACCACGCACCGCAGCGACCATCGATGGGACTTTGGCAAATCTTGCGCGCGCGACGAAGATTGTAGGCCGTGCACCGCAGGTCGAGAACGTCGCCACGTTGATTGATCCGCCCGGGAGCGACCGCGACGAAGCGACATGGATCTCCGAGATCCTGAGCGGGTCAAACTGCGATCTTCTCCTGGATCTGCACAACCTCTACGCAAACGCGCTTAACTTCAATTTTGACCCCGTGGACTTCATCGCGCGGCTGCCGCTCGATAGCGTTGCCGCGATTCATCTGGCCGGCGGAAAATGGATTGGGGCTAACGGCGCACGTCGCCTGCTTGACGACCACCTTCACGATGTTCCCGACCCGGTTTACGACTTGCTTGCCGAAACGGCTGCGCGGACACCGCGCGCTCTGACAGTAATCCTTGAGCGAGACGGTGATTTTCCCACCATCGAATGTCTGCTCGATCAGCTTGATCAGGCGCGGGCCGCGCTCCGACGTGGACGCGCGCTGATGGTTAACAAACTTGAGGGGCAAGTTGATGAGGCGGAGCTGGAAGTTGGGGAGGAAGCTAGGGAGGAAGTGGCGGCATGAGCGCATCACTCTTCGAGGCTTTTCTCGCCCAGCTTTACGTTGATGAAAGCGCGAGGGCAAAATTCCTTGCCGACCCGCATGGCGAAGCCATTAAGGCGGGACTGACGACGCCGGAAGTTGAGGCTGTCGCGAGGATTGATAGAGTCGGACTTGAAATGCTTACAAAGAGCCTTGAGCGAAAACGCCGGCACCGCTCCGGCAAACATCAGGGATAAAGCAGACATCCAACAAAATTATTTGCGATTTATGGTGCTGATTGGTAATTGCCTGACGCCCTGTTGCTCTCAAAGGGCCAAACAAATCTAGAACTGATTTGTGGGTTGCCACAGGTATCTGCCTTCCTTGTTGATGTAGCCCCACTTACCTTCCGCATCAAACACACCTATAAAGTCGACGGTCGCATTTCTCAGGATTTTTGACTCCCAATTTTCTGCCGTTCTCCGGCGCTATCAGGTCTGAATGGATTCGAAGAGTGAGGGCGAGTTTAGGATGGTCAACTCGTAAAAATCGTGATTGTTTTTCAGATCAATGTGCGTGGGAGGATGTGTGCAACGCAAAACGGGCGACGCCAGAATCAACTGGGGCGCCCGTAACCTGCTGAGGATGTTGGTGCCCGCTAGTAGATTCGAACTACTGACCCCTCGCGTGTGAAGCGAGTGCTCTACCACTGAGCCAAGCGGGCCCCCAAGTCATTTAGAATCAACTATTTACCTGGATTCTTGGACCATCGGCTTAACTAATTTCGCCGCGAATGCGGGCATTTTATCCGATGATGCCCGCTTGCGCCAGCGGTAGAGCAAACATGCATTCCAACGGATTTGAAGTCCGGTGAAACCAGCATCACCTCGTTTTACCAAACGATACAAGC
>JAXIOV010000122.1:0-14837 GCA_045403245.1 Pyrinomonadaceae bacterium | reverse complement strand
GGGCAGTAGCCCGACCGTTAGGGAGGGCTTGCGTTGCAATAAAAGCATCGAGGAAACGAAGCAAAGATCGCAATACGAACGAGTCGCGGCTGTGCCGCGCGATGTGCGGAAGGTCTCTGACCTTCCTCATGGAAGGAATAGTCTCCGGGGCTTCGCCCCTGGAATGCTTGAACCTGGATCGCATCATTGATCTTTGAGGGGCATAGCCCAATTTCTCTTAGAGCCTTCGGAAGGTCAGATACCTTCCGCACATCGCGCGGCACAGCCGCGGTTCGTCCTGCAATCTTCTACGGTTCGTCGATTCTTCTATTGCAACGCAAGCCCTTCCTGACGGTCGGGCTACTGCCCCGTCTGCTACTGCCGACTGCTCCTGATTACGGAAACACGCCGCCAGTAAAGATCCGGGCGAAGCTGAGGATCGGGAAAAAGGTCATGATCTTTTGGAAGGTCTTCAACTTGTTGCCGGGCACAATCACCTGGTCGCCGGGAACCAGATAAGTCGTATCCGGGGCCCTGCCTTTGTAGATCGCGCTGACGTTAACGGCGATTGGCGTCATGTTGCCGTCCGCCTGTCTCCGCAACACAACTACTCTGCTCCGGTCGCCGGTTTGCAACACGCCTCCTGCTTCGCCCAGCGCCTCAGTCACAGTCATGCGCCGGTTCATCAGCCGAATGCCCGGTTGGGCCACGTCGCCAATCACGCTGTAGCGGTAAGAAGATGCCTTATCGAGTGAAACCGAAACCTGCGGATCAATGATGTACTCGTCATATCTTTTCGTGATCGTCTCGGCAACCTCTTCCACCGTCTTGCCATTGACGAAGACTCCGCCCGGTATCAACGCGAGCGAGATGCGGCCGCTGGGCGGAATAATGATTCCCGCTCTGGAATAACGATCCTGGCCAAAGACATTGACCGAGATTACGTCCTCCGGCCCGAGTCGATAGGTGTTGAAGAAATTGTTGTACGAAGCAACGATGTCGGCTTCATCCGACGGCAAGTCGTGGCGATTTGGTTGGTCGGATCCGGAAGTCGAAGACGCATTCGCCGGCTTGGTCGCGTCTGCATCGGAGGGTTTACTCGCCATCACGCTATCGCCGTTTTTGCCGTTGCCCTTTTTCGCAGCGCCATCGTTTTTCGGCTCCGCGTCGCGCGATACATCAGTCGACGAATCCGAGGTTGCCGGTTGACTGCTCTTGCCAGCCAACCTTTGCCGCGTTTTGGTGGTCACGTCGTTCGTGGTCTGCGCAAACGCAGCGGCGCTTGATGAAACCAACAGCGTCGCGGCCATTAACAACACCAGAAATTTGTTCAATGTCTTCATACGACCTCTTTGCAGTTTGGCGGTTTAACGCCGCCCCTCAAAATTAACGTCCGCGTCCAAACAAAATGATCTTCACGGTCTCAAACAGAATTATTGCGTCCAGCATCAAGGTCTGGTTCTTGATGTAGTAAAGATCGTATTGCAGCTTCTGCCGGGCATCTTCAATCGACGCGCCGTACGGGTATTTGATTTGCGCCCAGCCGGTCAGCCCCGGAGCAATCAAGTGGCGCTGTTCGTAGTAAGGAATCTCCTCCGCCAACTGTGAAACAAAGTGCGGCCGCTCCGGTCGTGGCCCAACGAAGTCCATCTCGCCCCGAAAGATGTTCCAAAACTGGGGTATCTCGTCGATCCGAATCTTGCGAATGACCTTTCCCACGCGCGTCGTGCGGTCGTCGTCCTTGCTTGCCCAGACTGGACCAGATTTCTCTGCGTCCATGCGCATCGACCGAAACTTCATCAGCGTGAACGGCCGGCCGTTTTTGCCGACGCGCTCCTGTTTGTAAAGCACCGGTCCCGTCGAATCGAGTTTGATCAGGATGGCGGTCACCATGGCAATCGGTAATGACAGAAGACCGCCAACCAAAGCGACTATCCGGTGAACCACCTTGCGAGCAATTCCGGAAATGCGCGCCTGCCGGCCGCGGCTGGAAAATATCAACCACGACGGGCGAATCATGTTCAGCGAAACCCGGCCCGTAACGCGTTCATAAAACGACGCGCCCTCCTCAATGTTTACGGTGCCCGCCAAACTCAGCTGCAGAAGCTCGCCGGTTGGCAGCTGGCCGCGGCGTTCGCCCATGGCCACAACGATGCGATCAATGTTTTCCCGGCGAACGACCTCGTCCAATTCAGACGTCAACCCAATGACTCGCGGATTGATTAGACTCTTCCCAAGCAGTTCCGGGTCAGTGCCGACAAAACCGGCAATCCGGTAACCGGCGTCCGGCCGTTCCAGCATTTCGCGCGCAACCTCAACGGCCAGACTTCCCGAACCAACAATCAAGATCTTTTCTCCAAAGTCCGGATGACCGAGGAGCCAGTGGATCGACACACGCCAGCCAACCATCAGCGTCAGGGCAAGTGGCAACGCGATGAGCGAGATGCCGCGACCGAGCATCAGTTGGGGAAACATATAAAACGCAAAGGCCAGCGCAATCCACGCCAGACCCAACGCCTGGACCAGCCGCAGGACCAGCTCGCGGCGGTCATGCATGACCACGAAGTCGTAAAGGTCGAAAAGATAAAAGGCGGCGAGACAAAACAAGGTTGCGAGCGCGGCTTTGAGAAAGCCCTGTCGCAACATCAATTCATAATAGGAATCTTCAGTGCCCAGGCGTAAATACACGGCTCCGACAATCGCGCCGAAAACAACTGCCGCTTCAGCGAGAAGCAGGAGCGTGGTTCGAGTATTTGCCCGGGACGATCTCAACTGGCTACGGCCACCTCCTCGGCAATCTCTTCAAACGGTTCTTCGGCCAGTTCTTCAACCAGCCGCAAGCGCTCCTCGACCGGCGCGACTCTTTGCGAATGGTGGTTTCGTTTCTGGTAGTAGTAGGCCGATGATTCGAGTTCTTCATCCGCGCGATTCAAGACCACGCCTAACATTCGTTCCCGCGGGAGAGTTTCGAGAAGTTTATCGACCATCGCATACCGGGTTTTGCCCGCCCGCACCACCATCAGGGCTGCGTCCGCGCGATTTATCAGCACGTTCGCGTCAGTGAAGATGCCGAGTGGCGGCGCATCGATGATGATGAAATCAAACATGCGTTTGGCTTCCGCGATAACGCTCGCATAAGTTGGCCCGGAAAGAAGTTCGGCAACGTCATCGCGTGCCTGTCCTCCGGGCAGCAGGTAAAGTCCCGCCGGATCGAGTCGAACGATGGCATTACGTAAACTGAGTTCACCTCCCAGGACTTCGGAGAGGCCCCGCGGCGCATCAATCGCCAGATAGTCAGTGGCGCATGGCTGGCGCAGGTCGCTGTCAATCACGAGCGCGCGCACTCCTTCGGTTTGCGCGAGCAGCCACGCCAGATTCAGCGCCGTCAACGTTTTCCCTTCGCCGATTCCGGCGCTGGTAATCACGAAAGTGCGCATTTGCTCACGCTCGCCTGCTTGCAGGACTCGCGTGCGTAAAGATCGAAACTGTTCCGTGTAGGCAGAGCGTGGTTGAGTAATAGCCACAAGATGAGGCTCGACGCGCGCCGGAGACACGTCATAAGAGACGAGACTCAATGCGCGCGCCGGCCTGGCAGCGTCCAAAGTTGCCCCAGCAGCACGCGACGTCTTGCCGCCGGGGAGTGCCGTCCCGGCAGATGCATTCGCAGTGTGCGCAGTGAACGCTGAACTCTTCACCGCATCTTCCCGCGGACTCATGATGGAAGAGACGCTGAAAAGCTGTTCTTCAATCTGAGTCGACGAAGGGACTGTGCGGTGATTCCTAACCTCTCCGCCAAAGGCGGGATTCGATGATTGTCGCCCGTGTGCCCCGTTTGAAGATTTTTCTTCTTCGGAACCGGCGCGTCTTAGTGCGTTGTAGACTCTGCCCATTGCTTCACCTCAATGTAGGACAGGCATTCCTGCCTGTCCGTGAACTTCCGGACGAAACAGGACAGACAGGAATGTCTGTCCTACGGTTAGTTGGAGTCGCCATTACCGTTGCCCGCCGCCCAAAGCTCAGCGCGACCGGCCGCCGAAAAGATCCGCGCCGGCAATTCGTTTTCCTCGCCGGCTTGCAGCCCACGATCACCGCGCGGCAGCATGTCGAAGCTTTCCGCAACCTCCTCGATGATCGAGCGGCCAATGGTGAGTTCGCCGGCGGCATAACCTGCCAGCAAGGCGTTGTCGCAAAGGTTGTTGATGTTGCGGGGAATCCCTTCCGTGCAGCGATAGATGTAATCGATGGCGGCCGGCGAGAAGATGTCGGTACGCGCCGCGCCGCTGACCAGCAATCGAGAAGTAATGTAGCGATCGGTTTCGTCCACGTTCGGTAACGGCTTGATCAAACAACGCAACGCAACTCGCTGCTTGAGCTGCCGCAGATCAGGGTTGTTCAAGACGTTCCGCAACTCGGGCTGACCAGTCAATACAATCTGTAACTGCTTGGCAGTGTCTGATTCGAAGTTTGAAAGCAGCCGTATTTCCTCGAGCACGCTGGGTGAAAGACCCTGCGCCTCGTCAATGATCAATACGGTGCGCAAACCGCGCGAATGGCGCGCTTCCAGTGCCTGACCCAGCGAAACCAGCATCTCCGGTTTGGTTTCCCACTTCTGCACATCGAGCAAACTGGCTACGTGCTGGTAAAACTCGGTAACCGACAAGCGCGGGTTGAAGATGTAAGCAACCAGGACCGTGCGGTCCAACCGCTGCATTATCCAGCGCAGGATAGTCGTCTTACCGGTCCCCACCTCGCCGGTCACCACGATCAGGCCTTTGCCACTTTCAATTCCGTAGTGAAGGTTGGCCATCACTTCGGTGTGGGAAGGCGTGAAGTAGATGAAGCGCGGATCGGGAGTCAGCGCGAATGGCAACTCTTTTAGTCCGTAGAATTCTGCGTACACTCTGTAACCTCCAGTCAGCTAGTGGGACAGGCATTCCTGCCAGTCCTCCGGGACAGACAAGAATGTCTGTCCTACACTGCGAACCGCTCAAATACCTGTGTAAGTTTCAAGATCAGGGCCAGCGCGGGAATGGCCAGGATCATCGCGGCCACGGCGGTGGCGAGCAGCAACTTGCGACGGCGCGGAATGCTGAGTGCCTCTTGCGGCGTTAACAAGTCGGGCACTGCAATCAACACCGGCAAAGATGTGTAGTGCGCAGCGTCTTCGCTGGTTTGAATAGTGAGCAGTCGCGGCGCTTCAAATATTCCGGCCAGAAACAGACCAACTGCCAGTCCGATCCCGAGGCCGGCCAGCATCAGAATCAATCGCTTCGGGGCCACTGGCCGGGCGGGCAGGTTTGCTGCGTCCACTACCTGGATGCCTTCGCCCTGCTGCTGGCTCGCCGCGTCGGCGCCAAGACCAATCTTCTGTTGTTGCAGAAGCAGTGCGTCGTGGGCAGCCTTCTTGGTTTGATAGTCGCGATCGAGTGCTCCCAGCGTTACTTCGGCGCCTGGAACACTGTTGATGCGCTGCATTACCTGGCTTATCTGACTGTCGATTTGACCAAGCATGCTCTGCTGGCGCTTGATTTCTCCGTCCACGATTGAGATTTCGGCTTCGAGATTGCCTGCGGTTAAGTCAGGACGATCGCGCAATTTGTTTTGCTTTTCGGCGATGCGTTCCTTCCACTCAGTGATCATCTGGTCCATCGACAGGTTGACGGAATCAACCTCGGCCTGTTTGGCCAGCACGTCGGGGTGCTTGGGCCGCAGTTCGGTCAACATCCGGGTCAACTGTGATTCGAGGTCCGCCTTGCGGGAGACGAGTTGTGCCCAGGCAAGTGTGGTTTTTGGATCGGTCGTGTTTTCCGCAATGTCTTCCTTCATCTGCTCCGCTGATTTCTTTACCAGCGCGAGCTGTCCGGAAAGTGCCGAACGACGATCCTGAAGACGGCCACTTTCGGAGATGTAGGCTTTCTGTTGTTCGCGCAGTCCGGTCAACTGGCCCACCAGAGCATGTGCTTCGGAAGGCAGGTTGCCGACGTTTCGCTGCATGAAGTCAAGGCGTTGCTTGTCTACCGCATCAAGCTCTTCCTTCGTCTGGTTGACCTGCTGATCGATAAACTGCTTTGCCGAGGCGGTGGAGTTGATAGTGTTTCTGGTCTGCTCGTCGATGTATTTGCTGGCGAGCTCCGCGGTCACTGCCTGAGTGGTTCGAGCGTTTCGGCCACGGTAAGTGATGTTGAACCCGTTGGTGATGTCGTTGCGGCTGGTGTTGACTTCAACCTTGATGCTGGTGCGCATGTAATCGATGAGAACTTCCATCGGCTCGCCGCGCTGTCTCTCCGCCTTGTAGAGGTCATACTTCTCAATCAACGGCTCGAGTGAGCTGCGACTGGTAACGACCTGCGCGATGCTGTTGATTTGCCTGGTCAGGCTGTCTTCAGTGATTGTCGGGACGACCGTACTGGGCAGCGTAGAGGGTTTGACGACAATCAGGGTTGACGATTCATAGAGATCGGGAAGTCGAAACACTGACCACGAAACTGCCGCTGCGATGGCAATTGCCGGAAGAATGATCAGCCACTTTCGCTTCCAGGCGATCCGAACGTATTCACCGGGCGTGCGCTGTCGAAATTCAACACTCATAAGAGACTCTCTCCTCGGAAACGGGTGCCGTTGGTTAAAAGCGTGGCTAAAGCGTGGCGAGGGCGTTGCGCGCTTCATCGGATTCCGTGAAGCCCGCTTTTTCGCCAAGACGCACAGCTTGCTCAAGCGCTCGTCGTGCTGCTTCCTTGTCGCCTTTGGCCTTGAGCGCCATGCCGAGGTGGAATTGATAATTCGGCGCCGGACTGCCATTACCGGTCCGCGCCGCACGCTCATCGAGGGCAACTGCTTTTTGCAGTTGTTCAATGGCTGCGCTGTAGAGCCCCTTCTTGTAGTAAACCCATCCGAGCGTATCGACGAACCCGGGAATGTTGGGGTTCTTTTGCACGACGCCCTGGGCCAGCCGTACGGCTTCGTCAATGTTGCCTTTGCCGTTGACGGCGTAGAGCCAGGCGAGGTTGTTGGCGGCGATTACAGCGTTCTGATCTTTGCCTAAAGCCTTGCGATAACTTTCCGCCGCTGCGTCGTAGTTTTTGCGCGAATCGTCCAGCATGCCGATCAGGGTGTGGGGAGTCGCGCTATCCGGGCGACGCTCAATAATCTTTTGATACTCGGCGATCGCTCGGTCTTCCTGTCTGGTGTTGACAAACAGCGCGCCGAGAGCTGAATAGGCGGCGAGATAGTTGGCATCGATTTCGAGTGTCTTGCGGAGTTCGGCTTCGGCTTGAGTTGGATTCTGCTCAAAACCGTAGACCTGCGCCTTGAGATAATGGAGCGAGGCGTTATTTGGATAACTGTTCAGGACCTGGTCGATCCGCGCGTGGGCTTTGCCAGTTTCTTTTTTCCCGGCGTGGATACGAATCAGTCCGGTCAAGGCATTGAAGTTTGTCCCTTCAATTGATAACGCGCTTTCATAGAAACCGATTGCTTCGTCGGCGTTGTTTTCAGCCAGAGCAACGGAAGCGAGACTGATGTATGGGAAAGTGTCTCGCGGGGCGATGTCGCGGGCCATCATGAAATCTTGCCGTGCTGCTTTTGTGTTCCTTTGGGCAATATAGGCCGAACCGCGAGCTAGGTAGGTCTTCGCTTTGATCTCGGCCAGCATCTGCGGTGAGTTGTTCCGGTCGGGAGCCGTCTGGTTAAGGCGGTCAATCAGTTCCGAGGAGAGAGACTGGGCTGCTTTTGAGTCTCCAGCCGCTAAACTGATCTGCACCTGCAGCAACTTCGCCGGCAGGTAGTCGGGGTAGTTTCTTTCGAGGTCCCCGGCAAAAGCTCGCGCCTGATCGATGTTTCCCAGGTTGAAATTTGCCTGGGCCATGAAGTACAGGCCCGGACGCGAATTAGGTTCCTGCACCAGAACTTCTTTCAGGTCTTCCACGGCGGCGAGCAGATCGTTTGACTCGCCCGTTTGCGAACGGACCCGCGCGCGCAACAAGAGCGCCTGCCGGTCCTGCTGGTTCTTCTTCAGCACTTCGTCAATCTGGGTCATCGCTCCCTGCGTGTCGCCGCGCATCAGCATGATCTCGCCCAGCCGGTAACGACCCTGCGTGTAGTCAGGCGACTTCGCAACGATATCCTGATAGATGCTGATCGCTTCGTCCAGACGATTTATCGAGGAGTAAAAATCGGCCAACACTGCCGGACCCTCCGGCTTGTCTTTGCTGAGATTGGCCAATGCCTTGTAAGCGTTTTCGGCTTTGTCGAGCTGCTTGTTGACGAGATAGAAACTGGCGAGCACGAAGTGGGACTGGCGATTGGCCGGTTCCACTTCAACTGCCTTGTTCATTTCGGCTTCCGCTTCAGCCTGGCGATTCTGTTGCACAAGGTATTTGCCAAACTCCGTGTGGGCCATGCCCGAGTTGTAGTTCACGGCGATGGCGCGTTTGAAAGTCTCTTCAGCTTTCGCCCGGTCGTTGATCACGATGTAAAAACGCGCGAGGCTGAGATACGACTCCACTCGCTTCGGATCCAGCTGGATGGCCTGGTCGATTTCGGCAAAAGCTTTGTCGTGCTCGTTCTGAGCGTAGAGCACGCTGCCCATCAGGATGTGGCCTTCGACGTGATTGGAATCCTTTTGCAGGATCTCCTTGGCGAGTCGCTCAGCTTCGGCCACCAGCTCGGGCCGGCCTTTTGCGCCGGCGATGTAGTAGTTGCCGAGTTTGATTCGTGAATCGAGATGGCTGGGGTCGAGCTCGGTCGTCTTGCGCAACGCTTCAAACGCTTCCGGAAATCGCTGCAGTCCCTCGTAGGCGCGTGCCAGCCCCCAATGAGCCGCGGCATAACGCTCGTCAATCTGGATGGCGTTGCGAAATTCGAGCGATGCCTCCTGAAACTTTTCGTCGGTCAGGTAGATCTCGCCGCGTTCGACGTGCGCTACTTTTGCTTTTTCTGGATTGGCACAGCCGCTCAGAGAAAAAACTGCGGCCAGGATGAGGGACAGAAGGGTTGCGTAGTAAAGCTTCGTTCGGCACTCGGTTTTCATCTTTATCTCCCTATCGTGAACCGGCCCAATAGCCGATTCGCGTTTTTCCACTCTCGCCTTCCATTGTCGGTATGCGGGCAATGCCACCGGTTGGGTCTCGAGAGTGAGACACTTTAATCAAAGGGCCAATCAGCAGTAGATTCCGTAAATTCAGCTTTGCGTAAAGAAGTAAAAACTGGGCCTGACTAGCATCAGAACCGGGAGCAGTAGCGACCGGGTTGTTGCCGCTGAAATCAACCTGAGCCCATGGTTGCTTTGCTGATAAAGCTGAAAGTTGAGTTCAGCGGCAACAACCCAGTCGCTACCGTCTCCCGGTTCTGATGCCAGTGGACTGAAGCGCCTTTTTTGTGGCAGGAATAGTTAATCAACTAGACCGGGCCGGGCAGGTCAGTCTGGAATAAATTCGGGCAGGATGGTCGAAGTATCGGCGGCCAACTCTGCTGCAGCCTGGAGTGCTGCAACTTCGGATCCAGTAACGGGCGTTGTGATCCGCACCATCGCGCCATCCGAACGGCGCAGCCGGACACTGTCAACCACGGTATAGATTTTTCCCCAGTACTCGCTGGCCACGGCTCGACCGCGACCCTGGTACCAGTAGATCAAAAGGTCTTTGTGGTTGCCGTTTTGAATTATGTAGCGGTTGGCAACAAAGGGAGTTTTTCCCTTCGGCGTGATGGTGATTTTTCCTGGTTCGCTCATCACCCAACCGGCCCCCGGCAAACAGTTTAGCGGGCTGTGATAGGTGGCTCCGTCGCGTTGAGTGGCGTAGTAACCGACGTAGAGGTTTAGGACCCTTCCATCGCCGCCGCGGTAGTTTCGCAACAGGTAGTCGCTTGCTTTCAGCACCGACATGGTTTGACTGTCGACACGCTCGTCGGCGCCGATCTGGTTCCACGCTCCGAGCTGGTTGGGAAACTCCTTCAGCTCGCGCCGCGCGACTTTCGCTTCACCCAAATATTCCCAGCCGTTCACGACAGCGCCTCCCGCGAGGAGCAGTACCAGCAAGATTGCAAAGCGCCAATGTTTCATCTACCCAATCCTTTTTGGAGTGCAGCGGCCAGGCACCGCTTTCCCCTCATCTCCGTCTACTCGCTAGTGGCTTATTGCACCTCCTCTGTGCCCCTCGGTGTTCTCTGTGTCTCGGTGGTGAAAAAATGCGAAAAATCAGACTCACCACAGACACCGAGCGCACAGGATGCACAGAGAAATTGGCCACTATTCAAGCTCGCCTACCAACTGCATTTGTTCAGTCCTTGCGGGTTGATCTTCAATTTCCCCACTTTCAAGCGTTCTCGGCCGGGCGCGATCGAGTAACCAGCCAACGCCAAACAACATCAGAAACGCCACGATGTATATGACCCATCCGGAAAAACTGTGGAAGAAGCCGTCGGCCACTTCGGTGCCGTAATAATGGGCCAACACGCCCGTTCCGCTGACTCTCAATGCATTGGTAAAGATGGCAATCGGCACAGCCGACAAAACCAGAATGCCGGATCGCCAAAACCCGTAGGTTTTCAGCGACGAGAGAAGACCACGGCGCGCTTGACGCTGTTGCGACTTGCCGGCGCGATTGGAGCCACCCTCGCGATTTGAGTCTCCATCATGATTGGAATTACGCGGATGCGTGAAGTACGCAAACACGACTGCCAGCGTGACCAACGTCATCAGCGAACGAATTCCGCTGCACGCCTCCACGACCTCGAGCTTCTTGGTCGTACGCGCGCCTAACGGCATCAGCTCGATCACGTTTCCCAGCCGCAACACGGGAATGTCGAAAAGAGACATCGCCGCCACCGCGCAACGAGACGCGAAGAGCTGCAACGGGAAGGCGACCCGATTGAAAATGATTGCAGGAATGGGAATGGCAAGCAGCAGCAGGCCCATAGGAACGAGCAGCAGGCGCAGTAGTTTGAAACCCCAGAAGTAGACCACCGTGCCGGCAAGAATGAGCACCAGCGAGGTGCGTTGCATGAAGAGTTCGGCGCCCGCCGTGCCTCCCCAGAGAGCGATCAGCGCCAGCGAAACCATTGCGAGCCCGGCGATTAGAGACGGTTTCTTGATTTCCTGAACCAGGCGTTCGCGCTGACTCCAGAGGATGTAGCCAATCACAAAAGGCACGAGTAGGCCGTGCGAATAATTCTCGTCGGTCCACCAGTCGGTGCCGAGTTTTATCAGCACTGTGGCGTAGACAAAGACCAGGACACCCGTGATCGCCAACGTTCGCCACAGCAGTAGGACAGACATTCCTGTCTGTCGAGGTAGGACAGGCATTCCTGCCTGTCCATCTAGTTTGTTGGCTTGTTTGTTGAGACGTGAATCCAAGGGGGCACTCATTCCGTGGGTTCTTAGTGGGACAGGATCTCTTCCCTGTCTGCTTGTATCTCACCGATTCGGACAGGCAGGAATGCCTGTTCTACCCGGACCTCTCAGGCGGCAATACCCGAGAGTTCGAGGACAGGTGGGAAAGCCTGTCCTAACGATAAAACGTCGAAAGCGATCCGAATTCCGCGGGAAGCGCTTGGGCCTGAGAGTTTTTTCTTTGATTTTTCTGAGGAAATGTGACGAAATTCGTCACCTGACACTCAACACAACGGGAGCCGTGTTTTATCTTCGATATTTGGCGTTGAGCGGAAAGCGGTCAATAATACGGCCCGAACCGTTATTAGGACCCGGTCGCTCGATAATAAGTTAGCTCGGCGAACTCGCCGTTTTGTGCTCGCTACGAAATGCTATGCAACCCCAGCAATTATTTTTTCCCTGCCCGAGGTGCGGTGAGACAATTGGCTCAAACGCCGTGACCTGCCGATACTGCAATTCGCCGGTGGATCCAACTGCAGCAGCTGCTGCCGTCGATCTTCAACAACGGATCAATCAAGCTTGTAACGATGCGAGTATCGTGAGGAACCTGGCAGGCTTCTTGCTATTTTAACAATGCAGTCTTGATGCTTGATCCATGAAACCGCGGGCAGCCCCAATTCCAGCATTTAGGCGCAACCAGAGGAGAGACATGATGAACACTCATAAAATCACCGGTGGGGGAGGCACACAGCTCCATCTCACCGAAACGGGCAACCCCAGCGGTCGCCCCATTCTATTCATTCATGGTATTTCGCAATGTGGGCTCTCGTGGGGCCGGCAAATGAGTTCGGACCTGGCCGATGATTACCGGCTGGTCACGATGGATCTGCGGGGTCATGGTCTTTCAGATAAACCTGCGGATGCGTATGGCGACTCGAAACTGTGGGCCGATGACGTCAACGCGGCCATACAAGCGCTGAATCTCGATCATCCGATTCTCAGTGGCTGGTCATATGGTCCACTCGTAATCCTCGACTATCTCCGTCATTACGGCGAAGACGGGATCGGCGGCATCCACTTTGTCGGCGGCATAACCAAGCTCGGCAGCGACGAGGCGCTGGCAGTTCTCACGCCTGAGTTTCTCGGCCTCGTACCAAGTTTCTTTTCCACAGATCCAGAAGAGAGCAGGCAAGGTCTTGAGTCGCTGTTACGCTTGTGCTTCGCCCAGCAGCCCTCAGCCGAGGACCTCGACAAGATGCTGGAATACAATCTGTCCGTTCCACCCTACGTTCGTCAGGGAATGTTCTCTCGCGCTTTTGACAACGACGATCTGCTGCCGGAGCTCCGCAAGCCGGTACTGGTCACGCATGGCGCTGGCGATGCGGTAGTCAAGCCGGCGGTTGTCGATCAGCAACTCTCCGCCGTGACTCACGCTCAGGTTCACCTGATGGCAAACGCGGGACACGCGCCCTTCTGGGATGATGCGCCAACCTTCAACCGCCGCCTGCGGGAGTTTGCTGAGAGCCTGTAGAGGTTCAGCCCGGAAGGCTCGCAAGATAGTAGCGGTGGTCGAAGCGTAGCGTAGACCACCGGATCACCTTACTGATTGGGATTTTAGTTTCAACCGCCGCTAACTGGACTTGAATCTCAATTTTGGGGATGAATAGCTACGAATCTTGAGCGGGGGCGCGCTGCGCTTTGCCCCCCTTCCTGACTGCGCATTACCATTTCCAACTCTTCGGAGAATGCCATGAATAGCAAAGTCGACCTCTTCGACAGTACTTACAGCAACTTCGAAGCAGAGGTGCTCGCGCGCATTCGCCAAAAAACCTTCGGAGAAGACTTCGGGCAAAACAGTTGGACCACCGCGGATGAGTACCGGCACTGGACAGCGTGGCTCGACCTTCACGAGAACTCGCACGCCCTGGAAATGGCGAGTGGTTCGGGTGGCCCTGCGATCTTTCTCGCTCAGCTTTGCGGCGCGCGCGTAACCGGCATCGACATCAATGCACACGGCGTCGCGACGGCGATCCGGAGAGCGCGGGCACACGATCTCGCCGGTCGCGTTTCCTTTCAGGAGGCTGACGCCGGCGCGGCGCTTCCCTTTCCGGATCGCACCTTTGATGCAGTCCTTTGCATCGACTCTGCGAACCACTTTGCTCAACGTCTCCGGGTGTTGAAGGAGTGGCACCGGGTGCTCAAACCCGGCGGAAAGGCGCTTTTTACCGATCCGGTCGTCGTCACCGGGCCAGTCTCAAACGAAGAATTAGCAGTGCGGAGTTCGGTCGGGTACTTTCTGTTCGCGCCGCCAGGGGTGAATGAGCACTTAATCGAAGAGGCCGGTTTCGAACTCGCCCGGCGGGAGGACGTTTCTGAGAACGCGGCCACAGTCTCCAGGCGGTGGTACGACGCGCGGGCGGAGGACTACGATGCGCTGGTGCAAATTGAGGGTGAAGAGCGTTTCGTGCAGCTCCAAAAATTCTTCGACATGGTGCATCACGTTACCAGCGAGCGCCGTCTTTCCCGGTTCGTATACCTAGCGCAGAAGCGAGAGGGAAGGTAATAACTCGCGACAGGGGTTGAGCGAAGGAGCGACGATCCATGACATGGTCTTATAGTTCGACCTTACTAGATACAGTGGTCTCGCCAGGAATTAGTAGTTTCCGAGAAGCGAAAATTCCCGACTTGGTCGAACTCTTCCCAGAGGCGGAACACTGGCTTGCCAATCACTTTCTGAATACGATCCTGCGTGGGAAGTTCCCAGCGGGAGTGCGGCAGGTCGCTCTTGGTTATCTTCGTAGGACCCACGAATCATTTGTTGCATACCACGAAGCTCGAAAGCTCACCTACGAATATCTGGCTGAAAACGATCCTCACAACCCTAGCTTAAGAAAATATTATGCGGCTATCGCAACTTGGGAAGTCTTCGCGCTACAAACTTCTATGGCCCTCGACTTATTCAAATGGTTGAATGAGGGACAGGGTGCATTCAAGAAAAATGATGGTTCTAGAGAACAGCGACTTTATACGATCGCTAACCAAGTAAAACATACATCCAGTTGCGTCGATTCTGGTCAATGCACTGTGCATGACACAGTCCCTCTGTGGCTGACTGATAATGGTGTCCATTCTTACGGTGTTTCAGTTTCGTACCTGGAAACTTCAGACGTGCTAGCTGAAATTGCCCGGTTGGCAGACAACCTGCAAGACCCGCGCTCATTTGTAGAAAAACGAGTTGCAAGCGGCGCACAGACATTTGCAACAGGCTCGGCTGAGATGGAGGACTAGTAGTAATTTAGGGTGGGGTTGAAAGATGACGAGGCAAATCGCGAAACCAAACGAGGATGAGTACGCGCCTTATACGATTCAGTATATCGGGTTGCTACCTGATGACGGGTTGGTGCTTGAGCACCTGAAAAATAATATCAAGGCCACGCAAATATTTCTCCGCTCGTTGCCGGAAGAAAAACTAGTGTACCGTTATGCTGACGGCAAGTGGACGATCAAGGAGATCGTCCAACACCTCGCCGAC
>JAXIOV010000115.1:0-6447 GCA_045403245.1 Pyrinomonadaceae bacterium | reverse complement strand
GTTGGCAGACGCTTCGGCTGTAAGGTTGTCAACCGCGTCGTAGGTGTAGGTTGTAGTCCCCGCGGTGAGACGATTGTCCGTCACACTCTGCAAACGATTGAGCGCATCGTAATTGTAGTTGACACTTGCGCCGTTCGAGTTTGAAGAACGCAGCGTAAGTGGATTGCCCACTGCGTCATAGGTGTAGCTCAATGTCCCTGCCGAGGTTGCCTTGCTGGTTAGACGATCGCGATTGTTGTAGGTGTAAGTGGTCGTGCCGGAAGCATCCACCATCGTCGCCCGCCGACCCGCCGGTGTGTAGGTGAAACTCACGACGGGCTCGCTAAGCGAAGCGTCTGGCGTTTTACTCAAGAGCCGGTTCAACGAGTCGTACGAGTAAGTCGTCTGCTTGCCGTTGAAATCTGTCCGGCTTGTACGGTTGCCCACCGCGTCATAAGCAACATTCTCACTCATGCCGAGAGGCAATGTGCGGCGGGTCAGGCGGTTTAAAACGTCGTATTCATATTGCGTGATGTGGTTGTTGGCGTCGGTGACGGAGAGCAGGTTGCCCGTCGCGTCGTAGCCGTAATTGGTTATTTGGTTAAGCGCATCGGTGACGGACAAGAGTTGGCCGGCTGCGTCATACGAGGTGCGCGTGAGCCGTCCGGCCTGGTCTGTCTCCGTCAGTTGATGACCTGCCAGGTCGTAGGTTTGGTGCGCCGTTGTTCCGTCCGCATAGGTCACCTGCGTCAAACGATTGCGCACGTCATAAGTGAACTTAGTCTCACGCGTTGCTGCATCGATGACTGATGTCAACCGTCCCGCGGCGTCAAACTTGTTCACAGTCGCGCGATTGAGTGCGTCTGTCACCTTCCCAATGCGCTCGCGACAGGCACAGGCGGGGTCATACTCGTACCGTGTGGTGTTACCGCGCTCGTCGGTCGTCGCTGTCTCGCGCCCGATGGCGTCATAGGCATGACTTACCTCCGCGTCATCCGGGTATTTCATCCTGGTGAGCTGTCCCGACAGGTCATAAATGTAGGTGGTTACGCGGCCCGCCTGATCTGTTTCTGTCAGCTTTTGGTCACGGAAGTTGTAGGTGTAGCTGATCGAAGTGTTGTCGGGATAGGTGGTCCGCGTTAGGCGGTTGGCTGCGTCGTAGGTGTAGGTAGTGCGACGCCCGAGAGCGTCTATTTGGGCGGTCTTGTTGCCGTTGGCGTCGTACTCGTAGGTGGTCACGCCGTCGAGCGCGTCCGTTACAGTGGCGAGTCGCCCCAACGCGTCATAGGCGTTGCGGGTTGCGTTGCCGCGCGGGTCATTGACCGTGAGGATGCGTCCCATCTGGTCGTAGGTGTAGGTGGTGGTGCGATCGAGCGGGTCGGCCCTGGTCAGCAGGTTGCCATAAACGTCGTAGCTGAATCGCGTGGTTGCGCCATTTCCGTCCGTGAGCGTAAGCGGGTTGCCTTGCGGATCCATGGTGAAGGCGGCGATGGTGCCCAGGCTGTCGCTGAGCCTGGTGGGTGTGAAATTAGCGTCATATTGAACTGTCCGTATGTTCCCCAACTGATCAGTTGCGGCGACCGGCAAGCTGACCTCGTTGTACGTCATGCGTGAGACGTTGCCCGACGGATCGGTTACCGAAGTCTGGTTACCGCTTTCGTCATACGTGTAGCGGGTTACCTGACCCAGCGCATTCGTCTCGGACAAGAGATTACGATCTGAATCGTAGACATAGGTGGTCGTGCGGCCCAAAGGGTCGGTCTCGCTCAACAGTTGACCGAGACTGTCGTAGCGAGAAACAACCCGGCCGCCGTCCGGGTTAGTTACTGTCGTGGTTAAGGTTGATAAGTCATATTCATAACCGGTGGTGTTGCCGGCGGCGTCTGTGACGCTGGCAAGGCGACCGTCGGGATAGAACGTTGTCGTTATCGCAACGTTGCCGCGCGGATCCGTCGCGCCGATGTAAAGGTGGCTCGCGTCGTAGTTGTAAATGATCGGATCTGTGACGCCCGGCAAACGGACCATCGCGAGATTGCCTGCCGCGTCGTACTCGTAACGCCACGCGTTGCCTGCCGGATCGGTGATCCGCGTAATGCGTCCCAAAGAGTCGCGTTCGAAAGGAACATTAAGACCGCCCGCACTGCTCGTGATGCCCGAGCTGCCGAAGGTCACGATATTGCTTTGAAGATCTTTGATCGAGCGCAGCACTCCGTCCGCGGTCATGATGAATTGCCGGCCCTGCGGGTCGGTGTACTGGTAAGCCGTCGGCTCGTAATCCGGCGTGGTACTGAGCGTGCAAATAAACCCATCGGTGAACCTAAGCAGCAAGCCACAACCATCCGAAATCAACTTCCCATGAACGCCGGGTTCGGGCGTGTAGTTGGCTGTATGCAAGAAGCTGAAAATCCCGCCGAATGACTGCGGAGTGAATCGGAAAGTGACGCGACGACCGTCGGGCTGGGTCAGGGTTACGTCGTGCGCCGGATTCACTTCCAACCGAGGGTTTCCCACTGCCACAGCCCACCCGTGTCCGAAGTCACCGACGCGACCACGTTCCAGGCTGTCGTAATTGCGCCCGACGGTAATAGGTATGCCGGCAACTGGGATCGTAAAGTCGGTAGTCGACAAGTTGATCCGTCCCGGCTTGTACTCGCCGACCACCGTCACCATTACGTCACTTACCACTTCCTGAGGAGCTGAAGTTTGGGCAAGGTAAGTGTCTTCTGCATCTTCCCGGGATCTGAGGAGCGCTATGTGTGGGTCTGTGGGGAAGGAGGCTTGAGCCAACTCAGGAGTCATCCCTCGCAGGCGTATGACGTATGAATCATTTGCAAGCAGAGTTGTATCGAGGAAAGCGACCGTCGAACCGGGGCCGCCTTGCGCTGCTGAGGCGAGTTGTTTGACATCGCCCGGGTTGGAAACGGGCCAGTAGGAAATGCTCAAGTCGGTGAGACTAACGCCCTGGGCCAGGGTGATGGGAACCAAACCGGAGACGACGCTGCGATTCACTGGTCCACCGAAGGCAGCCGACGAAGCCGGCGTGGGAGCGGGAGTTGGTGTTGGTGTCGGCGATGACGAAGGCGTCGGCGTCGGCGTCGGCGTCGGTGTTGGCGTCGGTGTTGGTGTCGGGGTCGCCGCCGGATTCACACCAATCGCGACGTGCGAAAAATTCGAATATTGGCCATCGCTGGCGGTGAGCTTTAAGACGTAAGTGCCGGCCACGGGGAATGTGGCGGTAGTGCTGGCCGCATTGGGATTTCCAAATGTTGCCTGACCTGGTCCAAATACCTGGGTCCAGGAGATAGAGAGTGTGCTACCCGTCGGCTTGCCGTCGTCACTGACACTACCGGCGAGATTTACAGTGTGGTTTGGCAGGGTGATAGTTTGACCCAACCCTGCACTCACTATTGGGGAATGATTGACGGCGTTCACAGTCACCGTGACGTCATCGGTCCCATTGAGTTGAGAATCGTTGGCCGTTAACCGCAATACGTAAGTGCCCACTGCGCTGAAGCTGGCGGTGGTATCCGGTTGACTCGCAGTTCCGAAGGTAACCGTCCCAGGGCCGCTAACCTTGCTCCAGGAGGCGGTCACGGATGCGGGCGGATTGGGTAAGCCATCATCACTGACAGTTCCATGCAAACTCACAGCGCCACCCGTCGGCACCGTGGGCACCAGACGAATGGAATCGATACCGATGTTGGAATCAGGATTTACTCCGTCCCCATCGCTGTCGTGAATAATGATGGTTGAGATATTGGCTGATGAAGAAATGAAGCCGAAGAAAACTGGTCCTCCCGGTACGCCGCCGCCAAAGTTGACGAACGTGGGAACTGGCGAGCTACTGAAGAGCGTCTGCCCGTTTGCTCCCAACACCGTGATACTGACGAAGGAGAAGAGGTCCAATTCCTGGTAGAGCAAATCGAAGCCCACCGCGGCCACCGGCTGAGCAAAGGTCATCTTTATGTTGTCGTTTTGCTGCAGCGGATCGGTAGGGTGAAGATTCAGTCCACCCGGAGACAAGACGTTGTCGCCGGAAGTGGGGAAGAGTTTGTTTTTCGTCGCATCAATGATTCCGGAATAGCCGCTCGTGGGAGTGAAAGTGTCATAGCCGTTAACAACGATAAGCGGAGCATTTGTCGTGGCTGACCCCTCGAGATCGAACCTGACGCCGGAGATTGTCGTGCCAGTGATATTGGTTCTGGCCTGGATGTCATCAAAGCTAATCGCCACGGGCGGGGCAGCAGTGGTTGCGCTGAATCCTGCGGGGTCGCCTATGTAACTTACGGCGGTCGTGATTAGCGTCGTGGTTTGGTCTGTT
This sequence comes from Pyrinomonadaceae bacterium, assembly GCA_045403245.1. Lineage (GTDB taxonomy): Bacteria > Acidobacteriota > Blastocatellia > Pyrinomonadales > Pyrinomonadaceae > PSRF01. The sequence continues at coordinate 2,147 of JAXIOV010000115.1, read as the reverse complement.
CCAGCGTTGGCCAGCGGCGGCAGATTGATAGGTGCGCTGTTCACATTGACGGTCACGTCGTCAAAAGCCGCAAGGTGGGTGTCGGTGGCAGTCAGTCTGAGCAAGTAGATTCCCGGGCTGCTAAATGTGACGCTCGTTGTAAGTTGATTGGGATTGCCAAAGGCGACCGCTGCAGGGCCGCTAACGGTTGTCCAGCCGACTGTGAGCGCACCCGCTGTGGGTAGGCCGTCATCGGTTGCCGCACCGGTCAAAGTCACACTGTTATTCGGCAACGTAATCGTCCGATCGGGTCCAGCATTCACCGCCGGGGGATCGTTAGCAGGAGCGACAACGACGACTGCTTCGTCCATCGCTTGAAATTCCGTATCGTCGGCATTCAGGCGCAGCGTGTAAACACCAGCAACACTAAACGAGGCGGTCGTCAACGGTGCATTGGCATTGGCAAAGGCAACATCTCCCGGTCCGCTTGTCTTGGTCCAGTTGATGGTGACGGTGCTCCCACTCGGCAAAGCGTCGTCGCTTACAGAACCAGTCAAACTCGCGCCATTGGGCAGGCTGATGATCTTATCCGGCCCGGCACTTACAACAGGTGGTTGATTGTGCGAGATGACCGCAATGGTTACATCGTCACTGCTGGTTAAGAGCGAATCGTCGGCCGTCAACCTGAGTACATAGGTTCCCGGCTCGCTGAAAAGCGCGTTTGTAACAACGTTGGTTGGATTGCTAAAGCTGACTGCTCCGGGGCCGCTGATCTTGCTCCAGGACACGCTGAGTGTGCCCCCGTGCGGCAAGCCGTCGTCGCTCACGATCCCGTTCAAGGGGACTGTGTCGGTGGGTAATGTAATTGTCTGATCCGGTCCGGCGTCCACCGTTGGCGGGCGGTCAATTGGCGGCGGTGGCAAGTCGCCTTCGGTAATTTGCAGCACCCCGCTGCCCTTGACTCTCAACTGGTCGCACGAAACTGTTCCCCTTAGTCGTGCCTGTCCCTCAATAGTCACAGTCCCCTGGGGTGCACGCACGATGCCGTAAAGCACACTTGTCCCACTGAGCTTTAGTGCATCCGGATTGTCTGACGAAACTTTGAGTACCAGCTGTCGCGGATCGTCGGCGGCTCCAATCGTAGAACCAACCAGGGTGACGGTGTTCCTGACAGTAAGAACAACGGGGCCATTGAGAATGAGTTCACTACCGCCGGTGAGAGATAAACTGTCGAGATTGTAGACCGCCGGTTGAGTCGAATTTGCGGCGCCGAATACAAAGGCATTGTGACTACTTGCAGCAAACGCGCCATAGGTGCCGGCAGGAACGGTCACCGCGCCGGCTCTTCCACTAAGAGTTAGATTACGAAGCGTGGTGAAGTCGCCCGCGGTTTGGTTCGCATTGTCTAGGACCACGTCCCGCGTGCCGGTTGGAACCGGAGGCGCGTCCACCGGTTCCAACTGAATGGGATCGGTGCGGGTGATCAGATGGCGCAGCGTTGCATTACCGGTGATAGTTACGGCGTAACCCGCCGGCTGAGGGTTCTCCGTGCCCTGAATCGTGCCCTCGAAATTCGCACTGCCGCTTACGGTAACTGTGGGCGTGCCCGGAACCAGGAGATCGGAGGTAATGACATCCGTACCGTCAAGCGTGATTGCTTCACCCGTAAGTTGCCACAGCCCTCCTTCAACTCGGCCGCTGTCGATCACCGGTGCATGGCGCACCACTGCGAGCTTGTCCTGGATCTGACTGACGGGCGGAATCGGCGCTATGCCGGCGGGTGAAAAAGTGATCTGTTTCCACTGGGTAACCTGCGCGATCTGAGACAACTCGAAGTCAGTGCCATTCCAGTGCACTCGCGACAGTGTTCCGGGCGACTCCTGCGCTATCAGAATATCTCCGATCATGCTTGAGAAAGCTGCGGCGGGCGCGGCCCAGATCTTTTGATCGCTCAGACCGACCCCGTAAAAGTTTTCGTGGGCCGGAATGATGCTGATGTCTTCAGGATGTATTCCGAACGAATAGGGGGTAGTAATTCCTTGAGTATCGATCGCATAAACGAGGCCCTGCGTCTTCGCTCCGGTGAGAATTTTCCCTGCCCAGGGGCCGTATCGGTCCGGATCGTTGGGAACGACTGTGACCCCTTCCAAGCGGGTGTTCAGATTTGC
>JAXIOV010000027.1:0-88120 GCA_045403245.1 Pyrinomonadaceae bacterium | reverse complement strand
TGCTGCCAACACTTTCAATGTGACCATCGCGAATGAGTAAATCGCCCCGAACTATGGAGTCTTGAGCGTCCATCGTCAGGATGGAGCCGCCTTTGATGAGAATGGATGACATAATGCAAGACAGACGCTACTGCCTGTCGGATCCAGTCCAGCTAACCGTGGTTCAAGCAAACGTTGGACAGACAGGAATGTCTATTCTACCGCGGCGGATTATCCGTTTAGACAGTCGGCCTGTAAAGGCTCTAGCCAAACATAAATAAGCGTCCGGCCGAGGAGCAACTGGACTCGGCCGAACGCCCTTTATTTCGCTGGGATGTTTACTTCTTGTCGGCAGCAGCGGCCTTTGCGTTCGGCGCTGTCTCCGGTTTTTCTTCCCTAACCGGCATTCCGAGCTTGACCTTTACCTCACGCTCAATTTTCTTGAGCAGTTCCGCATTGTCCCGCAATGCCTGTTTTGAATTCTCACGCCCTTGTCCCAGGCGATCCCCCTTGTAGGAAAACCAAGCGCCACTCTTGTCGACGACGCGCTGCGCGACAGCCAAATCCAGAACATCACCTTCTCGCGAAATACCTTCGCCATACATGATGTCAAATTCACATTCACGAAAAGGAGGCGCCACTTTGTTCTTGGCGACTTTGACTTTGGTGCGATTGCCAACGACCCGTTCGGCATCCTTGATCGCGCCGATGCGCCTGATGTCGAGTCGCATGGAAGAATAAAACTTGAGCGCTCGGCCGCCGCTCGTAGTTTCGGGATTACCAAACATCACCCCAATCTTTTCCCGAATCTGGTTTATGAAGATGAAGCAGGTGTTGGACTGCGAGACGATCGCGGTCAGCTTGCGCAAAGCCTGCGACATCAGCCGCGCTTGTAAGCCCGGCAGCGAATCGCCCATCTCGCCGTCAAGCTCGGCACGCGGCACCAGTGCGGCAACCGAATCCACGACGATTACGTCGACGCCGTTTGAACGGACAAGCGCCTCGGCAATCTCCAACGCCTGTTCACCGGAATCCGGCTGGGAAATCAGAAGCTGGTCGATATCCACCCCCAGCTTACCGGCGTAGTCAGCATCCATCGCATGTTCCGCGTCGATGTAAGCCGCCACCCCTCCTGCTTTTTGGGCTTCCGCCACGATGTGAAGCGCCAGCGTCGTTTTGCCGGAACTCTCAGGGCCATAGATCTCGATAATGCGCCCTCTTGGCACTCCGCCAATTCCGAGAGCAGCATCGAGGCTAAGCGAGGTCGTGGAAATGGCCGGGATGTCCGACACTTCGCGCTCCCCTAAACGCATGATCGAGCCTTTGCCAAACCTCTTTTCGATGTTTGATAACGCGGCTTCAATCGCCTTGCCGCGGTCGATGTTTATTCGGTCGTCAGCCATGACATACATCTCTTTCTTCCGCTCCTTTTCTCAACGAGTCCACGGCCACAACACCTCTCTTGACCGCCAATGGACGCCGAGCATAACACATCTAACGCGAGAATGGAACAGTGTTTCATACTTGCAACAACAAATTATTTCAGCTGGTAAAAACGCTAAGATCGCACAGCCGGAACGGATGAAGATCTGCGGCAAGCTGGCCCCCACCGAAGGCTTCGCTTCGGTGAGACAATTGTTTACTTCCCTACCAGCTCTTCAATGGTACGTCCGGTACGCTTTTCGGCCTGCTCATACAGCGACGGAATTTCACCGGATGATTCGTCTCGCGAGATCCGTTCCACCCGCCACATCGGAAAGAAAAGATCGCCGAATCCCACAAACGTCTCCTGATGCACCACCGCGCGCAGCCAATCATCGAATGAGTTCAAGTCAAGACCGCGCAAGAATACCCCAGCAGAATTAATTTCGTCGATCACCCCCCAACACTTTTCCCGAGGTGTGTGAAGAACGATCACGACCGCAGTCCCTCGCTGGATTCCGTGCTTTGCTGAGTCAAGTTCTTGCATAAGTTGTTGCCTGACACAACTGCCGGGCGTTCGAGTGGTGATTTCGGTTAATGCAAAGGCTCTGGCTAAGCCTCATCACCAGACCAATTCAGAAAGCGAATGCTGTGAAACCGGGTTAACGCTTCTTCTCGGCTTCTCGTAGAAGTTGGGCCACTTCGTCACGCTTGTTTCGAGCTGCCCAGGCTGACGCAGTTGCACCATCTTCATCTTTAATGGTCGGGTCGGCGCCTCTCTCGAGCAGTAATCGGGCCACTTCTTCGTGGCCGTAAACGCCTGCCCACATTAGTGGCGTGCCGCCGACTTTGTTCTTGATATTTGGACTGGCGCCCTTGTCGAGCAGCAGGCGTGCAATTTTCGCGTTACCTCGTTGCGCGGCTCCGTGCAACGCCGTGTCGCCGGCTTCATCACGTAGCTTGACATCCGCGCCGCGCACCAACAGGTCGGCCACCACGTCCTCACGCTCTCGCCACACGTACCTCATCAAAACAGTTACACCGTTTGTGCCTTGCGCATTCAAATCCACGTTCTGTCTCGCCAACAAATAGTCGGCCACATCGTCTTGCTTATTTGAAATGGCCCGCAGGATCGCGGTGTAGCCCTGTGCGTCTTTCTGATTGATGTCGGCGCCACCCGCCAACAGAGTCTTCAGGATCGGATCGCCACGAGAAGCAGCGGATTGGAGCGCGGCGGTTCCCTCTTCGTCCTTGATGTTAGGGTTCATTCCGGCCGCGAGGAAAGCATTGACGGCTAGCACATCTCCCGCCGCTGCCGCTGAGAAAAAGGACTTTTCGTCAAAAGTGTAACCGCGCAACTGCAAAAGCTGTTTCGCGGCAGCGGGAGTTGGCTTCCTTTGGGTGGCTTCTCGATCGCATGCGGAAACGCAAAACAACCCGCACAATACTAGAACCGGCGCGGAGCCTTTCACTTTCGTCCAGGTAGCCATAGTTATTTCTTGCAAAGGGCCACAATAGCCCGATTGATTCGCACGGCTTTTAACGGTTTTTCGCCTTCTGCGGGTGCACGGTTTATCGCATCGGCGACTTCGATCCCTTTCGTGACTCGACCAAACGCGGCGAATTTTCCGTTGAGATGCTGGCCCTCGCCGACGAGAACAAAAAAATGTGTAGTCGCCCGGTTCGGTTCTTCGGGGCGCGCCATTGAGACAATGCCGCGAATATGCCTGATGATTCCAGGCTCGTCGGGAAGCGTCCGGCGCATCCTTTCCGAAAGCGCTGGGCTCCATTTTTCGCTGGTCGACAGGTTTCCACCTTGAATAACGAAATCTTTAACCGTGCGACTGAATGTCGTCGTATCTAAAGCACCCGTTGCTGCAAGGTTCAAAAAGCCGCGTACGCTTTCGGGCGCCGACTCGGGAATCATTTCGATTTCAATTGAACCCGCTTCGGTCTCGAGTGTCACACATTGTTCGGCCATCTTTTCTACCGACGCACCGTCATACGGCTCGGACGAGCGTGAAACAGTTTCCGCCGGTCTGGTGTTGGCTTTTTTGTTTGGGTCGGCGACCGGGTCGGCAGGTTTAGATGGCTCCTGCGCCGTTACACAAATAAACGAGGTCGACAAGACAAGTGCGGTCGTCAAGAATCGTAGTTTGCGATACATCGAACCGTTCATCACATTAATCTTGATACCGAGTCTCAAAGCATCCTCGCCGCCGACAGCCACTGCCCACCATCAACTACGAGCACTTCCCCGTTGATAAAGCTGCCCGCGTCTGAACAAAGAAAGACTGCGGCGTTTTCGATGTCGCGGATTCTTCCGAAACGTCCCAATGGAATGTTGTGGCGCAGTTTCTCTTTGATCGGCTCGGGCACCAGCCGTTTCATGCCTTCAGTATCCTCAATCGGGCCCGGCGCTATTCCATTCACGCGAATGCCGTACCGGCCCCATTCCACCGCCAGGTTTCGAGTCAGCGCATCAACGCCGGCTTTGGCTGCGGAGACATGGAGTTGCATCGGGGTGCCGAGATAATGAAGCGTCGCACTGATGTTCAGGATTTGACCGCGATGCTCTTTGAGTTGAGCGAATGCGGCTCGAGACACATTGAACGTTCCCTTGAGATCGATATCGACCACGGTGCCGAAGCCGTTTGGCGAAAGGTCCTCTGCCTTACAAAGGAAATTGCCTGCTGCTCCATTAACCACAATGTCGACCTTCCCAAAGCGTGCCACCACGGCGCCGATGGCGCCCTCGATTTGTTCGTAGTTTCGAACATCCCCCTGAATTGCGATTGCTTCACCAACGCTCGGATTTACACTGTGCGCTTCGTTGATCGCCGCGGCAGCCGGCTCAAGGTGCTCGAGTTTCCTGCTCACCAAAGCCAGGTTTGCACCGGCTTCGGCCAGCGCGCGTGCGACGCCGCCGGTGATACCGGTGCCGCCACCAGTTACAAAGGCGACTCGATCTTTAAGCAAACCGTCAACGAAAGCTGTGGCAGTCATAGTTTTGTTGCACCGACTCGAGTTTGGTTTCTCGAAATCTGAAAGTCAAAAGGCGGTTATTCGCCTGATCAATCCTTTGCCCTGACGCATGAGCAATTCTATCAAATCATCGATGTGACGCCGCTCGGTAAGAAAACTATTCACGTTAACTCGTAAAACACGACGACCGTTCAGTACCGTTGTGGTAATCCAGGCCTCACCACTGCGTTCAATTTCCTGTTGTAGTCTCTGTTGTAGCTCGTCCTCTGCCGGTCCATCAAAATTGGCCAGCTCGGGTGGCAGAAACCGGAAGCAACAAACTGCGGTTTCAACTTGTCCGACGCGTTTGAAGTCGCTGAACTTGTCTAAACGTTGGGCAAGGTACTCGGTTAGCCCAATTTGTTTTTCAATCACACGCGCATAACCTCTGCGGCCCATATACTTAATCGCCATCCAGAGTTTCAACGAATTAAAGCGGCGCGTTCCCAATTGACCGTAGCGAAAGAAATCAAACTGAACATCCGTCCCGCCGCGGTCCTCGTTCAAATATTCGGGGGTGATATCAAAAGCTTCGCGTAAAACTCCACCGCCTCCCTTTACCAGCACGGCGCCGCATGCGAATGGGACAAACATCCATTTGTGCGGATCAAAAGTGATGGAATCCGCCAGCGCGATGCCTTGTAGCCGGTCACGGTGGGTTTCCGAGAACGCCAACGTGCCCCCGTAAGCGCCGTCCACGTGATACCAACAATCGTACTCACTGGCTATGCCGGCCAGTTCTTCCAGAGGATCGATTACGCCGGTTGAAGTAGCGCCCGCCAGCCCGACTATGCAGCATGGAATACAACCCGCTTTGACGTCCGCTTCGATCTGCGCACGCAGCGCTGCGGGTTTGATATGAAAGTTTTCGTCCGTTTCAATCTTCCGCAAACTGGCACGACCAAGGCCAAGAATGTCAACGCTCCGGTCGATTGAGAAATGGCATTGGCCTGACGCGTAAACGGTGAGGTCGCCGGACGCCGATCGCAAACCCTGTTTCGTCGCGGCTTTATGTGCCTGGTCGCGTGCACACTTGAGCGCGATCAGATTCGCCTCAGTGCCGCCGCTCGCCAGCGTGCCAAAGCTCCTTGGGCCATATCCCACAAGTTCGCACAACCAGCGAAGCACCCGCGCTTCAATCATTGCTGAGGTTGGACCGTTACGCCACGCGCCCGCATTCTGGTTTAGCGAAGAACTCAGCGCATCCGCCCAAACGCCAATCGGCAACGGAGTGGGGTTAAACTGGCCAAAATAGCGTGGACTTGGAACCTGCATGGCGTGGGCCATCACATCGCTGGTATAGCGTGCCAGAATCTCTTCAACCGACGCCCCCTGTTCCGGCATCGGCTCGTCGAACAGTTTTTCGAGATCTGCCGGAGTGGCTGACGAAGTTACCTTCCTCGAGTCGAGGGTCGCAGCGTATTCACTGATGATCTCAGTCACGGCTTTCCCAAGAAGCTCGTGCTGTTTGGCGATGTCGTCAACAATTTCGCTCATTGATTTCAGGGATGAACTATCCGCAGATTACGCAGATTTGGATTTGAACACAAACGTGCCTGCCGCCACTCCTGACCACTCCGTTTGCTCCGCGCCGACTGTTTGCGTAAAACTGCTGCCGTGGATCCGGATTCCCAAACGCAGTTGCGAGAAGCGCTTGAAACCGAGGCCAAAACCTACCGGGTGAAGCTCTCAGAACATGCATTCGAGCGACTATCAGATTATTACGAGATGCTCTCGGCGTGGAATCCGCGCTTACACCTGGTCGCCCCCACTTCGCCGCGTGAGTTTGCCACCAGGCATATTCTGGAATCGCTCATGATGCTTGAATACCTTCCAGAAAACGCCTCGGTTGCCGATGTCGGCTCCGGCGGTGGACTTCCCATTATCCCCTGTCTGATCGTCAGAACCGATATTAGCGCTTTCCTAATCGAGTCTTCGAAGGCGAAGGCGGTGTTCCTTCGCGAAGTCCTGGGCAAGACCGGGATTTCCAACCGCGCCAGGGCAATCGCAGAGCGATTTGAAAATGTTGAGCCGCCCGCGGTTGGCTTTGTCAGCAGCCGGGCGCTGGAACGTTTCGAAGAGATGCTCCCACGGCTGGTGGAATGGGTGCCAGCCAGCAGTCTTTTGCTTTTCGGAGGCGAAGGACTTGCCCGGACAATTGCAAAATCGCAACTCGGGAAGGCAGGTCTTGTTTGCAAGACAGTTCGAATTCCCAATTCGGAGCGACGGTACCTGTTCGTTCTTACCAGAAATTAAAGGCTTTCTGGAAGCAGAAACGCTTTGGTCGTTTTGAACCCCTAAGAAAAAGACCTGGTGCCAGCCGGCAGCCCTTTCGGGATGTCGATGAACAACAGCCGCGAGTTGGCTATGCCCGGCCAACTCGACGGCTAAGCACTGAATTTGATTTCGAGTGCGCAATCGTTCAATTAGTTGGGAGTTGTTATGTTCAGCAAAGCTAGAATCGCGCTATCCGTCGCAGTCTTTGCCATCATGCTGATGGCAGCCCCGGCAGTGAACGCAGATCCGCTGGCGATCGTCACGCAGTCGGACGGTTTTCAGCTCTTTGGTTTGGGGAATAGCGGCATCGGCACAGGTGACCACGATCAATTCGATATCCTGATCGGTCACCAACACGCTGATACCAACATCGTCGACTCGATGGGAGGCAGTTTCTACGCGATGATTAACCCGCTGACCTTCATTCAAGGCTTCACTGGTCTCGAGTCGGGCGGCGTCTATCAGATCAGCTTCTCCCAACTGTTGACCGTCAACGGACAGACTCAAACGCTGAACATATTTGGCTCGCTCACGGTGAGCGAAAACGATGTTATCTCGATCCTCGGTAGTGACCCCCTGGTCTTCCAGTTTGACACATTCTCAGTTACCGCCTCGGTACTACCGGTGACGCTTTTCGGTTCCAGCGAGGCGGTTTACGATTCACTCTGCGCTAGATTTGAAGTAACGCCAAATAGCTGTGATCCCGTCCCCGAGCCGGCCACCATGGTTCTTCTCGGCACCGGACTGGCGGGCGTAGCGGCCAAGGTTCGCCAACGCCGTCGAAGGAAACAATCAGTGTAATTGGTTAGTCAAGATCAATCCTCCCAAAAGCAAAAGGTGCGACGCTCGTCAGAACGTCGCACCTTTTGGCGTTTCAGGGTCCTTAACACTAGGGTACAACATCAAGACCAATCAATTGTTGGCCGGAGATAACGAATTCGGCGCGTGGTAACTCTGTTTCATAAACGGCCGACAGCACAGTCGGCGTGTACCCGCCCGAGTTTCGATCGCTATTGAGTGTGGCCACAACTGAAGGTGGCAGGTTTGGAAGTTCGCTGGTTCCGATGACCGCCCCTGGCGTAATCCGGAAGAGCTTCACATAAAGTCGATCGCTCTTTTTCACCTTGTTGATTGCTCTCACCAGCTGGCCAAGATCCTGTGGCACAAATGCCCGCGCGGCGGAACCCTCCTGCAGCGCTCCTCCGTCACCCACGAAGACCAGCAGCTGACCCGGCGTAGCATCATCCGGAATCTGTACCGGAATGCGTTGCACAAACTGCTTCCCTGACTCCGTGCGAACGTACGCATGAATTTCTATCTTTTCGCCTCGTCGCGCTTCCGTCTTGCTAAGCGCGATTCGCTCAAGGGTGCCTGCATACTTTGTATCGGTCGACGAGATATCGAGTGTTACACCTTCGATCTGCACATCGTCGAAACCGCTGCCCATGAGAGATCCGATCGGCGAGGCCACCGAGCCGGCTGCCTGCAACGGTGAGTTTGAAGCTGAAAAGCGTCGATCCACTTCAATCGGTTCATGGCCCTTTACATTGATGGCGCCTTTGATGGTGATTGTCGACTCACCGAGAGCACGCTCACTTGAGGTAATCGTATTGAAGATCGTGATGTTAAGCAGCAACGGCGTTAAGAAGGTGTCGTTGGCAACTTCGTAGGTGAAGGTTTCGCTGCGTTCGCGGCTCGTGTGGAGGTTGATCTTCACAGGTATCATCTTTGGAGCCTGTCCTAACGCGCCAAAGACGCCGGCTGAGCGGTCCTGCGAAATCGACCCCATCATCGATCCCGGCACCGAAAGTTTGAAAGAATTATTGACGTTTGGAATAACTGTGACCACGGCCGTCTCGCTCATTGGCATATCCGAAGCCCCAAGACTCAGGAACGGATGGCCGAAGGCGTAGATGTTGTCGCTGTCGCGCAAGGTGACCGTACCCGAAGCTGCGATCGAGTAATCGCCGCGCACAAGTTGCACACTGACGGACGTACCCGGGGTCAAAGTCTTCTCATTCGCCTTGGCCATGGGCGTGATCCCCGCTGATCCACCGGCACCAGACACCGGCAACAATCCACTCGCAATCAGCTGCGGGGCAAACATCGACAGTGTTTCCTGGCTGATCCCCCCAAACACCAGCGGTGTGGCGATGGGAATCATCTGTTGACCGATTAACGGAGTCAGCATGGAACCTTCCGAGACTGGCGCCATGAAAGACGTTGCGCCGATCGAAGGTTTCGGCAGTGTCGGTTTCCACTCGGTTGAAGCCAACTGCGCAAAGGAAACGGCCCGCGGTTCCTTTGGTTGAGTTCGGTTGGTTGAGCCGCCTTTTTCAAAAATGTCGATCATCTGCTTGATCGGAGTAATGCCGGCGATCGGCTCTTTTGAAAACGGAAAACTAAAAGCAATCGCGCCCACCAACCGGTTATCGATGAAAACCGGGGAGCCTGACATCCCTGCAAACACGCCTGTCTTCTCAACATTCGAGCCCGTCAGCCGGGCGATGATTGCCGACTGTCTCGGTCCCGGAAATCCTGGCAGGACCCCAAGAATCTCCACTCCAAACTCCTGCGGCTCCGTTCCTGAAAAGACTGTTTTAGCAGTCCCCTTCATGCCGGGACGCAGATCCTCAAGCGGAAACAGCCGCGGGTCCTTCGCGGTTATGTCTTTTGATTTAGCTTCGGTAGCGGATTGTTGCGCGGTGGCGCTGATGCTCATACCTGCGCAGAATCCGGCAATGAAAATCGTGGTGAGAAGTACGGCAGCAAATCTTTTCATTCAGAATAACCTCTAGCGGGATTACTTCGAGCTGCTTAACAGCACCTCAAAGGCACTATAGCTTTCACCTTAAGACTGGTCAAGGCACTCATCCAATACAGCTCTTTCTTGCCCCATTTTGACTCGGGTAAGCGAAGTCTACGCAGCTCCTTAGACGCACAAATTGCCCGAAGCGTTCCCCTTGCCCGCCCGGGTTTCGCATGCTAACTTCCACTGATTCCGCAAGATTTGATTCCGTCAGTACAAATCCCGAATCAATAGCATGGCTTCAATCGACGGTTTCATTTTGGCCGGCGGCCAGTCGCGCCGCATGGGGACTGATAAATCGAGACTGCTGCTCGACGGCCAGTCCTTCGTCGAACGGATCACCCAGCAACTAAAAAGCGTAGCGGATAACCTTAGCATCGTCGGCGCCGATCCTGTTTCCAGCGATTTGCCCTTAGTTGTTGACGTATATCCCCATTGGGGCGCGCTGGGCGGTGTTCACGCCGCGCTCTCGGCCTGTTCAGCCGATTGGGCGCTCATCGTGGCTTGCGATTTTCCCTTCGTCACCGCTGAGTTGTTTGAACACCTCGCCACATTTCGGGAGGATTTTGAAGCAGTCGGGCCGGTTCAGCGCGATGAAATTCCCCAGCCCTTATGCGGTTTTTATCGTGTTAACCCCTGTCTCCGACAAGCGGAGCGTCTGATCAAATCCGGGGAGCGAAAACCAGTTGCTCTGTTACAATCAGTACGCACACGCTGGGTGACGTTTGACGAACTCTCAAGTCTCAACGGCGCCGCAGACTTTTTTCAGAACATCAACACTCCGGAAGATTACGCTCGAATAGTCGAGAAAGGAGTTAGGAGCGGGGAGGTTGTGGGCTAGCTAGTGTGAAGGCCGGATTAGCCGTTGTAGTCTTCCGGTCCTTCGTTCCCTTCCTTGATCCTTCGTATGGCTCCCCGACGACGACTTGGCAAGAAGCTTCTAAAGTCTCTGCTACCAATCCTGCTGATTCTGGTGGCAGCCTGCGTTGTCGCGTTAAGCTCGATTGTCTACGGCGTCGCGCGGCCACCACAACGCCCCTATTTGGTCACACCTGGAACTTTCAACACGATAAGTGGAACCGCGCTGAAGGTCACTGACGAAAGTTGGCAGAATGGCGACGGCACCAGGGCGCGTGGATGGCTGCTCCGGGGTTCCACAGGGTCTCCGGCGGTCGTCTTCCTCCACAAGTATGGCGCTGATCGATCGTGGTTATTCAACCTCGGGATCAAACTGAACGAAACGGCAGGCTATACAATTCTGTGGCCAGACCTTCGGAGCCACGGCCTAAACCCTCCCGTCAAGTGGACCTCTTTCGGCATCGAGGAAACCAACGACGTACTGGCCGCATTTGGTTTTCTTCGCACACTCAAGGGTGATGGACAAAAGTTAGTTGCAGATCGCTTTGGGATCTATGGCGTAGAACTGGGCGCCTACACCTCCGTGCGTGCAGCCCTTCAGGAACCCGGTATTCAAACGCTGGTGCTCGACTCAGTGCCACGAAGTGCCGATGAGTTGGTTGATGCCGCTGTGGTTGATGATGTCGGCATACGAAACAGGGCGCTGCTTTATCTCGCACGGTTGGCGACTCGTGCCTATTTCATGGGCCGGTATGAAAATCGATCGACTTGTGAGATGGCCGCGAACCTGAAGACTCAACGTGTCCTGCTGCTCGCAGGTGCTGACGATGGTTATTTGCGCCAGTCAACGTTCGAGGTAGCTCGTTGCTTTTCGAGTGCGAACGTAGAAGTAAAAACTGACTTGCCGCTAACCGGGTTTAGTCTCCCCTTTTCGACGGGTGAACAGGGGGAAAACTACGATCGGCCAGTGATCGATTTCTTTCTGAAAACGCTCGGCTGACCCGGCCACCGCGAACCTGCAAGTTCGTAATTCGTACCCGGCCTTTCAAAACGCCCGCACTGCGACCAGAGCAATCCTGCCGTTGTTCCCAATCACATCTGCCGTTGCTGAGTTCAGGTTCCGCAGATACAACAGGTCACTAACCGGGAGAAACACCAGCAAAGGCGCGTTTCGCCGGCGACTCTCTAAAACAACGGGCCAAAGTCCTTCATACATGACTGGTTCGCCATCGTTCCCATAAACCACTCGACCGGGTGCGTAGAACTCGGGAGTCCGATCGTCTCGTTGCATGCCGTAAATCAATGACTGGGAATAGCCGCGCTCGCTCGCCAGTTGCAGGAGCTGTTTTGATGACTCGCGCGCGACTGTTTGAGGCGCGATAAAGCGAACGGCAATCACCAGAGCGACCAAAATCGCGACGGCCATCAGGAGTATTGCGGCCGTGCGGCTGCGCTGGGAAATCAAAGCAAACGCGCCGGCCATTGTCAGAGGAATCGCAATTGCCAGCGCGCTCTGCACGGACACTGCGCCAGAATTCATCGCGTAAATGGGCGCGGCGATCGCAAAGAGCAGGAACAGGATTGCGGTCGCCCTGGCCGGCCACACTGTGTTTGTAACTCCGGAGGTGAATCGAGCAAGACGCTCGCCGGCAATCAACGCAGCTGCTGGTAGTACGGGCAGAATGTAGCCAGGCAGTTTCGAGCTCGCGAAACTGAAAAATATCAGGGGCACAAAGACCCACGCGATTAGGAACACCCTGACTTTGCTTCCCGGATCATCAACACGCCGCGGCACTCTGCGACTGGTCCAGATTCCTTCGAAGAGGAACGCCGTCCAGGGCAGCGCGAATGCGGGTACTATCAACAGGTAAAAATAAAATGGCTGCCGGTGATGATATTTGTTGCTTACGTAACGCGCGAAGTGGTGCTCGACGATGAAACGATTAATAAACGGCGAGCCATGTTTCCAGATCATCGGACCATACCAGGTGGCCGCGATCGCGAGCGCCAGGGGCAATCCCCATAACAAGCTCGAGTAGATACTTCGCTCCGGTCTTCGGCCACGAAGCAGGTAATAGACGCTGACCACTCCGAAGGGAACGACCAGGCCGACCAGACCCTTGGCGAGAAGAGAGAGTCCGATTGCGGCGTAGAAGCCTGCCAACCACAGCCGGCGTTTTGGGGTTTCATCCAGCTCGGCAACGACAAAGAACGCCAGCGCCCACGTCGTTGTCATTGTGAGGACGATGTCAAAACTAGCCGCCAGCGAAAACGCAACCAGACCGACACTCGTACCCGCCGCCAATGCGCTCCACAAACCATGGCCTGCCAGTTCTCCGTCTGGGGTGGCTCGTTCCACCCGCTTCCCCACCCAAAACACCGCCGTGATGGTCAGCAATCCACAGACTGCCGGTCCCAGCCTGGCGGACCACTCTGAAACACCGAACAACTTGTAGCTCGCAAATATCAGCCAGTAGAGCAACGAAGGTTTTTCAACCCAGAGGTGGCCACCCAGAGTGGGAGTGATCAAGTCGCCGCGCAGAAACATCTCGCGCGCCACCTGAGCGTAGCGGGGCTCATCGGGGCCGAGAAGCGGAAGAAGGCCGAGGCCGTAGAAATAAAAAGCGATCAGGCCGAGGAAAAGCAGAAGACTGCCACGCTTGGCAAGGTTTGAAGGTTGCAAGTATAGTCGCCCCGACAAAAATAGTAGGCAGAAAGCAGTAAGCAGAAGGCAGGATGCGGGGTTTTTGTTTGCTGCCTTCTGCCTACTGCTTTCTCGGTGAACAAACTAAACCAAAAAGAGAAATCAGTAAATCGTGCTAATACGTACCGCAGTGATCGGCGTGGGCCATCTCGGCCGGCAACACGCGCGTATTCATTCCGACCTGGCCGCTGAAGGTCTCACTGAGTTCAAGTTTGCCTGTGATATTGACGAAGAAACCGCGAGCCGGATTGCGTCCGAGAGAAAAGTGGAATGGACCACTGACTGGCGCAAGCTGATTGGCGCGGTCGACGCGGTCAGTCTGGCGGTTCCCACTGAGGCCCATTCCGAAATCGCCTGCGGCTTGCTGAAGGCGGGTGTGCACGTGTTGGTGGAGAAGCCAATTGCGAGGACGCTCGAAGAAGCAGATGAAATGATTAGCGCGGCGGCAGAGGGTAACGCCCTGCTGCAGGTTGGACATCTGGAACGTTTCAACCCGGCGTTGGTCGCGTTAAGGCCACACGTCCGCAACCCGGTGTACTTCGAAATTCATCGGGTTGGCGAGTTTACAGCGCGTTCGCTGGACATCGACGTTGTTCTCGATCTGATGATCCACGACCTGGATATTGTGCAGTGGTTGGTGGGCGAGGAAACTGAAGTAACCGAACTTCACGCGGTCGGAATTCCCATCCTCACCAACAAAGTGGATGCGGCAAACGCGCGTCTCGAGTTTTCCACTGGCGCGGTAGCAAACATTACCGCTTCCCGCGTTGGCACTGAAAAAATTAGAAAGATGCGCTTCTTTCAACCCCACGACTACGTGGCTGTCGATTACGCAACCCGTCACGCATCGATTAGCAGTCTCGCGCCTCCGGCCGCGGATGGCAGGTGGCCAGGGGTTCACACCAGGAACCTGGAGATTGTTGACGTCGAACCACTGCGTGCGGAGATTGTGGCGTTTGTTGAAGCGGCTAGCGGTGGTGGTCCTGCGGCCGTTTCCGGCCTGGAAGGCCGTAACGCGTTAGCACTCGCGTTGCGGGCCTTGCAGCGAATCGAAGATCACGCCGCTCATCCCGGTGTCAGGGGTCTGGGTACGACATTAGGCATTAAGTAGTTCTGAATATTTGTGAGCTACAAATTCTGGTCAGGCAGGATCCTCTTAGTTCGTCCTCTTTTGAAGATGTTCGTCCACAAAAAACTACACGCACCTTGAGTACCCTCCGGCTTTTTCCATAATTCTCTAACGGATCCGCGAACGAGTGATTGTTTATCACTGGCACTCGATTTGCTCGACGAAGAGTCGAACCACTTTCGTTTCCCGACTCCTGAGACTCACAAAGGAAGTCCCTACTTAATGCCTCGCAAAATCAGGATATAGTCGCTTAGTGGACTTCAAGGCGTTGCGCGACCGAAGTCGAAGGTCGCACCATCGAATCGAAGATTTCTAAACCCTCATCATTTGTTCAACGTCACCAATAGGAGGTTACGCGATGAAAACAAGCAAGTCGCTGATGAAGCAACGTACGCCCTGGTTTGTTCTCGCCCTGCTTTCACTCAGTCTACTGGTGCTCGGCATTTCGGGATGTGAAAGGCCGGCCAGCGACCTCAGCACAAACCAAGCCTCAACGAGCTCCCCAACGCCATGCCCCAAGGACCAAAGCCCCAAGGATCAACTTGTTGATGCGAGCAAGGCTGCTGGAGTAAATATTCATGTCGACGAGGTTTTTGGGCTGTCGCGTGGCGCCGAAACCGTGACTTCCGCGCCTATCGCTGGATGGGAGAAAATTCCGGCAACGGCGTTGGCAAAGGGCGTGGACTTCGGGTTCGCCTACATTTCCACTGAAGAGCCACGTGTGCCTGCCGGGTACTACACCATGAGAGGATTTGCTGACGTTACTTCGGTCGGTACTGTCAAAGGGCGGGTTCAGCTGGTTGATCGGGGAGGCAACGTTGCGGCTGAGCTTCCGTCTGAGGTGGAAGTCCACTCGTTGACGGTTCCAGCTGAAGCAGCCAATGCAAGGAGTTTTGTGACCGCCACTAACGTCGGAGACCGGATACTCTTTTGGCACCGCTGTCCGAATGGAGTCTGTATCAGGGTACCAATATTTGTGCCTCGTCGTTTCCCGATTCCGGGCCCGATTCACTAGAGTCCTCTGGGCCGTAACAGGCCTGGGCCACGTTCATGTTCGCGCCAGTACCACCGGGCAGAGCCGGCGATTAGGCTCCCTGCTGGATACCCGCCTGCTTCATCAGCAGGGTTGTAACAAGTGGTACTGGCCGGGGCCTAACTGGCTGGATGGCACTACAGACTTAGGAACGAGAACGAATCGCGTAAATCCCACCCGCGTTGCCGCCCCCGCGACTTCCCGCGGCGTACTTCATTGCTGAAAAAGCACGCCAATCCTGGCTTCGAGGCTGCTGGCTGCTGGCATCCTTCCGCCAGTGTCACGAACTGAATGGGAAAACGCGCCATTCCTGGCATTACACCCCTACTTCCACTTTACGAATCCACCCCGACAGTTCTAATCTTTGGCTTTCGGCACGCCGAAACGAGTGTTTAGTAAGTTTGAGTTACCTTTCCTCCCACATGAACAAAAGATTTTCAACAGCTCTTGCGTTACTCCTCGTCTCTGTAGGTCTCAAACGCTCCCCGCTCGATTTGATGACTTTTGAGAAACGCGAACAGTTTACTTTTTCAAGCCCACTTTCGATGATGCGCTTCAGCCCGAATGGCAAACAGCTCTTTGTATTGGCTGCAAATCAAACTGTCTACCTGCTTGATGTATCTGCTTACGCTGGGCCAAAGGCCACTCAATCCAATTGACCAAGCGGTTGAATTTTCCTGTGCAAACAACCACGCCGGAACCAAACATCTCCGCTTTCCTCGCTGATAGGATCGGTGCCGCGGACTTCCCTTCCGCGGTTTACCTGGTCGCGGAAAAAGGCGTCCCCATCTTCGCGGATGCTATCGGCCACTCCGTTGTTGAGCCTCAACGGATTAGCGCGACGCTCGATACCATCTACGATCTCGCCTCGCTCACGAAACCACTGGTAACCGGAATACTCTGCGCGCGGCGTATCGAACTAGGCGAACTGACGCCGGACAGCTCCGTGTCTCATTACCTGCCTGAGTTTGATCGGACCGACAAGCAGGCGATTACGGTGAAGGAGTTGCTGACGCACACATCGGGTCTGCCAGCCTGGCGTCCGCTATATATTCTGGCTGAAGGAGAACCCGACCGCGCTGCCGGCGCCATCGCAAGTCTAAATCTCGACTACGCACCCGGGACTCGAGTTGTCTATAGCGATCTCGGGTTCATAGCACTCGGATTGCTGCTCGAACGTTACACAGGTAAACGCCTGGCGGAAATGGCGCAACATGAAATTTTTCAGCCTTTAAGTCTTCAGCGCACGTTTTTTAATCCGGAGATGGCGATGCAAACCGGTGTAGCCGCCTGCGAAAGCGGGAACGCGTACGAACGGGAGATGTCCAAAGACCTCGATCGCGGTGAGTATCGAAATTGGCGTGACAGCTTGATCTGGGGACAGGTCCACGACGGAAACGCGCATTTCCTTGGTGGCGCTGCCGGTCATGCGGGACTCTTTTCGACCGTGCAAGAAACCCACCTTCTCGCCGTTCAGTGTCTGGCAAACAGAAGTCAACTGCTGACGCCGTCTACTTGTGAGCTATTTCGAACGAATATGACCGAGAAACTAAACGAAGCGCGATCGCTTTCCTGGCAGTTGGCGATGACGAAGGACTCGACCGCTGGGCCGGATCTGCCTCCCAGCGGTTTTGGTCACACCGGATTTACGGGAACCAGTTGCTGGGTCGACCCGCACCGGGAACGCGTTTTTATCCTGATGACCAATCGCACTCATGCCCGCGCGCTTCCCTTCGTCAATATCAATAGTGTCAGACGTCAGTTTCACAGTCTCGCGTCCGCCGCGCTGAACAACAGGTTGTGAGGGATCCAATAAGAACGCAAATCAGATTGCTGCACCTCGGTTTTCGACAACTATTTTATTTTGGCGACGCATATCACCGAAGTGGACTTGAGCATCCGGCGCTACCGCACTCGGTTCTGTAATGAATATGTCTTTCGGCACTCAATTGTCTCACCATTACATCCCGCTGATGACTATCAAACTGACGATTCAAGACTTGACCCAGATGAGCCGTTGGTCTCTCCGGGTGTTCCTATAATCATCGTCGATCGGGAAACGCCCCTCACTTTGATTGCATCGCGTGAAGAAGTCCGCGGCTATAGCATGGGCTTCAACGGGAAGGAGTATGAGTCGTCATGGAGCGGCAACAGCTACATGGTGAGCATTACTTTCCTGCAACCAGGCGATCGCATTAGTCTCAACTACACCAGCATCGCACGGGGCGCGAGATACGAACGAAGGGAGCTCGCCGGCCGCACCGAGACGGACAGGGCTAAAGAAATCAAACCTCTCATCAGCAGACATCCGTTCGCAGTTGAGTCGGGACACGACTTCACAGAATGGCTTCTGCCCTACCTGCCGCGTTAATAGATCCACGTATTGGAAGGGTCACCTGAGATCGGACGAGCTGGTTGCGCGTGCAACTGCCGGCAGGATCGTGAAGTAAGTCAGACCGATGTACACCCGGTCGTGGCGGTGGAGATTGACGCTCATGGTTTCGGGCTTTGGTCGCGTTGCGATGATGGGCTTGGCGGACTGGGATTCGGGAGTCTCGGTGGTCAGGTAGTAGGGATTATCCGGGTTTTCAGCGGTTCCGCCGGCGGGATCACGACGAATTCGCACACGCTCGTAGGCGCCGACAAAACTGGTCTCTTCTACAATTCCACTCGCCAGACAGGTGTGGCCGCCCGGTATCTCCTGCGTCTTGCTCAACGACACGTCCTCTGGCCGGAAGATCAGTTTCACTGGCTGGCCGTCGCGAAACTTTTGTGGATCGAGGAACGCCGGAAGCTTTACGGGTCCAACCTCGACATGGTCGCCCCTCGCGATGCCTTCGAGGATGTTGGCAGCGCCAAGGAATGTCGCCACGTACTCGGTAGCGGGTCTGTTGTAGACGTCGGCCGGTGTGCCAATCTGCTCGATGTGGCCCACATTAATCACTGCGATCCGATCGCCCAGCTCCAGCGCCTCTTCCTGATCGTGTGTAATAAAAATTGCCGGCACGTTGACCTTCTTTAATAACGCGCGAATCTCGCGCCGCAACCTTGCGCGAATTTGAGCGTCGAGCGCTCCAAAAGGCTCGTCAAAAAGCAGCACTTCGGGCTTGTACGCAAGCGCCCGCGCAATGGCAACACGTTGTTGCTGGCCACCCGAAAGTTGCGAAGGGTATTTCTTGCGATGTTCCTCCAGTTGGACTACCGCCAGCAGTTCATCTACGGTCTTTCTAATTTCTTTACGCGGTTTTCGACGAATGCGAAGGCCGTAACTGATATTCCTTTCGACCGTCATCTTTGGAAACAACGCATACGATTGAAAGATGACTCCGACGCCTCGCTCGCGTGCTGGAAGCTCAGTTACGTCTCTGCCGTGCAGCATTATCTTCCCGGTATAGGGTTGCTCCAGGCCGGCAATGATGCGAAGAATCGTGGTCTTGCCGCTGCCTGAAGCTCCGAGCAAAACAAGCGCCTCGCCCTCGGCAACATGAAACGAAATGTCTTCGAGCACACTCGTTTTCCCGAATCGCTTACTGATACCAATCAGACTCGCGGCGGGTTGCGGGGTGTTTCCCTTCGAGTTTGGACTAACCTCGCTATCTTTTGCTTTGGCCAAACGCGCCTGCACTAGCTCACCTCAACGCTATTGAAGCTCAATCGACATCAAGCCAGTCTCTGGCGAAAAACAGGACGCTGAAAATCAGGAACGAAAATAGTGCCAGGACAATTGCAATCGCATTTGCCGCTTCGATCTGGCCTTCGTTAAATTTCGCGAAGATGTAGAGGGGCGCCGTCTGTGTCCGGCCGGCCAGATTGCCCGACACCAGAATCGTGGATCCAAACTCGCCGACCGCGCGAGCAAACGTCAGTAACGCTCCCGAAACAATCGCGCCGCGCAACGATGGTAACGTCACGTGCCAGAATGTTTGCAAGCGCGTGGCGCCAATCGTTGCCGAGGCTTCCTCGAGCGAGCGACTCATAGTGTCAAATACAGGTTTAATGACTCCGAAAGCCAGCGGAAATGTGACGAATATGTTTGCCAGAATTATCGCGCCGGCGGTGAACATGAGCTGAATGCCCCGCGGATCCAGGAAGCGGCCCAGAGTGCCCTGGGGCCCCCACAACAGGAGTAGAGCAAAACCGGCGACCGCAGTGGGAATCGCGGTTGGCAGGGAAATGGTCACGATCAGCGCGTTGCGGCCCCAGAAGTTATGGCGCGACAGCACGTAGGCGGCAAATAAGCCAAAGAGCACGTTGAACACGGTGGCCCAGAAGCTGGTTACCATCGAAAGCTTTAGCGCAAACATCGCTTCGGGTGCGGTCAATGCCGACCAGAACTGGCCCAACCCGGTCCTCGTGCCGAAAATGAAGATGGACGCCAGCGGCAGGAACACCAGTGGCAGCATCATGAAAATCAGCATGCCAATGCTTAGTGGGCGCGCCACATCAAAGCCGCGCACATGCCGCATTGTTGGAATTACTGTACTCATAAGGAACCCGTCAAAAGCCCCAGGTACAGGGTCCAAAGTCCGCTCTCAATTCTTGATTTGCAAAACCCTGACCAATCTTCTGACTACTGCAAAAACCTTTGATACGAGGTTGGACTTTGGCAACTTTTCTCATTTCTTCCGCTGCACCTGATCCCGAAAGACTCCCTCAAGAATCTCGGGGTAGGCCCTTTCCCAACCTCCGAAGTATTCGATGTTCAAAGCCAACTCGACATGGCCAAACTCACTGTTCTGCGCGTTCAAAGCTTCGTTCGTTACCGAATAGAAGTGATATTGCACAAACGACTGCTGGGCCTCGTCGGTCCAAAGATATTGCATGAACGCATCGACCACCGCTCGCTTTGAATCCTTAACGTTCTTGTCGATCACAACTGCCGGATGCTCACTAAAGATTGTAGCTCTGGGGACAATGATCTCGACCGGCGTTTTTTTTGCCTGTTTCATCAATATCCCCTCGAGTTCGTAGGTGACCAATGCATCCCCGAAGCCAGTTTCGAATTGGGTGCGGGCCTCTCGAGCGGAGCCAGGGGTTGAGTTGACGTTTCGCCAGATGTTCTGCAGCGTCTGCAGGGCGCGCGCCTTATCAGGTTGGCCGGACTCCTTGTCTGATTTCAACAGCTCAGAACCGTAGATCGCCAGGATTGACCATTGGGCGCCACCTGAACTTACCGGGTCAGGATGAATTATTTCGATGCCGGGTCTCGCGAGGTCGGGAAAATCGTGAATACCTTTCGGGTTTCCCTGGCGCACAAGAATCACGAAGGGGGTCTTGTTAACGATGCTTTTGAATGGCAACAAGCGCCAGTCCGCGGTAACGAATCCGCTTCCTTTTAAACGCTCCACGTCGCGCTCGATAGAGAAGATTCCGATCTCAGCGCTGACACCGTGAAGGATTTGATTGGTAATTGTCTCCGACCCGGCGAATGACGAAGTAAAGCGCACGTCCTGATTGTGCTCACGCTTCCATTTTGCGGCGAAGCCAGGGTAGATTCCCTTTTCCAACGACTCCTTCATGATCGAGAATGCGTAAAGGGTGATATTGATGTCACCCATCTCCGATGGCGGCTTCGGCAAGCAGCCAGCAAGCAGCGTGAGTCCCATCAAGATCGAACAAATGCATGCCGGCGTCGTAGGTGTGCGTGCATTCATGGACAACTCGCCGTCACAATCGCTGGAGTCTCGGTCTCGCCTGAATACAAAATGTCCGAGTTCCCAGACCTGATGCCTGTGATACTCGGTTCAAAGCCGTTCGCCGTTCCTCGAGCGCCGCGAGGGACAAACGCCGGGACTGTCGCTCAGTTAGGGGGTCATTTGGTCTATACCACACCTTAGCGTTTCTGGAAAGAAAGAAGACTTTGTGGCCACCATGGCTGGCTAGCCAATGTTTTTGTTGGTATCAGGCTTGACTCGGGGCGGTTTTTTGCCCCACAAGTCTACATCCACGTAAGAACATATGAAAAGACTAGTAATTATTTGCGTCTTGCTTCTTACTGCCAGCTGCCAATCACCTTCCTGGAGCGGTCAAAATGATTCTCAGCTGCTTGTTGCGGCTGCGGCAAACTTGACCGAGACCTTCGCCGAAATTGGGCCGCAGTTTACAAAGAAGACCGGAATTCCGGTTGTCTTCAGCTTCGGTTCCACTGCTGATCTCGCAAAGCAGATCGAAAATGGCGCACCTTTCGACGTCTTCGCATCAGCCGACTCGGAACACATTGACCAGCTCGATCGGCAGGGCCTGCTTACACCCGGCAGTCGCGCGGTCTACGCGCGCGGAAGGCTGGTGATTTGGTTGCCATCCGGCAGCCGGCTGCAAGTTGCTCGCATAGAAGACATAACCGCGAAGGAGTTTGAGCGCATTTGTGTTGCCAAGCCTGACGTTGCGCCTTACGGCAAGGCTACCGTGGAAAGCCTGCGCGCGCTCGGTATCTGGAACCAAGTTGAGCCAAAGGTTGTTTACGCGCAAAATGTGTCTCAGGCAAAGCAGTACGCGGCAACTGGCAATGCTGAAGTTGCGTTCATACCGTTGGCACTGGTTAAACCCGGGGAAGGAAACTATATTGAAGTCGCGGAAACGTTACATGCTCCAATCGATCAAGCGCTGGGAGTAATAAAAGCTTCAACCAAGCAAGACCCAGCGCGCCAGTTTGCAGATTTTTTGCTGAGCACCGAAGTACAGGAATTATTGTTAATAAAGGGTTACCGCAAGCCCGTGGCAAAATAGGGCCACTTTAGCTATTATTCGTTACTATACGGCGGGCTAACTTGCTGGTATGCTGCATCCGAAATATATCCCCGACGCCAGGATAACCTGTCACTTTTACTTCAAAGTAGTTCTCGTCCCAAAGGCGTCACACTTCTCTTGATTGTTTCTGT
This sequence comes from Pyrinomonadaceae bacterium, assembly GCA_045403245.1. GTDB lineage: Bacteria > Acidobacteriota > Blastocatellia > Pyrinomonadales > Pyrinomonadaceae > PSRF01. The sequence goes on along the minus strand of JAXIOV010000027.1, from coordinate 66,007 downwards.
GTCCGGAGAAAACTATATGAAAATCCTACTCTACAACCCGGACAATGGCGTGACCAAAAACTTCATGCCTCACCTTTGGATGTTTCTGCTTCAGGCGCTGACGCCCGCGGGTCACGAGGTGTTGCTAATTGACGGCAACGCCAAACCCATGAGCGAAGAGGAACTCGTGAAGTATGTGCGCGAGGAAAACATTGGCCTCGTGGGCATTGGCGCCATGACCAGAATGATCGCCAGGGCCTACCGTATGGCTGACGCGATTCGCGCTGCGGGTGTGCCTGTGGTCATGGGTGGGCCCCACGTCACTGAAGTGCCGGACGAACCGCTGGGGCGAGACGGCGGACCTCGGCATGCAGATGCGATTGCCCTGGGTGAGGCGGATGAAACCTGGCCACTGATAGTTGAAGACGCGGCGCACGGACGCCTCAAAGAAATTTATGCGCCTCTTGATGAGACAGGAAAAGAAAGAAAACCCAGCCTGCAACCTTATCCGGAGATTCCCTGGGACAAGATAGATATCGATCAGTTTGACATGGTGCCAAAATTCGCTCGGCCTCTGCTTGAGCGCTACGGCTCGGGCTGGGGTTCAGTCCATATATTGCCAATCGAGTCCGGTCGTGGGTGTCCTTACGGCTGCGAATTCTGCACGGTCACTGGGTTCTTTGGCGACTCGATTAGGTTTCGCACCAATGAGAGCGTGGTCGCCGAGATGCTGCGACTCAAGCAACATGCCCGGGCGAATCGGAAGCAGGTCTTTGTCTTTTTTATTGACGACAACTTCGCGATAAACATCAAACGCACCAAGTCGCTCTTGCGAGACATCATCGCCGCCGGCGCCCAGCTTCCCTGGATGGCCCAAATAAGTGCAAATCTGCTGCGCGATGAAGAACTGGTCGACCTGATTGCAGCCTCAGACGGTCGATGGATTTTCATTGGCATGGAGTCGATTGACGTCGCCAACCTCGCGGATGTGAACAAGAGCTTCAACAAGCCTAACGAATATGGCCCGGTGCTCAATCGTCTCGCGAAGAGAAATATTTACGCCATAACGTCTTTCATCATCGGCCTGGACAACGACACCGTCGGGGTGGCGCAGCGTACAATTGACCAAATAAAGACCTGGCCGCCGGGCCTGCCCGTCTTCGGGATGCTCACCCCTTTTCCAGCGACACCGCTTTACGATCGGCTGGTAAGCGCGAACCGGCTTACGCGACCAAAACACTGGCTGGAATATACGCCTTACAAGATGGCCCATGAGCCCCTGAAGATGACGATCCCTCAAACGCAATTGGAGTTGGAACAGGCGTGGGAGAAGTCGTACAGCCCGGAGCGCAATCGGGAGGCGATCGAGCAACTCAGCGATCAGCCCATGAAGTACCGGCTGACACATCTGGTCATGCGCCTGTTATTCCGGGGCATCTACTTCCCGCAAATGAACAAACGAGCTTATCTAAAAGTCCTGCTCGCAAACCGCGGCTCAATCGCCAGTCTCTCCCGAGAGGCCATCAGCAAGTGGCTATCTTCAAGGAAGAACAAGAGAGAGGTCGATCATGGAGCTCCGGAGGTTATGAAACAGGAAAAAGCCGCCTAGCCAATCCGCCCGATGAATCCGCGAGCACGTCGTCTCGACAGACTGTCTGATTTTCTCAGTCTGGAACGAAACGTATCGATTGCCTCGGCCGCCGTTTTTCTCCTGGGTCTGGGAGAAGAACTGTGGAAAAAGTTCCTGCCAAAGTACCTCGAAACACTGGGAGCCACGGCCCCAATCATTGGCTTGTTTGGAACTGCCCAGGATTTTTTTGACGCTATCTATCAATACCCCGGAGGTTGGATCGCTGACCGGTTCGGCCGCCGCCGCGCTTTCCTCACTTATATTGGCCTCGCCTCCGCCGGATATTTGATTTATCTCTTCAGTCCGTCATGGCCCTTTGTGTTTCTCGGATTGATGTTTGCGATGGCTTGGCAAAGTATGGCGTCGCCGGCAATCTTTGCAATTATCGGCGATTCGTTGCCACCCGAACGTCGAGCGATGGGTTTCACGCTCCAGTCTATTCTGAAGCGCGTGCCAATCGTCATCGCGCCAGTCGCCGGCGGAGTGCTCATCGGCCGTTTGGGAATTGTAGACGGCATCCACGCCGGATTGCTGATCACGCTCGGCCTTGCGGCAATAACTCTGCTACTGGTCCGCAAAATAGAACTCCAGATCAAAACGAACCAGACGACAAACATCCGCGGCGTTTGGCGTTCGTTTCACCACTCGCTCAAGCGACTGCTCATCTCCGACGTGATAATCCGGATGTGCGAAGGCATGACTGGAGTTCTCGCGATACTCTACTTGACGAACGTGCAAGGTCTCAGCGCCGTCAGGTATGGAGCACTCGTGGCCGTTCAAATGGCAACGTCGATCATTGTCTACATTCCGGCGGGCAAGATTGCAGATCGCGTCGGCCGCAAGCCGTTTGTCATTGCCACGTTTTTCTGCTTTGCTCTGTTTCCAGTAGTCATGATGGCGGCCACGAGTTTCGTGGGTTTGGTATTCGCCTTCATTGTTGGGGGTTTGAGAGAAATTGGCGAACCCGCGCGCAAGGCGATGATCGTAGACTTCGCGCGCGAAGATATGCGAGCGCGCTCTGTCGGGCTTTACTACCTTATTCGAAGCCTCTCGATTACACCCGCCGCAGCGGTAGGCGGACTATTGTGGAAGATCTCGCCGGAGGTGCCGTTCATTGCAGCCGGTGCAATTGGCGCGGTCGGGACTCTTGTTTTCGCGGCCACGGTTGAGGAGCGCTTTGCCGGCTAATGAAAACAGAAAAGCACCTTAAGGGGAAAAGCAATGACGATGAAACCCGGACGACTCCTGCTGATTAGCAACTCAACACTTCATGGCAGCGGGTTTCTGGATCATGCTGAACCTGAAATCCGCGAGTTCCTGGGAAACGTCAAGCGAGTGCTGTTCGTTCCATTCGCGCTGCACGACCGTGATGGTTATGCCGCGAAGACAAGCAGCCGGCTGGCAGAGATGGGTTACGACTGCGATTCACTGCACGCTGCTGCTGACAAGCGCCAGGCGGTGACTGACGCCGAAGCTATTTTCATTGGTGGGGGAAACACTTTCCGCCTGCTAAAGACACTTTACGATTTTGATCTCGTCTCCTTGATCAGGCAGAGGGCTGAGACCGGCATGTTGTACATAGGATCCAGCGCAGGCTCGAATGTAGCAGGGCCGACAATTAGAACCACGAACGACATGCCTATTGTCGAGCCGCCTTCTTTCGACGCGCTGGGCCTCGTTAACTTTCAAATCAACCCTCACTATCTTGACCCTGATCCGGCTTCCACGCACATGGGAGAGACTCGGGAAGAAAGAATTATTCAGTTCCTCGAAGAAAACGACACCCCGGTCGTGGGGCTGCGGGAAGGAGCCATGGTGCGAGTGGAAGGAGATTCCATCACTCTGAAGGGATCCACGGGTGCAAGGGTTTTCCTGAGAGGCCGCGAGCCAATCGAAATCAAACCAGGAGCGGATCTCAACGAGGTTCTCGCGCCCACGCCATAGGATGCGCCGTTTCGCCGACTTTGTAGTAGTATGGCCTCGCGGTAGAGCCCCCAAGACTAAACCGCGAAGGGTTTTGTAATGTTCGATTCGCTGGTGCGAAGCGCCATCGCCTTTCTCCTCGCACAACAACTCCTTCTCCCCATAACAGTTTCCGGCCAGGAAGTTCGCCAGAGGCGATCTCAACCAACCGCTGGCTCGCCGCAAACTGCTATACCGGCTCCGGCTGAACCCTGGAAAGCTCCTTCGTCTGCTGTCGTTTCGATCGACACCCCGGTCCTGGGATTGTCCAAAGAGGAGCCACTGATCCGTGTGGCTCTGGCAACTGATGCTCGTTCGGCAACAATTTCAACCACCGGTCACTTGTTGAATGCAAACGACGTCGCCAACACGATGGTTGCGCTCGACGTTGCCCGCGTTCGCCTCGAACCTCGACTGTTATCCCCGCTTCCCGTTATCGACCGCGACCCGATGTTTCGTTTGCAAGTGGTCGGAGTCCTTTCTCGCCTGGAAGCCGAGCAAAAATCGCGCGAAGCTCGTGAGGCAACCGGGGAGACTTCACAGATCACGTACGACCCTGAAAGCAAAACGTGGGGACTGTTGATCGGCACCGGTGTGTCGGAAAGCGCTGCTGAAGAGCTCCGCGCCAAACTCGATGAAGCCGGATTGAGCGCTAATATTATTCCGCTGGACAGTCCTGCGGCGTCGGCTTCTGACTCCATCGCAAAGTCAGAGAATGGTCCGGCTCCTGCCAACAGGTCCGGGGCTGGGACTGTTCGACCCGTAGCTCGTTACAGTTTGCCATCGCGTGAAGTGGTCGCCTTTTCACCCGGCGCCAGGCGCCTATTTAGCTCGAGTGCGCCATTGATGTTTGCCTCCGACGACGTAAATGCGCCGGTACGTTATGACAATCGACCTTACCGGGGACAGATCGAAGTATTTACCAACCCGCGTGGGGCCCTCACCGTGGTTAACGTCCTGGGCCTGGAAGATTATGTAAAGGGTGTGGTCCCAAACGAACTTTCGGCCGGTGGCTTTCCGCTGATCGAAGCTCACAAGGCACAGGCGATCGCCGCCCGCACCTACGCTTTGAGGAATCGCGGGCAGTTTATTTCGCAAGGTTACGACCTGCTGCCAACTACCCGTTCACAAGTTTATCGTGGTCTGGGTTCGGAGAATTCGCTCTCGTCGCGCGCCGTGGATGAAACCCGGGGATTGATTGCAACTTACAACGGAGAGCCCATCAACGCCCTGTACACATCGACCTGTGGCGGGCGAACTGAGGATTCTGAAAGCATCTTCAAAGATGCGGTCGGTTATCTGAAAGCACGCGAGTGCGCGGCTGAAGGACACGCCGCGCTCGTGCCGTTTACGATCAAAACGTCGCGCGAACCGGCCGAGCTCAAGGACGAAAAGAATGTCCCGACAGCTCGCGATGTAGCCATTCTGGCAATTCATAACTTTGGTTCCTTACGTTCGAAGGTCGATGATTCATGGGCCGCAGATGAGGTGCATGTCTCTGAGGTGCGAAGCTGGCTGACCTCCGTCGCGAGTCTGGCTAAGCAGGTCGCCCCGGCAATTACCGAGGAAATCAATCGCCCGCCCGAGTTTTCGACTGCCCTGAGTACAGCAATCTTTGGTGAGAGCCGCGCTACCACTCTGTTTAGCGACGCCGACGTTGACTATTTCCTCGCTATGCCCGACGCCGCGGACATTCCAAAAGCTAATCGCGCCGACGTTGCAATGTTGATTCGAGACGGCTACCTGGCGGTCTTACCTGATGCGACTTTGCGGCCGCGCGAGCGCCTTACTCGGTCACGAGCTCTTCACGCCATCGCGCGCATTCTGGAGGCAAGGGGTCTTTTGCAACTTCAGAAAGGCACTGCCCGGCCAACGTCCGATGATTCTCTGGTGCTTCGCAACACAAAAGGAAAAGATCTGCCGGTAAAGGTAAGCTCTGGTTCTTTCCTTTTTCGCCAGATCGGCGAAACTTTGTATCCAGTTCGTTCCGTGGTGTTGGTAGGTGGTGAGCCGGTGGTCTTTCATGTGAACTCCAGCGGCGAAGTGGACTATCTCGAAGTCAAGCCTGCGGTGAATGGCGCCGCGGCAGATCGGTTCTCACCTTTCACAAACTGGAGCACCGGTCTAACGGTGGGTCAGGTTCAGGCGCGTCTGGGCCGCTCGATGGGGAACATCGGTTCCCTCAGAGATTTGCGAGTGGTCTCTCGTGGGCGCTCCCAAAGAGCAGTGGATCTGGAAGTCATCGGCACCAAGGGTATTGGTCACATTCGGGGCGGCAGAATTCGCTCAGCACTTGGATTACGTGAACAGCTATTCGTGATTGAACGCAAATATGACGATGACGGACGCATCACCGGATTCACGTTCATCGGCCGAGGTTGGGGCCACGGAGTTGGCATGTGCCAGGTGGGCGCCTACGGACTGGCGCGCCAGGGCTTTAGCTACGAACAGATCCTGAAGGCCTACTACACCGGGATTGATTTAACCCGCCTCTACTAGATGCAAAAACCCATGCATCATTCAAATTCAGCCCCCGCCTCGATCGGTATTAGTTATTCCTTCTCTTCGTGATAGATTCGTGGTTGCCGCTGCCTTAACCAAGAGGAATTTACGTATGGCTTCAAGCATTGAACCGCTCATGACAGTTGCGGACCTCGACGCGCTTCCCGATGACAACAACCGATACGAACTGATCGGAGGAGAACTCTTCGTGTCTTGCGCGCCCGGGATTTCTCACCAACGTGTACTTCTGAATTTGGAGATTCATCTGAGTACTTATCTTTCAGTTAACCGGATCGGTATTCTCGTGCCCGGTCCAGGCGCAATTTTTAGCGACCACGACGCCGTAATTCCAGACATCGCGTTTGTGCGCAATGAACGCTGGAACGACGTGGTCACCGGCGAGAAGTTTACCGGCGCGCTTGATTTGATAATTGAAATCATCTCACCCGGCGCAGATAACCGGCGGCGCGATTTCACCGCTAAGCGACAGCTGTACGGAAAGTATGACATTGAGGAGTACTGGATTATCGATATCGAAAACCGCGTAGTATTCGTTTACCGCAACGAGAACCAGAGCCTCCAGGAGATTGCCAAACTAGAGAATGATGATGAAATCACTTCTCCACTGCTTCCCGGTTTCCAACTGAACGTTAGCGAGGTTTTCAAACTTCAGGTCTCTGGCCAATAGCGGTGTCAAGCCACCACCCTCCAAAATGCGCTTCTCACGCAATCAAATCATCGGCGCGTTAATTCTGCTTATCCTTCTTTGGGTTGTAGTCTGCTACCGCGTGATATTCTCTCGCACGTGACGTCCTCAAATACTCCTTGTTCCATAATCGCCATTGTCGGCCCCACAGCTTCCGGTAAAAGCACACTGGGAATTGCCGTTGCGCTTCAGCTTGACGGCGAAGTTATCAACTGCGACTCGGTGCAGGTATATCAGGGAATCCAAATCGCAACCGCAAAGGTTCCGTTGGAGGAACGCAGGGGTGTTCCGCATCACTTGATTGATTTCGTCTCGCCGGCGATCAACTACACCGCCGGCGATTGGGCCCGCGACGCCACCGCCAAGATCGAAGAGATCGAGCGACGTGGGAAAGTTCCGATACTTGTAGGCGGCACCGGATTCTATCTCCGCGCTCTACGAAGCCCGTTTTTTCCAAGTCCACAAACCGATGAGACTATTCGGCAACGCCTTAATTCGCTGCGCGAAGAGCACGGTCCTGAACACCTGCATCGCATGCTTCAGCGTCTTGACAGCGAAAGTGCAGCCCAACTCTTTCCGCGTGATTGGCCTCGCGTGCAACGGGCAATGGAAGTCTACTTGCAAACCGGGACACGGATGTCGCAACAAAAACCCGTCCGCCAGGAACCGCACGAAAGCGCGCGCCGGCTCAGTGTTTTTGTCTTGAATCCGCCCCGGGAGGAGCTCTACCGGCGCATCAACGAGCGCACTGAACAACATTTCGCCGCCGGCCTGGTGGGTGAGGTTGAGTCCTTATTGGCCCAGGGAGTGCCGCCGACTTCCAACGCCTTGGGCGCCCATGGCTACCGTCGAGTGGTCGAATACCTGCACGGCAAGCGGGATCTGGAGGGTGCCATAGAACAGACCAAACTGGACGTTCGCCACTATGCGAAGCGGCAGCTGACATGGTTTCGGAGGGAGCCGGGGGCTCAGTGGTTCGACGGTTTTGGCGGGGAATTCAACATAGAACAGGCTGTTTTGGGAACCATCCAGAGCAACTCGAAAGGCCAAAGGTAACGTTTGTTTCACGAGTCTGATATTTCTTGTACCGGAACAGCCTGCTGCGGTACTCTCAGGGCTAGCCCCCTAAACCACAATTTGACCCTCCGGGTGATGTCATGTCGGACGGAAAGCCTGCGCCCCAGAACACTCAGGACGCCTTCCTTAATACCGTACGCCGCGAAAAGACTACGGTAATAATTTATCTTCTCAATGGCGCCAAGTTAACCGGCCGCATCCGCAGTTTCGACAAGTTTTCGGTGCTCCTCGAATCGGGCTCCCACGAGCAGCTCATCTTCAAGCACGCTATCTCCACGATCTCTCAAACAAGACGTCCCAGCGGCGAACTGCGCCCCCAGGTCGGATCGCAAGTCGTCGCCGATGATCCAATCGCTCAATCTGTTAACTCGCCTGAATCGTGACATTCCTTTAAACTCTTGCCGGCAAATCTGAACGGTCAAGAGGAACCTGTGACAGGAACTTTTATTTCCTTCGAAGGGATCGATGGCAGCGGCAAGTCTACCCAATTGCGCTTGCTCGCCAACTTTCTCAGAGCCAATGGATGCGATCCGTTGTTGACGCGAGAACCCGGTGGCACGCCGGTGGGAAACCGGCTGCGGGCCGCGCTTCTCGATGCGCAGGAACAAGTAGATCCACTTACCGAACTCCTGGTCTTCGCCGCCGACCGCGCCCAGCATGTACGCCGGGTCTTGCGACCAGCGATCGAGCAGGGGGTTGTCGTTTTTTCTGATCGGTATGCCGATGCCACGGCCGCCTATCAGGGCGCCGGGCGTGGTTTTTCGCGCGAGCTGATTACCGAGATCATCGAGCTGGCAACCGAAGGACTCAAGCCTGATTTGACCGTGCTCTTCGATCTCAGCGTGAGCGAGTCGGTGATGCGCACCCGCCGTCGTTCAAACGGCAAGCAAAGAGGTGATCGACTGGACTCCGAGACCGATGACTTCCACACGCGCGTCCGCGAAGCATATTTGGAACTGGCGCGCCGGGAACCTGAACGAGTGAAGATTGTGGAATCAAGTCGCTCGGTTGAGGAGACTCATGAACGCGTGAAGGAAATTGTAGTTCCCTTTTTGAGAAACAGAGGGCACCTGCGAAAGGCCGGCGCAGCCGAGTCGGAAACGGTAGAGTCACGAGCAGGAAAATAGATGCTTAACCAGGTCATCGGAAACGAACGCGTCAAGAAATTGCTGCGGCGAATGTTGGAGTCCGGCCGCTTGCCTGGCGCGATGCTGTTTACCGGGGAAGATGGAATTGGCAAGAAACTCCTGGCGCTGGAGATCGCCAGGGCCCTTAACTGCCGCGCGCCGCAAGGAGTGGAAGGCTGCGGCACCTGCCCCGCCTGCAAACGCATCTCAAACTTCAACTACCCGCAAAGTGCTGAAGTGGAGGATTTGAAGAAAATAATCTGGACCGACCATCCCGATGTGGGGATGGTGGTCGCACCCAAGCGCCTGCTGATGGTCGATCAAATGCGCTACATCGAGCGCGAAGCCAACTACCGGCCCTTTGAAGGCAAAGCGCGGGTCTTCCTGATCGAGGATGCCGACAAGTTAAACGACCCCTCGGCAAATGCCCTGTTGAAGGTGTTGGAAGAGCCACCAGAAACGGCGCAGATTATTTTGTTGACTTCACGACCGGCGATGCTGCTTCCCACCATACGTTCTCGTTGTCAGGTTATTCGCTTTTCACCTCTAGCCGCCAGCGAAATTGAGAGCTACCTGACGCAGCACAAAATTGCGAGTGGAAAGGAAGCGCAACTGCGCGCCCGCGTGGCCCGAGGAAGCCTGGGGCGGGCGCTCGCCGACGACTTTGATAGCTTTGCGGATCAACGAAAGGCCATGATGGCAGTGCTTGAAGCACTTACACTCAGTGATGATCGAGTTCAGCTTCTGCGATCGGCTGAAGAGTTGAACGAAGCGCGGTATAAGGAAGAATTTGAATTGCGCCTGGATATTCTCGAAGCGCTGATTCGAGACGCCTGGATACTCTCGCTTGACGCGCCGGGCGAAACAATCGTGAATCTCGACTTGCTGCCTCAGCTCCAGAAAGTGGCCAGACAACTGGGACCGGGAAGGGCTGAACGCTGGATTTCTCAGATCGAGGAAATGCGCGAACAACTTGTCGTAAACATCAATCGTAAAGCCGCAACCGACGCGTTGTTTCTCACGATGGCTGCCGCCTCAGGACTACCACCCAAAAGACGTTTCCTCATCAAGTAGACGAGTTAACGAACCACACAGACGTTATCGGATGTGTTCATATCAGTGATCGTAAATGTCGCCTTGGGCGAACGCCTCCAAACCGATGCCTCTCCCGTCATATTGCAAGTGTCGAGGCTGCTCATCACCCGCCGGTCAGGCGCATTGTGTACCAGAGTGATTATGCAACCCTTCACACTGAGTTTCCCGGCGCCACTCAAACTCGCGGCTTGTCGTGGTGGGTGTGTCGACATGGTTGTCGCGCCAGGAACTCTGAACAAGTAATCGCCTGTGAAACTGTTCCACATGATCGCGGTGCCCGGCGCGCTGTCGCTTGCAATACATATATCGAATGGTTTGACAACAACGGTGGCAGTCACGGTGAAGGAGCCAGACTCCTGACCGGTAATCGTCCTTGTGGTGGTGTAAGTTCCTTCTCCATTTACTTCGGCCGGAGCAATTCGCAGATTCTGAAAGTTGCCTGCGTCCATGGCGATCACTCCAACCGCGCTGAGTTGTAAAGGCACCGGTAATTTGATCCCCTCCAAACCCACAACCTGGACCTTCAACTCCGTTTGCTCCCCTTTGAGCAGGTGGGTTTTTGGGGCGCTCAGTCGGACCCCCACGTTGCGAAAGCTCCCCTGGGTCTGGACACCTGCTTCATTAAGCTGAATCTGCGTTGTCCCGATGAGATCGGTGGGGCTCTGAAAGACGACTTTTCGCGGCGATTCTGCGAGCAACGTTACTTCCTGCCCGCCGAGCTTCAGAGTCGTGTTCGCGAAATTACCGTCGAAGCGTCCGGGGATTTCAGTCGGACGCCCCTGCTGCCCCGTATGCGGGGTCTCGAAATTGTAGTCTGTCTGAGCTAATTTAGCTTGAATATCAGGCCATTTCGTAGTCGTCGTCCCGATCGTCGCTCCACTATTGTCTTTGAGAGAAAACTTCAGCCCAGGGTTGACCGGTTTTTGACCGGGCGCGCTTCCCGGAATATCAAGCGTGAAATGATAAGTCGCAAACGTTGAGATGTTGATGTTCGCCAAGGCTTTCTCAGGCATCGAGGATTTGGCGGCTCCTCCATAAAGTACCCAATCGATAATTTTGTCCGTTTCCGAGATGCTGTATTGAACGTCCCCAGAGTTCCCTTTTGGTTCGACGCGTACGGTCCCCGATATCGTATCGCCGGCCGCCATGTCGTCCGGAAGGTAAACGATGACCCGGCCTTTGGGCGTGTCAAAAGTGATTACGTGAAGTCCTGGCTTGTTTTCGGCTGAAACTTCTCCCGACTGTTGATGCAAGGTCGCTGACGGCGCGAATGTCAACATGAAAGCGCCCAGGAATAACATTAACGACAAAACGCGGCCCAATGAACGTTTGTTGACCTTCATCGATTACCTCTAGTGGTTGCAGTTCCAGCAATTAGGAGGAACGCGAGGATGCAAACTGAAATAGCGAGCGAAGCACCAACTGAAGGAAACTTGGGCATGCATCACTGACCTCCTTGCAGTAACCAAAGATCGCTGAGTGAAGTCTATGATCAGGTACGCGGGCAAGGTATTGTTCGGATTGCGCCCTGGTCGAAACATTGCTGGAAGTACTTCCGCTCCCGATGACCTAAAATACGTATCATTGTGAAGCTCGTTGGGTCAATTCGATATGACGCTCATTCGACCACTGGAGAACTATCCGGTCGCGCCAACTCAGACGCAAATAATAATTTTAGAAACGGGGGCGCGATCAGCGTGGTTGCTACCGCCATGAACAACACAACGCCAAACAGCGAGTCGCTGATGACCGCCAAACCTAAACCGATCTGCGCAACCACAATACCGACCTCACCGCGCGGAACCATGCCAACGCCTACTTGTCCAGCCCGGCGCCAACCCAGGGAGATGCTTCCCACACCGCAACCGATGAGTTTACTGGCCACCGCGATGACCGTGATCAGGATCGTGAGCAAGATTGTAGAAGGATCGCGGAAGACCGTGACCTGCAATTGCATCCCGATATTGACGAGAAAGAACGGGACCAAAAACTCCGTGACGCCGTTCATTTGTTTGTGGACCGTCTGATTGCCCTCGGTAGCCTCTGCCAGGGCCATTCCTCCGAGGAATGCCCCAATGATTGCAGCAACGCCGATGTATGTCGCCGCTACTGACAGACCGAGACACAACAGGAGCGCAAAAGCGAAGAGAGACTCATTGACTCGAAGGTTCTCAATCCGCGGAGTCAGTCGCGTCACCACCGGTGCTCCAACAAATGCGACGAAGGCGGTGAAGCCGATCGCCAGTGCTGCGGTTGTGGCGATCTCCAGGTAGTCCACCCGACCGCCGGTCACACTGGAAACCACAGCCAGTATCAGCAGGCCGAGAATGTCGTCGATAACCGCAGCCCCAAGAATAATGCGGCTGGTGGATAGCTTCAGTAAGCCCATGCCCGCCAAAACTCTGGCGGTAATCCCGACTGAAGTGGCCACTAAAGCCGTCCCGATGAAAAGAGCCTCGACGTTGGTACTGCCCCAGGCTTTCATCAAGAGATATCCGGCTCCCAGAGGCGTGATAACTCCCAGAACCGCAACTAGTGTTGCGGTTCTTCCCACATGAAGAATGTCTCTCGGTTTGGTTTCAAGGCCTACGGTAAAAAGAAGGAAGATTACTCCGACCTCGGCGAGCGTGCTGGTCATATCGGAAGGCCGCACCCAGGCCAACACGCTTTGCCCGATCAGGACGCCGGCCAGGATTTCACCCACCACGGCAGGTTGGTGAAGTCGTTCAAATATCTCCGCCATCACTTTCGCAGCCGCCATCATCACGAAAAGCGTCAGCAGAGTTTCGAACACATGACCTGTTGAGGCTGCGAGAGGCATACGAGTTCTCAGGATAATTCCAAACGACTATCCGGTTCGTGCCGTGCACTGTGATACAGGAAAGTAAATCTGCCAGCGCGAAGCCGCAGACAACTCGAAGAAGGTGCTAACTGATAGGGACCAGCTCGTTTGACGCAACAGATTTCTTCGCAGCCAGCTCCGCCAACAGCTTTTCGGTTTCCATGACAAAAGCGTCAACAATATTTTCGCCGGCGACTTTGCGCATCGGGACGCCGTCTTTGAAGATCATCCCGACGCCACGGCCGAAGGTGACACCAAGTTGCGAGTCATGTGCTTCGCCAGGACCGTTGACTGCGCAACCCATAATCGAAAGATGCAGCGGCTCTTCAACGTGAGCCAACCGGCGCTCAATCTCGGTGACAATCTCGACGAAGTTGTCGACGTCAAGCCGGCCACAAGTGGGGCACGCAACCACAGTCACGCCGCGCGTCCGCAACCCCAGTGATTTGACGATCTCCCAGGCCACCCGGACTTCCTCTTGCGGCTCGGCAGCAAGCGAAACGCGAATCGTGTCACCGATGCCTTCGTGTAAAAGTATCCCGAGTCCGATTGACGACTTAATCGTACCGCCAAAAGCGGTACCGGCTTCAGTCACGCCCAGGTGAAACGGATAATCAACCTTCTTCGCCAGCAGGCGGTAAGCAGCAACGGTGCGATGAACGTCGGAAGCTTTTAATGAAATGATCGTATCAGTGAAGCCTAGATCCTCGAGGATCTGAATGTGGCGCATTGCCGATTCCACCATCGCTTCCGGAGTTGCAGTCCCATATTTCGCAAGCAGGTCCTTCTCCAGCGAACCACCGTTCACGCCAATCCGAATCGGAACCTTTTGCGCCTGAGCTGCGCGCACCACTTCGCGGATACGTTCGTGCTTGCCAATGTTTCCCGGATTCAAGCGCAATTTGTCGATGCCGGCTTCCAGCGCCAGCAATGCCAGTTTGTAATGAAAATGAATATCGGCGACCAGCGGAACTTCTGGTACTCGCCGGCGAATCTCTTTCAGTGCAATAGCGGCGTCGTTGTCGGGAACGGCTAGCCGCACAATCTCGCAGCCGGCGCTCACCATCTCCTCGATCTGGGCAACAGTCTGACCTACGTCACTAGTGTCAGTCTTGGTCATCGACTGCACCGCAACCGGAGCACCGCCGCCAACCTGCACGTTTTTGATTTGAACCGCTTTCGTCGTTCGCATATTCATATTGTCCAAAGATTAAGGTCCAAAGTCCAATGTTAGCGGCCTGGCGGGGCCTCTACATCGGAGTTTGGACCTTCAATCCTGGACTCTCTCTCTTATTTAGCCGGCGAGGTTAACGCTGGTGTATCTCCTGAACCACGCCAAATCGATGCCTGTTTCAAGACATCGTTTGTGATCACAAAAACCATCAGCAGGATGACCATTACGAAACCTACCTGCTGGATTCTTTCGCGCACCCGTAAGGACAGTGACAGCCCGACCAGAGCCAACGACCCTTCAATCAACAGCAGGAATATGGCCCCGCCATCCAGCACCGGAATCGGCAAGAGATTAAAAATGCCAAGGTTCAAGCTCAGGAAAGCAAGCGTTGTGAAGAAACCACTCCAACCGAATCTCTCAACTGAGCTGGACGCGGCCTTGTAGATGCCTACTGGCCCGGACAACGTGTTACGAGCCGAGCGCTTTCCGGTGAAAAATTGGCCCAGCGCCTTTCCGGTCAGACGTAATATTTCAAGATTGCTTCTTACGGCATAAGCGCCAGCGCCGGCGAGGCCTACGCTCTGCAACGGAATGTCCTCATCGGCCCTAATCCCCAGGCGTTCGCGGCCGTCTGATAACCGCCGCGGCGTCGCCGTGAATTCCAGCTTCTGTCCACCGCGCTCAACGCTAACAGTAATCGGCTGCGTCTTGTGCTCGCGAACTATTTGATTGACTTGCTCGGAGCTATGAATTGTCTCCCCCAGAACAGCCACTATTCGATCACCGGGTTGTAGACCCACTTCAGACGCAGGACTGTTTGGTTCAACCTCGCGCAGGATTACCGGCACATTGCCGTAGTCAGGGATGAAGTCCAGGAAGCCGGCGGTCTCCCCATCCTCAACGTGGGCCCTCGGCGTGATAGTCAGAGCCTTCCGTTCGCCGTTACGCTCGATCACAATTGGCAAGGGATCTTCCGGAGAAAGCAGTGCGTCACCTCGAATTGTGTCCCACTTAGGGTTCTCAATTCCGTTAAACGCAACGATTCTGTCCCCGCGCTGCAAACCGGCTACCTGTGCCGCGCCTCCGCTGATTACTGTGCTGATGACCGGCGAAGGTGTCGCGGGCACTCCGTACATCAAGGCGCCGGCCAAAGGAATGGTCAGGGCAGTCAGTATGTTCATGACCGGTCCCGCCACCGCAACCAGGATTCGCTGCCAACGCGGGCGCAGGTTATACATCTCCTCAGGTGGGATGTCTGAAGCGCCCTCACCTTCAATTGCGGCGTTGGATTCATCACCACCCAGCTTGACGTAGCCACCCAGTGGAATCAATGAGACCCGGTAATCCGTGTGGCCCCATTTGTACCCAAACAAACGCGGGCCAAAACCCGCCGAAAACGTTTCGACGCGGATCTTGAACAGCTTTGCAACGAGGAAGTGGCCAAACTCGTGTATGACAACGGCTGCCCCGAGAATCCCAATAAAAGATAATATTCCTGTAATCGCAGTCATCAATAGTCTCTTTCCAAAAGGTAGTAAACGCGTAATCGAGCAAACAATTTAGAGTCGTAAACTCCAGAGCTGGTTGCCGTAATCGAGTTTACGCGGCGAGTCAGGGCACGTCAAACGTCTTTTCCGGCGCGTCTTGACGACAAAACCTCACGAACAAGGCGCTTTTGGCCACGCAGCGCGCACCCGGGAGATCAACCCGACCGGGCCAATCTCCGAATTAGGTTTTTGCAAGTAATGAAGCCGCTTTTGCGACCCGGTCTATTTCAATGGAGGCGGAAAAACGTGCCTTTTTGTCGGCGTCGAGGATAGTGGCAAGTTCCGTCGCAGGTTGGGTTTTGTGACTACCCATCACACTTTCAATAATCAACGGTATGTCTGTCAAGCAGATTTTCTCATCGATAAACGCCTTGACGGCTTCTTCATTTGCAGCGTTCATCGCGGCCGGCAAGGTGCCGCCGCCGTTCAGTGCCTGGTAAGCAAGGCCAATGCATGGAAATCGATCGAGGTCCGGCGCTTCGAAGTGAAGCGCGGAAAGCGCGGTCAAATCGAGGGGAGGCAGTTCACAGGCATTGCGTTCGGGGAACGTCATTGCGTATTGAATGGCGTGGCGCATGTCAGTGACGCCCATCTGCGCGATCACCGAACCGTCCACCAGTTCAATCATCGAATGGACAACTGATTCCGGGTGCACCACGATGTCGATCTGATCGGGCGCAAAACCAAAGAGCCAGTGCGCTTCAATCACCTCGAGCCCTTTGTTCATTAAGGTCGCCGAATCGATCGTGATTTTCGCTCCCATGTTCCAGGTGGGGTGGCGCAGCGCCTCTGAAACCGTCGATTCCTGCATCTGCTTTCTGGTCTTGGTTCGAAAGGGCCCGCCCGATGCGGTGAGGACGATGCGCCGAACTTCAGACTGTTTTTCGCCACGTAAACACTGGTGCAGAGCGTTGTGTTCAGAGTCGACCGGGAGGAGTTCTGCCCCTGAGGCGCGCGCGGCGCGAGTCATCAACTCACCGGCCATTACCAGAGTTTCTTTATTGGCCAATGCGACCCGCTTCCCTGCTTCCAGTGCTCGCAGCGTGGGTACAAATCCAACCGCGCCCACGGTCGCTGAAACCACACAGTCAGCCTGGGAATGAGTGGCGACCTCCACCAGTCCCGGCTCGCCGACGATTATCCGCGGCAGATCAATGTCTCTTTCAAAGAGCTGCGCTCGCAAATTGTGGGCAGCTTCTTCTGTCTCAACCGAGACAAGATCCGGCAAGTGTGCAGCGATCTGGTCGGCAAGTGTTTCGACATTCCGTCCGGCGCCGAGGGCTACCACTCGAAAACGGTCAGAACCCAATGAGTCGATCACACGTAGCGTGTTGACGCCGATCGATCCGGTGGAGCCCAGTATCGCAATGCCTTTTGGACTCATATTCAGGCCGCCATCCGAGGGGTTAGCTTTCTCGAATCGTAGGGATTTAGCAGTTCGACCGTTTCACCTTCAGCGGTAACGTAGGACGCAGCTGTGACGCGCCACGCCCGTCCGTTCCGATAAATTAGATCGACGCTGGCATTAACTGTCTTGCGTTCGCCGATTACTTTGATGTTGATCGTGGCGTTACCATCGTTGTTCTGGAGGTTAACGTTTCCGGTGACGAAGGTACCAAAATCTTTAACGTTGCCGATGTCCTGTTTCAAACGCTCGTTGTCACGCAAGAAGGTTTTGGCTGTTTCGGCAGCTTCGCTGTGGCCAATCGAATAAAACGCGATGCCAATGATCGCGCCTACAAAAGCAACTACCAGTAATGTGAGCGTCAAAACGACCACTCCGATGATGATAAGTATTTTTCTGGTGGACATTAGCTACGGTCGATGAAAAAGAAGCGACCAAAATAGTAGATGAGTGGTGCGTTGAAGAGCAAGCTGTCCAGACGATCGAGTACGCCTCCGTGACCGGGCAAGATCCTGGCGGCATCTTTAGCGCCCACTCCGCGTTTTAGAGCGCTTTCAGCCAGGTCTCCGAATATCCCCAGGACGACCATCACCGCCGCCAGTGGAAGCGCCACTTTCAAAGGCAAATCCCGGAAAAACCAAAAATGAGAAACTGCGGCCATTGCCAGAGCGGCTGCCACTCCGCCCACCACGCCTTCCCAGGTCTTGCCTGGGCTGATTTTAGGGGCAAGTTTGTGCTTTCCAAACGCTCGTCCCGCATAGTACGCGCCCGTGTCCGCACCCATTACCACCAGGAAGAAGAACGAAAGCAGGTGCGCCGAAAGGTTTTGACTAAACCCCGCGCGTATGGCTACCAGATGTCCACCCAGGAGAGCTATGTAAAGTACGCCCAGGAGAGTGGCGCCGACGCTCGAGATCATCGAGTCGAAGGGAACGCCTCTGAGTGTTGTTGCCACCAGCAGCCCTATTAGGAAGACCAGCAAAGTCAGTTGAATCATGACGAGCTGATAATCGATGTCGGCGGCGAAGAAATAGAAGATTGTAAGGAGCGCGGCGCTGGCCAGATAACCGCCAACGACATCAGGTTTGATGCCCTTTTTACGCGCGAGCACGAAAAACTCGAAGAGTGCAAGGCACATTGCAGCGGCCGCCATGAAAACGAAGAGCGGCTGCAACCAGGAAATCAAAATGGAAGCGATTAGAAAAGGAAGAAGGATCGCGGCTGTGATGATGCGAGACATTCAGTCAGTTGATTGGGAAGACAAGATTTTCCATTTATCATCTGACACTTATCAAGTCATTTCCAATGTTTGCAGTGAGGCCAATTCGGACCGTTTGCTTAAAGCAAGCAGACTGTTGCATGCGACTAAATGACCAATGAGAAATGTCCGATGATAAATGGAAAATCTGGTTTTTGTTTTTAAGCCGCCCGGCCGCAGTACCCTATTCGTTAGCCACCAGCTTCAATCCTCCAAACCGCCGATCGCGTCGCTGGTAGTCCGCCACGGCCTCCAGCAGATGTACTCGGCGAAAGTCGGGCCAAAGGGTCTCAGTTACGTAAATCTCGCTGTAGGCCGCCTGCCAGAGCAGGAAGTTTGAAATGCGCAATTCGCCACTAGTGCGCACAAGTAAATCCAGGTCAGGCATGGTGCGCGTGTAAAGCTCGTTGGCGATGCGCTCTTCGGTTAACTCATCAGGCGAGTTTCCTTCATCCATCAAGCGACGAACTGCGGCGCGACTAGCGTCAACGATTTCGGCACGACCGCCATAGTTAAGAGCGACTGCCAGGACCATCCCGGTGTTTTTCGCCGTACGCTCGGTGGCCTTCTCGATCTCGGCACGCACGTTTTTGGCGAGAGCTCCGGTGCGTCCGATTGTCTGGAAGCGAATGTTCTGTTTGTCGATTTCATCCAGCTCCAAACGCAGGTAGCGACGCAACATCCGCATCAGAGCATCAATTTCATAGCGCGGGCGTTTCCAGTTCTCAGTGGAAAATGCATACAGCGTCAAGGCGCCGAGCCCCAGACGCGCACCTGTATCGACTGCCGCGCGGACCGCCTCTACGCCGGCGCGATGCCCGGCGATACGAGGCTGACTTCTCTGCGCTGCCCACCGCCCGTTGCCGTCCATGATGATCGCAACGTGGCGCGGCAAGCGGTCCCAGGCAATCGACGCAAGCAACCGCTCCTCGCGCGTTCCCGCTTTTACCAGTCCAGTGAAATCAGAGAGCATATCGTTTCCTTCACGCCGGGCACTATCTTACCAGCAATGACTCTTCATAGCGCACAGAAACAAGCGTGAGTCCGCAGGCGGGAGCAGTTGCGCCGACCAATGAACGGTCGCCATCGCTGATCGCACGCCTGATATCTTCTGCATCCATTTCGCCGCGGCCCGCGGCCAGCAAGCTACCGGCTATCGATCTCACCATGTAACGAAGAAACCCGTCGGCGCTCATTTCTATTTCAATCAGGCAGCAACGCGTCGGTTCGTGTCGACGCCCGATAATCGTCAAATCTGTTATCGTTCGCGTCTTCGTTTCCGAATCTGATTGTGCCGACGAAAAAGCGGTCCAGTCATGTGCGCCTGGAAACAACTTTGCGATGTCCTGCATGAGTTCGAGATTGAGCGCCCTTGCTTCGTGATGGGCGTAACGAAGCCAAAATGGAGAGATGACCGGACCGTTAACAATTCGATAAAGATAGGTCTTTCCTCGCGCCGAATATCGAGCGTGAAAATCGTCAGCAGCAGGTTCAACCTCGGTGACCCTCACGTCCTTTTCCAGATTTCCGTTGATGGCCGCGCGAAGTTTGTCCGGAGTGATTTCCTTCTGCAGATTTACGCTCGCCACCTGCCCGAGTGCATGGACGCCGGCGTCGGTTCGACCCGATCCATGGACGACAACCTCACGACTATCGATTTTGGAAAGGGCCCGCGTTAACTCGCCCTGCACGGTCCGCAGCTCACCCTGCATCTGCCAACCATGAAAATCTGTCCCATCGTATTGAATGGTGAGCTTGAAGTTCATTCAGCCATTTTCAGTTGTTAGTTGTGGTCAGTTGTCAGTGGTCAGTTGTCAGTGGTCAGTGGTCAGTGGTCAGTGGTCAGTGGTCAAACGTCAGCTGTCAGTCGCGGTTTTTTTGTGCGTTGTGCTTTGTTCTTTAGCTCTGCCTCCTGCCTCCTGCCTCTGCCCCTGCCCTGCCTTCCACTACCCCCGACTGCCTGGCTTGACTGCCACGTCCCCCCGTTGACAGGCCTCGCAGAGCGATGGTTCGACTGAAGCAACATTCATGGTTGCCAGCGCAATCCGTGGCACTCCTACTTCGGCCTTTCCCGCCGAGCGGTCGATGATTGAAGCCGCGCCGACAATTTCCGCGCCCAGTGTTTGCAGTGCTTGCACAGTCTCACGCGTCGACCCGCCGGTAGTCACCACGTCTTCCACCACCAGAGTTCGTTCACCGGGTTTGACTGAAAAGCCGCGTCGCAATGTCATCTTGCCATGCTCTCGCTCGGTCCAAATAAACCGGGCGCTCAAAGCGCGGGCAACCTCGTGACCAATTACGATCCCGCCAATCGCAGGAGAGGCCACCACCTCAATGTTATCCCTTTGAAATTTCTCAGCGAGGCTGCGACCAAACTCCTCAGCCTCTCGCGGATGTTGCAAGACCAGCGCGCATTGCAGGTAAACAGTACTATGCAAACCGCTGGTCAAAACAAAATGACCTTCCAGCAAGGCTCCGGTATTTCTGAACCTCTCGACTACTTCTTCAGCTTCCATGTTTCTCCATCAGCTTGTCTTTGCGTTTGCATGTTACAATTGCGCGCCATGCCGCCATACCCCAACCTCGTTTCCGACTCCGCGCTCCTCCAGGAAACAATCGACCTTTTGCGCGTCTCCGGAGGCCGGGCGAATGCTTCGGAAATTGTCGACGCGGTTTTCAAAGTGTCCCACCTTGACGAGGAACTGGCGGGCCTGCTGGTCGGGGATCTGGTAAGAGATGACCGACGCTTCAAAATCATTGACGGCAAAACTGTCGAGCTGCAATTCGACGACGTCGAATCCCGGTTGTTGAATGAACTTGACTTTGTGGTTGTCGATATCGAAGCGACCGGCGCGAAGTTACCGCCCAATCGCATTATTGAGCTCGGTGCTTATCGCATTCACCAACGCCGAATCGTGGATAAATTTATCACGCTGGTGAATCCTGAGTTGCCGATTCCCCGCTTCGTGATGGCCCTGACCGGTATCACCAATGAAATGGTGAGGCCGGCGCCGCGCTTCAGCGAGGTGGTCCCACGATGGCTCGAGTTTGCAGCTGACGCCGTCCTGATTGCGCACAACGCCCCTTTCGATACTAATTTTCTCAATCATGAGATCGCCCGAGTTTACCCCGGCCATCGCATGATTAATCCCCACCTTTGCACCGTGACCTTATCCAGGCACGCTGTTCCCGGTTTGACAAACTATCGCCTGGATACGATTGCTGACCACTTCTCTATTCCCATTCTCGAACGTCACCGCGCGGGCAGCGACGCACTTGCCACCGCTGAGATCTTTCTTCACCTGCTGGATCGTCTTGAAGATCACGGCGTTCGTGACCTCGCGGCGGCGCGCAGTTTCAAGTCGAACAGTCCGGAAGAGACGAAACCCGCGAACGAACCCCTCTTGCCGCTGCTGGCCGGCTTCTAGCTTTCTTCTACCGCCGGAGCCGATTTTCCCTTCAGTAAATTTCGCATCACGAAGAACACCACGAGCACTGCCAGGCCCAGGACAATCCAGGGATAGTATTGCGCCAGGACCTGTTTCGCCTGCTCGCCATAGCGGACGGCAAGAAATCCCAGCAATAAGAATCGAAACATCCGGCCGCAGATAATTGCGACCGTAAAACGCGGCAAACTGAACCGAAACACGCCTGCAGTGATCACGAATACCTTGAACGGAAACGGGGGCGGCAGTAACGAAGCGACTAACACTGACAAGGCATCGTAGCGATCGATCCACCCCTTAACTTTTTTCTGTTTCGAAGGAGAAAACCTCTTCAGCGCCCTGCTGCCTGCGCGCCGCGAGATGCGGTAGAGAATTACGCACCCAAGCGCCGAACCTGCTGTGGCGATCGCGGCATAGAGAATCATAAATCGCGGATGGGTCGTCGAAAGCAGAATTATCAGCGCATCCGCGCTGCCGGGAAGCGGTACAAAAGAGGAATCGAGGACGGTAACCACAAACAGCCCGACTGGACCGAGCGTAATGAAGAATTCAGAGATGCGGGCCAGGCGGCCGGTAGCAATGCCGAGAAGAATTTTCAACTGATCTTTTCCTTAACCGGGAATCAAGTCGATTTCGTAAATTGTTTTCTATTAACGATCACATAAATCAGCACGCCGGTCAGGACCAGTCCGCCAACGGCGCTGACGACCAATAGTCCGTTATCTTTCATGAATTCCAAAACGCGCCGGCCATAGAAGACCGCCAGGATGCCCTCAACGTAATAGCGGAAAGACCGGGCAATCATGATCGTGAGCAGGAATTTCCAGCGGGGGTATTCAAGCGTTCCCGCTGTGGCCACAAAAATCTTGAACGGCAAAGGGGGCGGCAGAATAGCCGGTATTGCGATCGCCAGAATACCGAAACGTGCGTAGGCTTTCTCCACGCGTTCAATGCGGTCGGCGCGGAAACGCTTGCGCAACACCGCTTGCCCGCCCCGCCGCATGATGGTGTATAGCAAAAGGCATCCAAGAACAGAACCAGCCGCTGCGAACAAGGGAAAATAAAATACCGCCCCGGGATATTTGTAGCAACGACCAACTACAAGGTAGTCGTTGATTTCCGGCAATGACAAAAGTGATGAATCGAGCGCGCCAATGAACACCATGGCCGGCGCCGCTATGTAGAGCGGCACCGAAATGATGTACTGCTCCAGCCAAACAGCAATCGTCTTAAGCCAATCGGTCATAAGAAAGAGTTCTGAGTACTGAGTACTCAGCACTCAGCACTCTATTTAGCTGTTACGAAGATGGCAGGAGTGTCGTAGGTGACGCCGACGGTGACGCCGCTGTTGTGGGTGAAATTAGTCAGCCCCTTGATTGCCGCAAAATCGAAACGAAGACCCGAGGCGCGGACTTGCATTCCGAAACGCGCTTCCGACTGAGACTCCGTTCCGAGAGGCCCATTTCCCGGACGCGTATTAGCCCGTCCATTAACTTCACCGGCCAGGCTAAACTGTTTGTTAATCCTGAAAATTCCTGCAGCGCCGTAGGTGAACACATCGTTCTGGGAAAACAACTGCGTAGGCGCAGTAAGAATTGCGATTCCCAGGTTGCCAAAGGTATTGAATCGTCCCTGATGCCCAAACTTCTTGCCTACCAGGATCGATCCGAAGGCATTGGTTTGGTTTAAGCCAATCCCGGTCGCCTGGTTTGAGTTTGCGAGTTGCACACCAAAGCGAAATCCCAGCGAAGGTCCACGCCTGGACTCGCTGCGAAGTTTGAACTTGGCCCAGAGCGTAAAATCGCCAGTGTCGTTGGTGGAATTCGCGCCGGGCGCGATCGACAACGGAATTGCTGATGGTCCGCGCGTGTTGATACTCAGAAAATTCTGCGCTACCCCCTCAATCTGAAACTCAACGTTAGGTGAGAAACCGATGTTGACGCCAATCACGCCCACCCGCGTCAAATCACCTGTCAGGCCTGACGCAGGAAATTTTGCGCCCTGAAGAAAATCGATACCTGCCTCGATGCGGACCGTTCCCGGTGGAATAATGTCAACGTCTTCCGTGAGCAATGGTCGCTGTTGTGAGCGGGCAGTTGAAAAAGATACTGCCGCAAGCGTGACTACAAACACTGCACGCCAAATCATGTTCAGGCTTAGATTCATTCGTCGGGATTGTAGCCACTGGGTAGCAGTGGGTCAACCAGGATGTCGAGCAAGCGCGGACAGAACAATTTCAAAAAGCAGAGCAACGGATCCTCGCCAGCGCCATCAGCGCGAAATGTGAAACCCTGGGGCAACGCCCCAGGTCATCATCCACCGCAATAGGCAAGCGCTTCAAACAATCTCCCTGGGGCGTTGCCCGAGGCTCTCTTATCATTTCGCGCCGTTGGCGCTGAGACCTGAGTTTCACACCGGCTACTCGATAGACATCAGTCGCCACTTTCCGAGCCGGCGCTATGCTAGTATTTCGCCCAGCAATCACACCACATTACGAGGTCTCCGCATGAAATTGCGACTCATCGCCCGTCTGACAACTCTGTTGGTCCTTTTGACTCTTATGGGGACCATTTCATTTCGATCGGTTGAGTTGTCGGTCTCTTCGAAGGCGGCAAGCTCGCAGTCGAGCTCCATCGAGATTCCTGGGTTGCGGGAGCGCGTAACCGTCACCCGCGATGAACGTGGCATTCCCTACATTCGCGCCAACAACGATTATGACCTGTACCTCGCACAAGGCTACGTGACCGCAAGTGATCGGCTCTGGCAGATGGATCTCTTTCGCCGCACGGTGCGTGGCGAGCTGTCAGAGGTTCTGAGTGCCGGTCCAAACAACATTGCGCTCGACCAGGACAAGCTGCATCGCACCCTGGGTTTCACGCGAGTTGCCGAAGCCGAAGTCGCCCAGGCTTCGCCACAATCCCGGGGCTTGCTGGAGGCCTATACGCGGGGTGTCAACGCCTTCATCGATTCCCGTGACGCCAAAAACCTGCCGCCTGAGTTTCAAATACTTCAATACCGGCCGAAGCCGTGGACGCCGGTGGACAGTTTACTGATCGTGAAATTGTTTGCGGAGGCACTTTCAAATACCTGGCGCCTCGACATCATGCGAGAAGCGCTGGCCGGTCTTCCGGCCGCGAAACTTGAGGCGCTGATGCCTGAAGCGTCGCCCTTCGATGTTCTCGTGGTTGGCAGTGACAACGGGAAAACGCGCACCGCGACGCCTTATGTGCCTGCACGACCGAATGTGTTTTCGAAAGATACTCTGCGCGCGCTCACTCGCGATGCCGAGATTGCTGATCACGCACTCGCTCGGATCGGATTTCACGCCGAAGGATTGGCGGCAAGCAACAACTGGGTGGTGAGCGGGAAGCGCACCGCGAGCGGCAAGCCTCTACTTGCCAACGATCCCCACCTCGCACCGTCAGCGCCCTCAATCTGGTACATGGTCCACCTCAGCGCTCCCGGCGTAAGGGTCGCTGGAGTTGTCGCCCCCGGACTTCCCGGCGTGATCCTGGGACATAACGACCGGATCGCTTTTGGGTTTACGAATGTCGGCCCGGACGTCCAGGACCTCTATCTCGAGAAATTTGACTCAAACAATCCGAAGCAATACATGACACCGGCTGGTTGGCGGGAGGCTGAAGTTCGTCGTGAAGAGATCAGAGTGCGCAAGGGATTTGCAGACACGGCAACTGACACAATCACTCACGACGTCACCGTGACCCGTCACGGTCCGATCGTTTTCGAAAAGGAGGGCCGGCGTTACGCACTGCGATGGACTGCACTCGATCCGAAGCTCAACCGTCCTGACGCAACTCACCTGATCAATCGCGCGCGCAACTGGAAAGAGTTTTCCGCGGCCTTGCGGACTTTTACCGCCTCCACCCAAAACATGGTGTATGCGGACGTGGATGGTCACATCGGTTATCACGTCGCCGGCGTCATACCAATCAGAAAATCGGGTGACGGCAGCACACCGTATGACGGGTCGACTGACGCTGGCGAATGGACAAGTTATATTCCAACTGACAAACTGCCGCAGCTTTACGACCCGCCCTCAGGAATTATCGTCACCGCAAACCAGCGCATTGTCGGCAACAGTTATCCATATTTCTTAACTCACTCCTGGCTTCAGCCATATCGCGCTCACAGAATCCTCGACCTTTTGCAGCAAACCCCAAAGCTGACAACCAATGATTTTCGGCGAATTCAGGGTGATGTTTATGGGGTCGGTTATCACTTGTTCGCGCGCCAGATTGTTAAAACTTTGCGCGGCCAGCCGGCTGCGGATGCGAAACTCTCCGAAACGCTCGACCGGTTCGAAAAGTGGGACGGGTTGGTGAATGCCGATTCGCAGGTTGCACCGCTTCTGTTCCAGATGCGGGTGGCATTTCGGACAAGAATACTAAATGCCGCAATCGGGGAAGAACTCTTCAAGATATATAGCTGGCCAAACTTTGACATCACCATCGATCGTCTGGTCACTGAGCAACCGAAGGAATGGTTGCCGAAAGAGTTTGCCAGTTACGCGGACTTGTTCCGCGCTTGTTATGAGGATGCGCGAAAGGTCCTGGCCAGAAATCTTGGTGAGGACGAGGGTAAATGGAAATGGGGAGAGCTGGCCAGGGCGCGTTTTCAGCACCCATTGGCCCAGGCGCCGCTGATCGGTTTGCAGTTTGCCATCGCGCCCTTTCCCCAGAATGGAATTGTGTCAATGGCGTCGACGGTCAACGTTGGTGCTTACGTTTCCATGCGGCTGATTGCGGATCCCGGAGACTGGGACCGGACACAACACGGCATCGCGCTGGGCCAATCGGGCATTCCCAACACGCCACACTGGACCGATCAACTTGCCGATTGGCGCGCTGTCACCCCACGCGAGTTTCCGTTCAGCGAGGCGGCGGTTGCTAAGGCAGCGAAGGAGACTCTGGTTCTCGAACCCAGAAAAACGGGGCAGTAGTCCACGAGCGAAG
The DNA here is from genome assembly GCA_045403245.1 of Pyrinomonadaceae bacterium. Lineage (GTDB taxonomy): Bacteria > Acidobacteriota > Blastocatellia > Pyrinomonadales > Pyrinomonadaceae > PSRF01. The sequence goes on along the minus strand of JAXIOV010000027.1, from coordinate 39,284 downwards.
CGGAGCCTTGGGTACAAGCACGTTTTGAATGCCGAGCCCGCATGCGGGCGGCATAATGGACCGGCGCAAAAAGGTAACGCCAACCGCCTAATTGGGCGAGCTCATCTCCGTTCAAGGTTCAATCATGTCACCCACTTCGCGGGCTTGGTGCTACGGTGAGAAAACCCACGGCTCGAGCCGTGGGCTACAATATTCCGCCCGCTTCTCGCGGGCTGGTCGGATGGTCCAACGTCGCAGACTTTGATGAGCCCACGTTTCTCAATGAGGAAGGATGTTCCAAACCAACCAGAGCAATGGCGAATCTTTTGCGCCATCGATCTTCCCGAAACCGTGCGGGCAAAGATCAACATTCACATCAAAGCTCTACGCGAAGCCGTTCCTCAAGCGCACGCCAGCTGGGTGCAACCAGCCAATATCCATCTAACCTTAAAATTTATCGGCGAGCAGCCGAAGTCGCGAGTATTAGACTTGTCGAAAGTGGCGTCGCGTGCGGTGGAGACATCAAGACGCTTCGTAATCCGAATTGGACAGGCGGGTGCCTTTCCGAAGAATGAACCACCGCGAGTTTTGTGGATTGGTGTCGATGACGTCAGCGGGGAACTGGCAGCGCTGCACGTTAAGCTTGAGGATGAAAGCGGGAGGGAAGGGTTTGCCAGGGACGAGCGTTCGTTTCATCCACACCTCACGATCGCGCGGCTGCGCAAGCCTCAAGGCGCACGCACATTGTCGCAGGCGCATCGGGAGTTGGGTTTCGAACCGATAGAATTTGAGGTGAACGAGTTGTTGGTGATTCGAAGTGAGTTGGGCCGCGACGGATCCAAATACACCGTGGTCTCGCGACATCCGTTTGGTGGGTCAGAAAGACTACTATCCGCAGACTACGCAGATTCCACACAATAAGACACGTTCTGAGTCCATCCGGGTGATAATCGCGTGTCGCGCCTACCTGAAGACGCACATCTTTACGCGTCTTATCTGCGTATGGCGCAACTCTACCGCGGCGGCAATTCTCGCGGCCGTGGAGGTGGCGCCGGCGGATTCTCACCGCCCGAACTTCCGCCCGTCTGCGAAAGGACTTCCTTGATCGCGCCAAGACTGGAAAGCATTGATGACGTCTCCACCGGCATGAAGATTACCTTGGCGTTGTTCGTGCGGGTCATATCACGAAGACTGTCAATGTAACGGGTGGTGATCAAGTATTGCCCCGGATCGCCACCGGGAATGGCCTGCGCAATACGGTTAATTGCTTCCGACTCCGCTTCAGCATTGCGCAACCGCGCCTGGGCGGCACCCTCAGCTTGCAAAATCGCTGACTGCTTTTCACCTTCTGCACGCGTTACGGCTGCCTGCTTCTCGCCTTCAGCACGCGTGATGGCTGCCTGCCGATCTCCTTCGGCTTGCAAGACGAGCGCGCGACGATTGCGCTCTGCCGTCATCTGTTTCTCCATCGTAATGCGCACGTCTTCGGGCGGGTTGATGTTTTTCACATCGACGCGCGTTACTTTCACGCCCCATTTGTCCGTTGCTTCGTCGAGAATAATCCGTAGCTTGGAGTTGATCTGATCGCGTTGTGAGAGCGTGTGGTCGAGATCCATGTCACCCATGACCGCGCGCATGCCGGTGATGGTTAACTGCACAATACCGCCCACCAGATCGTTCATTTCGTAGACTGCTTTGACGGGGTCAGTTATCTGCCAGTAAACGACGGAGTCGACATGGATGGTGACGTTGTCGCGCGTGATTACCGGTTGCGGCGGCAAGTCGATGTATTGTTCGCGCAGGTCAATCGAGGTCATGCCCGGGCGCGTGTTGGTCCAATAGACAGCGCGTGGCCGATCAAGAAATGGGACGAGCAAGTTCAAACCGCTGCTTGCCACCTTATCAAAACGGCCCAAACGCTCGACCAGCATCACAGTAGCCTGGGGAACTATTCTGATTGCTTTCACTGCGGTCACGATCACCACTATCGTGGCAACAACAAATAATAGGACAAACAGGGCGCCACCTAAGGCTTCCATGATTTAAATTCCTCCGTTTTGTGAATGCTCCGGGTTAATGAAATTTGCGACTTGCCGCGAAACTATATCGGATCGGGAACACGTTTAGGAAGCGAGCGTCGTTGCATTGATTTTTTAGGAAAGGCCTGAGTCCCCGTCGTCAAGGAAGTCAATGATCGAATTGTTTCTTTTTTCGATTGTTCGGCTTTATGTTAAGATTTTCGTCGACAACAACACTCAATAAACCACTTAGCTCGGAAGTAAATATGGCTGTGAAAGTACGGCGCAGAATTTCCGAATCCTCCTCAACTCCCAGCTTAACAGTAGGACAATTCTGCAACTACATAGCACCTAGTGTTTGGAAGAAGGATGAATTCCTGGAATGGCCTCCTGATGTGTTTGCCCTGGCCGCGGCGTTGTTGCTCAAATCGGGGGCTTACTGTTGCGCAGTTTCACCGCGCTGGAAGCGGAAGAGGCCTGATGGATGGCCCAAGCGAATGGCACGAGTCGGTGAAAAGTGGCGAGCCGCCGTGAGCAAGCCCCCTCCCTCAGTGCGGAAATGGCACCGCATCCTGGTGGCAAATCAATCCGTCCAGGTTTCTGAGGTTGAACAGACCGACATATTGTGGGATGCATTATTGCACCTTTGTGCAGCTGCAGATGAAGCCTGCAAGGGGGTTGGCTTTGAATTGCATACGACACAACCTGAGTATTTCAGCGGACAAGCTGCAATGCAACTGGCATTCTCGGAATGGCGGTTTGAGCTGTCCACGCTATGCAAACAAGTACCCCACTCAACCGTTAGAGTGCTTCCAAAACTCCACACGCCGCAAAGCGGCATGACCATTCGGTCTTTGACGCATCATTTGGCGCTGTGCCCCGCGGGGGACGTCAAGGCGAGATGGGTTCCGCAAATGATGTCCGAACGCCGCACCCGACATTGTCTTAACCTTTTACTTGTACCTTGGCCTCTGGGCACCAACCCAGCCGACTTTCGATCCGTGGCAGCAAGGGAGGCCGTACTGCCCGACATGCCGCCTAACTATGGCTTCTTTGAATACGAGCCTCCAGCTGTCAAGCTTAGAACGCAAAATAGTCAAAATGATCCCCTCAAAGCGCTTAGAGGGCTTCTCGAAGAGGCGCAAAAAGTAGTCGACAAGATTGATGGCGTGATTTTTCCCGAACTAGCAGTCACGGTAGATCAATCAACCAGGATCAGATCCTATTTGATGAAAAAGGGCATTTTTCTCGTTTGCGGTGTCCGTGGGCAATCTTCTTCTCGCAGGCCTGGAGGCAAAAACTTTCTTAGCTTCGATTTCCCATTTCTCCCGGGCTACTTCATGCATTTTGAACAGAGTAAGCATCATCGCTGGCGCCTCGATAAACGACAGATAGTGCAATACGGATTAGGTAGCGCTCTAAACATATCCGGACGCAAGGGCGAAGCTCGGTATTGGTGGGAGAACATAGGAATTGAAAATCGCCAGGTGTATTTTGTTGTGCTCGAGAGTTGGCTTACGCTGTGCGCCCTAATTTGCGAAGACCTTGCGCGCCAAGATCCCGTGGCCGAGGTGGTTCGGGCAGTGGGCCCTAATCTTGTGATTGCAATATTAATGGATGGTCCACAATTACCATCGCGATGGCCTGCGCGCTATGCGACGGTGCTCGCGGATGACCCTGGCTCTTCGGTGCTGACGCTCACAAGTTTGGGTATGTGCGAGTTAAGTAGACCTGCGTTGATTCAAAAGCCTTCGAGGGCCATTGCTTTGTGGAAAGATGCTAAGTCCGGTGAGGCTATAAGCATCGAACTGCCCGAAAAGAAGGAAGCTGTCGTTTTGAGCATTTCCGAGGACAGTGAAAATGAGTGGACTGCTGACGGTCGTCCGGATGACTATTCGACGAGTTATCCCACTCTATCGGGCACACATTTCATAAGTTCTTCTACGACAGACAAAAAAAAGCCAAAGCGGTAGCCTGGTAATTGACACGCCCGTCGTCACGTGGCAAGCTGGGGTAATGAAGTTAGCTGGTCGCAAGACATCGAGTAATTTTAGAACGCGTCGCTCATCAGTGATTATGACTCAGAGTTTGAAGAAACTTTCCTTTGGAGATGGATATCGCCTTGGGCTGATCGCCAAGAACCCGAACGGAATCGATCGCTTGGAAGTCGTTAAGTATCTCGACTCTGAAGCTGAAAAAATCGGAAGGGCGATAATCACCCCCAAGAAAGCGTCGAAGAATGCTCGATCTGCTGCTATAGATCTCCTCAAACTTGCTGACAAAAAGGCGTAGCGCTTTCGTGTTGCACAGCACGCAATACTGAGCCGTTTAATCCCCTACCAACTTGAGTCGAACCTGCGGATGTAATAACAACCCGATAAACGCCTGATGCAGGTCTACTACTGAGGCCCGTGCGGCTCCAGCTCGTTAAATTCATTCGTTAGCTTTGCTTTTCTCTTCGACAATCGAAGCTGCAGCCAGGACCAGCTCCTCTTCAAACGGTCGGCCCACGACCTGAACGCCGATCGGCAAGCCTTCCGCAGAACGTCCCACCGGAACAACTACAACAGGCAGGTCAAACACGTTGAAGGCCTGCGCGTAACTGAAAGCGCGAAACGTGTTGAGTGTTTGTTCCCCTACACTCACTTTGTGGGCGTCGTGTTTGAACGCGGGAGTAGCGCCAACGGGAGCAAGAATCAGTGGTGTATCTTCCATCCATTCCAATAGCTCCGCTCGCAGACGGTCTCTTTCCAACCACGACGCTATGTAGTCGTCGAGTGCCGGTGCGGGATTGTCGTCGGCAGTCGCCAACCGCCAGCGCACGAAGTCCCCTCCCTTATCTTCGTGACCCTGATAAACGTTTCGCAGTTGCACGACTGATGCGCGCGAAAACAGTTTGAGCCAAAGCTCATGCCCGCGCTGAATTGAAGGTGGCTGTCGCTGTTCAGTTGCAAGCCCATCATCGGAAAAAGCAAGCGCGGCCTGCTCGACAGCCTGGAGCGTTTCTTCAGTTACTGGCGCCACTCCGTCGTCCGCGTACCAGGCAACGCGCGATCCGCTCAGCTGGGCGCGGCGATCAGATAGGTTTGCAGTACTTTCGTTGCCGGAAAGCACGTTGAAGAGCAGGTGTAGATCATCGACCCTGCGCGCCATTGGCCCAATGACCGCACCGAGTGAATATGGACCAGTGTTCGGCGGAAACTGGCCGCCTCCCGGCACCTGTCCAACAGTTGGCTTCAATCCTGCGATGCCGCAGAAGTGCGCCGGGATCCTAATCGACCCGGCTAGATCGCTGCCGAGTCCGGCCGGGGACATGCAAGTGGCGATGGCAGCTGCTTCACCACCGCTCGAGCCGCCCGGAGTACGGGAACCGTCGTAAGGGTTATTTGTTCGTCCAAAGACAGGGTTGTCGGCATTGTAGTCCATGGCCATCTCGGCGGCGTTGGTCTTTCCTAAAACCATCGCCCCCGCCGCTTTGAGACGTGCGACAGACGGCGCATCGCGCTTAGGAATAAACTCTGCACGCATGACCGACCCGCTTGTACTTCGCAGTCCCGCTGTTTCAATCGTGTCCTTTACCGTGACCGGCAATCCATGAAGCGGGCCAAGTTTTTCTCCACGCATTACGGCGGCTTCTGCTTCTTTCGCAAGCTGCATCGCGTCTGGCGCCAGAGTGACGATGGCATTGAGTTTCGGATTCAGCTCTTCAATGCGAGCAAGATGCGCCACCAACACGTCGACTGGAGACACGGCTTTTTCGCGAATCAGCTCCGCGAGTTTAGTAGCGGATTGAGAAACAAGATCCATTAGTTTCAGGAAAAGCTCAGGTTAAGTTGCTCATTGCTGTTACGGCTTGCCGTCTTCCGTGCGGCAAGTCGCAATTGTTCAGGCGGCAAACTCTCGGAAGGCCTGCGCGAGGGGGCAACTGCGAAGCATTCATGTGCCCTGGAATACCTCGGACTTTGATAGTTGAGTGCATCTACCAACCACGGCGCCAGGCGCCGTGGGCCAAAGCGGCGACTGGTTACCGCCCTCCAAGCAGCCGCTCTTTCTTGAAAGTGAACCAGTAGCATTTTCTACGCTCATTTGGAGTTTTCTAAAGTTGTTCCTATAATTTCCTTGTTCTGAGAAATCTCATCACAACTTGCCCACAGGTTATGACGCTCAAGGTCAACGGCGAAGGAGCGCGTTCTTGGAGATTCATTTGAGCAGGACTTTCATCCTGCGCAAACTTCATCAGCTTTCCGGTATTGTCCCGCTCGGAGTATTCCTTCTAGAACACTTTTATACAAACTCAAAGGCGCTTAACGGAGCGGACAGTTTCAACAAGTCTGTCGCCGACCTTCAATCAATTCCTTATATCCTATTGGTTGAAATTGGGGGAATCTTTATTCCTCTGATCTATCACGCGGTTTACGGATTGGTAATAACGGTTGAGGCACGACCGAACAATCTCGCCTACCCGTACCCGAGAAACTGGTTTTACCTGGTCCAGCGCATTACCGGCGTCATTCTGTTCTTCTTTATCACTTTCCACGTGCTGAATTTCCGGTTTGGAATGATCCCCGGGCTCAATACGGTCTCCGTGGCCCACCGACCGGATTTAGCTTTCGATATCGTGTCCAGGGAATTCAGCATGATTCGTATCTTCCTTATTTACATGATTGGTATCACCGCAACCGTCTGGCATTTCGCGAACGGTATCTGGCTATTCATGGTCGATTGGGGAATCACGATCGGCGAACGCGCGCAACGGCTCACCGGTTACGCCTGCTTCGGCTTCGGCGTCGTGCTACTGCTGGTTGGCGTAAACGCAGCCGTTGCTTTCATTCGTCCGGGCGGTCTATTGGGAGGGATCATCTACTAATGGCCAGCAACGAAATCAAGGTTGCGATCGTTGGTGGCGGCCTCGCAGGTTTGGCAGCAGCCATGAAGATTGCCGAAGGCGGACATGCAGTTGATTTGTTTTCTGTCGTGCCGGTGAAACGTTCTCATTCGGTTTGTGCCCAGGGCGGCATCAACGGCGCGGTCAACACGAAAGGCGAAGGCGATTCGACCTGGGAACATTTCGACGACACTGTCTATGGCGGCGACTTTTTGGCAAACCAACCTCCGGCGAAGGCCATGTGTGAGATGGCTCCGGCTATCATCTACCTTTTCGATCGCATGGGTGTTCCTTTCTCCAGAACCAAAGAAGGATTGCTCGACTTCCGTCGCTTTGGAGGCACCAAACATCACCGCACGGCATTCGCAGGGGCCTCGACCGGACAGCAGTTGCTTTACGCGCTCGACGAACAAGTACGACGCCACGAAGTGAACGGCAAAGTTCGCAAGTTTGAGCACTGGGAAATGATGTCGCTGGTGCTCGACGAACACCAGGTGTGCCGCGGCCTGGTGGCAATGAACCTGCAGACGCTCGAACTCAAAGCATTTCCGGCCGACGCTGTAATCATCGCCACCGGTGGCCCCGGTTTGATCTACGGCAAGTCGACCAATTCAATGGTCTGCACTGGCAGCGCTGTGTCTGCCTGCTACCAGCAAGGCGCGAAATACGCAAACGGCGAGTTTATCCAGGTTCACCCGACGTCGATTCCCGGCGAAGATAAACTGCGCTTGATGTCGGAGTCGGCGCGCGGCGAAGGCGGACGGGTTTGGGTGCCGCGCAAAGAACGCGATATGCGGCCACCGCAGTCGATACCCGAGAACGAACGCTGGTACTTCCTTGAAGAGAAATATCCTGCCTATGGAAACCTGGTCCCACGCGACATTGCGACGCGGGAGATATTTCAGGTGTGCATCGATGGTTTGGGCGTTGGCGGCGAGAACCAGGTTTATCTCGACCTGACGCATATTCCGGCCGAAGTTCTCGATCGCAAACTTGGCGCCATTCTTGAAATCTACGAAATGTTTGTGGGCGACGATCCGCGACATGTGCCAATGCGCATTTTCCCCGGCGTACACTATTCAATGGGCGGGCTCTGGGTCGATAACAACCAACGCACGAACATCCCGGGCCTGCTGGCGGCGGGTGAGTGCGACTATTCGATTCACGGCGCGAACCGGCTGGGCGCAAATTCACTGGTGAGTTGTGTCTATGGTGGGTTTGTCGCAGCGCCGGCGGCCATCGAATACGCGAAGAACGTTGAACGCAATGGCGCAGACGGTTCCCACATCTATGATCAGGAGCAAAAGAAACAACAGGAAATAAATGACGCTCTGATCAAACAGAGTGGCGGTGAGAATCAGTATTTGCTTCACCAGGAGATGGGCCGGTGGATGACTGACAACGTCACCGTGGTCCGATACAACGACAAACTTAAGGCCACTGACAATAAGTTGCTGGAGTTGATGGATCGTTACCGGCGAATTTCGATCAACGATTCGAATTTGTGGGCCACGATGGCCTTACCGCACGCGCGTCATCTCGACAACATGCTCGAACTCGCTCGCGTGATTACTTTGGGAGCGCTGAATCGCAACGAGTCGCGAGGAGCACACTACAAACCGGAATTTCCAAATCGTGACGATGAAAACTTTTTGAAGACCACCATCGCCGAGTATTCGGGAGAAGGCCCCGTCCTGTCTTATGACGCGGTAGATGTTTCGCTGATTCCTCCGCGCAAACGCGACTACAGCAAGGGCAAGAAAGAGACTGCCAAAGCATAGGCTGATTATGTTCACCAACGTTCAAACATCATCGAGACCGGCGAAAACCGTCGAGATCCACATCCGGCGTCGCGAGAATCCGGATGCTGCAGCGTACTGGGAGCAATTCGAAATTCCCTATCGCCCGAATCTCAACATCATTTCCTGTTTGATGGAGATTCAGAAAAACCCGGTTACTAAGGCAGGTATTCGCACCACGCCGCCCGTCTGGCAGGCGAATTGTCTCGAACAGGTTTGCGGGATCTGCACCATGGTGATCAATGGTCGCGCCCGCCAGTCGTGCTCGGCACTGATCGACAAGCTCGATCAACCCATCAAACTGGAACCGATGCAAAAGTTTCCAAATATCCGCGACCTGGTCGTTGATCGCTCGCAAATGTTCAACCACCTCAAGAAGGTCAATGCCTGGATCGAACTGGATGGCACCTACGATCTGGGGCCCGGGCCTCGCATGGATCAGGACGACGTGCAAGAACGTTACGCGTATTCACGCTGCATGACATGTGGCTGCTGTCTGGAAGCCTGCCCGCAGTATGACGAAGACCACTACATCGGTCCGCAGGCTATTGCTCAGGTGCGTCTTTTCAACATGCATCCGACGGGCTCAATGACCAGAGACAACCGGCTGGAAGGAATTATGGGCGAAGACGGCATCACCAATTGCGGTAATGCGCAAAACTGCGTGAAAGCCTGCCCCATGAACATCCCACTCACGCGGGCGATTTACGAAGAAAACCGCGAGACGATTGTTCACGGTCTATTGGGCTGGTTAAAGAAGTAACTTACAGGCTGTCCGGAAGCGCGCTGGTTACGACGAGGAAACTCGCTGCGTAAAAGGTCTTCCTCAAAAAGGCGAGGACCGCCCTTCGGCACCAGGCAAACCTTGCAATGGGCCACACATCCGAGAGAGTTTGCAAGTAAACGCCTATCCATGATGTTATCTCAGCGCCAACTTCAACCGGTAACTGCGGCGGCGTGATCACGAACAGCCATCCTTCTATACCATCACCACCACCTGTACTGATGAGTCGGGCAACGCTACCGTCAAGACAAGCACGGTATTTGTGCCCCACAGTCAAAAGGGCGGAACAGTGATAACCACTGGAGGTGATTTCCGCCCGATTGGCGGAGCTGGGCCCGTTAGTCAGGCGAGCGGACGCGGCTGGATTTCGCTCGCGCCCGGTTCCTATCGCTCAAACCCTGAGCTGACCGTAAGCTCAAGTTTGATTTCAAGTCGCAACCATTCAGCGCCAGCCAGTCGCCGGGCCCAATGCCTATCGATTTCGCCGTGGGTAAGTTGAAATTCAGTGCACTAACCTCCGAATACGAAGTACTTTCAGATTCGAAGGTGCGGTTCCAGGGCACAGGCAAATTCAACGGCGAGTCAGGGTACAGCTTCACGCTGACAGTAATTGATGGTCAGGCGCCCGGAGGAGGAGGCGTCGATAAGTTCCGGATCAGGATATGGAATAAGAGCACCGGGACTGTTGTCTTCGACACTCAAGCAAACGACGGGAACGACGCTGAACCACAACAGAAGTAGGAAACGGAAGCAAAATTACCATTCAATAAAGGCGAGAAGCTTCCATTCAAACAACAGGGGCACCGGTTTCGACCGGTGCCTCTTTTTTTTGGTCATGTTAAGAGCTACTTGCAGAATCTTCGCAAGACGCTCTTACAGAATTAGAAAAACTACGATGCGAGCCGGCTAAAGACCGAGAACGTTTACCAGTTCCTGGACCGCGGCTGCGCTCTTTTGTAGCGCGATCCGCTCCTCCGCGAGCAGATTGATCTCAATGATTTGCTCGAGTCCGCGAGCGCCGAGCTTGCATGGGACACCGACGTAGAGACCATTGATTCCATACTCGCCTTCCAGATACGCGGCGCATGGAAGAATCTTCTTCTTGTCTTTCAGGATCGATTCCGTCATCTCCACCGCCGCCGCTGACGGCGCGTAATAGGCCGAACCGGTTTTGAGAAATGAAACGATTTCGGCGCCGCCACCTGCCGTTCTCTTGACGATCGCGTCGATCTTGTCCTTCGACAAGAGTTCGGGAATGGGAATACCGGCGCAGGTTGAGAAGCGCGGCAGCGGAACCATCGTGTCGCCATGACCGCCAAGCACAAACGCCGTCACGTTTTCCACCGAGACGTCGAGCGCTTCTGCCAGAAAGCATCGCATGCGTGCCGAATCGAGCACCCCGGCCATGCCAATTACCCGGTGCTTTGGAAAGCCAGAGCGACGCAGAGCCACCTGGCACATCGCGTCCAGGGGGTTCGAGACAATGATCAGAATAGAATTCGGTGAGCGACTCACCACTTCATCGACGACTTTGGAGACAATCTCAGCGTTTGTTTTCAACAAGTCGTCGCGACTCATGCCCGGCTTCCGCGGCAAGCCGGCAGTGATGATTACCACATCGGAGTTTTCAGTCTGGTCGTAGGTGTTTGTACCCGTTAGTTTTACGTCGTAGCCTTCGATCGGCGCGGCTTGAGCGAGATCAAGCGCCTTCCCCTGCGGAACTCCTTCCACAATATCGACCAGCACCACGTCGCCCAGTTCTTTTGCCGCCAGCCAGTGGGCAGCAGTCGCGCCGACGTTGCCGGCGCCTACCACCGTAATCTTCTTTCGCGCGCCCATGTTTTGTGATCCTTTCGAGGCAGTACGCGACAATTTCGAGCTCGCCGGTTACTGCGCAATTTGTATTAAGAATGCCTGGATTTGAAAGAGCGCGAGTTTATAGCCCTGTGCGAGAGGGTGTCAAGAAACGTAAAAACGACTACGCAGGTTTGGCGCTCGTTAAAGCAAACTGTTAGTTTGCGCGGGCGTAGAATGCCACTCATTCATGCAAACTAACAGTTTGCTTTACAAATGAGGGCACTATTCAACAATGGATCAAATCTGTGTCGACGTTTATTCTATGTAAAGTTCCTCGGCTCATTATCATGAGGACATGTCTTAGAAACCGTGGTTACTCATGAAAGAGATATCCAACGTTCTGCTTCGACCTGTGCTTCTGCGTAATTCTACTGTGCGAGGTCCTCGATGACATTCAGACGCTTCATGCCGATCGCGTTGATAGTTTTGGCGGGATGCAACCTGTTTGGCAGCCCAACCAGCACCGTCAAGAGTTTCATGACGGCGGCAGAGAAAGGCAACGTCGATGACATGAACCGGCTTTTTTCGGCAAAAGCTATCGACAGGTTGGGCCTGGACAAGATCAAAGCCAACAACCAGAGATTCGCTGACCACACGAAAAGAGCGGCCGACTCAGGTGGAAGGCACACAATGGAAGATGTTGTCGAAACCTCCGAGCCTTCAGGGGGCAGGCGAGTATCCTTTCTCTACCGGAATGCCGCAGGGACCGACTCGATGAAGCTTGTCTTTGATCTGACTAAAGAGGGGCTGGTCTGGAAGATCGACAACCTGTTCGGTCCCGAATTGGAGCAAACCGTCCCTCTGGATCCCACGATTCATGCCAATCCGCTAGTGCAACCATCCCCGACGGCCCCGCCGTTTCCAGTGTCTGAGAAGGGTGAGATCGAGACGAAGACGACGACTAAGAACAAGACGATTTCGGGCGGCGTGTTGAATGGCAAGGCCATCAGTCTACCGAAGCCTGCGTATCCGCCGATTGCCAGAGCAGCCAAAGCCGGCGGATCAGTGGCAGTTCAAGTAGTGGTCGACGAAAACGGTAACGTAATCTCCGCCAGTCCGGTTAGTGGCCATCCGCTGTTGCGCGCCGCGGCAACCGCTGCAGCCCGTGGTGCTAAGTTTTCTCCGACGAAGTTGAGCGGACAACCTGTGAGAGTGACCGGCATAATCGTTTACCAGTTCAATCCTGAGTAGATTACTCTCAGTGACGAAAGACGAGTTCACGCAGGAACTGATCGCGGTGCTGCGGCTTGCTTATTCAGGCGAGCTGGCAGCGGCGTACGCCTATCGCGGCCACTGGCATTCGGTAGCGGATCAGGACGAACGTGCGCAGATCGAACAGATCGAAAACGAAGAGTGGCACCATCGCAAGCTGGTCGGAGAAATGCTTCACAAACTAGGAGCGGAGCCCAAGCGTTTTCGAGAAGTACGCGCAGCAGTAATCGGTCGCACGCTGGGGATTCTCTGTCACGTTATGGGCTGGCTGGCCCCGATGTACGGCGCCGGCAGGCTCGAAAGCCGCAACGTCCGGGAGTACGAAACCGCGGCGCGGCATGCGCGTGGGTGTGGGCATGATGAGTTTGTTGATTGTCTTTTGACGATGGCGGAAGTGGAGTGGGAACACGAGAGGTATTTCCGCTCGCGAGTATTAATACACCCTATCGGCCGGCGGCTGGCTCTTTGGCCACCACCGCCGCCAAAAGAAAACATCCGCGAATCCTTCGCCGGCTCTGTTTGAGGTTCACTCGCGAACTAACGATGCCCATTGGGTGGGTACTGATGCACTTTCAGCGATATAAATGCATCAGCACCCATTGGGTGGAAACTCTATTGTGCCACGTGGTAATATGACTCCAGTCGTAATTCCCTTTTCACCATTGATTTAGCGCGCGAGGACCTGCCATGTGGAATAAGCAAGAGTTACATCATCGCCCCCTCGACAGCCGCTCAAACCTTTTCGCGGACTAGCTTTCTTCTTCTCCAAACTACACCACCTCTTTACCAGAAGGTCTGGTTGTTGAAGTGTCTCGATCGGTGATCGAGCAAACCGTTTTCAAATCAAGGAGAGAGCACATGCCATCCACAACTATTGCCCCAGCCCGGCGACCGGAAATCAAAACCGCGCTGCCCGGCCCCAAGGGAAAAGAAATTATTGCCGCTGATAGTCAATTTGTTACTCCATCCTACCCGCGACCTTCCTTCAAGTTGGTCGCCGAACGTGCTCAGGGTGTTTGGGTGGAAGACGTCGATGGAAACATTTTTCTGGATTGCAATGCCGGAGTGGCAGTCTGCTCGACCGGTCACTGCCATCCGGAAGTGGTGCGCGCGATCCAGGAACAGGCCGGGCAGCTCATCCACATGTGTGGCACTGACTACTACTATCGCCACATGCCTGCTCTGGCTCAGAAGCTCGATGAGATCGTGCCCATTTCCGCGCCAACCAAAACTCATTTTGCAAACAGTGGCACGGAGGCAATTGAGACGGCCCTGAAACTTGCGATGCACGCGACCGGTCGTGAGAAGTTCATAGCTTTCTTCAACAGCTTCCACGGTCGCACCCTGGGTTCACTTTCGCTCACTTCATCGAAGTCGGCCCAACGCAAGGGGTTCAAGCGACAGGCGCTCGACGTTGTTCACGTGCCCTACCCAAACGAGTTTCGAAATCCTTTCAACCCGGCAGACTGTGGCGATGGTGGCGCCGGACAAGGGGCCTTGAATTGGATCGAGGAGCGTTTATTCAAAACTACTACCCCGCCGGAGGAGGTAGCGGCGATCGTGGTTGAAGCAGTTCAGGGCGAAGGTGGATACGTGCCGGCCCCAAAGAACTTCCTTCAGGGACTGCGCCGGATCTGCGATGAACATGGAATTCTGCTGATTGTCGACGAAGTACAGTCGGGCATGGGCCGCACCGGAAAAATGTTTGCATGCGAACATTACGGTCTCGAGCCTGATATCGTCACCATCGCCAAGGGAATTGGTTCAGGTTTGCCGATTGGCGCCTGCGTCGCGCGCGCCGATTTGATGACCTGGAAGCCTGGCGCGCATGCGTCGACCTTTGGCGGAAATCCTGTTTGCATTGCCTCAGCACTGAAAACCATCGAATTGCTCGAAGAGGGACTTGTCAAAAACAGCGCGGAGGTTGGCGCCTATTTGAAAGCCGGTCTCGAACGTTTACAGACGAAGCACGATTGTATCGGTGATGTACGCGGCATGGGTTTGATGATTGGAGTCGAGTTTGTAGAAGACCGCATATCAAACAAGCCTGCGCCTGAACTGAGGGACCGCATTGAAGTTGCCTGCTTTGAGCGTGGGCTGATTATTCTTGGCGCCGGCGCGAATACTATCCGGTGGTCACCGCCGCTCATTCTGACGACTGAGAATGTGGATGTCGCGCTCGAGATATTTGACGAAGCGATCGCCGCCTCAATCTAGCCAGCGGCCCGGACAGGATTAACCAGATGAACAAGATTGACAAAGAAACCGACCTGGTCGGGCTCGTGGGCGGACGAAGTGACAAACAACGATCTGTTGCACTTCGAAGTTGAATTCGCGCTTATCATTCGTATCTTGTCAATCGGGTTAATCCTGTCCAGCGTTTCCTTCGCCATTGTGGTTCTCTACCTCGCGAGTTTTTTAGCAATCTCCCGCATCCGCGCGTGCAATCGATCTTCATCAACAGTCGTGATGCGCCCATCCCGGTAGACTTCCCTTCCCGCAACCACCGTCAGTCTTACATCGCGACCCGACGAGGCGAATATCAGCGTGCTCACCGGATCGTAAGATGGGGTTTGGTGTGTACCCTGCAAGTCGACAACGGAGAAATCCGCCTGCAAGCCTGCTCTCAATTCGCCGATTTGCTTTGCCCAGCCAAGCGCGCGGGCTCCACCCAGTGTCGCGGTCCGGAAGACTTCACTGGAATTCAGACGCGGATTTCTGCCACCCGCACCTGCGTCGATCCCGCCATCGGCGGCCGCATTGGCATCGGTGTGTGAGCGTGACAACAACAGCGCAAAGCGTGCTTCTTCAAGTAGATCGCAGGTGTTGTTGCTGGCGACCGAATCGCTCCCCAGTCCGACCTCGATTCCCTTCTCTAAGAACCTGCCAAACGGCGCCACTCCGTGGTTGAGTTTCGCGTTGGATTTTGGGCAATGTGCAACCCGAGTTTCAGTATTTGCAATGGTCTCAATATCAGCGTCCTCGACGTGGATGCAGTGGGCCAGCAGCGGCCGGGTTTCCAGCACGCCATGACGTTCGAGATAAGCGATGGTTGAAATCCCGGGCGCCTGCCACTCAATCCCACGGTTCTTGAGGCCCTCTGCAAATGGTCCCTGACCTTTGCTCAACAGTGAAACTTCCATTCTGGTTTCCGCCGCATGCATCATCACCGGCAGTCGCTCGTCAATCGCAAACCGCGAAATCATTTCCAGCTGAGGCGCACAAACTGAGTATGGGGCGTGTGGCGAGACTCCGACCTTGACCAGGTTGGTTTCGAGCGGACGCAGGGCAGCAACCTTAGTCTTGAGCTTCTCAAAGTTCTCCGCAACAAGTCGCGGGTCTGGTCCGAATGATTCCTGGAAAACGATACCGCGCAGCCCTACATCTCGAAGCGCCTTCAGGCTTTCAGCAGCAGAGTCACTCGCATCAGCGACTGCGGTCACTCCGGCGCGGGCCGCCTCGCATGCTCCCCAGCTTGCCGAAACGAACATGTCGTCCGCGGTCATACGTTCAAGTCGCGCGAACGTCAGTTTCTTGAGCCATGCAAAAAAGTTGGTCTCTTCGTTTTCAAGAAAACCGCGCATCGCGGTTAGTTCAAGATGTGAATGTGTATTGATTAAGCCCGGGATGATAGCGGCGTCACCAAAGCTCTGAATAATCGCTCGAGGGAATTGGTTGACGAGATGATCGCGTATGCCCACCGCGACAATCTGGTCCATGTCGACGGCTATGGCGCCCGCCTGGATCGGCGCGGACGAGACGGGCAGCACCCAGCCGGCGCAGTAAAGAGTGGTCATCGATTTCGATTAGTCGACGGCGAGCTTTGCGTCGGAGTGCCGGTTTGCGCGGCCCTCTTGAGTTTGCGATATCGTTCAAGAATTGAAATCACGTAAGCGCGCGTAGAAGGGATGGTAATGTTGTTTATGAATTCTTCGCCGGTCAATGAGCGTTGGCCTTCGCGAACTTTGTTCCACTCGGTCGCCCGGCTCGGTCCGGCATTGTAAGCGGCAATCATTCGAGGCTCAGCTTCGGCCGCATCACGGTATTGTTCTCTTATTTTTTCCAGGTACCAACTGCCGATCTGAATATTTCTTTCCGGATCTCGCAACAGGCCCACTGGATCCTCGTTCATCCGCCGTTCCAATTCCTTCATGCCGGTCTCCCCTGCCCACTCACGGCCAACAGCCGGGGTGATTTGCATCAATCCAATTTCTCCATCTTTGCCGGTCTTCCAGGAACGAAAATACGTCTCCTCGTAAACAATGCTCCAGACCAAATCCGGATCGAGCCGGTAGACTGCCGCCTGCCTGGCAATCATGGCGTCATAACGGTGAATCCAATAATAGTTTAGAAAATATAGGCCAACCAGAACGGTGAGGAGGACGAGACAAACGGCCAGGAAACGCTTCATGGATGGGCAACCGACCGAAGGGACAATACCTGGAAATGAGAAAGGTTGAAAAGAAGACGCTCGCGCATGACCCGTTTCCCGTTACCTTTGACCCGTTGACTTAGTTTTTTCGCTTTAGCTGGGCCCAGAAGGCGGCGGCGGAACATGACCTGTCCACTCCTTCAAAACGAGAACGCAACGCCAGTTCGTCCAGCACGTGGCCCTGCAACCAGATTTCCGCTTCGAGGGTTACACCCGGCGCCAGCGTTTCGCCGCGAAGCACGCGTTGGTTTACCAGAATCTCCAAATTCATTCGTTCCAGATCGAGGTGAATCCAATACAGGTCACTGCCGGAAAGCGGGTTCTTAAGTGGTTTGAACGCGATCACACGGCCCGACAGACTCCAATCGTTTTCATGTGCTGCCCGGGAGGGGGCAGTTTTATCGAGCGGTACCCAGCGCGTCTTTGCCGGAGTTGAACGCACCCGAGCGCGGTAAGCCAAACCACAAAGGCCGACATGAAGTTCCTGGGCGCGAAAGCCCGCTGGACCAACCTCGGTCAAGTTCTGCAGTTCAAACAGGACTTCGCAATCCGTGCCTTCGCGATATCCATGGACAACTGCTTCGCCTTCCTCGTCATACTCGGTAAGCGCCCACGGCGTAATCGTTTGAATGTAGCGGGCCCGGAAACCGGGGCGGCAGTCAGCGTAAAAAACGTCGCCACTCCCTGATTCGTAGAGGACCGTCCAAACCTCCAACCCTTCGCCCAATTTCCAGCAACGACCGTGTAACACGGCGCCACGGCGATTCAACTGGGTTGCTTCTCCCTGATCGCCCGCACGCTCGGCCAGATAGTTAAAGGCCTTCTCGCTCGGTACTTCCAACCCGATGGTTTCAAACGTTGCGTTCATGAATCAGCTTTATGCTGGTGGTTTGTACTTTGTGCTTTGTACTTTGTGCTTTGTATTTTGTGCTTTGTATTTTGAACCCTGTGTCTTCTGCCTTCTGCTTTACTGCCTTCTGCCTTCTGCACTGCCTCCCGCCCCTGCCTCCTGCTACTGCTTCTCCTATCTCTTCCCCGCTCGCTTCCTCGGTCGCTGTTCGATTGTTTTCGACTCTTCATCGCGTGGCGCACGTGACCGAACTCCACG
Organism: Pyrinomonadaceae bacterium; assembly: GCA_045403245.1. GTDB lineage: Bacteria > Acidobacteriota > Blastocatellia > Pyrinomonadales > Pyrinomonadaceae > PSRF01. Next base: position 21,210 of record JAXIOV010000027.1, on the reverse strand, counting down.
AATAATTCTCTCCGGCCCATGTGAAGGACGAACACCTGAGCGCACCATCTCGGAAAACAAGTCGACGTCGTAATCTACTTCGCGCGACATCTCTTCGCGGATAGCGTGTAATACTTCAAGGAATTTGGGTCTGCGATACATTTTTCCTGGGTTCTCGATTCTCAATTCTCTGTCTTCAGTTTTTCAGTAGCTTCCGAAACGAGAAACTCCGGGGTCACAATCATCGGCACAAAAAACCCTGCCGCCGTATTGAAGAGTCGAATTCTCGCTTGCCGGCGAACGTTTGCCAAATGTCCGAAATTCCAGGTCACCAGATAGTCAATTTTGTGATACGACGCAATCGCCACATGCAAAGCATCGGCAATATACTTTCGATGGAAAATTCCGCGCGAGATATAACCGTCGGCAAGGATCGACGCTTCTTCGGTCAGCTCCACATGTTTAAGCGGCGAGATCAGTTTCAGATAGGACGAGCGGTGCGGCTCGGCAACTCGCTCGAGCTCCCGAGACACCAGCGGCGAGATTACCGCACGATAGTCCGGCAGCTCGTGTTCCCACCAGCGAATAGTAAGGTCGCGACGAAACGGCTCGCCATTATCGAGGTAAGCGCCGATGACAGAAGTTTCCAGATAGAGACTTTGTTTCATTGATTGAGGGGCTTCGTGCCGACTTCGCCTTTCGCGGTCTTGCCCAGTGGCTCAAGCCAGATCAACCCTCGCCGGAAATCGAACGCGACCCGAAAGTGTTGCAAAAAGTTTCCACCCAGAATTCCGCTTTGAGTGAACCCCGAGGTTTCGTTGATCGGCTCCATGTCCAGCACGGCCGCGCTGATCTGCTCGCGTGCAAACGCACCCAACGCAACTTTCGGCAATAGAATTCGCTTAACATCCTCAGCGATCCCAGCCGCACCAAAGACCCGCATTCGGACCGGCTCGAGGTTCGTAGTAGTCAAATCTTCCTGCTCGGCAAGTTTCTCGGAGACCACGGAGATGGTGGCGCCGGTGTCAATGATGAAATTCTGCGGCTTCTCGATTCCATCTAACTGCACCTCGCCACTAAGAAAACCGCTGGCAGTGGTTCGCACCGGAATTTCGATGATCTTGGGGCGGTGCATATCGTTCTCAAAACGGATGCTTCCGGGATCGCGGTACTCAAAACCCACCGGGCCTCCCTGACGGCTAAGACTCAAAGTGTTTTCACCGTAGTCAACCGTCGCAACGAATTTGGAGATCGCGGAAACCCCCAGATAGCCATCCACCGGGACCACCTGGTCGTAAAAGTGCCGAATGTAAACCGGCACTCTTTCAACTCTTATGTCACCAAGTTCCAACGATGAGACAAACCCGTAAACAATTTCAAACTTGCCCCCTCCGCCAACGGCACGGGCCTGACCACCGCGAGCCACGGGATGCAAGCCTAACTTCTTTGCGGTTTTTTCCGACACCACAGACATCCCAGATCCTGTATCCAGAACAAACCTCAGCAGCTCTTTGCCGCCATTGACACGAATCTTGAGCACTGGCCGTCCGTCAACTGCTTCAAACGGCAAACTGGTCTTGTCACCTGCCACCGAATAGAGCGAGCCCTGTTGCCCCAGGTAGCGCAGAAAGTCGATGAGCCCGCGGATACGGGCACGGCGATCGGCGTCAGTCTTCGGCGCGACGATCAGGAACCTCTCGTAGGCGTCAGCCGCTTCCTTATAACGCTCACTGCGAGCGCTGGCCTGCCCGAGATTGAAGACGAAATCCGGTTCGCTTGAATCGAGACTGGCCGCCCGGCGCAATCCTCTAACGGCTGCGTCCAAACGGTTCTCGTAATAATCAACCATCGCCAGCCCGGAGATTGCCAGCGACTCGTTCTCCTGGATGGTCAAGGCGGTCTTAAACTCTTCCACGGAAACCCGGAAGTCTCCGGAGGCGAGAATCACAGAGCCGAGCAAAGCATGCGCGCGCGCTGAAAGAGGCTCCGCCAGGATCACGCGCGCTGCATGATCATACGCGTCCTGAAGTTTTCTCTGCTTCAGCAGGGCGAAACTCAGACCAAGGCGCACCTGGTGATCGTGCGCATCCTTCGTCAATAGCTCGCGAAACATCTTCTCCGCTGCCTCAAAGTCGCCATCGCGGAGCGCTTTTTGTGCGCGTTGACGCGCTTTTGAATCTGATAATGGGGCAGAGTAGACCGGGGACGTTACTCCGATGCAGAGGACGAACACAAAAAATGCTGCGCCTGCAAACTTTAGAAATGGGTTTCCGGATTTGAGGGATTGCATGGGTCGAACTTACCTTCTCGCCGAGATTTCCTGAGATCGAGCTTATTATTTCAAGACTTCGCCGGTTTTCATTGACCAGAGAACCAGATCGAGTTCGTCAAAGTCAATGCGGATGTCGCGAGCGAAAGCTTTTAGCTTATCTTCTGTTTCCAGATAACGCGCCCGGGTTGCCGGGGGCCTTGGAGTATCTACCACACCGAGATCCTTTAGACAGCTCATTACGTGCTTGTCCAGGATCGCATAACCAGGCAGCCCTATGTTTCGCAGGAAGTGACTCGCTTCTTTATAGCGCAAGCCTTTAATCTGTTTCTCCTGCGCCAGCCAATCACGCCGCTCAACCGGATCTGCGAAACTTCGCAGCTTCCTGCCCAGTGCCAGGTTGCAGTGCTGGCGCAGGTAACTTCGAGTAACGACGATGTAGGCTGGCCTCTCAACCGGAAACCGGTGGGCACCTGCATTCCTTAGAGCAAGTGTCATGTCCTCACGGTTGCCATCGAAGAGAAAAGGTCGAACTGCTTCGACTGCGCGAAAGCCCATCCGCGCGGAAGCGCCCGCCGTAAAAATACAGAAGACGAGCTCTTCCCAGAGTCGCGCGTCTGACCCGTGGTCCCAGATCTCTTTGAACTGATCAAGACGCGCGCGAATCTCTTTCCTTCGCGCCTTGTACGTGGCACGTATGTCTTTAACAGCAACCGGCTGATCTTCGCGTCTCACTGAATTATCAATAACTCAGATTCTAGGTTTGCTTTTCTTTTATTGTCAACGCATTTGGACTTTGCGTTCTTGCGCATAAAAGCCCAAATGACGAGGCATCCCTGAACATCGCTAACGCGGGCCTCCGGCATCAAAGAAATTCTCCCGCGACACCCCTCTCCTCCATCGTGCTATTATCTAGTTTGACTCGCCCGTCGAGCGAGTAACAGGAAAGAATTATGCAAAACCCGGCGCGGTCACTAAATGCTTTATTCACCATTGTTCTCTTCGTGGCAGCGCCCGCGGTCCTTGTCGCTCAGTCGGTTCCAAAAGAGCTACCCAACAACTCCTCGACCACTTCGCCAGTCTCCGGGACTGGTCAGGCACAACCCCAGGCGAGTCCCACGGATGCAGTAGCCACGATTTACGGCCTGCAAGGTGTCCTGATCGAAACCGCTGATGGGCGCGTCGTGTCGGCACAGTCACCTGATCAGCCATTCAACCCGGCCTCCTCCATTAAGCTCGGTACCGCACTCGTAGCCTTGCGCAATTTTGGAGCGCAGCACCGGTTTACCACTGGATTCTGGACCACCGGCACTTTCGACAAAGCAACCGGTCAAATCGTGGGAGACCTGTACGTGAGTGGCCGCGATCCTTCGTTTCACTATGAACATGCAGTAATGGTGGCAAGAGAATTGAATAGCCTGGGAATTCGAACTGTGACTGGCAATCTAATCGTTGCTCCCGGATTCACGATGAACTTCAGTGGGTCTCCGCGGCGGTCCGGTGAATTGCTCTACGACACACTCGATGCCACACGACGATCAAGTGCAGCGGTTCAGGCCTGGAACTATGAGCGTAGTGTGCTGGGAGACAAAGCCAGCCTCCAGTCAATGGCGAGCGTCGCCGTGATGGGCGAGGTCGCTGTTTCCCCAGTCGCGCCCGGCGCCCGGCTGCTTCTTACTCACAAGTCGAGCAAACTCAGCGACGTGCTTAAGGTACTGCTTTGTTACTCGAGCAATTTTATGGCGGAACGCATCGGCGACAGCCTGGGCGGAAGAGAGTCGGTGAGGCGCGAACTTATTACCAGTTTGAACATCGCTCCCGGTGACCTTCAACTGGCGTCGTTGAGTGGCCTGGGGATGAATCGAGTTACCCCACGCGCGATGCTCAAAATCTTTCGCGGCCTGAAAAGCGAATTGCAGAAACACAGACTAACACCGGCCGACATCATGCCGGTGGCCGGGATTGACCCTGGCACTCTTGAGGAGAGATTTACGGGGCCGGCCTGGCGCGGCAGCGTGATCGCGAAGACAGGCACCTTGATTAGGACCGATGGAGGCGTGAGCTCGCTGGTTGGTCAAATGCGAACCGCCAACGGTAACGTTCTCTTGTTCGTCATTCTCAATCAACGTGGAAGTGTTCTGCGGTTCAGGGACAATCAGGATTACTTAGTGATGCAAGTACAGAACAGTCGTGGCGGTCCAAGGGCCTTCAACTACAAACCTCTCACACTGACTATGAAGCTCGCCGACACTGAGAACATTGCGGGTTCCGCAGGCGGCGAATTCGAGCCGGCCTTAAAGAGTCCTTAGTCGCGCTTCCCCATTTATCCGGCAGCTGGACCCTTCCACTGAACGGCATTGCGCCCCGCCGATCCTGAGATCGACGGGGCGCTTTACCGTCCAACTCCGAAGCGCGGCGTGCGGCACCACGCAACAAAGCGGACGATTCTTTTCCGGGGCACGGAAAAAACAAAGTCCTCCGCTTGATCAAAACTTCGAAGCTGGCCTCATTTCCTGAAGATTTGCGGTTGGGGCACGAGAAGATTTGGTGCTGGACGGACGGGCCAATAGTAGGAAGCAGACTTCCTCTTGCGTTACTTAAGGTAACGATCTGCCGACAGACCCCTCACTTCCTGAAGCAGTTTTGCGCCTAATTAAAGGGATTTGAACGTGGCATGGACGTTGCCAAAGACGCTCGTCGGGGCTTCCATGCCCAACTATTGAGTCTGTCGGAGGAAAGATGACCGTTATCAGTAAGCTGCGAAGAGCAACCAATCGTAACAATCAGCCCGGTTTCACGCTGATTCAGACGATCATAATCGTCGCAATAGTCTCAGTGGTGACAGCCTTCGGCGCCATCGGTGTTGTGAGGGCGCGTGCACACATGAGGCTCGCAGGTTCTGCCCGCCAGTTCGCTTCCTTCGCAGAAAAAGCCCGCGCCGATTCTGTGAGACGTCATGGCATGGGTGGCGCAATGTCTAGCCTGCTGCTGCTTTCCACCACGTCTTACAGCGTGACCATGGATTTTGATAACAACGGCGTTATTGATGCGACTGACACGCGAACGTTTAGCCTGGAAAATGGTGTTAGCTTCGCACCGGAGTTTGTCGGCACAACGATTACCTTTGATTGGCGTGGACGTTCGTTAACGGGCCAGGTTTCGCCGACGATGAATATTTCTGATGGGAGCATCACGCTCATCACGATTAGCGGTTCCGGCGATATCACCCTGGACAGCGAGTCTTTCCCCGATGGGTCAATTCCCGATGTGGTTCTCAACGGCGATCCAACTGGCGACATACGCCCGGATCCTCCGCCGAACCCAACACCCGGAGGGGGCTTGACGAGTCCCACACCAACGCCGACGCCGAATCCAGATCCGGACGCTACGCCCACACCAGCTCCGCCACCGCCGGCAGACCCCACGCCCACTCCGTGCACTAACCAGGGCATCGACTGCCGTGATAACAATCCAACGCCGACCCCAACACCACAACCGACCGTCACACCCACGCCGACCCCAGATCCATCGTCAGGTCAATGCACGCTCACGGCCAGCCCAGGTTCCCTGTCCCTCGGAAATCGGGCAACAGGATCAGTGTCCCTCGCGGTTCAAAACTCGAGCGGCTCGACCTCGGTAAGCCTGTCGGGCAACAGCAACCCTTCCCACATCTCCGTGACCCTTGCTCCCGGACAGAGCTCCACCGTTTCGGGAAGCGGAACCGTGACGTTCACCGTGGTAATGAACGGAACTAGTCAGAACGGCACAATAAGCTTCACTGCGTCCTCTCCGTGTAGCGCCTCGGCTTCAGTAGGGGTTAACCAATAAACAGGTGGCGAAACCGGATCTTGCGCCAATCCTTAGCAACAACTGGTGGTTAAAAACCAAATGAGCAAGAAAACAAAAAACTCAGCTCCTCCGAAGTGTCCACAAACCGCAAATAGCGGTGAGCGCGGATTCACCTTGATGGAAACCGCAATCGCCTTTGTCCTCTTGATGGTCATCGGCCTCGGGGTTGCTTCAGTCTTTGCCTACGCGGCTGCCAACACTTCAACGACCAACGATCGGCAACTGGCAATGGCTGTTGCCCAGCAGCGAATTGAGGAACTGCGGGCCGTACTCTTCACCGATCCAAGCCTTGCTGCCACGACAGGCACCGAAACCAACGTAACGAGCGGTGGCCGTCCTTACCTGGTCCGGGTTGTGATCACTGATTCTAACGTGGTCGACGGGCAGCCAACGCTTAAGTCGATTTCAGTGCGAGTAGTCCCCCAGGGAGTAGGCCCTCAGTTGGCCAGGAATGTTACTTCGGTCTTTGGCTCGGTGACTCTGACTACTGAGAGAAGCACCTTGCTCTTAGGTCCCAACCGCTAATTCTTATGGCTAGCAAACTCATGTTTAAGCAACACACAATCACAAAGAAACAAGCCGGGTTTTCGCTGATGGAGCTTTTAATCGCCATGACTTTGACCCTGGTCGTCATGAGCGTCTCGGTCCATCTGCTGGCTCGCTTACTTCACGAACGAAGCCGCGAAAATGAACACGTCGACGAATTAGCGGACGTGCAGCGAGCGCTCAACATCATGTCGCGCGAAGTTGCCAACTCGGGCTTCAACCTGAGTACGAACGGGATCGTAGCGGAAGATTCAAACCGCCAAGCCATCCGAATCCGGGCCAATCTCAATAAATTCAATTTTGACGTCAGCGTGTCCAACGACTCCCGGGCCCTTGTTCAAGATCCCGGAGAAGATCTGACCTACTTCATTAATACGGCAAGTAACACAAACTACCTGGCGCGATGGGATAGATTTGAATCGTCGGGTCCCGGTGTAGATCTGAGAGGCACCGTGCTCGCAAATCGGGTTGACAACCTGCGCTTCTACTATTTCGATCAGAAGGTTACCTACACTCAAGATCCGGATCCAACAAGCTGCCAGATTACGAACCCGCTGAATACAGATGGGAACGCCCAGGCCGAGGTCACGCCTGATGAGGCGAAGTTTATTGTAATCATGGTCTGCATAGGGACCCCTCAAGTTGGAAGCCCGGGCTCGCCGGGGTATCAACCTGAATGGCGCACCTACCTTACTTCCGACGTCGCTCTGCGCAATTCCAGACTACACAAATATTGATAACCGTTGCTCCCAGTGAGGTTCAAACCAATGAAACCAGTTTCGCATTGCAAAGAAATGACTCAAACACGCTCGACTGAGCGCGGAGCCGCTCTCATTACAACGCTAATGATCGCAGCCCTGGTTTTGGCGGCCGGCGGTGCACTGATCCTGACGACCGGCATGTCAACAACTTCGGCGATCGATGCGACGGCGGAGATGCAGGCTTATTATGGAGCCGAAGCAGGTCTGCAACAGGCGTTAAACGTTCTTCGTGGCAATGTAACCCCTCACGACATCGCGGCCGGAACGAAGTTGTCATTCAGAAACGCGGTCGACAGAGCCACGACCAACGCCTCTACCGATCCGACTTCCGCGCCCTTACGTCTTTCCGGCTGGCTTCAATACAACTACACCTCAGCGGGTTCAGACTACGCGGATCGCGTAAAAGTAAATCCAACGGACAACACCTATAGCCCATTAACCGGAATCGCCTTCAACGTTACGGTTAGCGATCCCGACAACACTCCTGTCACTAACGGCGATCCGTCACGGCTCGTCATTCAAGCCATAGGCTATGGGCCAAAGGGCTCTATGAAACGGCTGGAGATGGTTGTTCATCGCAACTACTTTAATTTTTCTATTCCAGCGCCTCTGACGGTTGCGGGCGGCAACAGCATGACCTTCAACATGGGTAGTTCAAACGCTTCCGGCTATACCGGAAATGATATTCACTCGCCACCGCTGGCAGGTCTACCGGCAGTCGCGGTCTCGTTGAGTAACCAGGCAGACGCGCAGACAGTGATTGATAGTCTCAATGCACTGGGGGCCGGCACGGACCAGGTTTCTCCCAGCACTGCCGCAGCTTTGACTCCCACAAACACGCCTGACTTTTTGGCTTCAGCCGATACCGCTCGTGCTTTCCTTGCGACCAGTAAGGACATTGCCCAGGGAGACGGGCGCTATTTCACCACTGGCGCAGCGGCTATTGCCGCGGGCCTCGGAACGAGTGCCGCGCCAAAAACCACATTTATCGACAACTACGGCGGCGACCCGGTGAGCCTGGGCAGCGGGTATCAGGGATGTGGACTTTTGATCGTCACCGGAGAGCTGATTACAAGCGGCACGACAGACTTTGAGGGTCTCATCCTGGTACTGGGTGCCGGCATATTCAACCGCGATGGCAATGGCAACGGTCACATAGATGGTGGAATTATTGTCGCCAGCTTTGATCCCTCGCCGACAGCTACCACTGGATTCAACAATCCCGTCTTCTCGGTGAACGGCGGCGGAAATTCCGACGTCCGGTACAACTCCGATGCGATCCGAAAGGCTTTTGATTCGGCGGGTGTTTTTGTCGCCGGACTCCATGAATACTGATCCTGATGCCCCTGGGAAGTGGAGTTTCGGGATGGCCCGATGCTCAGATTCACGCTTTAGCCAGGTTAGAGAAAATAAAATGTCTGCCCCTCTCAACCACTCATCCTGCCGCGGTATCTCCATACTCGAGATCCTGATCGTCATCCTGATGATCGCCGTTGTCATGGGATTTGTCCTGGTCAATTTAGTCCAGAGTCAAAAGGCGATCATTCGCGCCAGCACCGCTACCGAACTCGCAACCCTGCTACAAAAGGCCCGGCTCGATTCCATGCGTCGCACGGCGAAGAACATGGACCAGATGGCCCAGGTTAAAATCTTCAACCGACGAATCTACAGCATGACTCTGGACGGGGATAACGACGGCAATCTGGATGTTCCGCTCGTGATGAACCTGCCCGAAGAGAAGGATGCGGAGATTGCGGGGCCCTTTCCGAAGACGTTCATCTTCGACTGGCTGGGTCAAACTGTCGACGAGCAAAACCATCGCACCCAGATGAACCCGGTATTGGTGCGAAACAGTTCCGGAGCCACCGCCATAACCATCTCTGAAACTGGAAAGCCGGTAGTGGTGACCACCGCCCAGTGAACGCCTGGCTAGATCCCCAAAGAGCTTTCGAATGCCCCCAAAGAATCTACAACGCATCGATCTTGTTGACCTGGCCACGCAGCGAGGAGCCAACATAGCCGGCTACTCGCTGGTGGAGACCCTCATAGTGGCTGCGCTGATTGCGGTCGTCAGCGCTATGGCCGTGCCGCAGCTGATTGCCGAACGCCGGATGTCGCGTTCGATCGTCGTCACCCGAGAAATCATGACGCAAATGCGCAACACCCGTGAGTGGGCAATGGCACAAAGGCAGGCGTTCACGTTTCAATACAACAACGCCACCAAAGAGATTTCCATCATTGACCACAACAACAATGCCGGCGCCACGTTGTTCGCTGACCCTGCGTATCCAAATAACGTCGGGAGCAGGGTGGTCAGCACCGTCCCATTAGCCACCGGAGGGCTGTCTGCAGCCGAAATCATCTACGGCATTCCTGCCGGCTTACCATCCGCTCCGCTCGCGGATGGAACAACGATGACCGCCTTGACCAATGACCGAATCAACATAACTTTCCAACCGGATGGTTCGGTAATCGATGCTGCGGGAAACCCGGTCGGCCGAGCGCTCTTCATTTACAACAGCTCTTCCTCAGTTGCTACTGCGTCAGCGATGTCAGTGATTGGAGCATCTGGTCAGGTCAAGAGCTGGAGGTATAACCAAAGTGCCAACCTCTATGCCGAATAGTGACCAAAACAACAAGGTTTCAGCTATGACAGCTCCACTCGCAAAAACCAATCTGACTCACAATGGAGGGTTTTCCGTTCTCGAACTCCTGATCGTCGTGACGATGATCACAGTGCTTACCGGTTACGCTTATCTTCACATCGATCGTGCCCGTCAGGAAATGACCAGAGAAAACGCTGCTCACCAGCTAACGGGAAATTTGGAGAAAGCTCGGGTCGACTCTGTGCGTCGTCGTCCGACCACGGTGAACCAGATGGCGAGCGTTTCCATGATTAATGCAACCGTCTATTCGGTAACCATTGACCAGGACGGCGACGGGACACTCGATGCACCTCGCGTATTCACTTTGCCATCAGACGCCAGTCTCCAGTTTGACCTTCCCTATCCCCGCACTATCTATTTCAATTGGCGTGGTCGGACGGTGGACAACACCGGCGCCATCGCGAACCCTTCTTTCATCAACATCCGTTCTCCCTCCTACGGGTCGACCAGAATTGACTTGACTTCCGCGGGTCAACCGACGCTCGATGGTCCACCCGCGAGCGATCCGGTCTTAAACTCCACCGCGCCTACACCCACTTTTCGCAGCCATACGCAAGTTCCATGAATCAAGATCTTACTAAACAAATCGACGCTGCAACCGGCCTCCAACCTGCGAGTGGCGGATGGATTCCGCCTACAGAGGAAAGAGGCTCACACGATGACTCGGGGTTCACGTTGGTGGAAGCAGTCATTGCATTGTTAATAATGCTGATCGTGGCGCTCGGTTCCGCGAGCCTGTTTTCTTTTTCGGTTTACAACAATTCGGGCGGCACCGATCGGGCCACCAGTCTTGCGATCGCCCAGCAGGCGCTTGAACGCTTACGTAGCGCACAGTTCAATTCAACCACTACGGACGCAAGCTTGAACGCAGGCACGGTTGTGCAAACGGGCATTCAGAGTGAAGGCCGCTCGTTTACGCTCACCGTCGCGGTTGATGACGACCCTTCCACCACGGCAATTGAGTCGGTTCCGACGACGTCCCTTAAGGCCATCACGGTCACGGTAGTGCCGCAGAGTATTGGAAGAGGCTGGGCCTTCGGTGCCGGTGGGACAGTCACGTTGATTACTCAACGATCGAGAACTGATCGGTGAAGACGAAGAGGAAGTGAGGCAATGTTGAATAAAGCAATACAGCGCAAGGAAGGCACCGAAGCGGGATTCTCTGTGTTCGAGCTTATGCTGGCGATGACCATTACCATCGTCGTGATGGTGGCAGCCAGCACCCTGCTGGCTACTTCATTGCGCACTCGAACTCGGGAAAACCTGCGCTCAAATGCCCTGGCGGCAACGCAACGAGTTCTGTACGTCATGTCGCGTGAGATTGGAAACGCCGGCTACGGGCTCAGTGACAATGGAATCGTTACAGCCGATTCAACCACCGACTCTATCCGAATACGTGCGAATCTCAATAATGATGCCAGCCTGGACCAGGCTGACGAAGACGTCCGTTTTGTCTTTCAATCAGCAAACCGGGCAATCGTCCGCTTCGACAATTCCCCGACGCCTGTCGGCAGTGCTGTCGTGGTGGCCAGCAATATCACCGGACTAACCTTGACCTATCTGGACGCGGCCGGTGGCGCGGCCACCCCCGCCACGGCAGAAAGAATAAGAATCAACGTTAGCGTAGAACTGCCCGCCGGCCCTGAACAGCCCGCATCAGTTGTAGGACTAGTTTCCGATGTGGCGTTAAGAAACGCACCCAACACTTTGCAGCAATTTTGAAGGTAGGGACTCACCAGGATGTTAAAAACAGTTTCACAGAACATCGAACCCAGGCAAGGCGAACGCGGAGCGGCGCTCATCACCACCTTGCTGATATCGGCGCTGCTTTTGACCGCCGGAGGGATGTTGATTCTGACCACTTCAATGTCCGCGACAAACACGGTGGATGCAGCTGCCGAGATGCAGGCATATTACGGCGCGGAAGCGGGACTTCAAGCAACATTGAATGTGCTGCGTGGCAATGTCCTGCCTAACCCACTGTTTGTGGCGAATCCAGCCGGCAGCGTAGCACCGGAAAATAGAATTGATTTTACTAAAGCTCTAAGTGCGGCTACATCCAACCTTGCCGGAGATCCGACAACGGCTGGGTTTCCGAAACGGCTTTCGCGCTGGCTTACTTACAATTACACGCCAAACGGATCGACCTATGCCGATCGCGTCGGCATCAGTACCGGCTATAACCCGTTCACTGGAGTCGCTTACGACGTGCAGTTGACTGATCCGGACAATACAAACCTCGCAACCACCACACCTACTCGAATCATTGTGAGGTCAACCGGCTATGGACCTCGCGGGGCGAGGAAAACGCTGTCAATGATGTTGCATGCGAATGGACTGGATATCGAAGTGCCGGCCGCACTCGTTCTCCGTGGCCATGATAACGCGACCACAAATCTGACGATTGATCTCGGAAACAGTAACTCCAAAACTTATTCCGGGTCGGATAACGCTGGGTTGCAGCCGACGAAACCAACTCTGGCCATCAGCGGACATGACGTCGCAACCGTGCAGGCCGCCTACGCCGCTAAACCCGGCACAGTTTCTGATCCAAAGTTTAACGTGCTCGATCTACCTAACGATCCAGCGCCAGCGGGAACCACAACAGTACCTACGCCATGGTTTCTCAAGACGGCCGATGATGCTCGTGCTTTTCTGGTTCAGGCTGAGACGCTCGCAAATTCATGCGCCGCCGCTGGATCCCCTTGTCAGAAGCGAGGCGTTGTTCTCAACTCCCTGACGGGCAGTCCGGGAACGGCCGCGGCGCCGCAGTTTACGATTGTGAAAGGCGATTGCACTCTGGAAGGCGGGGCTGGCCTGCTAATCGTAACCGGTACACTTTATTTCAACGGCGCCGGGCCCAACTTCAACGGCATAATCCTGGTTCTCGGTCAGGGCAGACTGATAAAGCAGGGCGGCGGCAACAGAGACATCTATGGATCGATCATGATCGCCCGATTTGGCGCGACTGGCGATTTCCTTGAGCCGACATTCGACTATGCCAACGGCGTCGGAACTTCCAACTTACAGTACGACTCCAGGAATGTACTGAATAGCTCTGTCATGCCGGGAGCACTTGTAATGGGTGTGGCTGAGAAGTAAAACGCAGAAGAATCAAATCCTCTGCCAACAAACGGCGCGAATGGCTAACCACCATTCGCGCTTTTTTTGTAAAGCAAACTGTTGGATTATCAGCGAAACGTTGAATCCACGCGCTCCCTAATGGTCGGCTAACGAACCATTCCGAAAAAAGCCGACCTCCTTGACACGCACACTGTTAGAATGAATGATGAATTATGTGCGTCGCGCAGCGATTTGAAACTGCTGCGGTGTCAGCTGACGCAGTTGATCGAGATTTTCCCCTTTGCGCAATGCCTGACATTCTTCTGGTTGAAGACAAAGAGAGTCTGCGACGCGTTTTGCGGCTGACGCTGGAAAGCGCAGGATACACCGTCACCGAAGCCTCCGACGCCCGCCTGGCCCTTCACGAAATCTCGGCCGCACCACACAAACTTGTACTCACAGACCTTCGCATGCCTAACGGTTCCGGGCTCGACGTTTTGCGCGCGGCTCGCGCCGCCGATGCTGATATTCCGGTAATTGTGATGACCGCGTTTGGCTCGATCGACGAGGCCGTCCAGGCAATGAAAGACGGTGCGCACGACTTTCTGCAAAAGCCGGTTGATTCGAATCATCTCCTGCTGCTGGTCGAACGCGCCCTTGAACAAGCCAGGTTAAGAACTGAAAACATCCTGCTTCGCGAAGAATGGTCCCGCCGGTACGGCTTCCCTCGGATCATCGGCGAATCGGAATCCATTAAGCGCGCGGTGGCGGAAACTCAACGAGTGGCCCAAACCGAAGCTACCGTGTTGTTGCTCGGCGAGTCAGGAACAGGCAAGGAGCTCTTCGCTCGCGCGGTGCACCACCTCTCCGAACGCCGTAACAAACCGTTCGTAGCGATCAACTGCGCGGCAATTCCGGAAACGCTGATCGAGAACGAATTGTTTGGACATGAACGCGGCGCTTTCACGGGAGCGGGTGACAGACGACTCGGAAAATTTGAGCTGGCTTCAGGTGGCACGGTGTTTCTCGACGAGATTGGCGAGCTGCCACTGGCCGTCCAGGGTAAGCTTCTTCGCGCGATCGAGGAGAAAGTCGTGGATCGAATTGGCGGGCGTGCGCCGGTGCCGGTTGATGTACGCGTGGTGGCGGCCACCAACAAGGATCTGAGGTCCGCCGTCGACACGGGTGAGTTTCGCCGCGACCTGTTTTTTCGGCTCGCCGTATTTCCGCTGGAGATTCCGCCACTCCGTGAACGTGACAACGACATCGTCCTGCTCGCCAGCCACTTCGCGGCCCAACTCGGCAAGGAACTCCGCGGGCGTGAGGCCACGTTAAGCCAGGAAGCGATAGCCTCACTCCGCGAACATCGTTGGCCCGGTAACGTGCGGGAGCTGGAAAATGCTATCGAACGCGCGTGCATTCTTACGGATTCAATGATACTTGAGCCAAAGGATCTGGGTCTGGCAACAAATGACGGCGACAGCTCCGAGCTGTTGAAGTCATTTAACTTAAGCGGAACCCTTTCCGAAGCCACCAGTCGCGCACTCCGGGTGGTGGAGCGTCATAAGATTCAGGAATCCCTGGAGCGAAACAACGGGAGCAAAGCACAGGCGGCTGAGGAGTTGGGCGTGAGCTATAAGACGCTGTTGACAAAACTGAAGGACTATAACCTCTGAACTAGATGAACGATCCTTCCAAGCCCGAGAATCCTCCGGGACCTTCGCCCGCTGACTCGGTCGAAACTTACGATGAAGCCAGCACCATCGCCGGTGAAACCATCGAACAAGTGGGCAGCACTGCGGCCGCCAGTGCCCCGGTCGAATCGAGAGCGAAACTTCAAAGGAGTTCCGGAAAGTCGGCTTTTTTGGTTGGGTCCGGAATACTCATAAGTCGCATCGTCGGGCTGGTTCGCCAGCGAGTGTTTGCACACTACTTCGGGACTTCAGCCGCCGGTGACGCCTTTAGCGCCGCCTTTCGGATTCCAAATTTTCTTCAGAACATCTTTGGTGAAGGAGCGCTGTCGGCATCCTTCATTCCTGTCTACGCCAAGCTGCTGGCCCTCGACGACGAGAAAGAAGCTAACCGTGTCGCCAACGCGATTCTCAGCTTACTGGCGCTCATCACCTCGCTGATCGTGATTGTCGGCGTCCTCACGACGCCTTACCTCATCGACGCCATCGCTCCCGGCTTCGGCGGCGAGACACGCGAACTCACGATCCGATTGGTAAAGATCCTGTTCCCCGGGGCGGGCCTCCTGGTTCTTTCGGCCTGGTGCCTCGGAATACTGAACAGCCATCACCGCTTTTTCATTTCCTACACCGCACCTGTCGCCTGGAATCTGGCAATCATCTCTGCCTTGCTCTTCTTTGGCGGCCGGGTCGACCAGTTTCATCTCGCGGAAGTCACGGCGTGGGGCTCTGTGGTTGGGAGTGCGTTGCAGTTTGGTATCCAGCTGCCGACGATTTTCAAACTCATGCCACGGCTCAGGCCGGTCTTCGATGTTGCGAGCGCGCACGTCAAGAAAGTTGTTACAAACTTTTTCCCGGTCTTCATGAGTCGTGGCGTTATTCAGATCAGCGCTTTTGTTGATGCGATCCTGGCCAGCTTTCTGCCGCAGGGCGCGGTAGCATCACTTACCTATGCGCAGAGCCTTTACACTCTGCCAGTCAGTCTCTTCGGCATGTCGGTTTCAGCGGCGGAACTTCCCGCAATGTCACAGGCAACCGGCACGTCGGAGGAAGTTGCTGAAGTCCTAAGACACCGGCTTGACGCTGGCTTACAACGAATCTCCTTTTTCATCGTTCCCTCGGCGATAGCCTTCCTCGCGCTGGGTGACGTGATCGCCGCTGTCCTCTATCAAACCGGTGAATTCAAGCATGACGCCGCAATCTACGTTTGGGGCATCCTCGCCGGATCGAGTATCGGGTTACTCGCATCCACGCTCGGACGTCTTTACTCATCGACCTACTACGCGCTGCATGACACTCGCACGCCACTGCTCTTCGCGATTGTGCACGTTGCCCTGGCGACGGTCCTCGGATACTTCTGCGCGCTTCCTTTGCCGCGCCTGATTGGAATCGCGCCGAAGTGGGGGGTTGTGGGGTTGACCTTGTCCGCCAGCGTTGCCGCCTGGATTGAGTTTGTCCTTCTAAGACGCAGCTTGAATAGGCGAATTGGGAAGACTGGTCTGTCTGCTGTGTACATCATGAAACTATGGCTTGCAGCGATTTTGAGCGCCGGCATCGGCTGGGGCGCGAAGTTGCTGCTGGGGAACGTCCATCCCATCCCGCTCGCCGCCGTGGTTCTCAACGTTTATGGAGTAACTTACTTTGGAATAACCTTCAGCCTGGGTATTTCGGAATCCCGACAAGTCATCAGTAGATTTACCCGGATCTTAAGACTCACGCCCTAGACATACCCACAGTTCCCACTCAAATCTGCAAAAAAACACTTGGAAACCGAGCTTTATTCGCGGTTTTCTCTGGATAGGTCGGAAACATTAACTGCGGCTTCGTTAGTCGCCAACCAGACTTCTTGTCATCAATGGCAAAGGGAACCACGAATGAATTACTTTTTTTCCAAGGGATTTTTGGTTTTGGGAGTACTCCTGACACTGTCGCTGGGTGCTACAAACGCCCGCGCCGACAACTTCCTGATAGTTCCCAACGGGCCATTTATTGTGCAGCCCGCGGGCCTCGGAACGGTCAATAGCGTTTTGGTGATTCAGAGTCACGGAGCTTCAACCGTAGGATTCGGCTCAGTCGCTTACGATCCAAACAATCCAAACGCAAATCGCCGTGGTGACGTGATTTCAGGTAACCAGATAGTAGGCGAGGCAAACAACCAGACCTTCTTAGCCAGCGAGTTGGGTATTGTCGACGGTAATCTCTGCATCCACATGAATATCAATGACCCAAACAGGGGCGGCGGCAATGGTGGTTCCGTCGGACCCATTGTGTTGAATTCATTGGTGCTTACTGCTTACGACGAAAACGGAAACAATGTATTTAGCGCCCATCTCGCTGATGCATTGACTCTGCAAGAAGCCACGCTAAACGGCAACGGAACCGGCATGTCTGATTTCCTTTTTTCACTGAATCCAGAAGCTGCCGCCGCGCTTGCAACTGCGATCGCGAACAACCCGAACCTCAGGTTGGGCTTGTCGGCCAGTGTCTCCGGAGCTGAGGGTGGACACGAAAGCTTTTTCTTCTGCAATGGTTGTAATGACCCCAGAGAAGTCCCGGAACCGGCGACCATGGCCTTGTTGGGAACGGGTCTGGCGGGAGTTGTCGGCGTGATACGAAAGCGACGCAGATCCAAACTCCAGTAAATTTCTGCAATGAAAACCTGATCACGACTAACACCAGGGCCGGATTCGAATTTGAATCCGGCCCATTCCTTTTTCTTTGATAATTTTTCTGGAGAATCCGGCGCATTAGCCTTTTATAGTTATTACCTGGAAAACGGACGGGCTGGTGCAGCGGCAAAAGGCGGTGGCAAAGGGTGAAAGCGGCTTTTTGGCCGCTTTTTTTGATGCCTGCTGTTGTATTTTCTGCCTCACTAAGAAAAACCCGCAATCTGGCCCGCAATCTGAAAAGACACTCACGACGAATTCAGGAACTGCTTACGCGATCAATTCTGGAACCGTTAGGGTCTCATTCCAATTGACCGCTTGGAGCCACGGTCACTATCATCCCAACGTGAAGCCCGTTATCTCAGCTCAGCAGATGCGGCAAATCGACCTTTTCACGGCCCAGCGATTTCAAACAACCTCACTCGCTTTAATGCAGGCCGCCGCAAGGGCGTGTCTTCAGGAAATCGCAACTCACTTCCGGGGCAATCTCAACGGCAAGAAAGCACAAATACTCTGTGGGCCGGGAAACAACGGCGGCGATGGCGCTGCTCTCGCCCAGGACCTTTCTCGTCTCGGAGTGCGTACCGATGTAGTTCTGTTCGGCGCCGTTGATGCTACTAAAGGCGATGCCCGGGTAAATTTCGAGTTGGCTCAACGGCTCGCCGCAGGCGCCTCAGAGCCGAACGATGGTTCATTGCCTTTGAGTTTTGTGGAATGCAAATCCGCGGCGGAGTGGAACGAACTAGCCGGTCAACATCACCAATATGACCTGATCGTTGACGCGCTCTTCGGGACCGGTCTTACTCGCCCGCTGGAGGGAGTTTTCCTCGAAGTAGTTCAACACCTGGTCTCGATCAGACGGGTCCGGGATCAATCGACCGCTATGCGCCCGTGGATCTTTTCCGTCGACGTTCCGTCAGGTCTTAACGCCGACTCGGCGAAGCTTATTGGCCCAGCTGTTGAAGCAGACTCGACAGTCACCTTTACTTCTGCCAAGCCTGCGAATGTTCTGCCACCCGCCGCGCACCTCAATGGAAAGTTGGTCGTAGCAGACATTGGATCGCCGCCTGAGCTCATTGAAGAAGTCAATTCATCCCTCTACCTGATCGACGAACAGGATGCTCGCAATTGGTTGATCTCAACGCGCTACACCCCCGAGTCGTTTAAGAATACTCACGGGCATGTGCTGGTTATCGCCGGCTCGCGCGGCTATACGGGCGCAGCGGTCTTGTGCGGAAACGCGGCCATGCGTTCGGGAGCGGGACTCGTAACCATTGCAACCCCAGCTTCCGCCCAGGCAACTGTCGCGGCAACGTCGATCCCGGAGGTAATGACGACAGCGCTTGCGGAAACTGATTCAGGCGCCGTCAGCGATTTAGCGATCGATCACGTAAAACAACTGACGTCGAAAGCAACCGTAATTGCGATTGGGCCCGGTCTCACTGCCGAAGACGAACTTACACGACGCTTCGTCTATGAGGTGATCCGCCAGCGATGGACCCCGGTGGTGATTGACGCCGACGCGCTGAATTGCCTGTCGCCCTGGCCCCGGGATCTGGAGGGACACGCTCGGGCTCCTTTGATTCTGACTCCCCATCTTGGCGAGATGTTGAGACTTCTTGGCGCCGGCGACAAGTCGAGGCTTGATGACCGGGTCGCTGTGGTTCGTGATTTCGCAGCGAAACATAACGTTATTATGGTTCTCAAAGGTTCTCGTTCACTGATAGGAACCCCTGATCGTGTCTTCATTAATCCCACCGGGAATGCCGGGCTGGGAACCGCAGGCGCGGGCGACACTCTAACCGGCATCATCGCCGGTTTTGTAGCTCAATCGTTTGCAACCTTGAAAGACGAGGCGGATGCCCTGACAGCAACGATAGCCGCAGTCTATCTCGGCGGACTCGCAGGTGATTTCGCAGCTCGCAACCTGGGCATGCGCTCGATGGTTGCATCGGATATTCGCGAGCATCTGAACGAAGCGATACGTTCGATCGATGCGGAAGGCGAGCTGCCCTGACTTTGGCAGCCCGGCGCCTCTTTGGCCTGCGGCGGGCTTGGAACGATATTTTGCTAAATGTTGGCAACTCGAGTCCTGCTCTTGACCGTTTGATCATGTGTGAAGGGCCAAAGCGGTCCCAGCCGCCGCACTGCTCCAAAGAGTTGAATCAAGGAACATGCACGCTCAGATCCCAACCGGCGAATTTCTTTCGACTGATCCGGTCGAGACTTTCAATCTCGGCAAGCGATTTGGTGAACAACTCACTGGCGGCGAGATTCTCCTTCTCGATGGTCCGTTGGGTGCCGGCAAAACGATCTTTGTGAAGGGACTGGCCGCGGGTCTTGGTTTGGACGCGGACGAAGTAACCAGTCCATCGTTTACGCTGGTCAATCCATACCATGGGCGATTGCCTCTCTTCCACATCGACCTCTATCGACTCGACGAAGGCGCCACTGCCGCTAATGCCGTCGATCTCGAGGAGCTGCTCAGCAACTCACACGCGGTCGTGGTTATTGAATGGGCTGGACGGCTCGGACGATATCCGTTGCCTGGGAACGCCTGGCACATTGGAATTACGGGAGACGGAGAGGAACCGCGACGGATCTCCATCATCCGCCGGGGTTGAAAAACTGGCAGGAATCGCAATCAAAAACTGCAAGCGTCTTGACTGAACACATCGCGGCAGAATATAAGGGCTATGCACGCAATTACTTTAGGAGTCATCATCACTTGTCAATCTACCTCGAAACCCCCGACGCCACCTCCAACGAGATCAGAACTGAACCACTGTCGCTCACCGGCCTTGTAGCAGCGCTCAATGCGCAAACTGAGCCGCCCACACTTGAACAAATTTACAACTGGCTCGAGGCCTCAGAGATCTCCACGGAAGAATTGCAGCCGTACGTTGGTTTCAAAGAGGGCAACTACTGGCGGCACCGAGTTTGTCGTAATGAGTTTGTGGAGATGCTGGTGTTGTGCTGGCGTCCCGGACATCGCACGCCAATTCACGATCACAGCGGCTCACACGGCGGGGTCAAAGTTTGCGAAGGCAGACTGTGGGAAACGACGTTTACTTACAACGCCGAGGCGGGCCTGCAATACAAGGCGGCCCGGGAGTATTCAGCCGGAGGAGTTACTGGTTCCGACACACCCGACATCCATCAACTCGGCAATCCTGACGTCAGCGAACAAAACCTCATCACCCTTCACGTCTACGCGCCGCCGCTCGGCGTGCTTCACACCTACAAGCCCGGTAGCACCAGGATCGACCTTTACACGCCAGACGACAGCGCGAGTACGATCTAGTTTTTGAGAAAAGTTTCAAGCTCGAGGTCACGCCCATCAGTTAAAAACGTAATCGTTCCATTCCGGCCGGTTGTCAAAACCTGCGCACCACTCGTCTGCCACCTTTCAATTACTTCCCTGTGTGGATGACCAAAGATGGAGGTTTGGCCCACGGAGAATATGGCGAAGCGCGCATGCGTTGAAGTCACAAAACTCTGTGTCGACGAGGTTCTGCTTCCGTGATGCGAGACCTTGACAACATCGGCGCGTAGATTTTCCCCGGTTCGCACTAAGGCCTTTTCTGCCTGCTCCTCGATGTCGCCAGTCAACAGAATGGCGTGTTCACCAAATTGCAGGCGAAGAACGATTGAGTCGTTGTTGCGGGATACAGCATCAGCACCAGGGGAGGCCTGAGGCCACAAAACACCCACCACTGCATC
>JAXIOV010000230.1:0-3178 GCA_045403245.1 Pyrinomonadaceae bacterium | reverse complement strand
AAGCTGCTGAGTCCGCAACAACCCGTAGTCACCGCGATACGAACAGAGTTGAGTCTCGCGACGGCGACCCGGTCGCTACGGCTCCCGGTTCTGATGCGGCTGCTTCGTTTGCCTGGCTAATCCCCGGCTGAATTTCAAACTGACCCACTACCCCAGATCCGAGGGGGCTTTTGGCTAAAAATCGAGAGGCAACTAACGAGGCAAGGTAAGAAGGGCTCTGCCGCCCTC
Organism: Pyrinomonadaceae bacterium; assembly: GCA_045403245.1. GTDB lineage: Bacteria > Acidobacteriota > Blastocatellia > Pyrinomonadales > Pyrinomonadaceae > PSRF01. The sequence goes on along the minus strand of JAXIOV010000230.1, from coordinate 2,950 downwards.
CCTGCGGTAAGCCTATGGCTTACCGGTCAAAGCCCTTTTCTTCGAGGCTGCGCTTCCGCAGTTAGCTTCTGATATTCAAGGCCTGAGGCCTAGCCTCAGAAAAGAACACGTTCTTCGGTAAGCCACAGGCTTACCGAACGGAAAAGCGGCAGAGCCGCAAGCCGACGCTTTATGCCGGGCGCAAACTAACAGTTTGCTTAACGTTAAGCAGCCTGGTTGGCTGCCTGGTAGTTCAACCCGACGGTAATGATCTTTTGCAGCAGCTGGTCGTAGGGAACTCCGCTGTGGGCTGCGGAATCGGCAAAATCCTCATTTTCGGCGATCTGGGGGTTGGGGTTTGCTTCGAGCAGGTAAAATTGACCTTCCTCAGTCAGACGATAATCGAGTCGCGCGTAACCGTTCAGGAAGAGATAGCGGTAAATTCGCTTCGATAAACGCTCGAGCGTCTTGTGTTGGTCGGGCGTCAGATCCGCGGCGCGTGTGGCTACTCCGACTCTTTCCTGATAAGCCGGGTCCCACTTGACCTTCAAGGTGGCAATGTTTTCGGCGCCTTCCGGCAACTTCTCCATTACCAGCTCCCAGGGCGCATAAGTCTGGACATTCTGGTTTCCGATTACGCCGACGTAGATTTCCCGTCCTTTTATATATTGTTCCGCGATGGCGGCCGTCTTGTTCTGACGGTGAATAAACTCAACCCGCTGCGTCAGCCGCTCGTCGTCGTGAACCACGGACGCCTGTGAAATGCCCACCGATCCCTCTTCGCTGATCGACTTCACCAACAACGGAAACTTCAAGCGTTTGGGCCGGCGCACCTTCCGGTTCATGGGAAACACGGCAAAGCTCGGCACCTGCAGGCGGTGATAGGCGAGAATCATTTTCGTCAGGGCTTTGTCATGGGCCAGTGTCATACCGCGCGGATTGCAGCCGGTATAGGCCTGCTTCATCAGCTCGAGGTAGCTCACTACATGCTGGTCGTAAAGAGGGTAGCCGTGAAATTCTTCCAGCAGGTTGAACGCGATGTGCGGCTTATACTCCATTAGGGCATCGCCAATCACATTCAACTGGTTATAGAGGCCGACCGGATAAACGTCATGGCCCATCTTCCGAAGAGTTGAGATGACATCGAATTCAGTTTTGACTTCGATTTTCTCTTTGTCACTCAGACCGTCGAGCGTGTCGGGCGGCACCAGGTCCTGATGGACGAGTACGATGATCCTGAGCTTCTTTTTTGGCTCAAAGACGATCTTGCTCTTCTTTTTGGATCCGGAAGTCATACGGCGATGCGATGATAACCCGAATGCAACACGTTCATTACCTGAACTGTTAACGCAATCATGACCCGACGGCGTGCTTCTCTGGCCGGGATGGCGACACGCAGTTTCAGATCTTTGCAGCGGTCAATCATATTCTCCAACACATGATCGATCGTGTACTGGTGAACTCCGGTGCCTTCCGCAACGATCTGCCGGACCTCGCGCTGCACGCTACGCAGAAAACTTACCGCGCTCAGCTTGTGTCGGTGCCGCGGGTCGTCAGAAAAAATTCGCAAGAGATCACGATCGTAAACGGCCGGCCAGTCGAAGTCGTATTTCTCTCGTTTCCTCCGATAATGCTCGCGCAACGTTGTGCGAATTTCGGAAAGCGGTTCGACCTTTGTGCGCGTTCGGTTTCGCGGTTTTGTTCCTGCCAGTTCTGTCATTAACGCGTCGATGTATTCCAGCTTACGCAGGGCAGGCCAACCCTTGTAACGCCGTCGCCAGCGCGAACGCGGCGTCAGCCACACCGCAAACGTCTCCGCGAAGTCTTCGGCCGGGTGCGCCTGTGCGTACCATGCGCGCAGGTGCAGCACGTAGTTGCGACTCTTCGGCTTGGGTTTGTAAAAGTCGGGGTAGCGCTGAGCGAATGAGCCGAAGAGTTCGCGCCAGCGTCGTCTGAAATGCAACCGGAAGGCGGTATCGAGTGCGTGGCCGGCTTCGTGACGGAGGATCCGCATGCACTCGGTATCGGTGCCACCTTCAACCTCCAGCATCTGTTTCCGCTCCAGCTTCATGAGGCGGGGATGAGAGAGGTAGAAGGGGATGGCGATGCCGGGCACGCCGTCGGGAGAAAACCACTCTTCTGACAGCCAAACATGCGGCTTAAACCGGATGCCTCGATCGTTTAGTTCACTATAAAGACGTTTGATATGGGGCTCGAGGAAGGAGCCTTTGATCTTCAGTGCCAGATCGGAAACGCGCAGGTCAAGCAAGTGCTCGTCAGTAAGACGATACCAGGGAAACCGGTAGCTCACGCGGCGGCCGTCCCCCTGAAAATCCCCACTCCCGCGCCATCAAATGAGTCTTGCGCCCGGGTGGTAAACAGATCGGGAATGGCTGGCATGACTGGTATGGCAGGCCTTGAAAGTCGGTTCAGGATCAGGGAACGGCGCCCATTGTAACGACGTTCAGGTGGATGCGCTAGCGCGGGCCAAAAAGGGCGTAGCAGACTCGGGGTTGGGGCTGAGAAGGACGGAGAGATTTATCATCTATCATTTGACCCTTGACATTGGGGACTGGTCTTTTTCAAAGATGACAAATGAAAAATGTCAAATGATCAATGGAAAATCCAGCCCGCTTTCCGGCTTTGCACAAAAAGTGCTTAACCTGATGAAATGCAATGACGGCAAACGACTAGTTGCGGCTTGCCGCCGCACAGCGCGGAAAGCCTATGGCTTTCCGCTGACCTTCCCCTGATGTTTTTCCTGAGGCTCAGCCTCAGGAAAAAGAGTGCGCGGACGTCGTTCTCGGAAAGGCAGAGCCATTCCGCACTATGCGGCGGCAAGCCGCGATTCGTTACTTTCGCGCAGGTCCGGCCGCGATTAAGCACTTTTTGTGCAAAGCCCCGCTTTCCTGTGATCAACTTCCCGGCATCACGCCCGTCTTCAAGTACGAGGACGGGCAAAGCTTCTCGA
>JAXIOV010000091.1:0-12282 GCA_045403245.1 Pyrinomonadaceae bacterium | reverse complement strand
ATCCACGCTTTGATGCCGGTGTTGACGCGGGCAATGAATATCCGGCACCTCCGGACTGAAAATGTGCAATTGCGTGAAGCCGTCTCCATTCATGAACTCAGCCAGACCATTGCCTTCACACTCGAACCGCAAACCGTGCTGAGCAAGCTTGCTGATACCGCGCTGCAACAGAGCGAAGCGGACGAAGTGTCCGTGTTGTTACCCACCAGTGAAGGCACAGAGTTGTATGTGGCTGCAGTTCGCGGCAACAAACGCGAGCGTTTGCTCGGCGAGCGTATCCCGTTTAACGAAAGTATCGCGAGCTGGGTGGGTCGCGAGCTCACCCCAGTCATCCTCAATGGTGAGGTACACGACGACCGTTTCGTGGCGCTTTGGCCACGGCCCGACATTCGATCTTCCGTTTCGGTGCCGATGCAAGTGGCTAACAAGCTGGTCGGTGTGCTCAACGTCAATATGGTCGATCGCGCACGACCATTTACGCTCGGACAAATGAAGGGTCTCAGTATTTTGGCCAGCACTGCGGCAGCTGCGCTCGAAAGCGCGTCGCTTTATACGCGGCTGCAAAAGGCTGAAGAGAAGTATCGATCGATTTATGAGAATGCTGTCGAAGGGGTTTTCCAGGCCACGCCGGAGGGAAGGTTCATCACCGTAAACCCATCAATGGCCCGGATACTCGGGTACGAGTCACCCGAGGAATTGATGACGAAGATTACCGATGTGGTGCATCAACTCTACGTTGACCCGGAGGCTCGCGTGAAAGCCGCTCAGATACAGGAACTGAGAGGGGTTCTGCATGGTTTCGAGTTTGAGGCCTACCGCAAAAATCGCGAAAAGATTTGGTTGTCCCTCAACCGGCGCAGCGTCCGGGACGAAAACGGCATGGAGCTTTACCGCGAAGGCAGTATTGAAGACGTCACAGAGCGCAGGCGTGCCGAAGAAATGCAGTCCCGGCGGGCGGCCCATGCGCTATTCCGCGCTGACGTCAGCGCCGCGCTCGCTGTGAGTAGCGTGCCTTTGCGTACCACGCTTGAATCCTGCACCAACGCCATCGTCCAACATCTCCGGGCCGCCTTTGCTCGTATCTGGACTCTGAATCGCGATGAGGACGTGCTGGAGTTGCAGGCAAGCGCTGGTATGTATACCCACATCGATGGCCCCCATTCCAGAGTTCCCGTCGGCTCGTTCAAGATTGGCAAAATCGCAGCAGAGCGAGCGCCTCACATCACCAACGAAGTGCAGAACGATCCGCGGGTTAGCGACAAGAAATGGGCCCGTCGCGAAGGAATGGTTGCGTTTGCCGGGTATCCACTGATTGTCGACGATCGGTTGCTTGGTGTAATGGCCCTGTTCTCTCGTGAAGTACTGGCGGACGACACACTCGACGCTCTCGAATCAGTAGCGGATCTTATCTCGCAGTGCATTGAACGCAAGCGAGCCGAGGTGGCGCTGCGGGAAAGCGAAGAACGCTATCGCGATCTGGTTGAGAATGCCCACGACATTATTTACGAGCACGATCTCCAGGGTAATTACACGTCGACCAACAAAGCAGCCGAGCAGATCACCGGCTATACATCGGAAGAAACACTCGACCTCAACCTCCAGCAGGTGGTTGTACCGGAATATCTGGGAAAGGCACAGGAGATGGTTCGTCGCAAAGTTGCCGGCGAAAAAGTGACTGCCTATGAGCTGGAAGTCTTTGCCAAAGACGGGCGCCGCGTCCCTGTGGAAGTCAATACCCGACTGGTTTACCGCAATGGAGTCCCGGTCGGAGTGCAGGGTATCGCACGCGACGTCAGCGAGCGCAAGGGCCTGGAAGAACAACTGCGACAGTCGCAAAAAATGGAGGCAGTCGGCCAACTCGCCGGCGGAGTGGCCCACGACTTCAACAACCTATTGACCGCCATCAATGGTTACAGCGCGCTGGCCTTGCGCCGCCTTGACGAGGATCATCCGATCAGGTCTCACTTGGAGGAAATCAAAAAGGCCGGTGACCGGGCAGCGAATCTAACCCGTCAGCTACTCGCTTTCGGCCGCAAGCAACTTCTTCAGCCCCTGGCTCTTAACCTTAACGACATCATCAACGACATGACCAAGATGTTGAAACGCCTGATCGGTGAGGACGTTCAACTCATGACGAAACTTCAGCAGGAGTTATGCCGGACCAAAGCCGACCCGGGGCAAATTGAACAAGTCCTCGTGAACCTGGTGGTCAACTCCCGCGATGCGATGCCTCGGGGCGGGGTGATAACCATAGAAACATCCAACGCCAGGCTTGACGGCGAATACGCGAGCAAACATGTCGGGATTACTCCAGGCAACTACATCGTTCTCGCGGTCAGCGACACGGGTACCGGGATGGATCATGAGACGCAGTCGCGTATCTTCGAGCCCTTTTTCACCACCAAAGAAAAGGGCAAAGGTACCGGTCTGGGCCTATCAACGGTCTACGGTATCGTGAAACAAAGCGGTGGCAATATCTGGGTCTATAGCGAGCCGGGAAAAGGAACTACGTTCAAAATCTACTTGCCGCAACTCGCGACCGAAATAAAGACCGTCAGCGTTGCGGTTGACGAACCGATCATGCAAGGGGGATCAGAAACCGTGTTGTTGGTTGAAGATGAAGACATGGTGCGCAACCTGACGACCCAGTTACTGGAGGAAAACGGCTACACCGTCTTGACGGCAAACGGCGGGGAGGAAGCGATCAACCTTTTCTCGACGCACAAGGAACCAATTCATTTGCTGATCACTGACGTCGTGATGCCGAAGATGAGCGGCAAAGATGTGGCTGACAGACTCAAACAGGTCCATCCGGAAACAAAAGTACTGTTCATGTCAGGATACACGGATGAAGCCATCGTGCACCACGGCATCGTCGATTCGCATATCGCATTTATTCAGAAACCATTTTCGGAGGTAGCCCTCGCCCAAAAAATTCGCGACGTATTGGATTCCGCAAATGGCAACAGCTGAACTAACACCGAAAGGTTGGACGGTCGTCGGATCGTCGCCCGGACTACACATGATTGATGTGACTGCAATAAACCGGCCAACCATTCTGATCATCGACGACGATGAGCAGATCAGAAGGCTGCTTGAGAGCCTGCTACGTGATGATCACGATTGCGTTGTGTCGCAGTCAGCCGAAGAAGCGATTGAGGTGCTGAAAACCAATCGGTTTGACCTGGTGATCAGCGACATCAACATGGGCGGAATCAGCGGCCTGGATCTGGTGCCTTTTGTGTTGAGGGAAGCCCCGGACACGGTGGTGGTGATGATCAGCGGGCTGCAAACTATCGATACCGCCATTGGCGCAATGCGTGCCGGCGCCTTCGATTACATTATGAAGCCGCTCGACATCAGTCACGTTGAAGCTGCTGTCTCCCGCGCTCTCGCTCACAGCCGACTGCTTGCCCAGAAGCGGATCTACGAAAACCATCTCGAAGAACTGGTGGCCCAGCGTGCGGCCGAGATCGAGCGACTGGAATACTTCGACTCCCTGACAGAATTGCCAAACCGGGTATTGTTTGAAGATCGATTGTCACAGGCTTTGAAACACGCCCAGATCGACAACCATCAGGTTGGATTGTTGCTGCTGAGCGTAGACCGTTTCAAACAGCTTCACGACACTCTGGGCCACCAGGCCGGCGGCCGATTGCTCCGGGAGATCGGCGAACGCGTCCGCCGCTCCGTCAATGAGCAAGGAACGGTAGCCCGGTTTGAAAGCGGCGAGTTTGCCTATCTATCGGGAGATATCAGAGGCCCTGAGGACATGCTGGAGCTGGCCCACGCTATCAGCGCATCGTTTAAGTCTCGATTCACGATCGACGAACACGAACTGTACATCACCGCCAGCATGGGAATCTGTTTGTCTCAGACCTGCCAAACCGTACAGGACATCCTGAAGCATGCCGCGATCGCGCTGAATAGAGCACAAAGCATGGGTGGAAACTGCCATCAGTTTTACCTGGAAGACATGCTTTCAAGCGCATTCGAGCGACTGACATTGGAGACCGAATTCCGCAACGCCGTTGAGAACGGTGAACTCGAACTCCATTACCAGCCCCAGGTTGATCTCAATGACAATCGAATCATCGGCGTCGAGGCATTGGTTCGCTGGTCACATCCCCGGCGCGGTTTGTTACCTCCGTCCGAGTTTATCCCAATGGCTGAAGAGACTGGACTCATCCTGCCGATGGGAGAGTGGGTGCTGAAGACCGCCTGCGGACAGCTCGCTGCCTGGAACCAGTCGGGATTAGATAATCTGCGCATGGCGGTTAATGTTGCGCCCCAGCAGTTTCAGCGACAGGACTTTCGAGAAGTTGTGGCGGGTGCCCTCAGCGTCACCGGAATCGATCCCGAATCCCTCGCGTTGGAAATTACCGAGGGTTCCGTCATGCAAAAAGGGCCTGAGGTAATCGAGCTGCTGTCGGACCTGAAACGAATGGGAGTCAGAATCTCGATTGACGACTTTGGCATGGGCTACTCATCGTTGGCCTATCTAAAACGGCTGCCAATCGACGAGCTCAAGATCGATCGCACATTCGTCAAGGATGCGATCAGCGATCCTGACGATGCGGCGCTGGTGGTAGCCATCATTACGCTGGCCCACAACCTCAGGCTCGAGGTGATGGCCGAGGGAGTTGAAACAGGAGAACACTTGAGGTTCTTGCGATTGTTGAAATGCGACGGAGGGCAAGGTTTCTTTTTCTCTAAACCGTTGTCGGCGGACTCATTTTTCTCCCTGGCTATCGCCGGAGGTCGCATTGATAACACTGTCACAACCGCGAAACAGTAAACCCGGGGGCTGAATCAGAAAAGTTCTCTCACATAATTCTCATTCAGGATAAACGAAAAATGGAAAACAAACTGCATGTTCTGGTAATTGACGACGAACCAGCGGTAACCCGACTCGTAGCCACCGTGTTGCGCGAGGACGACTGGGAAGTGACCGAAAGCGAGTCTGCCGAGCAGGCATTCGAGATGCTTCGCGATCACGAGTGGGCGCTGGTATTTTGCGATGTGCAGCTCGGTGGCGCCGATGGGTTCAGCGTATTGCGTCGCTTCAAGGAAGAATTGCCGACAACAAAGGTCGTGTTGATCACCGGTCACGGCACGGCTTCGGGAGCGCTCGATGCAACCTCCTTCGGCGCATACGATTATTTATTGAAGCCCTTCGGCCCTGACGAGCTGCAATCGCTGTCTCGGGCGTTGCGTGACCAGTTGACGCAGCAGTCGCGGCGGCTTCGAGCTCCCTATGGTTCTGCCGCTTCGCACGTGGACGAAGCTGTGCTGGGCCGGAGCGAAGCGTTTATTGGGGTGATGAAAAAAGTGGGTCGGGTAGCGGCCACCAACCTGCCAGTGCTCTTAACAGGTGAGTCCGGTACCGGCAAGGAAGTGGTTGCATCGCTGTTGCATGGGCGCAGCAGCCGGCGTGATCAACCTTTCATCGCGGTCAATTGCGGCGCGATCTCGGCGGACCTGATCGAGGCTGAGTTGTTCGGCCATGTTAAGGGTTCTTTCACCGGTGCTGATCGGGATCGCAAGGGACTCTGGGAAGAAGCTGATCGCGGGACAGTGTTTCTCGATGAGATCACGGAGACAACTCCCGCGTTCCAGGTGAAGCTTTTGCGGGCGCTTCAGGAAGGTGAAATACGAAAGGTGGGGTCAAGCCAAACCCTGCGGGTCGACGTGCGTGTGATCGCGGCAAGCAATCGCGACGTCGAAGCCGAAGTGGAAGCCGGCAGGTTCCGAAAAGATCTGTTTTACCGCTTGAATGCAGTATCGATCGTGCTGCCTCCCCTGCGCGAACGCAAGGAAGACATCCTGCTGCTGGCAAAAAGTTTTGCCGAACGAGTTTACGCGCTCAGTCCCCAGGTGAAGTTTTCCGTAGAAGCTCTGGAGCGGTTGGAGGAGTATCCGTGGCCGGGAAATATCCGCGAACTCGAGAATGCAGTTGTGCGGGCGACGGCAGTTTGCGACGGCACGATCCAGGTTACAGACTTACCCGAGCGGGTGCAAAAATTCAACAAGAAGACGGGGCCTTCTGTACCTGCCGACTCTGAAAAAGGCGATGCTCCTGTCGCCGAAGAAATGACCTCACTGGCGACTGTCGAGGGACGTCACGTCGCCAGGGTGCTGGCGCACACCGGTGGAAACAAGCAAGCTGCCGCGCGGATTTTGGAAGTGGATCGCAAGACGCTCGATCGCATGATCAAGCGGCACAATATCTCGGTTGGAAACGTAGCCAAGTTCCCTTCCCGCGCCGCGTGAATGCTTGGCTATTGGTTCCCTTTGGTTTCTCACTCTTAGCACCGTGGCTCTCGCCCGGTGGAACCAGCTAAGGACTACTAGCCGGGCGCCGCGTAATACTTAACCAACGCTTCCTGAAAAGCGTTGATACCCACCGGAAGTGAAGTTTGAATAACATCCTTGCCGGCTAACACCTCGCGGCCCTTCATACCGTAGACAGGCTTATTGATGTTGTTGTCCGGGTTGAGCCCAAAATTCTTCCAAAATGTTTTTCCAAATCTTGTTCCCCTTAACCTGCCGTTGAAATAGACGTAGGCCAGAATGTGCGCGCCTCCAGCTCTCTTCGCTGTTCATCTGTGATCGTTCCGATCGGACCGGCGAGGGCTTTCTTTTCGCCTTTCAAAGGCACGCCTCCCTTCTCGAAAGCGGCGACGGCATCCGGCGTCATGAATAAGAGGATGATGCCAAACGTGTCCTTGTCAGCGAAAAGGCTGCCTCCAAATCCGCCTCCAGAGAACTGATAAAAAGCCGGCAAGGTCCATCCATTCTTCGTTCGCGAGCTGATAACGCCATAGCCCTGGTTGAATTCACTAAATAACGATGTTTCCTTCTCAACCCTGGGGAAGACAGCTATGGCCTCGGCCTTTTCAGCCAACTCTTTCGGGAAACCTGACTCCGGCACGAGTGCCAGCGAGGCGATGATCTGTCCGGCGTCCTGAGATCTCTCAACCGCGTGCGCAAACTTCTCCTTCGCGGTAACCGTCGTCACACACAGAAGCAGCAGACTGAGGCTGCAAATTCTCGCGACCAATGGTTTGGTTTTCTTCATGACTCTTCTTCCTGCAAATCCAATTCCATCCAGGCGATCTCAATAACGCAGTTCTTCCGGCCCAGGCGCCACCGGCCTAAGAGGCTCCAGATGGATAGAAAACGTGGCGCTTTCCACAGTTTGTCAGTTTCCTCCAGCTAGCTCGACTACCTTTATCCTGCGATCCGAAGGTCAGGGAAGATCGTGCGACGTGGTCTTCAGGCCATTAATTAGCCCGTGAACTCCAGGCTACGATTGCAACCCGCCATGTGCCTCTCTCTGTCTTTCTCAATATCCACAGATGTGTGCCAGTGGCCTCATCCATCTCTGAGCCCCCTTCGCCCCCGAATCGAGAGTAGTAGCTACTGGTGAGATAACCGACGAAGCCGCTGCCGTTGATGACCACGTCTCGGACCTGAACATCTTTCAAACCCACTGAGCTCTCACTCAAATACTGGGCAATCGCTTTCTTCCCGACAAGCGGCGGCGCGTTTGGCGGTATCCATCTCACGTCATCCGTGCAGAGTTCAATCACTGCGGCGTTGTTTCCCGCTAGCTCTTCCCGGATCCAGCGATTATGAACCTCATCAATCGCGGCTATATCCTGAACAGACAGTTCAGACATCTTCATTCACCGGCAGGCAAGCAACTCAAAGGAATAAAAGGCCCGCAGGCAAGCCGTCAATCTCCAACCACAGGATAAACAAATCCATCAATGGGCCGCGATAGCCGGGTTGAAAGAAGCGTTGTGCGATAAGGAACCATTGGTAGGGAAGAATTGCTGCGGAATCCCACGTGGAGCCCTTCGGCAAATCCTCGCAGTCAAAGCGTAACGTTGGGCTCGATCGGCCGGGAGAGAACTGTCTTTGCCTATCAACTCACTCAGTTATTTTTGTGCGAGACGTTTTTTCCACGGTCGTTGTTTTGACCTCACTCGCATTCTTCTCGTTCACCGTATTGGTGTCGGTGGAAACTCCGAGTTGTTTGAGAATCTCCGGCAGGTTGAGTCCGAGAGCTTGTAATTGCTGGAGCAACGCGTAGATCATCGTTGGTCCAGTCTGGGCAAACCGGTTGAGGCCGCCTACACCATGGCCGTTTGCGTCACCTCCCCCATGATCGATCATCACAACCTTCTCAATATTTCCCAACGGTTCGGAGATCGCTTGCAGGGCGGGCGCTGTCGATTCGATGATGCGCGGCAACTTCTCGAGGATCGTTTGCAGCCGCGCGGCATCGTTGAACTCACGCCATGCTGCTGCTTTTTCCTTGATTGCGGTAGCTTCCGCCAGTCCCTGGGCTTCGATGGCTTTAGCCTGTGCCAGACCCTGTGCCTCAATCTTCGCCGCCTCTGCCAGACCGAGCGCCCGGATCTTTTCGGCTTCGGCGCGGCCTTCCGCTTCGACCGCCGAGGCGCGTCCAAACCCCTCTCTTTGAAGCTTTTGGCTTTCGGCTTCAGCCGTTGCAATCAGGGCCTGCTTGCGCCCCTCTGCCTCAAGAATCGCCGCCTCTTGTTGGCCTTGCGCCAGCAGCACCGCGGCCCTGCGTTCAGCCTCTGCTTTTTTCACCACCGTGGCCTCAAGTTCCTTCTCGCGCCGCAGCACCTCTTGCTCTTGAACGGCAATCTGCTCCTGGGTGCGGATCCTCTCGATGCGAACCTCTTCAGCGACTACCTCTTGCCGCGCCTTGGCCTCTGACAACGGTCCAGCCTGTGCAGCAGTGGCCTGTTCACGTTTGATCTCGGATTGAAATTGTGCCCGCTTGACCTCAGTTTCTCTGGTTGATGCGGCTATGTCGGCTTCAGAAGCGAGCCGAACTTTCTCACCTTCCTGCATTGCCAACGCGGCCTTGATCTTGGAATCGCGCAAGGCCTCAGCTTTGCCGATCTCAGCATCGCGCTGAACCTCCGCAGTGCGCCGCTGGCCCAGGGCATCGAGATAACCCTCTTCGTCAGAGATTTCCTGAATGGTCAAGGCGTCGAGACCAATACCCATCTTCTCCAAATCGCCTGCGGCCTCGGTCGTCAGTTTTTGGGCGAAGCTCTGCCTGTCGTTATTGATCTCTTCGACGGTGAGCGTTCCGAGAATTGCGCGCAGGTGTCCTTCAAGTGTCTGGAAGACGAGCTTATGAAACTCATCTGGTTGCATGCCGAGGAAGCGTTCTGCCGCAGCGCGCATGGAATCGTCGTCACCTTTGATCTTCACGTTGGCGACGGCTTTTACTGATACTGGAACGCCTTGCACGGTGTAGGCACGGGAAGTGGCGAGCGGCACCGTAAGCACATTCAGACTGAGATATTCGACCTTTTCCAGAAACGGAACGATCAGCGTCGCACCACCCCGCACCAGACGGTAACCGACGACGGTACCGTCCGAGAGCTTTCTCGATCGTCCGGAAATGACCGCGGCCTGGTTGGGCGAGACCTTGATGTAGTTTCGGCTCAGCAGCATCAGCGCAATCAGAAAGCCGATCACTACAACTAAAATGACAACTGGGATGAGTAGATTCTGGAGCTCAAGCTCTGGCATTTGCTTTTACCTCACGATTGAAACAGTAAGAGTTGGTTATTAGATCGACTCGCGTCAAACGAACCTGGGGCGCGCTCAGCGGGCAGCACGTTTGGTGGTCGCTTAGGCTTCGCTATGGGGGCTGACGATCAGTGAATCTCCCGCGATCTCGACTACCCGGACCATCGCGCCGGCTTTAATTTCCTGATTGTCTTTTGATCGAGCCAGTTTTTCCACGCGCTCTTCGCCTATCCGGCAACTAACCTGACCCACACTTCCAGGCGCAATCGAAACAACTACCTGCGCCGTGCGGCCGATCAGTTGCGAGGTGCCTACGGAACTCGAAGACTGTTGTTTGTAGAGAAAGCGGGCGAAGAGTGAAACGAGACCACCGAGGACAACGCCACCAGCCAGGCCCATAAGGGAACTCGCAACCATGCTGAGTCCCATCTGTATCCCGATCGCCCCGAAGCCACCGAAAGACGTCACAAAAACACTGACCACGCGGCTGTCCAGGAAACCTTGTCCTTCGGCGCCGCCATCCAGTCCTGTGTCGAAGCCGAAACTATCGAAAATGTCTCCAACTACCAAAGAAATCAGCAGGAAGATGAAGCCAATAGCGGCTATGGCAAGAAAGACCATTAGCGGGCTAAAGTTTGAGAGAAATTCAGGCACTTATTGGTCCCTCGCGTTAGTATTTTTGGTAGCCGAAGTGGCTTCGATTCAGAGAAGTCCTTAAATTCGGCAGTAGACTATCACTCGTTGTGCACAAGTTGAAAGGGATTACGGAACAGAAAGTCATATCATCTTTCCGGCTTCTAAACAGCCCGGTGGATCACAGTGTTCTTTCTTTGACCTGCGTCAAAGTCGCCGTCCCAACGGCAAGGCCAGACACGCTAATGATCGGCGCCGGCCGAATACTAATGCCCGTTCTACTTTCCCTGTCTCAAGGGGAATCTACCGTCCGCCACCTTTCGCTAATGGTATGGCCGGCGCTTACCTTCACCCGCTTACGGTCGGTTGCCGCCTTCGGTTCAGACTAGTAGTGTATCGTCCGACTTCAGTAACCATCCCGGCTCCGGTTTGTGAGGACTGCCATGCCTACAAAAGACCTGAAGCAACTCCTGGAACGAATCCACCTCCGGCTCGATGAAAGCTTGGTCGGCATCGGCGCGCAGGTTGCCGATCTTGCTGCGGTAGAGCTGGCTGATCTTTTGAATGAATTAACGCTGGTAGAGGCGGCGACCGTGATCTCCATGCTGCCCGTGTCACGCGCGATCGAGCTGTGTGATCAACCTACCATGCGCCGGCGCGCGGCCATTCTCGAACAACTCGAACCTGAGCGCGTGGCAGAAATACTGGCTGGACTCTCAGCAGACGAGCGCACCGACATTATTCAACGCATGGGGCTACACCAGCGTCACCGGGTCGTCCTGAGGCTGAGCGACGAAATGCGGGAAGAGCTCGAAGATCTTCTGCAGTATGCGGAGCACACGGCAGGAGGAATCATGACGACGGAGTTTGTCCGCCTTGATGCCAAAATGACAATCGGCGAGGCGCTCAAACACATCCGCTCCGTGGCTCGCGAAAAAGAGTCCATCTATGCCTGCTACGTTCTCGAGCCGGCTACCGACAAATTGCTCGGTGCCGTTTCGCTTAGAGACCTGGTGATGGCGGAGCTCGATGCGCCGTTGGCGAAAGTCATGAAGCGCAGGCCTGTCACCGTAAGCGCACACGACGATCAGGAAGCGGTGGCCAAGAAGATTGGCAAGTACAATCTCCTGGCCGTCCCGGTGCTTGAAGAGGACGGCAGCGTGGTTGGGTTTGTGACTGTTGACGATGTGATTGACGTGCTAATTGAGGAGCAGACTGAAGACATTCTGCGCATGGCCGGAGTCGAACCGGGCGCCCTGGATAAACCCTATTTCAGTAATCCAATCATGCGAGTCGTGCGGAAGCGCATCGGCTGGTTACTCCTTTTGTTTGTGGCGGGGACGTTAACCAGCGCGGTGCTGCATCGTTTCGAAAACGAGCTAGCGGCGGTTGTTGCGCTCGCTTTCTTCATCCCGTTGCTGATTGGAACCGGCGGCAACGCCGGAGCACAAACGGTAATGACGGTCATTCGCAGTCTGTCGCTGGGCGAAGTTGGAGTGCAACACGCTTGGCGCGTAGTGGGGCGCGAAGCGACCACCGGCATGGTGGTGGGGCTGATGGTCGCGGTGGTGGCCTTTGGGCAAGCCTTGCTGTGGAGAGCGTCGCTGCCGTTGGCCTTGACTGTCTCCGTGACTATGTTTGCAATTTGCGTCTGGTCCACCACAGTTGGCGCGCTCGTTCCCATTGCCGCCGAACGTGCCGGCGTGGATCCGGCAGTACTGTCGGCGCCGATGATCACGACGCTCGTCGACGCCACCGGACTGGTCATTTACTTCACGATCGCCAAGATCATCTTAAAGGTATAATTCGACTCTTTGGAGCGGTGCGGCGGCCCGGCGCCGCTTTCGCCCCTGGTGATTTGAGGGGCTACGTAGAATACGATCAGGGTTCTCGTGACTGTACTCATCTGCCCGGCATCAGAACCGGGAGCCGTAGCGACCGGGTCGTGGTCGCGCCTCACTCAACCGAACTTGCGGCCGCATAAAGAACCGGGAGCCGTAGCGACCGGGTCGTGGTCGCGCCTCACTCAACCGAACTTGCGGCCGCATAAAGAACCGGGAGCCG
>JAXIOV010000202.1:0-5061 GCA_045403245.1 Pyrinomonadaceae bacterium | reverse complement strand
TGTCGGGGGGCACTTAAAGGCGGCCACTGAAGGGCAGTCAAAACCGGCCATTTTCAAGCGAAAGGGTGTGACCCACCCTGTTCCTTTAAAGCAAGGGAGCAGAGATGGGAAACAACTTGAAGATGGAAAAGCGGGAGTCGGTATTAACGCTGCTAAAGCTAGGCTGGTCTTATCGTCAGGTCGAACGCGAGACTGGAGTTCGGCGGGAGACGATCGGGAAGTACGACCGGGAGCGGGAATCAAAAGCGGCCACGGTGCCCACCGGGACAGAAGAGCAAAACCGGCCAGAGTGCCCACCGGGAAGCAGCAGTTTTTGTGAGTCGTTTCGCGAGCAGATCGAAAGCAAAATCCGCCAAGGTTTGGATGCACGCCGAATTCATCAGGACCTGGTCTTTGAGCACGGCTTCCGCGGAGGCTACGATTCGGTCAAGCGGTTTAGCCGTAGCTTGAGGCGGTCGGATCCGGAGGTTTTCGCACGCGTCGAAGTGGCGCCCGGCCACCAGATGGGGATCGATTTCTTCAAGGGCGCGCCCACGTTGGATACCGAACGGGGGAAACACCGCAAGCCGCACGTCTTTGAGGCCGTTCTATCCTACTCCCGTCATTCCTATCAGGAAGCCGTCTGGCGTCAGGACGTGGAAACGTTCGTCGGCTGCGTCGAGAATGCCTTCATTTACTTTGGTGGCGTTGTGGAGACGGTCATTCTCGATAACCTGAAGAGCGGGATCACGCAGGCGTGCCTCTACGATCCGGACGTGAACACGGTGTTTGCAGCGCTGGCCCGGCACTACGGTTTTGCGGTGCTGCCAATCCGTCCGCGCACGCCACGGCACAACGGAAAAACAGAACGACATCATGGCTACACGGAATCGAGTGCGCTTCGAGGACGCCGGTTCGAGAGTCTGGAGGAGCAAAACCGTCATCTGGCATGGTGGAACCAGAACATCGCCCGGCTGCGTATTCACGGAACGACCAAACAACAGGTTTGGGCGCGGTTTGAACTGGAAGAACGGCACGCCCTGCGGCCCTTGCCTGCCGCTCGCTTCAGTTTCTTTCACACCGGCATCCGGTCGGTGTATACCGATGGACACGTCGAAGTCGGGCGAGCCTTCTACTCGGTTCCAACGCAATACCTGGGGTACGAACTGCGCGTCGATTGGGACGACCGGATCGTCCGCATCTACGACAACAAGAACGAGCTGATAGTCCTTCATCCCCGCACCAGTCCAGGCCGCTTTGAAACCAAACCCGAACATCTGCCCGAAAAGAAACGCTACGTCCACATCAAGACGGAGAGCCGTCTTCTGGTCCAAGCCTCTGGGATTGGCCCGCAGGCTCGCGCCTGGGCCGAAGAAGCGCTTCAGGCCCGGGGAATGCTCGCCTACCGGTTGCTGTACGGATTGATCTCGCTCACCCGCAAGCATTCTGCGGCGGCGGTGAACCGAGCCTGCCAGATTGCCCTGCACCATCACGCCTTCCGCTACCGCACGCTCGCCACACTTTGCAAACGGCAAGTTCCCGAGCAACGGGACCTGTTCACCGTCGATCACGAACTGATCCGTCCCCTGTCGGAATACCAGGCTCTCCTGGAGAAAGGACTTTCTGATGATCTCCTCTGAACTGGAACGTAAACTCAAGACGCTCCGTCTGTCGGGCATGGCCCAGGTGATGGACGTCCGCATTCAACAAGCGGTCTCCAGCCGCCTGTCCCATCTGGAGTTCTTCGAGCTGCTCGTCGAAGATGAACTCACCCGCCGCCGCGACCGGCTGCTGGAGCAACGGCTGCGCCAGGCGGATCTTCCCGAACGCAAACGGATCGAGGACTTCAACTTCGATTTCAATCCTTCGATCAACCGCAAGCAGATCTTCGATCTGGCCACATGCCGTTTCATCGCCGAACATCGCGGTTGGCTGCTGATCGGTCAGACCGGCGTCGGCAAATCGCACTTGATCCTTTCCATCGCCATGCGCGCCGTCCAAGCCGGTTACCGTGTCCTCTACCGCTCGGCCTTCGATTTGCTGGAAGACATCGCTGAGGCGACCGCAACGGGCGACCGCCGGCAATACGTTGCCGAGATGACTGCCGTTCCGTTGCTGATTCTCGAAGATCTCGGCTTGCGCAAAGTGCCGCCCGCGGCTGCCGAAGATCTATTGGAGATCCTGCATCGCCGTTACCAGAAAACCTCCACCATCATCAGCTCGAATCGTCCGCTGGAAGACTGGGGCACGATGCTCGGTGGCGACACCGCGGCCACCTCCGCTCTGCTCGATCGCTTCGTCCACACCTCCGACCTGACGATGATCAAGGGCAAAAGCTATCGACTTCACGAACGGCAAAACCGCGAGAAAAGCAAATCGAAAGGGGGTACCCCGGATAAGGGGTGAGTCGAGAAAATGCAACAGCGGCCATTTAAACGCGACTATTTGTCGACAAAAGTAGTCCGACCCGACAAAAGCTGTGGAAACTGCCGCGCGGTGGAAACCGTGGAAAAACCACAAAACGGTTTTCCCACCGTTCCCACCGCGCTTGGAAAACGGCCAAACCCGGGGAGCCGTTTTCCACAGTTCCCACAGCTTCGGCGGCGGTTAATAACGAATCGGATTGAAATCAGGACGGCGTCTTGGCTATAAACAACTCAATCACTGGCCGGATTTGACTGCCCACGACTGGCCGCTTTTGAGGTGCCCACCGACACCGATCCATTCTGCCGAGCGGCCCGCTGTTTTCGAGTGACCCCAGCCGCAGCTTGAGTCACCTATGCGGTTGGCGTAAGCTTTCGCATTATGGACAAGTGGATCGTTGCAGACCCCGAGCATCTAGTACTACTACGTTAAGTATAGATTGATTATATAAGACGCAAGTGGTAGCGTGTCCGAGCATGACAGAAGCTCAGATGCGGAAGTGCCGGGAGAGGCTGGAGCGGTTCATGGTGGACTTGATGGAGCCTGTGGGCCGAAGCGAGCGGCGGCATTGGGGATCGGTCTACGTGAGGGGCCTGCTGCTGGACGGAGAACGGAAATCGATCGAACCGATCGCCGCGCGGTTGCCAGAAGGAAACGTTCAAGCGCTGCAGCAGTTCGTTGGACAGAGTCCGTGGGAATGGGGGCCAATCTGGGAGCGACTGGGAAAGCGGATGACCTCGGAACTGGAAGCCGAACCAGCCTGGGTCATCGACGACACGGGATTTCCGAAGCAGGGTGAGCACTCCGTTGGAGTGGCCCGGCAATATTCCGGAACGTTGGGAAAGACGGGTAACTGTCAGATTGCTGTAAGTCTGCATCACGTTGGTGAGAACGGCAGTACGGCATTGAATTGGAGATTGTATCTACCGGAGGAATGGGCCGAGGACGCAGATAAACGGCAAGCGGCCGGAATTCCGGAGGATGTGGTCTTTCAGACGAAATGGGAACTGGCTTTGGAGATGATCGATGAAGTGCGGGAATGGGGATTACCCGACCGGGTCGTGCTTGGAGATGCGGCCTATGGGGAACCGACCGCATTTCGGCAAGGGCTGGAGAAACGGGAACTACGTTACGCGCTGGGGATTCAATCAACTGTCGGAATTTGGACAAAGCCACCGAAGCGAATTCAAAGCAAACCGGCAGGCACGGGACGGCCGCGCACGGCATGGAACTATGGAGAGCAGAAGCCAGTCAGCGTGAAAGACGTGGCATTAAAAGCAAAGGGATGGAAGACCATCCGTTGGCGGGAGGGATCGAAAGGATGGTTGGAATCGCGTTTCTGGTCCGCCCGGATTCAACCCTCGCATGGCTATCATGAAGGCCAGCCTCCAGAAAAAGAAGTGTGGCTCCTGGTGGAATGGCCGGAGTCGGAGCCCGCGCCGATCAAATACTTCCTCTGCAATATGCCTGCGGATACGACACTGCGCCGTTTAGTTCGAATCACCAAATGCCGATGGAAAATCGAACAAGACTACCAACAGCTCAAAGAAGAACTTGGGCTCGATCATTACGAGGGACGAAGCTGGCAGGGTTGGCACCACCACGTCACTCTCGTGATGATTGCTCACGCGTTTCTGACGCTGGAAGCGATGCGCAGCAAAAAAAACTTCTGGGTGGACCCTGCCACGGACGCGCCGTGAGATTCAGGTGCTGCTCTGCACATGGACGGGGATCTGCTGTTATTGCGGCGCGGATCACCCAAACCGAGGTCCATAATTACTTAACGTAGTAGTACTAGCAGGAAAAGCGCTGACCGTGACGACGACACCAGCCCTAAACGGTTCTGATTCAGGACGCTAGTCCGTAATCACGGCAATGTCTGCCTTGGCGGTGGCTGCCGCTTTCACCGTGACACTGAGGCCCTTCGCGTCGTACTTCGACAAAAGCTCAGGACTGAGCCCACCGGGGGGCAGCGCACCTGCCGCGGCAAATAGTTTGTATTCGCCGGGACGAACACCGAGGATCGAGTACCGTCCGTCCGCGCCCGCACTCACAGTTTTGGATAGTCGCAACAACTGCCGATCGTTGGGAACCAGGACAATCGTGGCACTGCCGACGGGGGTTTTGTCGCTATTCGAGGCGACGCCTTCAACGGTTCCACCGTCCGTCGAGAGCAGCACTTCAAACGGATCGGGCGACACTTCGCGGACGGCAATACCGCTCGCCAGGATGCTGGTCTCGCCCTGTCGAATGTCGGCAATGTAAGAGGACTCGGGCCCTCTTTGCACAAAGACGTCGTAATTGCCTTCCGCGGCGCCCGGGATCGAGAATTTCCCATCTGCACCGGGTCTCTGCGCTCGGTCTATGATCCCTCTATAGTTTGGGATTCTGCCGGCAGGGCCCAGGGGTGCTAGCCCGATCTTCAAATTCCCGGCTCCGAGCGCAGCCTTTCCATCGATCTTCAAGATACCCGGAACATCGACACTGGGATGGATCGTCATGCGGACGCCATCGATATCGCGATCGAAAACTTCGAGAGTTGTACGTCCCCACGCTTGTACAGCGCCTCCCGTGCCAAGGGATCCACGAGGATCTGGCATCCGGATGAAGAGATCGTACTTACCGGGAGGCACGGACGGGATTTCGAAAGGCACCGTC
>JAXIOV010000140.1:0-8113 GCA_045403245.1 Pyrinomonadaceae bacterium | reverse complement strand
TCTGATGCGACTCGCGAGTTGAGTGCGGGGAGTCCGACCCGGTCGCTACGGCTCCCGGTTCTGATGCGACTCGCGAGTTGTGTGCGGCGACAGCAACCCGGTCGCTACGGCTCCCGGTTCTGATGCGACTCGCGAGTTGTGTGCGGAGAGCGCGACCCGGTCGCTACGGCTCCCGGTTCTGCGAGGGGCGTTCGACTTCCCTGTCAATCTTCCCGGTCAACATTAGCCAGATCATTCTGTAATCGCCCATGAATGACCACAGCGGATGTTGAAAGGTAGCGGGTTTGTTCTTTTCGATGAAGAAGTGGCCAATCCAGGCGGCGCCGTAACCGGGAATGAGCGCGAGAGGGAACAGCCACCATTTGCCAATCGCGACCAAAAAGATCACCAGCAGAATCGCCGTCGAGGTTCCCACCAGATGCAGCAGGCGCGTTCCGCGACGACTGTGCTCGGCCAGATAGTATGGCCAGAATTCACTAAAAGAGTGGAACTGTTGCGACATTTTCTCGGGCCTTACGACAGGCACAAATGCCTGCCCTACGTTGTTGAAAACAGTTGCATAAACTGTTCCTGCGTTCGCGGCTCAACCGCCGCAAGTTGCAAGTTTTCTTCGACATGTTCGCGGTTGCTCATGCCAACCAGCGCCGTGGTAATCCCCGGCGCAGATCTGACAAATTGAATGGCCGTCTGCGCGTCAGTCTCCAGGGAACCCATTGGCTCGCGCACCGTCTCCGGCAGTCCCGCCGCAACCCGTCCTTGAAATATCGAGGCACTGGAGATCACCGTAACGCCGAGTGCGGCCGCAGCTTCGAGCGTCGATACAGCATCACCATTGGCGCCCTGGTTGGCCATCGTCAGGCCTTCCGGCATCGCCAGATTGAACGGCATCTGAATGAAACGGAAACCATGCGACTCGCCGCCAACCTCGCGCGCGACGGCAACCATGCGCGCCAGCGAGTGATATCCGCGGGAGCCTTGATGCGCACGGAATCCGTTCCACGTTGCCACTCCATAAGACCTTAGCTTGCCACCCGCACGATTCTCTTCGAGCGCCGCAAACGCTGTCTTGAGTCGCGCGTAAAACTCGTCCTCGGAGACGTGACCCAGTTGCGATTCGGGATTGTGGATGTAGTAGACGTCGACGCAATCAAGATTCATGTTCCGGAGCGACTGCTCGAGTTGATTCTGCAAATAGGCAGGAGTCATGCAATGACTGCCGCCAACGAAATCCTCAAAACCCGCGATACCGGGTTTGACGAACGTCTCTTCAACGTAACGACGCATGTCGCGCGGCGGCGCATCGTCAAATGGCAGGTAGCCACCTTTGGTGCAGACAACCAACTCGCCTCGGGAGAACCCGTGAGTTTCCGTCAAACTTCTCAAAGCATCGCCAATCGACCTTTCACTTCTCTGAAAACGATAGTTAGCCGCCGTGTCGATTACGTTGGCGCCCAGCTGTACCGCCCGCGACACGGAGTCGGCATAACGCGCGTCGGTTTCCGGGTCAGCGTCTCCGAGGTAAGTGCCGATGCCGATGGACGAAAGCCAGAGGTCTTGTTGCTTGCGAAAATGATGCTCCGCAGCGCGACCGCTGAAGCGTTCACGGTAACGCAGGGTCCCTTCGATTGTGGCGCATCCAGTGATAGTCATAGAGCCAGGCGGCAGGAGCAGTCGTCAGGCGGCAGGCAGGCTCCAGCGGCTTTTACGTCGAGAATATAAACATGGCCTTCGTCAAGCGGCAAGCGTTTAGTGATTCGAATGCATTGTGTTAGTTTTGGGTTGAAATCTCGAAAAAAAATCTCGAGGCGATTGAACGATGAACTACTTTCTCGATTGGCGAGAGCACGTAGGATCACAGCCCGACAAGTTTTTCAAAACCACTCTCTGGCAGGGCGAACAAGTAATGGTTGGCCTAAACTGCCTGGAGCCGGGTCAAACTCAGAAAACTCACGCGCACGATGGCGCCGACAAGTTCTATTTTGTCCTGGAGGGCTCCGGGCAATTCACTGTCGGAGCGGAGCAAAGAGATGCAGAAGCGGGCGCGCTGGTGGTGGCGCCTTCGGGCGTGCCGCATGGAGTCACCAATAAAGGCGACCGGCGCCTCTCACTCCTGGTTGCGATTGCCCCTCCATTCAAATGACACCACCGAGAGAATCCGATCGCCGCCACTCGCTCGACATCTCAGCGGAAGAGATGTCCGAGCTCTCAACGAAAGTCACGAAACTCGTAACCGATTACTTTCGCGACGTACTTGAATATCCGGTCTTCCCTCCCACGGCTGCAGCCGGAAGAGTACTTGAACACCTCGACCGCGACATTTCACTCGATGGCAAGGACCTGGATGAGCTTTTGGCTGACCTTCGAGTTATTTTTGAGAACAGCCGGCACAACGGCCACCCTAAATTCTTCGGTTACGTCGCGTCTCCCGCCAATCCCGCTGGTGTTTTTGCCGACCTGGTCGCGTCGGCATTGAATGCGAATGTGACCTCCTGGCGTTCGGGACCCGCTGCCACAGAGATCGAACGCACTGTGGTGCGCTGGCTGGGATCACTGGTGGGCTTTAGCTCTGAGGCTTCCGGATTGCTGACGAGTGGCGGCTCCATGGCTAATCTGATCGCCTTGTTTGTGGCACATCGAACAAAACACGCCGGAACCCCAGCCGAAGCGAGTCGAAAAGGCTTGTGGGGTTCCACCGTTCCGATGACCATCTACGCTTCTGATCAGATTCATCTATCAATTCCGAAAGCCGCCGATCTGCTCGGCCTGGGTCGCGAACAGGTGCGTCTGGTTCCGAGTGACGATCGATTGCGAATTGATGCTTCGAAATTGCGCGAGACGATCTCGATCGATCTGGAAAACGGAAAGCAACCATTCTGCGTGGTGGGCAGCGCCGGAACTGTAAATACTGGAGCAGTAGATCGACTGTCGGAAATCGCGGAAGTTGCGCGGGAATTCAATCTCTGGTTTCACATCGACGGGGCCTACGGCGCGCCAGGATTTCTGGACCAAAGTAAGCGTTCTCTCTTTGCCGGGATCGAAGATGCCGACTCTTTGTCGCTCGATCCACACAAGTGGCTTTACGTCTCACTTGACTCAGGCTGCGTTCTCTTTCGCGATGGCGAAAAGCACCGGGCGGCTTTTAGTAACGAAGAGGCCGATTACATAAAGATCCACGAGCAGAACGAAGAGGCTTTCGCGTTCTGGGACTATGGACCTGAATTGTCCCGGCGCTTTCGAGCTCTGAAGATCTGGTTTACGCTTCGTTATTATGGGGTTGAGCGCATTGCCGCAGCCATCACACATGACAATTCGCTGGCTGAGTATTTGTCTAAGTCAATTGTAGCAGCGGACGACTTCGAATTGCTGGCTCCGGTCGAACTGAGCATCTGTTGCTTTCGTCACGTTCCTGCCAACCTTCGCAACGATGAGGCCGGCTTGAATGAGATCAATGAAACAATCATGCACCGCGTGCAACGCGGCGGCGAAGCGTATCTCTCAAATGCGACCATCAACGGCAAGTTTGCGTTGCGAGCTTGCATCACAAACTTCAGGACGACCCGCGCCGACATAGATCAGACGCTGGAGATCATTCGGGCGGCGGCGCGGTAAATTCTGCGGTTCGCGTTTCGAGGTTTGGGTTTTCGAGTTCGAAACTGTCAAAACGATGTCGCAATCTTTCGAACACGAGATGAAGGTGGCGCTGGAGCTCGCGCGTGAAGCGGGTGCGGCGATCCTCGATCTCTATGAAGGCCCGCTCGACGTTCAGCAAAAGGACTACGAGGACGATCTGGAACCCGTCACCCAGGCCGACCGGCTGGCAAATGAACTTATCGTACAGCGTTTACAAAGCGAATTTCCTGACGACGGGATGTTGGCTGAAGAGTCGATCGACACCAGCCACCGTCTCGACAAACAGCGCGTCTGGATGATTGACCCGCTCGATGGAACCATGGGTTTCATCAACGGCAACGGCGACTTTGCGGTACAAATCGGACTGACTGAAGCGGGAAAAGCCGTGCTCGGAGTTGTTTATCAGCCACTCACTGGCGTCCTGTATCGCGCGGTTCGCGGCGGTGGCACGTGGATCGAGCGGCCCGGAACCGAACCTGAGCAGGGCCGCGTGTCTGACCACACCGACGTTTCCACCATGCGACTGGCCGCGAGCAGATCGCATCGCAGTCCACGAATGGACAAGGTGGTACGAGCTTTGGGCGTGAGGCAGGAAGTAAGGCGCGGCTCGGTGGGAATCAAAGTTGGGCTGATTGTCGAGCAACAGTGCGACCTGTACGTCCACCTGTCGCCCCGGACAAAACAATGGGACACCTGCGCTCCCGAGATAATCTTGCAAGAGGCAGGGGGTTCACTAACCGATCTCTTTGGCCGGCCGCTGCCTTACAACCTGGCTACCGTGCAAAATCGGAACGGGATTGTTGCCACCAATGGCGTGGCCCACGCCCGGGTCGTGGAAGCGTTAGCGCCGTTACTCGAGCAATTTGGCCGTGTGCCCGTCTAAAAGTGGAAGACGCCTTCCTGCCAGTCCGTGACTGACAGCGCAGAATGCCTGTGCTACCAACACAGGCTCACGATAATATTCCCGACGACTATCCAATCGCCGGCCGGAGCACGA
This sequence comes from Pyrinomonadaceae bacterium, assembly GCA_045403245.1. Lineage (GTDB taxonomy): Bacteria > Acidobacteriota > Blastocatellia > Pyrinomonadales > Pyrinomonadaceae > PSRF01. The sequence goes on along the minus strand of JAXIOV010000140.1, from coordinate 3,486 downwards.
GCTTGCAAAGTCGAACCAAAATCTTTCTCACCTTTGCCGCAATCTGCGTCGTCCCATTGCTGGTGATCAGCACTCTTGGCTTTCTTGGAAACCTGAAATTCAACCAGAGGCTTATCGAGACGGATCTCCAGGAGGAGTTGGCCCATACAAATTACGACTTTAGCTCGCTTCTGCGTCAGCATCAGACAGAACTGGAGGACCTCTCAGGCAGTAGCTCGTTGCGTAGCTTCATTGAAACTACCGATGGCGAACCGCCTTCCGACGTGCAAGATGAGATTGGTAGGCATTGTCGAAACCGAGAGTTTTATCGAGCGGTGGCAACTTTTTCTCAGGACAGACGATTGCGGGTGGTCGTGAAGCCTCCCCTGTCAACGGGAAGAGACGTCGTAGTCCAAACAAAAGACTTTCCTCCAGATCAATTTCAGCCGGATGGCGATGTCTGGACCACGAATGAACGACAACCGCGCTGCAGCGTGGTTTCAGGCTCGTCGCTCGGCACATTATTGCGCTGCACCTCTCCAATATTTGCGGGCAGCGACCAGTCAAACTTGCGAGGAGCGCTAGTCGCAGACATTGCACTTGACGCTCTAGCTTCGGCGAGTGCTAAACGCTCTGAGCTTGCGTTCTTCAACGCCCAGAACCCGACGCCGACCCCTTCCGCGCTGGTAATTGTGCTCGACGATTCAGGCACGATCATCTACCACACCAACGACGCGCTCAAACATCAACAGGTGAGCCGCCACATGCCTTATTTCGCTCCGGTGGCGAATTCCATGATGGGCGGAGAAGCAGGCGCAAAGACTTTCAGGTCTTCTGATGGCGACGAGTGGTTGGCCGCCTACGCTCCGTTGATGCAGGGGAAACTGTCGCTGGCCGTCACGCGCAACTATTCGCTGCTCACGAAATCCACGCGCTTCTTTGGCTGGTTGAGCATTATCGCAGCCCTGCTCGTCGGGGCCGCCGCTGCCGTCCTGCTGTCGAATTTCTTCCTCAGAAAAACACAAAGTATTGAGCAAGTGGCTGAGGGAGTCGGAGAAATAGCCAAAGGAAAGTTAGACCATAGTTTCAACCTGCGATCGAGCGACGCGCTTCGACCCATTGCCGACAATGTTGGGCTGGTAACCGTGCAGCTTCGCGAGCAACTTGCCCGCGAAGCCGAGTCGCGGCAGTTTGAATCATTTGTTCGGCTATCCGCCGTCCTTACCCACGACCTGAAAAACACCATCGTCGCTCTGTCTTTGATCGTGACGAACATGGATAAGCATTCCGACAACCCTGAATTTCAGGAAGACGCAATGAAGTCGCTTGCCGGAGCAACTGGAAAACTGGAGGCCCTCGTCGCGCGACTTTCCAATCCGGTTACGACCTTGAGTGGGGAACACAAGCGGCCACGACCTGTCGACCTGGTGCCCATGTTGAAGCGGGTAGTCTCAATGACCGCCGAACATCTTAGCGACCAGCATGAGATCAAACTCGACCTTGCGCAACCTGTTTTTGCGCTGGTTGATCTTGAACGAATGGAAAAAGTGGCCGAGAACTTAGTTATCAACGCCATCGAGGCAATGGCGAAAGAGAAAGGCACGCTGACGGTGTCGGCAGGAGAAACTGTTGACGGTAAGGTCTTCTTCAGTATCACCGACACCGGCGAAGGAATGAGCCCGCGCTTTGTCAAAGAACGACTCTTCCGTCCGTTTGCGACGACCAAAAGAAAAGGCGTAGGGTTAGGACTCTATACTTGCCGGGAGGTCGTCAGGGCGAATAGCGGTGCCATCGAAGTTGAGTCAATAGTGGGTGCTGGCACAACGTTTAGGGTCGTGCTACCATCCACTCCAATCGAAGTCGCGGCAAGAACCGAGCCGCAAAACCAATCTCACAGCTAGTATTGCCCAGACGTTGCCAATCGGTTTTCAGAAATTCGCGTCACCCGTTTGCGCAAATTCGATGGCCCAGGAAACCCAGCCAAAGGAACCTAAGCCCCGGGAAACAGTTCTGATCGTTGACGACGATGAAGACGTGCGCCGTCAGCTTTGCTGGGCTATCAACTCTGATTACCTGGTGTTGCAGGCCGGCTCGCGCAAGGAAGCCATCAAGCTCCTCCAACAGAACCCGATCGATGTAGTAGTCAGCGATCTCCATTTGCCTCCAAACGTCGACGATATCACTGAGGGTCTGGCGATTATTGAAGCCGCCCGCGAGCATCGTCCTCCGGTTCAGGTTGTTGTCATTACAGCTTCGAATTCCAAACGGGCTGCGCTTGAAGCTGTGAAGCGCGGCGCCTACGGGTTTTTCGAGAAGCCGCTGGACGGCGCCGAGGTGGTGCATATCGTGAGCCAGGCCGCGCGGATGCGACGTTTGGAACTGGAAAACGCGCGTTTGCGCGCTGAACTGGTTGGCGCTCGCGGCTTTGGACGTCTGATTGGATCGAGTCAATCACTTGAAAAGACCCTGAAGCAGGCGCGTGCGGTGGCGGATACGAGGGCGACGGTTTTGATCGTCGGTGAAAACGGCACCGGCAAGGAGATGTTGGCCCGGGCGATTCACGAAGAAAGCCAGCGCGCGAAAGGGCCTTTCATCGCCGTGAGTTGCGCCGCTTTGCCGGAAACCTTGATTGAATCAGAATTGTTTGGCCACGAAAAAGGCGCGTTCACATCGGCCATCCAGGCCCGGATCGGGCGGTTTGAATTGGCCGACGGTGGCACTCTGTTTCTCGACGAGATAGTCGAATTAACAGCGAATGTCCAGGTAAAGCTGTTACGAGTTTTGCAGGAACGATCTTTTGAGCGCGTCGGCGGTACGAAGACTCTGACTGTTGACATTCGCCTGGTAGCCGCAAGCAATCGTGATCTGGAAAAGGAGATGGAAGCAGGAGGTTTTCGCCGCGACCTCTTCTACCGCTTGAATGTGGTTCCTTTGGTGCTACCGCCGTTGCGCGAGCGTCGCGAAGATATTCCAGGACTGGCGGCCCACTTCGCGGCTAAAGCGGCGGAGAAACACGGGCGCCCGATACCGCAGCTGGAACCAGAGCTGATTGACTCGCTTACTGAATATGAATGGCCGGGGAACGTTCGCGAACTGGAAAACCTGATGGAGCGACTTATCCTTTTAGATCGAGGGCAATCACTTGGTCTTGAGTTTCTGCCGGATCAGATGCTGAAAGCGGTTCCGGCCCCAGGCATCCCGCGCGACAAGACCTTTGAAGGCGAAATCATTGCTTTGAAACGTCGATTAATTGCCGGAGCGTTGGAAGCCGAAGGCGGAAACAGAGTGGCAGCGGCAAGACGGTTGGGAATTAGTCGATCTTACATGCATCGATTGATTAATGAATTCGGCTTGCAGTAAGAAACTTGGTGGATTCAAGTTTGAAGTGCAACACCACGGGGTCTGCAACTACTTCGTTAGTCTTCTGACCTGACTTGCTTTACCGCAAAGCGGTTACGTCTTACAGCCCAGGGTTGCCGCTTCGGCTACCCTGGGTTTTAGGATTGA
>JAXIOV010000143.1:0-12871 GCA_045403245.1 Pyrinomonadaceae bacterium | reverse complement strand
ATCTCGTGTTATTGAAATAATTGGCGTCCCGTACGGGAGTCGAACCCGTGTCGCCGCCGTGAAAGGGCGGTGTCCTAGGCCACTAGACGAACGGGACGCATCGGTGAGCTGTTGGTGGCGTACTGCAAGCCGATTAACTTATCGTAGTGCTTTGTTTAGTGTCAAACGGGAGAGTATTTCATTAGCGATCCGTTCATCAAGTCGTCATTACCACCTCAGGGAAGAGCAAATCAGTCAATCCCCTTACTGGGACTGCGGGCGTCCTGCCCGCGATGAGCGCGGAAGCGCGAAAAGGCGTGGCATAGAGTCACCCATCCTGCCTGCTACGTAACCTTTTGGTTCTCATTGGTAATAAGTAACAGACTGCGCTTGCAGCGAGACCCATTCAACGCTGGTTGAGTGCGCGACAACAACCCGGTCGCTACGGCTCCCGGTTCTGATACAGGATCAGGTACCCATGCGCCTTGAAGACGATTCGACAAACTACAACAAACAAACACGTGTTCAATGAACTTCCAACGCAAAATGATTTGCAACGGTTGCTCCAACTCTGGCGTGCGCCCGCGGCATCAGAGTCGTTGGACTCCCGCATCTCTGGTTCCTTTCACTCTCAAGTCTGGCCTTCGTCTCCCTATCTCAAACCCACTAGTACGGAGGCACGTATGAAAAGATGCAACGCTTGTGAAGAAGAATTCGAAGACAAGTTCAGTTTCTGCCCGGTGGATGGTACGCCACTAAATGACCTGGCTGCCGCGCTGGTTAATCGCACAACCATTTCAGAAGACCAGTTCGTAGCACCCCTGAATGCGCCGCGGTCGCTGGACTTTCACCTGACTCTGGTTGACTCAAAAAGTTTGCTCGAGCGACTCGCCACGGAACTTCGCTTTGTCGCCCACCAACTCAAACAAGTCTGGCCGCAATTTCGAAAGCACCCAGTCGCCTTTACCCGGATGACAATTACGGAGTTGGGTCAGTCAGTAAACCGGTTCCTGTCTTCACCAAACTCCCTGGTCTCGACGGCGGCCGCCCTGGTGCTCGTGTTTTCAATTGCTTTAACACTTGTTTGGCTCGACGGCCGGAGGCCGAAACAAAACGAGATTACATATATAAAGGACAGCGAATCCGTGGATTGGGTGACGTCCTACATTCCTGATCCAAATACACCTCCTGAAGGCGCCGGCGTCGGCGTTGGAGCAAACGGGCGAGTTGGAATTGCTAGTGGAAAGGGAGAAGGGTCGGGTCTTAAACCGAAGAAATCCACTGGCGGCGGTGGCGGAGAAAACGCTTCAACTCCCACGCAAAAAGGAATCGTGCCGCAGCCTTCGGTAATACCGGCGCCGATTCCAGCGCTTCCGACGGTCAAAAGACTTGCGCTGCCCATCGCTGGTATCGATATTGATCCCGCGCTCTGGCAACGATTACGCGGAACAAACTATGGAGAGCCGCGGTCAAATTCAACTACGCCTTCGAATGGACCGGGTGATGGCGGAGGGATGGGTACGGGAAATGGTCCGGGTATAGGCGAGGGTGATGGTTCCGGCTTTGGACCAGGTCAAAAAGGGAACATCGGCGGCGACTCGAAGGGGTTGGGTTGGGGCGGTAGCGGAGGTTCACATGGAAATAATCCGGATGATCCTAACCGCATCTACCCGTCGAATGACGCAATCGAGAGGGTACGTGTGCTTTTCAAACCCGAGCCCCAGTACACCGAGGAAGCTCGCAAGAATGCGATAACAGGCACCGTCGTACTTCGCGTCGTGTTTTCCCGCGCAGGCGAAGTAACAAACATTCGCGCTCTTCACGCGCTTCCTTTTGGTTTGACCGAGAGGGCAATCGCCGCAGCGCGTCAGATTAGGTTCCAACCTGCGACCCGACACGGCCAACCCGTCAACGTGTACATGCAGCTGGAATATACGTTCAACTTGTATTGATGTTTGACCGGGGCAGTTTGAATCGGGGCAGTAGCCCGACCGTCAGGAAGGGCTTGTCTTCTGCCCGGCCTTAAAAAGGACCGGGCTAACTTCAACCGCCGCTACGCGGCGAAGAAAAACCCGCAGCGTGAGGGCGTATCCGCTCACTGAAGCGGTTTCATTGAGCTTCGACCGCATACAAGCCCTTCCTGACGGTCGGGCTACTGCCCCGATCAAAAGCCCTGCCTTCTTTGGATCGCTGCGCAGCGCGTGATAGGCCATGCGTTGATAAAAAAATTTGGAAGCAGGCTATCTATAATCTCGTTTGCCGCATCCATATTTTTGTCAAGCTGCAAACTCTCCCTCTTTCCACGTTCTATCCCCAGAGTAATCGGGACAAGAGGCTGAGGTTAAGAAACCTCGGGTCTTTTTTCTGGTAGTCATGCTGTGCTCGATGGCGTGCTCACTCGAAGTGTGCCCCTGAACTGAAAAGGAGAGGACTATGCGTCGAAAGTTGTTTCTCAATCTATTACTGATCACTGCGATCTCGGTTGTTCTTATCCTGGCCTTTGCCATCTTCAAAGACTTGCCGGCAGTTGCGGCCACCGGTGGTCTGCAAGATCCCGGCTCGTTGCAGGTATTGGATCAAGACGGGCAGCCAAAGGCGGTTTGTCCCCTCAAACACACTGACGTGAAAGCGGAAATCACCGGTTTCTTGTCGCGGGTAACCGTTACTCAGGAGTTTGAGAACCCGTTCAGCGAAAGGATTGAAGCGGTTTACACGTTTCCTCTCCCCCAGAACGCTGCGGTCGACGATATGACCATGGCTGTCGGCGACCGCATCGTTCGCGGAAAGATCTTGCGGCGTGAAGAGGCGCAGGCGGTTTATGACGCCGCCAGGTCTGGCGGCCAGGTGGCCAGCCTGCTCGATCAGGAAAGGCCAAACATCTTCACCCAGTCAGTGGCCAACATTCTTCCGGGGGAGAAGGTCAAGATCACAATTAGTTATGTTGAGAAACTAAAATACGAAGCCGGCACTTATGAGTTTGTATTTCCCATGGTGGTGGGCCCGCGCTATATCCCGTCGCCCAAAGGCCAACCGGAAAACGCTGCAGCGAACCCGGCCCGCGTGCCCGACGCTTCGCGAATCACACCAAAACCAGCCCCGGAGAACATGCGCAGCGGTCACGATGTCTCTTTGGAAGTTACGCTCGATGCCGGTGTGCCGATCGACAGCGTCGAGGCCAAGTCACACCAGATCGACCTTCAGCGAATTAACGGGCACAGCGCAATCGTGCGTCTCAAAAGCGCCACCACGATTCCTAACAAAGACTTCATCCTCAAGTATGACGTTGCCGGTAAGACTATTAATGACGCCCTCATCAGCCATCGATCTGCGAAGGGTGGTTACTTCACTCTTATCCTCCAACCACCCGAGCGGATCACCGTGGCCGACGTCACTCCAAAGGAACTTGTCTTTGTGCTAGACACGTCTGGTTCAATGGAAGGCTTTCCAATCGAGAAGGCCAAGGAAAGCATGAAACTGGCGCTCGACGGTCTCTATCCATCGGACACCTTCAATCTGATTACTTTCGCCGGCGAGACGAAAATTCTGTTTCCACGCCCCGTGCGCGCAACCGCGCAAAATCTCAGACGAGCACAAGCATTTCTCGCTTCCACCGAAAGCGCCGGCGGAACAGAGATGATGGATGCGATCAAGGCCGCGCTGGACGATAGTGACTCGCAGAAACATGTGCGCATCGTGTGTTTCATGACAGACGCTTACGTTGGTAACGACATGGAAATCGTTTCTGAGATTCAGAAACATCCCAATGCTCGGGTGTTTGCTTTTGGCATCGGAAGTTCTGTTAACAGATTTCTTCTCGACCAGATGGCTGAACAGGGCCGCGGGGAAGTGGAGTACGTGGGTCTTGACGACGATGGCTCGGCCGCCGCGCGTCGGTTTCATGAGCGCGTGCGCAACCCGCTGCTCACCGACATTTCGGTTGATTGGAGCGGACTTCCAGTCGCCGACGTTTATCCAAAACGCATTCCCGATTTGTTTGGCGCGAAGCCGGTAGTTCTTACCGGACGATACACCGGTGCGGGTCGCGGTGTAGTTCGGCTCAAAGGAAAGATGTCCGGGCATGATTTTGTTAGGGAGATACCGGTGGACTTTCCTGAATCGCAAGCCCAGCATGATGTACTGCCATCGTTGTGGGCCCGAGCGAGGATTGATGATCTGATGAGTGGAGACTTCAGCGGCGCACAGCAGGGAACTATGAAGCCCGACTTGAAAGAAGCGATCACCAACCTCGGTCTCGAGTATCGCCTGATGACGCAATTTACCTCGTTCGTGGCGGTGGAGGAGATGATCGTAACCGACGGCGGACAACCGCGACGCGTTGACGTCCCGGTCGAGGTGCCCGAAGGCGTGAACCGTGATACGGCTTTCGGTGCGGATAGCGGTCGAACCAATTCCATAGTCTCGGTAGGGACGAGCAACTTTGCGTACGTGCAGTCAAGATCTCTGCTCTCATTACCGAGCGCGGCAGTTTCCGTCACTAGCAGCGGTAAGACAAAGAAGCAGAAGGTTGCCAACCGTAGAACCAGCGGCGGTGCGGGAGGGGGCAGTGGATCCGGAGTTGGCGGCAAGAGTGGCGGAGGCATCGGTACAGGTGGGCCACCGAGCCCAGCTCCAAACGCGCCTCCAATTGGCAGCCTTCGGGTGCTTTCCAATCTTGATAGAGCGCCGGATCTGCCGGCCACGCAAACTAAAATGCATCCAGCGATCCTCGCGTTGGTCGAAAGGTTGAAGAAGGGAAGCGAGCTGCCTGGTCCCGACGAGGTGAACTTTGTTCGCGACGGAAAGGCTGAAGTGCAAATCTGGATGTCTGACAAGTCGGAGGAACAGCTGCAGAAGCTTAAGGAACTCGGATTTGAAGTCGTGCTGGATCCAAAGTCCGCCCGGATGGTTATTGGGCGAATACCAATCGAGAACCTTGAAGCACTCGATGGGTTGACGTGGGTTACGCGGGTGGTTCCGAGGCCGTTGAAGTGACCGAGTTGGTGGTGGCAGCGTGACCGAATTCGCAGGTTGGCAAGGTGGGCCAAGCGGAGGGTTAGAAAGAGCTGATTTTCCGTTTGTCATCTGACATTCGCGAATTCAACTTCGAAGTGCAACATCCCCGCTCGGATAGTTTGAAGCGCCAAAGGCGCGGAATGTGACAGCCAGGGGCAAGCGCTGAGCCGAGCGAAGCGCGCCGCCCCTGGAAAAGTCGTTAGATGTTTACCCAAGCTCTGAAAGAGCGGAATAAGCCGCGCGCACTCACCGAATCGATTTCGCACTTTCAGTGCTGTGTTGTTGCTGTTAGCGGTGTTCCAGGGGCGTCGTGCTCCGCTCCGCACTTGCCCCTGGCTGTCGCATTCCGCACCTTTGGCGCTGAATCTTCATTTCTCAAGTGTTGCACTTCAACTTGAATCCACCATTTGACAAATGGAAAATCGGGTTTTCTAACCTTCAGCTTTGCCTACCTTCCCCCACTCGCGAATTATCAAAGCAGCTGGCGCTGTTAATCCAAAATTTAGTAGCCGTTTATGAAGATTTTTGGATATAATCCGACCCCTCAGTTACTCTTGTTTCCCCTAAGGATTGAAATCTAAGTAATTCTCCATGTTTGCATTAGCGCCTCGCTCGGGAACGATAACTGCAAGGCGAAATAGCAAAATTGATTTGTGTTTACGTCCAAGAAGCCCGACTGATCTTTGATCCCGGAATAATGGTAAGGTTCGCGGTCTCGATTCGTTCTTAGGAACATGCTCCTGGGCCCTCGCTTGAGTCTCGGCAATGAAACCAGGAGATCAGCGATCGGCGTTCAGGTTTATCGCCTTGCACTGTGAGTCCAGTTGGATTCTCGGTGGGTTACAGGAAACTAAAACACCAAAACATCTTTCCTCGGAGGATCCCATGAAAAGACAAAGTCTTCTGGGAAGCAGCTCAGCAGTGGTTCTGAGCGCGCTTCTCCTGCTCGTAGTGTGTTCGATTACCGCCGTTTCCCAACAAGGAACGTCGCTGCGTGGCACCGTAAAAGATCAGCAGGGCAATGTGGTCGCCGGTGCGGCGATAACGTTGACCAGCGTGGGGACAGGCGTCTCAAGAACGACGACCACTAACGACAGCGGCACTTACTCTTTCGACTTCATACAAGTTGGCGACTATCGTCTGGAGGTGGAGGCCAAGGGCTTCAAGAAAGCTGTCGTCACTGACGTCCATGCCCTGGTGTCCAAAGTGACGCCGGTGGACGTGGTGCTCGAAATAGGTAACTTGTCTGAGTCGGTGACCGTCGCCGCCGGGGCCGGAGAGGCACTGGTCAACCGCGATGACGCGACTCTGGGCAACAACTTCATCAACAAACAGATTACCCAACTTCCTCTGGAGGCGCGCAACGTTGTTTCTTTGCTGACGCTGCAACCGGGCGTGACCAGAGACGGCTATGTAGCCGGCGCCCGCAGCGATCAATCCAACGTTACGCTTGATGGTGTAGACATCAACGAGGCCCAAACCAATCAGATCGGCGCGGCGAGTGGTACCTCCAGCAGTGACGCGACTGAATCAGATACCGTCACCGCGTCAGGCTCGTCGAATTCACCCGACGCCGGCACCGTCATTCGCCTCAACGCTGAAGCAATCGAGGAATTTCGCGTAACTACCACAAACGCCAACGCCAGCCAGGGCAGGTCTTCAGGAGCGCAGATTTCGCTCGTTACCAAGACTGGTACGAACGACTTCCACGGCGCGCTTTTTGAAGCCCATCGCAACACGATCTTTACGGCAAACGACTTCTTCAATAACCGGAACGGCCGGTACGAGGCTACTGATGCGAACGTAATCCTGGGGATCAACAGTGTCGGCGACCAGAGGAACCCCCGGCCAAAGTTGATACGCAATACATTTGGTGGCGCCGTCGGCGGACCGATAAAGAAAGACCGCGCCTTCTTCTTCTACAGTTTTGAGGGTAGACGAGACGCCGCGGAACAAAGCGTTGTCAGGGTGGTTCCACTCGCCAGCATGGGGCTCGGTCAGCTCCGGTACGTCAATCCGTCAGGCGGGGTAACTACTCTAAGTGCAGCTGACGTCAACTCGATCTTCAGTTCGAGTCCCGCCACGGTGGGCACAAACCCGGTTGCAATCTCTGCACTGGCAGCAGCAGCCGCAAAGTATCCGGCAAACGACTTCACGCAAGGTGATAGCACCGTGGACACCCGGCTGAATACGGCAGGGTTTCGATTCAATGCTCAGACGCCGGTTAAATTGAATTCACATAGCGCCCGATTTGATTTGAATCTAACGGACAGACAAACGCTTTTTGTTCGCGCAAATGTAATCTATGACCTAATCGGATTGCCGGCGCAATTTCCAGACACTCCAGCGCCCGAGATATGGTCGCACCCGGTGGGCCTGGCGGTGGGACATACCTGGACGGTAAACAACAATGTGGTCAATAACTTTAGATTCGGACTCACCCGGGAAGCGTTTACCCAGGGCGGCGACTCAGCTGCTAATAACATCAGCTTTCGCTTTGTCTTTTCTCCGTTACTCTTCGCGCGCACCGTCAGTCGGAAGACGCCAGTAACGAACTTCACCGACGATATCTCCTGGGTGCGTGGCGACCACACCTTCCAATTTGGCGCGAACTTTCGCGCTATCAAGAACAATCGCGTCAGTTTTGCCAACGCTTATGACTCCGCCGTTACGAATCCTTCGTTTTATGCCGGGGGCGCGGGAACGATCCTCTCGGATACGGTTAACGCCTTCTCCCCCATTGCCGATGGATTTGAATCGGCGGTGCAAAACGCGGCGACAGCGCTGATCGGTCGCTTTTCTCAGTATACGGCTCGATTTACCTTTGATCATGATGGGGTGTCCCAGGCACTGGGATCGCCTACTGATCGAACCTTTGCCACGCAGGAATACGACTTCTATGGTCAGGATGTCTGGAAAATGACTCAAAACCTTACCGTCACCTACGGCTTGCGCTACAGTCTTAGCCGTCCAGTGTATGAAACCAACGGGTTCGAGGTTAAGCCAAACATCCCACTGAGCGATTATTTCAACCTCCGGCTGCAGGGGGCACAAAACGGAGTTCCGTTCATTGACCCAATCACCGTGGATCTATCCGGACCGGCAAACGGGCGATCGCCGCTGTATCGTTGGGACCGGAACAACTTTCAGCCTCGCATTGGCATAGCCTGGTCGCCGGGATTCAAGAGCGGTTTCCTATCAAAGCTTTTTGGCACCAATCATGAGTCCGTCATTCGCGGTGGGTTTGGGATCACCAACGACTATTATGGCAACCAGTTGGCAGTGAACTTTGATCTGAACAACCAATTGGGCTTCAGCTCTCAGACAACGATCTCAGCTAACACCTATAACATCTCAACTCGTCCGGCGCCGTTATTCACCGGCTTTGGGCAGGAGGTGCGCAGCCTTCCGGGAATAGGCTCTCCGGGCACACTGACCTTCCCGCAGCAAAAGCCGTTTGATAATTCTCGCCGAATCGAGTCGACGTTGGATGAAGCGCTGGTGGCGCCTACTAATTACAGTTGGAATGCCACCTTCGAGCGCCAAATGCCGAAGGGATTCGTGGTCCAGGCCTCCTACATCGGCAGGTTGGGTCGCAAGCTGTTGGCCCAACGCGACATCATGGCGCTTAATAACCTGGTCGACAGAGGATCGGGTATGGATTGGTACACCGCGGCCGGTATCCTTGAACAACAGCGGGCTCAAAATACCCCAGCCGCTTCCGTGGCGCAGCTTCCCTATTTTGCCAATCTGCTGCCTACGAATTTCGCCGCTCTCGCTAATGATTTCTACTTTGGAAATCCCGGATGTGTCGATCCCGACTCATTCTGCATTGACGAGACTTTCAACCAAACCCAGGCCGTCTACGCCGTTGCGCTAGGGTTTTATGGCAATGACTGGACGGATACTCAGGATGTCATCGACACGGCAATCGGTGGAAACCTGTTCTTTCATCCACAGTATGGCGCCCTCGCCGCGTTCAGCAGTATTGGTAACTCCTCCTATCACGCGGGTACCCTCTCGGTAAGGCAGCGCCTGGGAGAGAAGTTGACTCTTGATTTCAACTACACTCTCTCTCACTCGCGGGACGATGCTTCAGGTTTAGCAACCAGCGGACTCCCCAGCGCCTCGTTCGGCAATGGATTCATTCTGAATCCGGTCAGACAGAAAGACTGGTACGCTGATTCCGATTTTGACGTACGTCACGTCGTCAACGTCAACGCCATCTTGCAGGTGCCAATAGGGCGCGGCCGATGGCTATTCAACAATGCCAACAAGGTTGTCGACGGCATCCTCGGTGGTTGGCAGCTCGCCGGGATCTATCGCTGGAATTCCGGGCTTCCGTCCCCGAATTTCTTCGACGATGCGCGCTGGGCTACAAACTGGAACGTGCAGAGCGCGGTTGTTAGAAACGCGCCGTTGCAAGCTTGCCCGGACCGTGGCGGCGCCAACGCGCCAAAACTCTTTGGCTGCGATCCGGAGGGTGCTTACCGGAGTTTTCGAAATGCGTTTCCGGGTGAATCCGGCGATCGCAATGTCTTCCGCCTGCCCGGCTATGTCAGCCTGGATCTTGGGCTAAGCAAAACCTTCCGCGTACCCTTCGGCGAGAATCATCGGTTCCAGATCCGTTGGGAGACCTTCAACGTGACGAATACGCAGCACTTCGGAAAGATGGACATCAGCCGAACCGGTACCGGTGTCACCCTCGATCCGAGTACCGCAACGCCACCGTCGAATTGGTCAAACTTCACGGGCATTCAGGGGTCACCACGAGTAATGCAGTTTGGCTTCCGTTACTCGTTCTAAGCAGGTTTCAGCTGCTGGGTCAGGGGCCGGAACGGAAGTTGTTCCGGCCCTTTCCTTAGAGAGGGAATGTCTTTCACATCAAGATGTTGACTGGTTTCCTGCAAAAGGCCATTTCGTAGCGTTATTCTAGACTCACCGTGTGCGATTCCTTCCCCGAGGAGTGAATCATGATTCATCACTCTGGCCACTCTGCGAGACTTGACCTTCTTACTCTGGTGATTAGAAACGCGCGCGCGGTCCTGGCCCTCGCGTTGCTTCCACTTCTCTTCGTTTCACCATCCGTAGCCCAGATCGGTGGACACATCCTCTACGGAGACTTCAAGGTCGACGAAAGCAAAGTTACGGGTCATAAGCCGCTAAGTTTTGATCTCATTCTTTATAGCGCCGGACGCGTGGTTTCACGCCAGACGGTTACGAGCAATTCACGTTACCGTTTTATTGATCTAGCGACCGGCGATTATGAAATCGCGGTCGAGGTCGAGAGCAACGAAGTCGCCCGCATCAAGGTGCAGCTTAACGCGGTCTTCAAAACGGATATTCGGCAGGACATCGAGTTGGAGTGGCGGGACAGTCTCATTGGGAAAAACAACAAAAGCACAGGTGCGGCGCCCGATTTCTATGAGCGCAGCTCCGCCAACAAGAAACGGTTTGCCAGGGCTGGGAAAGCCATGGACGAGAAGAATTATACGGAGGCCATCGTCTCTCTGCGCCAGATTCTCAGCGAAGACGCGAAAGATTATCAGTCCTGGAGTGAGTTGGGAACCGCCTACCTGATGCAGAGAAATTTCGACGAGGCAGAAGCTTCCTACCTGCGGGCCACTGAGGCAAACCCGACGTTCTTTTTGTCATTCCTTAACCTTGGCAAATCACGCATGGCTCAAAAGAAATTTGAAGCCGCCATCGAGCCATTGAGCCAGGCTGTCAAAATCAAGCCGGAGTCTCCGGATGCCAACTACTATCTGGGCGAGTCGTATTTGCAGATCAAGAAGGGATCCAAAGCCGTGGTCCATCTCAACGAAGCCCTCAAACTCGATCCCATCAGGATGGCGGAGGCGCATTTGCGTCTCGCTATTCTTTATGACAAGGCTGGACTGAAGGATAGAGCGGTGGTGGAGTATGAACAGTTTTTGGTGAAGAAACCGGAGCATCCCGATCGCAAGAAGTTGGAGGATTTTATTCAGGAGAATAAGAAACAGTAAATTTAATCATTAGACAGCTGACATTCCGCAAAACGCGTCCTGTCGTCGCGCCCCCGATGAATGCGCACATTGAAAATGAAAAAGCCCATGTCGACTGCATCCCACCCTTCTCCGAATCTTCCCGCCATCGCTCGTCAGGCCATGATCGACGCCGGGTTCGATCCCGACTTCCCAAGCGCCAAACATAAACTTGTGTTTGCCGCAAAGAAACACCCGGGCGACGCTCCCCGGCGCGATCTTCGCGAGCTCTTATGGTCTTCGATTGACGACGGCAAGACCCGCGATCTCGATCAGGCGGAGTTTGCCGAACAACTTCCAAACGGCGACACCCGATTGCTGATCGGGGTTGCCGACGTCGACGCCTTTGTTTCAAAAGGCTCAGACGTCGATCAGCATGCCGCAAAAAACTGCACCTCAGTCTACACCGGCGTAATAACCTTCCCGATGTTGCCGGAAGAACTCTCTACCGACCTGACTTCGCTGGTTGAATACCAGGATCGCTTTGTGGTTGTAACCGAACTGCTGCTGGCGCCGGATGCTTCATTGAAGCAAACAGAAATCTATCCGGCGGTAATTAATAACCAAGCCAAGCTTTCTTATGAGGAGATTGGCGAATGGCTGGACGGCCATGGACCTGTCCCTGCCGGCGTCTCCAGAGTGGCAGGGATGGAAGCGCAGATTACTTTGCAGGCAGAAGTGGCGGAACGTCTCGCTGACTTTCGAAAAGCACAGGGTTCAATCGATCTCACCACGATCCAGGCAGTGCCGTTGGTTGACGAGAACGGCCGGGTTGTCGAGTTGAAGGTGATAGAACCCAACCGCGCCCGCGAACTCATTTCCAACTTCATGATCGCCGCCAACGTGGCGATGGCCGAGTTTCTGGAAAAGGAAGGTGGACCATCGCTGCGCCGGGTGGTACGCACGCCTGAGCACTGGGATCGAATCGTGGAGATTGCCTCAGAGGTTGGCGAAAAACTGCCGGCGAAACCGAGCTCGAAATCGTTGGCTGATTTTTTGGCACACCGCAAGAAGGCCGATCCTGATCACTTTCCTGATTTATCACTGGCAGTGGTGAAGGCGCTTGGTCCGGGCGAGTACGTCTTGCTTCGGGCGGGACACGACGGCGAGGGCCACTTTGGACTGGCGGTTCAGGACTACACCCACTCGACCGCGCCGAATCGCCGTTTCGCCGATCTGGTGACGCAGCGACTGGTGAAAGCGGTTCTCTCAAACAAGCCGTCGCCATACAACGAAACCGAGCTACGGAATATTGCCGACCGTTGCACTGATCGCGAGGATGCGTCGCGGAAGGTGGAGCGCACGATGCGCAAGGTTGCTGCCGCGGTTTTGCTGAAGGATGAGGTGGGAAAAGTTTTTGATGCGATCGTCACGGGCGTGACCGGGAAGGGAACGTTCGCGCGCGTGATCAGACCGCCGGTAGACGGACGCGTTGTTCGCGGCGAGGAAAAACTGCGCGTCGGCGAGAAGGTGCGTGTCCGTCTTCTTTCAACCGAACCCGCGCGAGGCTTCATCGACTTCGCTCGAGCGTGATCTTCAAATTGAAAACTCAACTTGGGAATTCGCAGTCAGGAAGGGAGCAAAGCGGAGCGCGCCCCGCTCAAGGTGCACAATTAATCAACTTGAGGTCTTGGGAGATTTGAGCGGGGGCGCGCTTGCCCCCTTCCTGACTGCGCATTGGCAAGGCCTCGCTTGCCCACCGGGCCGATGACCAATGGTGGATTCAAGTTTGAAGTGCAACACCACGGGGTCTGCAACTACTTCGTTAGTCTTCTGACCTGACTTGCTTTACCGCAAAGCGGTTACGTCTTACAGCCCAGGGTTGCCGCTTCGGCTACCCTGGGTTTTAGGATTGA
>JAXIOV010000198.1:0-22115 GCA_045403245.1 Pyrinomonadaceae bacterium | reverse complement strand
GGCGTCTCGCCCGCCGAGCATGCAAAGCATGCTTCAGATCTCTGATTGTACTCAAAGTTGACTGTCAAACTTACTCGCGCCTGGTAGCGGGTAGTGGTGTAATTGTGTGTTGCGGTCAACACAGAGTTGTTCGTGAAATTCGAAATGCCTCGTTTACGAGACTGGCCCAAAAGGGCGAATAGGCCAGTCGTTTTAAGGCTGGTTAGCTGCCGCCAGGAATGATTGGGAGGCCGTTTCAACGGCCTTGCTCCGAGCCGCAATCCGAAAAAGGCCGCTGAAGCGGCCTCGACAAAACTACGCGGCAGTGAACCAGCCGTAAAACGGCTGGCCTATAGGCCCGCGGGGCAGCCGCCTGAAGGCGACAAGGCTGGCTCGTGATTTCAGCAGGCCCGTAACCAACCAGCGGTGTTTCCAACAGATTCGAAGCAGTTCTTGACTGCAACACACAATTCACTACCGATCGCCAGTCGAGCTAAGCATCCGCTCGGCGCTTGTAGTATCATCGCGACGAAACCAACCTGAACGTGATTTAGCACAAGAACAATCGAATCTGGAGGACAACCATTGGCTTCAGCTGCCTCTGCAAAAACCCACACCGCGCGGGATCAAGAGACTCCAGCGGCTTCGTCGGTCCCGGAACTCTGTCTAACCGCCGCGCTCAAGCATGACAAGCCCGACGCGCTGAATCACAAGACTGGCGACGACTGGATCAACATTCCCGCCGAGAAGTTTGTAAATCGCGTGCGCCATGTAGCGCTCGGTCTGGTTGAACTGGGAATCAAGCCGGGCGATCGGATCGCATTGCTGTCAGAGAACCGTCCCGAATGGTCGATCGCCGACCTGGCGATTCTGAGTTTGGGTGCCATCAACGTTCCCATCTACACCACGCAGGCGGTGGACCAGATTCGTTATATCCTCAGTGATTCAGGTACGCGGGCAATCTTCGTTTCCAACAAAAAATTGCACCGGCACGCATCTCAGGCACTCGAAGGTCTGGATTTCCTTGAGCGCATCATCTTTTTCGATGCAGAGGATCTGGGCGAAATCGAGAGGTCTACCTCGCTGGAGGAGCTGGAGAAGCTGGGCCGCGAGCGGTCCAGAAATCATCCAGCGGCGTTTGACGCGTATCTGAAGGCCATCCGTCCCAATGATCTGGCCACAATAATCTACACGTCCGGAACTACCGGCGAACCAAAGGGCGTGATGCTGACGCACGCGAGCTTCATCTCCAACGTGGAGGCTATCAGTGACGGCCTTCCTATCGAGTCGACTGACGTCGCGCTGTCAGTTCTGCCGCTTTCTCACATTTTCGAACGAACCGGTTTCTATATCTTTTGCTACAACGGCGTTTCGGTTTACTACACCGCGTCGTTTGATCAGGTGGGCGAGAATCTCCGTGAAGTCAGGCCAACCATCATGACTGCGGTGCCGCGGCTATTTGAAAAGGTCTATCACCGCATCGTGAAAAAAGGTCTTTCGCAAAAGGGCTTGAAGCGTCGGATCTTCTTGAAATCACTGGAAGTTGGCCAGCGGTATGGCGAACTGAAGGACAAGGGCCGTCGAGTCTGGCCCGCGCTGGCAGTTCAGCAGAAGATTGCCGATAGCCTGGTATTTTCGAAATGGCGCGAGGGCGTGGGCGGCAGGCTGAGATACTTCGTGTCAGGCGGGGCGCCACTTTCGCCTGCACTTTCCTACGACTTTCTGGCGGCGGGAATTCCGATTCTACAAGGCTACGGCGCGACTGAAACCTGCATTGTTTCGGCAAACCGTCCCGACAACAACAAGGTAGGCTCGGTGGGTTTGCCTTTCAAAGGGATCGAAGTTTCTATCGCGGAAGATGGCGAGATTCTCCTGCGCGGACCAAATGTAATGCGCGGTTATTACGGTCACCCTGAGGAAACGGCCGCGGTCCTGAACGACGGGTGGTTTGCTACCGGAGATGTGGGCCATCTCGACAAGGAGGGTCATCTTTACATCACCGATCGCAAGAAGGATCTGTTCAAACTTTCTAACGGCAAGTACATCGCCCCTCAACAAATCGAGAGCCTGCTCAAGCAAAGCGAATTTGTAAGTCAGGTGGTCGTGGTGGGAACGGGTCGCAAACAACCGGCTGCGTTGATTGTCCCGGAGTGGGAATCCGTCCGGCAGGCGTTGACTGACGCCGGCGTAGAGTTTCCGAAGGACCGCGCGTCATTGGCCAGTTTCGCTCCGGCGATCAAGTTAGTGCAGGCTGACGTTGCCTCCCTCACCAAAGAACTCGCCGACTACGAGCGTATCAGGCGCGTTGCCCTGCTGCCGGATGAATTCACTATCGACAAGGGAGAACTCACGCCGACGTTGAAAGTGAAGAGACGCGTGATTGATCAGAGGTTCGACGAATTGATTGAATCGTTGTATTCGTGAATCAGCAGTAACCTGGACAGCACGAGATTCCCGCCCTCCTCCACAGTACCTTGGAAAGAGTAAAGACAGATCTCTTGACAGGATTTACAAGATTGACAAGAAAAGGGTTCTTATAACGGGTAAATTCATCGAGACTGAATATCATAAACGGTGGATTCAAGTTTGAAGTGCAACACCACGGGGTCTGCAACTACTTCGTTAGTCTTCTGACCTGACTTGCTTTACCGCAAAGCGGTTACGTCTTACAGCCCAGGGTTGCCGCTTCGGCTACCCTGGGTTTTAGGATTGAATGGATGTCCAACCGCAACGCGGTTGCGCCCGCCGATGCAACTCCCGGCAGGGCGAGTGAAGCGTTGCTTCAACCCAGTGGCAAGTCAAGATCATTAGCAACTCAGAAGGTCCCGCGCCTGAGACGCAACCGCGTTGCGGTTGAATCGCCATTTCATTCTGTAAGACGTTTCTTGTAAATCTTGTGAATCCTGTCCAACTGATTGCCCGGCTACTGTCCGGGTGTGGTCGTCGATCCCTTATCCGTGAGCGGGCCCAGTTTTACAATCCAAATCCCACTATTAATGTCGTTGAAGTAGATCAGACCTCGATGCGGTTGCGCGCCCCAGGTGAATGGCAAGTTTGCAGTGGTGCCCTGCGGATCGCCTGCCCACAGCCGGGCAATTTCGCGTCCCTGGCGATAGAGATCGCCACGTAATTCCCCCGATACGTCAACCACGCGCCCACCGCCGTTGTAGTAACCCATGTACATCAAGTCGTCCTCGACCCACATGTTGTGCGCGCCAGCTTCCGGCACTGGATACTCGGCCACTTTGCGCGGGTTGTTAATGTCGGAGACGTCAACGACGTGCGCGATGCCACGTACCGGAATGCGCTTGCGCGAATGAATATCAAATATGGGTGGAAACACTTCATCGCCGACGAAGACATAGTTCTTGTAACGAAAGACCGAATGGCTTCCTGCCAGCCAGCCGTTGCCGTAAAGCTCGTTATGATTAAAGCGCAGTTGGCTTACGAGTTTCGGGTTCTCCGGGCTGCCTCCCTTGATGCCTTTGCCAACATCAAGAATCACCAACCCGTCTCGCCAGTAGGCAAGATAGGCGAGGCCGTCGACCACCTGTAGGTCGTGAAGATACCGACCGCTAACCTGGTCGCCGGTGCTGGAACGAATAGTGGTCGCCACCTGATTGGGAACGTCATAACGCGCCACCTCCTTCGGGTTCTTCACATCGGCGAAGTCTATGACCCGCATCGAACCGGTGGCGTCGTCCGTCAGGTAAACGTAGTGACCGTCAACATAGGCGCTGTGAACGCCGCCCGTTACGGTTTCGGTATACTCGGAGATTGGCTTGGGGTGAGCCGGATCGGAAGTGTCGTAGAAGGCAATCCCATTTCTCCGGTTCGACGCGCTTTCGCGCGAGATGACGAGAGTTTTTCCATCGGCAGTGGTGCTAATGTCGTTGATGAGACGCGCATCGACCGTGATCGTATCGGTCAGTTTTGGATTGGCCGGATCCGATATGTCGTAAACCATGAACCGGTCAGAGATGGTCGAAAGGTATGCGTAGTCACCGATGATCCATTGTTCAGCCGCCTCAACATCCTTGACCGGTGCACGACCGACTATCTGAAGCTCTCGTTCGGCGTTGCGCGGCGTAACTACGACTGACGCCACTGTCTGCTGTTGACCGCTGGCGGCCGTAATCAAGTAAGAACCGGGAAGCTCGGCCACAAAGCCACCATCCGGATCTATCCTGGCGGCGGGACCGCTCACGGTCCAACGAACAGAATTGTTGTCGACTTTTCCGACCTGCGCCCGCACGTTGAAGCGGACCACGTCGCCGGTGCGCGCGCCGGTCGAACGTGGTTCTATCGACAATCCCTGCACTTCACTCTTTACAACCACGACCCGAACAGGAGTGCTCGTCGCATTTCCTTCTCGCGCTACAACCGACGCGGTACCGGGGGCAAAAGTGGTTAAAACTCCGGCGGCGTCTACCGTGATCACGTCCGGATTATTGCTGGTCCACTTGATCTGCGCATCGCTACGTGGATTTCCCTGTGCATCGCGCGCCACTGTCAATAACCTGGCCGTGTCCCCCACCGTTAGGGTTGGAGGCGATTCGACTTCGATACTTGCAATGCCTCCGCGCTTCACCATCACCTTGATGAATTTGGTCTTGCCGCCAACTATTGCGCCCACCAGCACTTCCCCCGGACTGAAGAACGAGATGTTCCCTGACTCATCAGTCGCCGCGAGATCAAAAGGCGCTGCAATCCAGGTTGTTGGCGGCGTCTTTATGGGGTTGCCGGTCGCGTCCTTCGCAACCGCTGAAAACTTCACCTTTCGACCCACCTGGATTTCCGGATCAGTGGGCGTGATTTCCACGGTGGCGACCACGGGTGCGACGGTGCTTGTGGTCGTCGAATTTTGCGCACTGGTGATTACGGTAAGGAGGGCAACGAAAACAGAAAAGCACAGAACTATGATCAAGTTTTTGGCAGTGCGCATGCGATCTTCTCCTGAAGCGAGTGTCGGGGGACGAAAGACTTGAAATCTTAGTCAGTGATTGACTGCCGCGCAAGCCACCATTCAACTCAATTGATCTCGCAAAGCGCTTCTGTTGATTTCTGTGGATTGTTGTTCAAAAAAGTGGATTGGGGGAACGGTCTCTGTGGTGAATAAACCGTTAAGCAAATACTCAACACAGAGACACGGAGAACACGGAGGAGGCACAGTGCAAACTGAAATTAGAACACCACCGGAGGCCTCGTTAGACGACAAACTGCTACTCTGTCCCACATAATAGTTCTGCAATGGCAAATATCCAGCAACGCTTGCCCGAAAATGTTTCCGGAGATTTTTTTGTCGACGCTACCTGCATCGACTGCGACACGTGTAGCGAGTTGGCGCCCTTGGTCTTCCGCGACCACGGCGAACAGTGCAGCGTCTATCATCAACCGGAAACGGAGGCCGAAAACCGGCTGGCTTTGATGGCCCTGGTCGCCTGTCCGACCGGCTCAATCGGAACTACGGAGAGACATGATGTCCATGTGGCGATCGATTCGTTTCCAATGCTGATCGCCGACAATGTGTATTTCTGTGGTTTCACTTCGGAGGCGAGTTTTGGCGGTTGGAGTTATTTAATCGTCCGGCCTGAATCTGATGGCGGCAATCTGCTGATCGACTCGCCAAGGTTTGCTACCCAGCTGGTCAAACGCATCGAGAAGATGGGCGGGGTCAAACGGATGTTGCTGACGCATCGGGACGACGTGGCTGACCACGAACAGTTTGCCGGCAAGTTTGGTTGCGAACGCATCATGCACGCAGACGATGGCGCACGAAAGCTTGGCGCCGAGCGAATCATTGCAGGACAGGACGAGGTCCAGCTCGAACGAGTTCTGCTTGCGATTCCGACCCCGGGCCACACTCGCGGCCACATGGTTTTTCTCTACCAAAACAAGTTTCTGTTCACCGGAGATCATCTGGCATGGTCGCCGGAGCGTGAGACCCTGACCGCCTTTCCCAGCGTTGCCTGGTATTCCTGGAGCAGGCAAACCGAGTCGATGGCCCGGCTCATAAACTATGATTTTGAGTGGGTTTTGCCCGGTCACGGCAATATGCATCACGACAGCGCCGAAAACATGCGCTATCATCTGCAGTCCTGCATAGCCTGGATGAAAGCTCGCCGTTAGGCCCATGTAGCGCAAGCCGTCAGCTTGCGGCCAACTAACAGGTCTCGTTAACGGAACAACATTTTAAAGAGTGAGGTAAACCATGACCAGAAACACGAAGATTGCAATTGGCTGCGGAGGCGCGGGATGCCTGGGTATCATCGTCATAGTGATTGTCGCCGGGGTCATCTATTACCTGAACCAGTCAAGCTACAATCGAAATTACAATTTCAACAGTAATTCGAACAACTCGAATTACAATACGAACGATAACTCAAACCTCAACTCGAATACCGACGACAGCTCGTCGTCGATGTCTGACGATGACAAGCACAAACTCTTTCAGGCCGCGGGCATTACCAAGGACAATGAATTGATTCTCCGCGTCATCAAAAAACTCGGATTCGGCGACGGGACCGGCAGCGACTATGCCGATTTTCTCAGGGAACACCCCGACTGGGCTGTGAAAAACTACGATTTCATTCGATCCGTGCTCGATCCGGAAAAGGCGCGGGAATACGTTGACGCGCATATAGACGACTGAACGTAACGCCACTGTTAGTTTGTGTTGGCTGAGAGCCAAACAGCCAAACTGGGCGCGTGTGCGATTTCGCGCGCCTTTTGTTATTTTTGATCGCCGTCCAGACTTTTGGACTTCATTAATGGATCCCAAACGCATCCGCAACTTCTCGATCATCGCGCACATCGATCATGGCAAGTCAACGCTTGCGGATCGTCTGCTGGAACTGA
Source organism: Pyrinomonadaceae bacterium (assembly GCA_045403245.1). GTDB lineage: Bacteria > Acidobacteriota > Blastocatellia > Pyrinomonadales > Pyrinomonadaceae > PSRF01. Next base: position 15,278 of record JAXIOV010000198.1, on the reverse strand, counting down.
CCGGCGCGGTGACCGGGCGGGACATGGAAGCGCAGGTGCTCGACAACATGGATCTCGAGCGCGAGCGCGGCATCACGATCAAATCTCACGCAGTTCGCCTCGATTACAAAGCCCAGGATGGTCAGGCATACATTCTCAATCTGATCGACACGCCGGGACACGTTGACTTCTCTTACGAAGTTTCCCGATCGCTGTCAGCCTGCGAAGGCGCGCTGCTGATCGTCGACGCCTCGCAGGGAGTCGAAGCGCAGACGCTGGCCAACACCTATCTGGCGCTCGATAACAATCTCGAACTAATTCCCGTCATCAACAAAATCGACTTGCCGGGTGCGGAACCGGAAAAAGCAATCGAACAGATCGAACACTTCATCGGCCTGGAAACGCACAACGCAATTCTTACCAGCGCCAAAACCGGCGAGGGCGTGGCGGAAGTTTTGGAAGCAATCGTGCGCGAGGTCCCGTCGCCCAAAGGCAATGCTGACGCGCCGCTGAAGGCGCTAATCTTCGACTCCTGGTACGACTCCTACCGCGGCGTCATTGTTCTGTTTCGCGTGATCGACGGCGAGATCCGGCCGGGAATGAAAATTCGGTTCTTCAACACCGGTCGCGATTACCAGGTCGAAACGCTGGGCGTGAATCGTCCGCGGCCCACGCCAATCGACAAATTGGGGGTTGGCGAAGTTGGGTTCCTGACCGCATCGATCAAAGCGGTAGCCGACGTGCAGATTGGCGACACGATCACCGAAGCAGCGCGGCCAACGACGGAACCGTTTCCTGGTTTTCAGGAAATCAAGCCGATGGTATTTGCCGGCCTTTATCCGGTTGACACAAACCAGTACGAAGAATTGCGGGACGCTCTGGACAAGTTGCGATTAAACGATGCGTCGTTCTTTTATGAACCTGAGTCATCAACCGCGTTGGGGTTTGGCTTTCGCTGCGGCTTCCTCGGCCTGTTGCACATGGAGATCGTGCAGGAGCGGCTTGAACGCGAATTCAATCTTGACCTCATTACCACGGCGCCGGGCGTTCGTTACGTAGTGACCACGACTGACGGCGTGGTCAGCGAGATCGATTCGCCGGCAAAAATGCCTGAGCCTGGTCGCATTGCAAAGATCGAAGAGCCGGCCATTCGCGCGACCATTTTGACGCCGGAAGAACATCTGGGCGGGATTCTCGCGTTGCTGGAAGAAAAACGGGGCGTGCAAAAAGGTTTTGAATACATTACGTCGAATCGCGTGATGTTGACTTATGAACTGCCGCTCAATGAGATCGTGCTCGACTTTTACGATCGGCTGAAATCAACTTCGCGTGGTTACGCTTCGCTCGACTACAGTCTTGCGGGTTACTGGGAAAGCGACCTGGTAAAACTCGACGTGCTGGTTTCGGGTGAACCTGTCGATGCTTTGTCGCTAGTTCTTCATCGTGACACAGCCCAGGCGAAAGGGCGGGCCTTGGCGGCAAAAATGAAGGAGTTGATTCCGCGTCAACTTTTCGAAGTGCCGATTCAAGCGGCGATCGGCATGAAAGTAATCGCGCGCGAAACAGTGAAAGCGATGGGCAAGAATGTAATCGCCAAATGCTACGGCGGTGACATCACGCGCAAACGCAAACTGCTGGAGAAGCAGAAGGAAGGCAAGCGACGCATGAAGAAGGTTGGTCGCGTGGAGATTCCTCAGGAAGCGTTTCTCGCGGTGTTGAAAGTCAACGACCGCTAGAATTGTTGGGGTGGCACTCCGTGTTTGTTTTGTTGCCACCCCTTGTCGAGAGAAATCGGGAGTGGGACCGCCAAGGATTGTTCGCTTTGCCCCCTGCCTGGCCACCGCTCTCAGTTGCACGTAATCACTGGTCAGTCTCTTGGACTTGAAAAATCCGATGCAAGAGACTCTTGCATCTTCTGGTTCACCCACCTGAGCGAGTTGATGTTGAAGTGCTGGGCCTGTTAGGCATAGATTGGCACCGCGTAAATCTCAGTTCTTTTGCGACCAGCACAACAATCAGACCGACATTTACGAGTACAACTTTGGCGCTGGGGCCCCGGGTGCAGGATGGTCGTGAGAACATCTCGAGAACAAAACAGGACGAACCTTGGTTTTGCCGACGCCGTAGTGGATGCCTTCCGCTTCCTTGGAACTAAGTACGACTTCAGTCTGGTAGAGTTTGGGCCCACACTTGTTCGATATGAATCACCAGAGCTCTTCATCCGTCTTTATCATGGGGTAATTTGGGGTCAGGCTTGCGATTCTTGCGATTCCTTGAAGTACTTATGAATCTAACGAGCCCAGATAACGCGGTTGAAGAACTGCTATAACGAGTGCCTGGTTTTGCTGCTGCCCGTGAGCAGGATGAGTCGTACATATCGCACAATGACGATGGTCCGTATCTCGTATACGGAGATTTTGCACGCTTCTTTGCACGCTTCCTTGAAGAACTGATTGTCCACGGATCACACACGGCAGAGACGGGAGATGTAGTAGCAGAATCGTTTAGGCTGCTAAGCGAATTGGCTACTTCACCGAACGTCGAGCTGGCGAACATAGCTGTCGTCGGCGTATTTGAAGTGTTAGCTGACTGCCCTGATTGCATCGTACTTGCAAAGAAAATGCTCTCTAAAGATGCAGCAAAAGTATTCAATCGGGTCCTGAGAGGTTGGATCTAGAAGGGGGAGGCCGGCGCATCGCCGCTGGACTCTGATGAAATACTTAATGAACCGGAGGAGACAAATCACTAATGAAGCCAAGCGTTGACGGGGTTTTCCGTTCCGTGTTAGTTTCCGCCCGAATCGCCATCCCCGATATTCCATGAAGTTTTTCTAACCTACAAAAAAAACCGTGAGAGCAAAAGTTTCCAACAATTCAGTGATTGCGCGTTTTCTCGTCATCCCGATCTCAACCGGTCTGTTGCTGGCCCTGACTTCAATTGAACCTGCCAATGGCCAGCCGTTTGCCCAGCAATCAACTGCGCAGCAAGCTGTTACGACTCCAGCTCCTGACAGTCAAAAGGCTGAAGCGCAGCCGGCAGGTAATCAATCGAAGAAGCCGGCCTTCTCGCTGACGGTTACAAACGATCAAATCATCGGAGTTTCGCTGCGGGCCACAGAAGCAAAATTGACTGACGTCGCAGCCGAATTATCGCGAAAGTTGAAGGCCCCGGTTCAACTAAGTCCCCTGATGTCGAAACAGTCGGTAACTGTGGACTTTCGCGACCTGACGCTTGAAGCATCAATGCAACTGCTGGCGCCGGAAGTCTATATCGACTACGAACTGAACTCGACGCCAGGTATTTCACCACGCCCATTGGGAATATTTCTGCAGGCATACAACGAACCACCTCCAGCCCTTAATGCGGTCGTAAAAAACAGATCACAGACAATCGTCATAACCGGGAACACGGAAGACGACCCGTCAGTAACCAAAGAGGATGAACCACTAACCGTTGTTTATGCGGCCGGAAACCTGACGGTTAAGGCGAAGGAGCAATTGTTGGTGGAAGTCCTTTCCCGAATTTCGACTGAGTTGGGTATTCCGCTGGAAGCCGATGACGCGTCCAATGAGATGGTGACCGTGGACATTGTGAAGACACCGGCTGAGGCGGCAATTTTGCAGCTGGCCCCTAACATACGCCTTTTCGTAAGAGCCCACCTGGGCCGAACCTACCGTACTCCCCTGCGCATCTCTATGGGTTCACCAGAAAAACCGACGTAGGCACGGTAAAAGCTTTCGTCTTCCTGCATTGTGTAGGGCTAGCCCTGCACAAAAGTGCTGCGCAGGCGCGGCTATGCCCAGTCGTCAACGCGCCTTGTTAGTTGCAATCACGCTCTTGAATGTGAGCGACCCGGTCGCTTCGGCTCCGGGTCTGATGCGACGCAGCGGGCTGGGTGCGGCGAGAGCGACCCGGTCGCTACGGCTCCCGGTTCTGATGCGACTCGCGGGTTGGGTATGTCGAGAGCAATGCCACTCTTTGTGCAAAGCCCTGTAAAGTGGTGAGAGTTCTAAACCATCACGTTTCCAGAGGAAAGGCGAATTGCCCGGATCTGGACTCGGTCGACGGATAGCTGTAGGTCACCGTGTAGTCTGGCGTTGAACTTTCGAGAATGGGTTGGCCCGCCTGCTCGAGCCAGGCATGCCCCGCGACGCTGCCATCCGGTTCCTTTCGCAGACCAAACTTAATTTGACTCTCGATTCCACGAAGCGCCAGGTAACGGTGAAGGATGGCTGCTCGCTTCCAGCAGATTGGACGAAAAACAAAAAGCTCGGTCGCCAGCAGTGCATCAACCGCCGAAGCTAACTCCTGATCGTAACCCGGACGTGTTTGGGCTTTTTGTCTGGTGGCCGGCGAAATCTTTTCCAGGGCCCTGGGCAGTGAGCGAAACCTCATCAGAACGCTGAGGATAACGAGCCAGTTGGCCATCCGAAGGATGAGCAATGCTCGTCCCGGCCGGCGATAAACCAATGACAGAGCGTCATGCCCAAGTCGTAGAATTCGCTTAGCGTTTTTTGTAAGTCTGGTAACCAAGATGGTACTAGTCTCGGATCTGCCTTTGTATCCGTCAAGGCCACGCCTGTGGTAGTCCTCAGAAACTCCAAATCCGCGGCCCTATCGTGATACGCTGGAGAAACGAAGAATAGCCTAACAATCGAGGAGTTTGGATAAAGAATGAGACGCCGGTTATTTGCTGCCGCGATTCTGGTGAGCTTGTGTCGATCGCCACTCCGCAGCACTCCGATCACAGTCATAAGCAGCCTGCCATGGAAAAGCCCACGACCCGCATGGCCGCAACTACGGATTGAGGATTTCCAGTGGTAACGACAACCCGCTTACGGTCTTCAGCGCAAAAGCGTCTGAAGGCCGTCACCATCTTCTGTGATGGATCAAGCCTTGGGAACGGGCAAGCTGCCACGCGCGCGGCGGCGGTTGCTCTGCTTGGTTATCGCGGGATCTGGCGTGCCGTCGGAACTTATCTGGGAAACGCGACCAATCAACAGGCCGAAGTTGCGGCTGCCGCTCTCGGGCTGGAAAGTTTGCGCGAACCGTGCAAAGTCCATTTGTTTACCGATTCTCGCTATGTCGTTGAGACAATGAATGGCCGCTTTCGGCGTAAGACCAACCACGAATGGTGGGACCGACTCGATAAGGCAGCTACCCGACATAAGGTGACCTGGGAATGGACGAAGGGTCATGCGGGCCACATCGTTCAGGAAGCTGCGGATCGCGCTGCGCGACGCATCGCCATGCAAGGCCGTGTTGATGAAGACGTTTTGCAAGACGCGATCGACAAAGTTGGAAATGTCGATCCGTCGCAGGTAGAAGCCGGGTAAGTCTATGTGTCCACCACTTGAAAGACCTCGATTTTTTTCCGGCAAACTTTTGACGCCCGAAGACCTCGCGCTCGAACAGGAATACTTTAACGAAAAGGTAAAACGTCACAACCGCAGTCTGCACGGGTTTGGGATCATCAACGGTCTCAAAGTGACCACCGGCTCCGGCGACATCCTGGTTGCACCAGGGATGGCCCTTGATTGCGAAGGCAATGAAATCGTAATTGAGACGCCGCTGACAATTACGCTTCCGGCGATTACCGGGAAGGTATGTTATGTAAACCTGAAGTTTTCAGAAGAGCCTTTGCCGTCTGGACTTCAGGAGGCTTTGAGCCTGAGAGAAGGCGTCGAAGTTCTGGTTGTGGGAGAAAACTGTAATGCGGGCCACCGGCATCTCCACGCGCGGTGGCTTTCGTGTGGCCGGCCACACGCGCTCACCATTGCGCGGCTGAAACCCGGTTCATTGGGCTGGCACGTGGATAGACGCTATCGCGCGCCCGGCATCAGGTAGCCGGTGCGGGTGTGCGCCTTATGTCTCACGTCTCGGCGGCCGTTTGGTGACTGCGGAGACACCGGGAAACACGTTGGTGGTTCAGAGAAGACGGCGGTTTAAGAACATTACCAGGATTCGCTTTCATCGCTCTTGATCTCTATAATTCTGCCTTCCGTTGTTCCCAGCGCTCCCCGGTAAGATAGGCTTTGCCTGCTTAAGAATGGTGCTCATCCTCCTCAGATTGCTTCTATCGCCCTTTGACCATCGGTGGATTCGTTTGCTGCCCTGCTTTTGTCTGGTGCTGGCGTTTTCGGCGCAATCCAGGTCGCAGCAACCAATGGATCCGGGCTGGCAATGGCAAAATCCGTTGCCCCAGGGCAATACAGTCAACTCAATAAAGTTCGCGCTGGACAAAAAACATGGTTGGGCTGTCGGCAGCGAAGGCACAATTCTCCGTACTCGGAACGGAGGGTTTGAGTGGGATGCGCAGCTTTCACCTGCAACCACGACCCTGTACGGGCTCTGCGTAAAAGACAAAAAGCGTGCAGTGATCTCAGGAGCGCGTGGCGTGATCCTGACAACTGCCAACAGCGGCAATAACTGGGTATTGAGAACGACAGTCACTCGCGATCATCTTTTTGCAGTGACCTTCGCGCCTGGTGATCCTCTTCGCGGATGGTCCGTGGGTAGTTTTGGCGCAATCATCACGACGACAGATGGCGGCATAACCTGGAAGAGCCAGAACTCCCGCACCATCGCTCATTTGTTTGCAGTTTCATTTCTTGACGCCAGGAACGGTATTGCGGTCGGCTCGCGCGGAACTCTACTCGTAACCAACAATGGTGGCGCAGAATGGAAGGCGCATCCGGATGTCAGCAACGCCTTGTTAACAGGCGTGGCCTTTATCTCCCCTAAGCGGGCGGTGGTGGTCGGCTACCAGGGAACCATCCTGAAAACTGACGACGGTGGCGCCACCTGGCAATCGCAGGGTCTGATGGTCTCGACCGACCTCTACTCAGTCTCCTTTACCGATGAGAAACATGGCTGGGCTTCTGGTGATAGCGGCGTGGTGTTGACGACCGGGGATGGCGGGAACATCTGGTTACCGGTGAACATTCGCACCGGTCCTAAACTCACCACCGTACATTTCGCTGACGATAATCTTGGCTGGGCTGCCGGCGCGGACGGTTTAGTGGTGCGCTCAGACGATGGTGGCCTCTCCTGGCGACGTCTGACCGAAGGCGGGCGCGAAGACCTCTCTCACATTTTCTTCGCCGATGATTCTCATGGCTGGGCCGTCGGCGCGCGCGGAAAAATTCTCTATACCAGCTCCGGCGGCAAAAGCTGGATTCCACGGCTGTCAGGAACCAATAAAGGCCTGAATTCAATTACGCTCATCAACCAGGGGACCTTAGTTGCAGTTGGGGATGGTGGCACAATTCTTCGCAGTACTAACGGCGGCCTTATCTGGGAAGTGGTTCCGATAGAAGCCAGGGAAGACCTCCTGGCAGTCTACTTTGTTTCAGCGGCCCAGGGTTGGATAGTCGGAGCGCGCGGAGTTGTTTTGCATACGATAGACGGCGGTGAAACATGGCGTACCCAGCACTCGAACACCTTTAGCTGGCTTGAAGACGTTAGGTTTACTGATCCGAGTCATGGCGTCGCGGTTGGATCGGGGGGCACGATCCTGCGAACCGAAGACGGCGGCGAAACATGGAAACGGGTTGATAAGAACCTCAAGGAATGGATGTATGCGCTTACTTTCGCCGACGGGCAGCTGGGTTACGCCGTGGGGGCTCGCGGAGTGATATTGCGCACCACCGATGGTGGGGCCAGCTGGAAGGACCTTGAAAGCGGCTTCAAAACAAATCTCTTTGCGGTAGCTGTCTCGGGAAAAGACAACATCATTATTACGGGCGAACAGGGAAGAGTCATTCTCAGTAACGATGGTGGCGCAACCTGGCAGACCCAGCCGACAATCACGAGTGCGCCGCTCTTCTCGGTCGCCTATCGCGGCGGAACCAACATTTGGGTCGCCGGTCGCGGCGGCGCAATTCTGCGACGCACGGAAGGCATCGATACCGTTAGTATCCCGACGCCAAAACTACTTCCAGTTCTTCGCGGAACCCCAAAACTGCAGAACGCCAAAAATCCGGTCGACGATGGCGACATCCCGCGCGCAGTCCCGCCCAACAAAAAGCCCCCAAGGCCAAAAACGAACTAAGTCAATTTTTTTAGCGGGTCAGTTTTGAGTAGGCGGGGACCCTACAGAACTGTGGGTTAGGACTTCTGGCCGGCTGTCATCGTCTTGATGATCCGCGTCACCATCGCCACCGTCTCCTGGTAAATGTCATCGTTGCAGAGAATCTCCATCTCGCGGCTAAGCAATTGCGCGGCGCTGCGATTTCTGACTGGCAAGACTCGACCGCGTTGAACGCTCTCTGCTAACCGGGCCTCCGCGAACAGGTGGCGAGCATCTTCGCTGCGACCAACTCGAAACGATACTGAATCGTCCGATTCACGTGCCAATAGCCTGACTTCGACCAGCCGGCCAGGCTTCAACTCAGCGCGTTCAACCCGCGTGAGCTCGAGTTTGATCTTCCGGCGGCCCTGGTCGCCGGCATCTGCGGTGGCTGATGCGTCAACCCTTGCTGGTCCCTCAAACTCAAAGACGAAACTCTCATCGTTAGCCCTGGCGCACTCAACCAAACGCCACCCCAACCTGCTCGCCAGCCAACCAGAAATCAGGAGCGCTTGCGGAGCTGGGCGGTCCCGGGCTTTCTCCGGCGCGATAAAATCCACTTTTACGTAGTCGATCTTTTCCAGCCAGGGTTGGCAGACCGGCACATCGTAGAAGTCTGCCAGGAGTCCGCGCCAGAATGTGAGTCTCGCCCAGTTTAGATCGCTGATCCCGACCTGGAGATTCTCGTTGATAAAAAGCGCGTTCGTTTGCTCGAGACCGGCGAGCGGATCCTTAAACTCATTTGAATCGATGACCAGACGATCGACCCCAGCGAGCAATGTGGCCAACACCTTGTCGGAAGTTTGCAGCTCATCGCGCCACCACAGGTAAGTCGAAAGATCGGAAACTCGCAACGGCAGCGCTGCACTGGGCAACTCGTTGATAAACGGACCACTCGCTTTGAGGGTTACCTCTTCGCAGCAAAGCCGGCGAGCACCGGTGCGCTTGTCCGTTTGGCAAAATGCGGCGACATACATCTCGATGTCGTGGTCAGTTGCGTTTCTGTCACCGAGCATTATGAGCACGCGGCTTGGATGAATAGCAGTGAGTTCCTGGATCATCTCCTCAACCTCATCCAGCAACTTCTCGCCAGGGACAAAGACAAGCAGGTTGGCCACTCGCGCGCGCAGAATGGGAGCGACTGTCTCCAGGTTGCGATCTTCCGTATTCTGTTGCCATAGTTCCGCGAGTTGCCGCTCGACCAACTCAACATCAAGAGTCTTTTCAATCTGGATTTGGTGCATGGGATCCTAGTCAGTTATTAGTGGTCAGTTGTTAGTTGCTGAACTTTGTACGTTCAAAGATTACAATCCTCGCCATCTCCGGCCATCGCGCTCGATCAACTGAAACGCCGCCGGCGGCCCCCACGAGCCAGCCTCGTGGTTTGGAAAATCCGGGGCCGGCTCCTTCCAGGTCTCCAGGACGGGCTCGACGATTTCCCAGCCACGCTCAACCATGTCACGGCGCGCATAGAGCGTTGAATCGCCGAGCATGCAATCCAGCAACAGCCTCTCGTAAGCCTCCGGCGGTTTTACGCCAAAGGACGATCCGTAACGGAAGTCCATGTTTACTGAGCGAATGCGCATTGTCTGGCCCGGCAACTTGGCGGCAAACCGCAAGGTGATGCCTTCGTTCGGTTGAATTCGAATCAGCAGCACATTGGGCTGAATCGGCGCATCCAGGTCGGGGAACAGCCGGTGCGGCACGTCTTTGAATTGAATCGCGATCTCCGTTACGTGTTTCTGCAAGCGCTTTCCAGAGCGGAGGTAAAACGGCACGCCGGCCCAACGCCAGTTGTCCAGGTGCAATTTGAGCGCGGCAAAAGTTTCCGTGGAGGACTCCGGATTCACGCCCGGCTCTTCGCGGTAACCGGGGACTGCATCTCCCAGCACAATTCCCGGCCCATATTGTCCGCGCACGGCCACCCGAGCGATCTCGTCCAGCGGCATCGGGCGGACGGCACTCATCGCCTTGAATTTTTCGTCGCGCACTGCGTTGCCGGATAGCGAAGCGGGAGGCTCCATCGCGATTAATGAGGCAACCTGGAATACGTGATTCTGAATCATGTCGCGCAACGCGCCGGCCTTCTCGTAGTAGGCGCCCCGCCCCTCAACGCCGATCGTTTCGGCGTTGGTAATTTGAATGTGGTCGATGTACTGCCGGTTCCACAGCGGTTCGTAGATGCTGTTGGCGAAGCGGAAGACGAGCAGGTTCTGGACGGTTTCTTTTCCGAGGTAATGGTCGATGCGATAGATTTGTCGCTCTTCAAATACCTCCGCCAGTTCCTGGTTGAGGGCACGCGCGCTCTCCAGGTCGCGACCGAAAGGCTTCTCAATGATGATGCGCGTCCAGGCGTTTTCCTTTGCCCGAGCGATACCGGCCTCGCCTAACTGGAGGGCAATTGTGCCAAAAAAATCCGGCGCCGTTGCCAGGTAGAAAGTGCGATTTCCGCGCGTATCGTATTCGCGCTCAATTTCTTCGAGTCTGGCTTTCAGCCTCCGATAGGTCTCAGGGTCGTTGAGATCTCCCTCGACGTAAAAAATTCGGCTGGCAAAACTTTCCCAGGTCGATTCGTCGATCGACTCATCATCGCCAAACTCAGTCCAGGCCTCCTTCATTCTCGCGCGAAACTCGTCATCACTCGTCGCATGACGGGCATTGCCGAGAATGGCAAACTCGGCCGGAATGAGTCGCTGTTTTACCAGTCGGAAAAGTGCAGGTAGAAGCTTGCGCTTAGTCAAATCCCCGGTGGCGCCAAAGATGACAAACACACTTGGGTCAGCGACGCGCTCGAGGCGCATCCCGGCGCGCAAAGGGTTTTCCCGAGCCCCGGCGTCTATTGCCGGCGATTCTGTTGTGGTGTTGGTAGCGATAGCCGAGAGAATATCACGAGGCAGCGCGCCAGGTGATCATTCACGAAGTGGAGTCCTGGATTTTAATGAAGGAGTCTGCTGAGACTAGTCCGGCATCGTTTGAGGGGAATTATCGGCCAAAGGAAATTTGGGCGGAAGGTTAAACGACTGTCCCGGTATCTAATCGGCGTAATCTGTGAAAAGTCATCTTACTTAGGTTGGACGACGCGGTTGTTCACCTATGCGCGGACCGGGTGGTCCTTCGCGTAGGAGTAAGCCGTGTAGGCGGCGATAATGTGGCATATCCAACCAAGCGTGCCGCCGGAACCAATCCAAAACCCCGGAGTGATAATCAACCAGAGAATCCCGGCGAGTATCCGGCCGTTGTACAGCTGCCCAACTCCGGGAAGGATAAAACTCAAAACTCCTGCCAACACTGGATCGCGCATCGTTTCTAACCTCGTGGAAGGCTATACGGAGGTTGCTTTGATTTTGTTCAATCTGAACGAGTCCAATAGTCAAAAAGTGACACCCGCGGTGACCACGAAACCGCGGGTGCCTGAGGACGTTTGAGTTTGTCTAGCTAGTTACTTCCACTTACCAGGAAGACATCCCATGCCCACCGGCCAAGTTGGGCGTCGTGGACATCCTTGACCTTCCCCCGGTAGCGAAACTGGTTACCATACTCATCTGTACGCTTCGATAAATGGTAGTCCAACTCCAGAGTTGTGACTCCCAGATCGTTCAGACGGTGCAGTTCGGAGGGTTCAGAAATTCCGTTGTGGTTTTGATCCTGCCACAGGTGCAGGGATGAAAAGATACTATCTGCTGCAGTGATCAGGCCGTCACCGTTACCGCCGTGTGCCGGCTTGTCGTATTCGGCAAGGGCGAGAAAACCGTTCTTTTCCTGACCGGCTGGAGGCGCAGGCTGCGGCGTGTAATCACCAAACACTTCAGCGCCATTATCGATCGTACCGTTTCCGTTGCGATCCAGGGCCAGCCACGCGTCGTCAGATCCAGCCGCAGTCCAGGAGAGCCGGTCCCTGGTGCCGTTGTTATTCAAATCGAAGGTTACGCCTCCGTTCGCATCCGTCATTGCGAATCCATTTCCGCTGATATCAATGAGAATTGGCGACCCGCCACAAATGTCGCAGCCGGAGCAGGTGCAGCTGAAAAAGTCATAGTCGCCACCATACATGAAACACTTGCTGGCGAATGCCGTGCTGCAACTGCTACCCGAACTACAACACAGACCGTTATTCGGGGTGGTGCCCGGTGGGCAACTTCCGTCGAAGCTGGGGGTGGTACAGCCGCCCGCCACTGACGATGGAAGGTTGCAATTGTGTCTATGTGACAAGGCACTATTCCAAACATCACCACCAGTCATTGTGAACGTGACGCCGTTTCCGACTAGAGTTGCGGAAGCCCCACAACTCAGCGTGAGACAATATTTGGTAGCGACGCCAAGAGCCCGCCAGCAGCTGATAGTGGTTCCGCGCGGACCAGAAGAGGATTCCGCTTTCTCATCATAAAAATTCTTGTGAAACCAGGGAAAAGAAGTGGTGTTTCCGTTCTCGAACCTAAAGATGAAGTCGGTGGTGACTTCGCACCTTTGTTGATTATTTGACATTTCAAAGCATGAGGGCCGGAAAGTTATGCTGTGACCATGACCGCCGCTGGTGTGATCTTTTCGATCGTCGGCCGCCAGCGTGACTGTATTGGACCCGGAACTCGTTTGGGAAAAGCTTTCCGAAGTCAGATTTTGGTCTTCCAACAGGCGGTATCGCGCCAGGTTTCGTGAAAGGAGACTTTTGGCTCGTGACCTGCCAGCAGCGTGGTTACTTTCGTGAGAGATCAAGGGCAGCGGCGGCTGCACCCGGTCTCCGGAGGAATTGTTACTAACCTTCGAACCGCCGTCCTTCCCGCTAATGCCTTTTTGAAGCGCTGGTCGTTGTTCCTTCCAAACTTCCGTCAGACGCGATCCGGCGCCAATCGAATCCCAGAAGGTAGGCGTAAGTGTTTCTGACGAGCCGTACGGGTTGTGGAAAAGCGCCAGGGCGCGATAAGAGCGGCTCTTGCCCCGAAGAGTAACGGTTACGTTGTATAAGACATAGCGCTCGACATTGTAGTAATGGTTTGGCTCAAGACTCATCAATTCAGCGATAGTCCAGGCGGGGTCGCCGAGAGTGGCATATTGAGCAACGGACCATTCTGCGCGATACGCCACGTGCTCTTGTCCCTTGTTTAGTGTTTGAATAGACCGCGTGAGATCAATCACGTCCCCTGAATGCCCGGACGCTATCTCAACGTGTGACTTACTCATGATTTCCTGAATAGGTCCGGCGCGAAATCCGCTTAGCTCAAACCTTAGATACAAACCAGGGTCGGACGGAGGCTCCTCGTCAGAGCCGAGCTTGAACAATGCTGCTCTGTTCAGCATCGTTAGTTTTTCGTATGCAGCTCTGACAATTTTCTCTTCAAGACTTATCCCGCTCGGGGTTTTGTCAACTTTGGTGACGTCATTGCTCGATGAGCTCGAGTTGGGAGCTTGAGCCCGGCAGGCAACTACGACACACAGTGTTAGAAGGCTGGCGACGATGAAACAGCTGATTTGGTCCTTCATTGCAGAACTTCCTTTCATGGAGAGAAGTGGACGGGTTGAGGAGCGGGAACAACCCTGTGAGCGGGTGACAGTTCATTCTCAATTACCTCCTTGAATTCTTCAAAAGTATGCACCCCTCGCAACAAGCGGCCATTGATAATGAAGGTTGGTGTGCTCTCGATAGTGAAACGCTTCGCGTCGCGAACGTCACTGAGCACGGCAGCTCCCGAAGCTTCCGACTTCAGGCACAGGTCGAACTTTGCCGCATCAAGACGTAGTTCAGAAGCTAATTTGTGAAGCACGAATGGAGAGAGATCGTCCGAAGCAAACAGTCTGTCGTGATATTGCCAGAATAGACCTTGTTCACCGGCACAATACGAAGCCCGGGCTGACAGGAAGGCCTGCGAATGGATCTCCAGCGGCAGGTGGACAAAAACCAGTCGGACCTTGTCCTTATAATTCTGCAGGACCTGTTTGATTACACTCTGTGAGTTCCTGCAAAAGGGGCACTGAAAATCTGAGACTTCGATGATTGTAATCGGGGCTTTCTCTGGTCCCAATGAAGGCGATTTGATGTTTGCAGGGAACTGGAGTCTTGGCTCTTGCAGCAGGATCTCTATCCGGGAGCCATCCCGAAACTTTGCTATTGCCTCCTTATACTTCTTCATCCGGCTCCGGGTCTCGAGATCGAGGCGCAGCCTTTCCTTCGCCTCTTCCGGACTCATGGCTGCGAAGGTGGCGGCATACTGAGAATAGAAATCCTCAACCTCACCAGCCGGAACTTCATCCCTGGCGCTGGTCATCTGTTTTTTTAGTTCATCGATTGAGATGCCTCGCTTTGTTGCTTCAGCCTGAAGCAACACTCTGATAATTAGATTTTCGAGGGCGGTTTTCCGAATTGCGTGGAGCTGTTGTTCCAACGGGAAAATTTGGGTGACAGCGAAAGCGTCAACGTCCTTCTGCGTTATTTGCACGCCGTTTACCACCGCAACAACCCGGTTTTCAGTTTGGGCGCATGTCTTTGAGTGGCCCAACCCCACCACGCACAGAATTCCTGCAACCACGCCGATATTGAGCAACCACCTTGCTGGTTCACTTTTTTTTGACATGCAGTGCTCCCTTGGATTTTTTACTTGTCCAACTGAGACAGCTTTCGACGAGCTTTCAAGATTCAAGAGGGCTAACCTTGGATTCAAGCGTTGCATTCCAAGCACGCAATTTGACAAAACCTGGATCTGAATGCTGTCGAGACCCGAGTGGGGTGGCACTCAAGTCTGCAGCCGAGATTGCGGTGTGTAACAGTTCTCCGAGGGCGAAGAAACAAGTTCTAAGCGCCTTTTACTACCTTCGCCCGAGCGAGTCAATAATGGGAGATAATTTTGAAGTTTTCAGTCGATGCCAACAATCTTGCTGCGTTAACAAATCTCGCATGGTCCATAAATGATAAGACTCTGACGCTTATCACGGATTTGGGTTTCTAGTCTCTGTCCTAAAGTTGTGTTTAGAAGTAAATGCGTGAAGCTGGTTTTCAGATGAGCACACTTCTCCCTGCTGCCGTGAGGCGGCTGATTTTTTTTGAATTGTCAGGCCGACGCGTAAGGAGCCAACTCGGTAGCTGCTAAATGTGAGCGGATAGGCGAGGACCTACCGTCATCTAGTAGACACCGAAGATGGACTGCCTAGAACACAATGCCGAGCATCGTGAGCAAGCTGGATATCGCGGCGTCCGTTATATCGTCTGCGGACTCCGGTGCACCGACGCTCGGGATATCAC
>JAXIOV010000145.1:0-41198 GCA_045403245.1 Pyrinomonadaceae bacterium | reverse complement strand
CGCTCATCGTTCGCTGACATATTCACCGGCCACGACGCGCTTCTGGGCACGGAGGCGCGCTGCCAGCATCCGGTAAAAACATTTCAAGCAGACGCCATACGAGTCTTCACCTGCGTTCTCTCTGATCTTCACGCCGCAGTTAATGCATACAATCCTGAATGGGTGGCTGAGTTTCGCCACATGTTTAGCCATTGATCTTTTCCTCCAGACTGAAGTGTGGCGTGCCGGTGTTACAGAAAGGTGGCCGCGGAATTAAGCGAGTCTTACTTTAGTGTGGGCCCGTAGATCGGTGTTCGCCGCAGATGACTACGCCGAAGGCGTTCTGATCTCGCCGGTTCGCGGTAGAATACTCGTGAGCTGGATCATAACCATGAGCGCACGCGGATCTTAAGAGGCACTCAGACCCAGCCATTCTGAGGCGCGAAACCTAACACCAATGCCTTATCAATCCTGGAGAGGACTTCGCATGCTCGCTAAAAGTCTCACAACTCTTATTTGCGCAGCTTTGGTTTTTGCCGGCGCTGCGGCGGCTCAGGAAAAGGCCGACCCGCCAGCTGTGCTCAAGTCTTCATTGAGCGTTGATTCAAGTACGCTGGCGCAAAAGAACCCAAACATCGCCACCATCAGAGTTGAAAATGTTTCGGGCCGAGAGACTGAAATCAAGTCGATTTGCGAATTCGAGCTACTTTCCACCGCCGATGAAGCCGTGGCCAGAAAGTTCTCCGTTTTTGGAGATAGCTACTGGGCGCCGGTTGATGTGTCATCGGGCACATCGCTGAAACTTGATGTTGAGCCGGAGATGCTGAAGAAGGGTGTGATTGAAGGCCGGGTTCCGGAAGCTTCGCTCCATTTCGATAAGGACGAGATCAAAACATTCAAGATGGATCTAACGTCGCTCTCATGGAATGCCAGCATGGGAAACGACTGGCCGCGCTCGAGTCTATTTGAAGTCGTACCAAAGGGTCGTTACTGGTTGGTATTTACAATCGGCAGCTCCGTCGAATGCACCTCAAACAAAGTCGAAGTCACCGTTGAGTGAGCGACGTACTCATTTGGCCCATGAGGGGTCTCCGAACCGGTCTTGTTCTGATTAATGATTGTAAGTTGCTACGCCCTCACCCTCGTTCAGGGGAACAACCTGAACAGTAGCATCGCGAACTTCATGCAGGAAGCGATTGATCACGGAGCCGTGGATGAGTAGGTCCCAACGGGAACGAGCCGACTGCCCGAACACGACATGCGTGATGCCCTCACGACGTGCAAAGTCGATCAGTTGATCGGCTACGCGCCGGCCCTTGAGCTTTTCGATGCGAGCGCCCAGGTCTTTAGCGAAGCGAATACTTTCCTCCAGTGCTAGTTCATCCTCCACCTTTATCTTTCCCGGCTCTTCATCCGGCGTTTCCACGTACACTGCGAACCAATCAGAAGCCAGGCGCCCAGCGATTCGTGAACCCACCCGCAAGATGCGTTTGGCGCTCCCATGCGAGGCGATGGCAACCATCACTTTTTCCGGAATCGCGGCGTGTTCCAATCCTTCGCGCAGCCGGTAGTCGTGCGACTTTGCTGCCTGGTCTACCGCCACCTGTCTTAACGCCAGCTCCCTCAGTGCCGAGAGATTTCCCCTGCGGAAAAAGTTATTCAAGGCCTGCTGGATTTTCTCTGCCGGGTAAATCTTGCCTTGACGCAATCGCGTGCGAATCGTATCAACCGACACATCCACGTCAACAACCTCGTCGGCGCGCTTGAGAAAACAATCGGGAATTGTTTCTCTCACACGCACGCTGGTAATGCGCGCCACAGCGTCGTTCAACGATTCGAGATGTTGCACGTTGAAGGCGGTAACGACTGAAATGCCGGCGTCCAGGATCTCAAGGACGTCTTCGTAGCGCTTGTTGTTCTTTGACCCGGGAACGTTCGTATGCGCCAACTCGTCAACCAGGACAATCGCCGGCCGCCGTTTGATAATGGCTTTCACATCCATCTCTTCAAAAGTGGTGCCACGATAGTCGATCTTGAGCAACGGCACGCGTTCGAGGTCGCCGACCAAGGCTTCAGTTTCTGCCCGTCCATGTGGCTCGATGAGACCGAGGCATATATCGACGCCCTGTTTTTTTAGAACCTGCGCCTCCTCCAGCATTTTGTAGGTCTTACCCACACCAGCCGCCGATCCGATGTACACGAGGAGGCGTGCTCGCTCGCTCTGCCTCAGTTTAGCGAGTAGTGATTCTGGTGATGGACGCTTGCCGTTTTTGTTCATCAGGTTGGTGCTAACAAAACACAGACTTCTACTTCAGGGGATATTCGTTATCGAGATCCAGATTAAGTGCCAACACATTGACTCTGGGTTCGCCCAAAAAGCCGAAAGACCGCCCTTCGGTGTGCCTCGCCAGGACTACCCGCAGTTGCCCTTCGGTTACGCTACGCTCACGAGCGACACGGCGCACTTGAAAGTCAGCCGCAGCCGGAGAAATATGGGGATCGAGGCCCGAACCCGACGTTGTCACTAAATCAATCGGCACAGGCTGGCCGGGATTTTCAGTTTGCAACTTGTTGAGATCGGTTTGAACTCGATCGATCAATTTCTGATTTGTGGGTCCAAGGTTTGAGCCTGATGAAGCTCCAGCGTCATAGCCATGCAGCCCCGCAGCTGAAGGACGCGAATGGAAATAACCTGGAGACGAGAACGATTGACCGAGCAAGCGTGATCCGATAATCGTTCCGTCGGCACGCTTAATCAATGAGCCGTTGGCCTGATCAAGAAAAATTACCTGTGCCAGTCCTGTGACCGCTAGAGGATAGACCAGGCCGAGTAAAACGGTTGTAACGAGTGTCATCAAACTTGCGGTTACGAGATTTTTCATGACAAATCCGCCGGTATTGAGAGGTGTCACACTTCTCATTGAGATTAAGCCAGTCCCATCGCATGAATGATCAGGTCAATAAGTTTAATGCCGATGAATGGGGCCACTAATCCTCCCAGGCCATAGATCAGCAAGTTGCGTCTGAACAGAGCTGCCGCCGACATCGCACGATATTTCACCCCACGCAGCGCCAGCGGGATCAAAGCAATGATGATCAGCGCGTTGAAGATCACCGCCGAAAGAATCGCGGACTGCGGGGTGCGCAACCCCATGATGTTCAAAGCACTCAAGACCGGAAACGCCACAGCAAACATCGCCGGAATAATCGCAAAGTACTTAGCGACGTCGTTGGCAATCGAAAACGTTGTCAGCGCGCCGCGAGTCATCAACAGTTGTTTGCCTATCTCAACAATCTCGATCAGTTTCGTCGGATTGGAATCCAGGTCCACCATGTTGCCGGCTTCCTTGGCCGCCTGGGTGCCGGTATTCATCGCGACACCCACATCTGCCTGGGCCAGCGCAGGAGCGTCGTTAGTTCCATCGCCAGTCATCGCCACCAATTTGCCGCCTGCTTGTTCTTTCTTGATAAGCGCCATCTTGTCTTCCGGAGTGGCCTGCGCGAGAAAGTCATCAACTCCTGCTTCGCGCGCAATGGTCGCTGCGGTGAGCGGATTGTCGCCGGTGATCATGATGGTCCTGATGCCCATCCGCCGCATTTGATCAAACCGCTCGACCATGCCGCCTTTAATGATGTCCTTCAGTTGGATCACTCCAAGCGGGAGCCGGTCTTCAGCGACCACCAGCGGCGTGCCGCCTTCGCGGGAGATTCTCTCAACAATGCCGCTCAAATCACCGTTGAAACGAGATGAAATCGAACCGAGGTACCTTTCTATGGCGTCAGCGGCACCCTTGCGAATCTCACGCCCACCGAAATTGACCCCGGACATACGCGTCTGCGCCGTGAACGCGACGAAAGTTGCTTCGTGAGGGGCGAGCTCGCGGCCGCGCAGTCCATACTTCTGTTTTGCCAGCACCACGATCGAACGGCCCTCAGGTGTTTCATCAGCCAGTGATGACAATTGTGCAGCTTCGGCCAACTCCATTTCATCGACTCCCGGCAGCGCAATAAAAGCGGTCGCCTGACGATTGCCCAGGGTGATGGTGCCCGTCTTGTCGAGCAGCAGCGTATTGACATCGCCGGCGGCTTCCACGGCGCGGCCCGACATCGCAAGCACATTGTGTTGAATCAGACGGTCCATGCCCGCAATTCCAATTGCCGAGAGCAGGCCGCCGATAGTTGTCGGAATCAAGCAAACCAGGAGTGAGACAAGCACAAAGATTGATTGGGGCGCGTTCGAATAGATCGCAAATGGTTGGAGCGTAACAACGGCTAACAAGAAGATGATAGTCAGACCGGCCAGCAGGATATTCAGGGCAATTTCGTTGGGCGTTCTTTGCCTTTCGGCGCCCTCGACGAGAGCAATCATGCGGTCGATAAACGTCTCACCCGGATTTGATGTGATTCGCACTTTGATCTGATCGGAGAGAACCCGTGTTCCGCCGGTAACTGCGGAACGATCGCCCCCCGCTTCGCGAATTACCGGAGCACTTTCACCTGTGATCGCCGACTCGTCGACCGAGGCGATACCTTCAATGATCTCGCCGTCGCCGGGAATAAATTCGCCGGCCGAAACTACAACAATGTCGTCCTTGTGCAGTTGAGGGGCGTTGACCGTCTCAATCTCACCATCGGGGATTAGTCGATGTGCGATTGTTTCCGTTTTTGAGCGGCGGAGGTTCTCAGCCTGTGCTTTGCCACGTCCCTCGGCCATGGCTTCGGCAAAGTTGGCGAAGAGTACCGTGAACCATAACCAGAACGTGATTTGCACTTCAAACTTTAGATCGGTTACTCCCGGAACTGGCACGATCAGTTCACGAATGAGTTGGAGCGTGGTCAAGACACTACCCACTTCGACTACGAACATCACCGGGTTCTTCATCATGGTGAGTGGATTCAACTTCTTGAACGAGTCAACAATCGCGCGTTTGACGATTCGCGTGCTCCAGATTTTTTGCTTCTTTGCCTGTTTGGTCATACTTGTTCGCAGCATTTGCCATCAAAAAGTCTTCCCCTCATTCATCAACAAATGCTCCACGATCGGTCCGAGACTCAACGCGGGAAAAAACGTTAAGGCGCCCACGATCACGATCACGCTCACCAGGAGGGTCGTAAACAGGGGCGTCGTAACTGGAAAAGTCCCGAGCGACGGCGGGATAATTTTCTTGCTCGCCAGATTTCCGGCAATCGCCAGCATCGGAACGATCATGAAAAACCGTCCGACCAGCATCGCCATTCCGATGGTTGTGTTGTACCAGAGCGTGTTTGCGGAAATGCCCGCGAAGGCCGAACCGTTATTGCCAGTGCCGGAAGTAAAGGCGTAGAGAATTTCCGACAAGCCATGAGCGCCGGCATTATTTAATTGCGACGTGCCGTATTCCGGCGCAATCGCGGAGAGAGCCGCAAACACCAGAATTGTCAGCGGAAACACAAGTACAACCAGCATCGCCATCTTCACGTCGTAAGCTTCGATTTTCTTACCCAAATATTCGGGCGTGCGCCCAACCATCAACCCCGCGATGAAGACTGAGAGCACAACGAAGATTAAGACTCCGTAAATCCCCGCGCCGACGCCACCAAAGACCACTTCGCTCAGCATGATGTTGGCCAGCGGCACCAGGCCGCCCAAAGGAGTGAAGCTGTCGTGCATCGAGTTGACGGCCCCGCATGATGCGTCCGTCGTGACAGTCGCAAACAGCGCAGAGTTGGCAATCCCGAAGCGGACTTCTTTGCCTTCCATGTTGCCGCCTGATTGCGTTGTGGTGGCGGCCTGATCCGTTCCAACAAACAGCGGGTTGCCGTTCGACTCCGATCTATAGGCAACAAACACACCGGCCAGAAAGAGCACCGCCATTGCCGCGAATACCGCCCAGCCATGTTTTTGGGACCCCGTCATCCGGCCGAGTGTATAAGTCAGTCCCGCGGAGACTGCGAAGATCGCAAACATCTCAAGCAGATTCGATAACGGCGTCGGATTTTCGAAGGGATGAGCGCTGTTGGTGTTGAAGAAACCGCCGCCATTGGTGCCCCACATCTTGATAGCTTCCTGCGAAGCGACTGGTCCCTGCGGTATGGTTTGAGTCGCAATGACCTGTTGTTCATTGCCTGCCGTACCGTCGGCATTGTTAACAACGTTGCCGCTCGCGTGTTCCTTATCGACTGCGACGATCTGCTTATCGAGAAGCTGTGCAGTGTCGTAGGGCCGCAGGTTCTGCACCACGCCCTGAGACACGAGGAACAAGGAGCCAACGATACAAAACGGCAGTAATACCCAGAGCGTGGCCCGCACCAGATCAACCCAGAAGTTTCCGATGGTTTCCATTTCACGGCGCGCAATGCCGCGAATGAATGCAATGGCGAGCGCGATGCCGGCCGCCGCCGAGACGAAGTTGTGAAAGGCGAGTCCGGCCATCTGCGTCAGGTAGCTCATCGTGGCTTCGGGAACATACGACTGCCAGTTTGTGTTCGTGGTGAAGGATGCCGCGGTATTAAACGAGGAACCACTGAAACCCGTTGAATCTACGCCCGGCAGCTGCTGCGGATTTAGCGGCAAGACGCCTTGAAAACGCTGGAGCAGGTAGAGCGTCAACATTGAAACCAGGCTGAACAACAACATGGCTGTCGCATATTCGGTCCAGCGCATTTCGCATTTTTCGTTGACTCCGGTGAGCCTGTAAATAACCCGCTCGAGCGGGCGCAGCAAGGGATCGAGAAAGGTCCGCTCTCGATTGAATACGTGGGCCATGAAAACACCTAGCGGTCTCGTCACGGCGACGATCAGCGCGAAGAAAAATAGAATTTGCAACCAACCATTGAGAGTCATAAAGCCTCAGGGGGAATACAGAAGGCAGAAGGCCATAGGCAGAAGGCGGAGAGCGGAAAAATGCTTGTGTTGACCATTCGCTTCTTTTCTTACCTTGCCTACTGCCTACTGCCTCCTAGAATTTCTCCGCTTTCAGCAGTGCGTAGGCCAAATAGACCAGTAGCAGTACTGAAAGCGTCAAACCGAGAATTACGTCAGCGTTCATCGTCGTCGTCCTTACCAGGCTCGTGAGTCCACCAATATCGCTGGAGTCGGGAATAAAGGCGCAAAGCAGCAACAGTGCGTAAAGATCAATAATGCGCAACGCAGCCAGTCCCATGATTCCCTCAATGAAGCTTCTCGCAGCCGCGCACGTAGGCTAGAGCTAGAAGAAAGAACAAAATCGTGGCGGCAACAAAAATAAGATCCATCATCATTAGCCTGGTTAGTTGAAGTTGTAGCCAAACTCCAGGAGAAAAAAGTGGTTTCCGCGCCCGGGATTCTGATTGCCGATCGAGTAGCCGGCATAGCCGGTTGTCTTCGGCGTAACTTTGAAGACCACACCCGGTGTGAAGTAACCCGCGCTGTGTTTGCCCGTGAACCAGTCGGCAGCGAAAGTGATTCTTTTGTTGACTGGATGCTCAAACGCGAATTGGCCACCTGCGCGATTGGCGGACGAGACGACATTGCGCGTGAAGTCGTAACCCCCCGCAGTTAGGCGCGTGCCGCCTTTGAAAGTCTTGCTGATTTCCGCGAAAACATAATTACCTGCGTTGTACCCACGATTGCGCACCGGGAAGAAAACGTTATCGCCCACCACGATCGCCACGCCGTTGTCTTCTCCCTGATATGGCTTCCATTTGATTGTCGGGACCAAAGTCGTCGCGTCGGCGCCCGGTTGAATGTTGCCGGTGATGTTCAGTCCGATTTCCACACGTCTGCCGGCGCCGAAGACAACCCGCGGGACAAATGACGAGAACTTGTTTACTGGAGTGGTATCGATTGGCTTGAAGCTGACGTCCAATTCCGCGTAAACCCTGCCACGGTCGAGCACATCAGTTGAAGGAACGTTGAAGATGGTCTGTTGCGCGTGTAGCTGGACCATGGGCCAGAGGAGTGTTCCAACCAACGCGACGGCCACCCAGAGAAGTCGAGGCTCAACGTTGCCCGGCATGGTGAAATCCCCTGCTCCGGTTCCCTGGCATCTTCTTGTGTTCAGCCCAGTCAAGGCAGTAGCCGGCGAAGATCAGCAGCGGGATGGTCACTATCAAGAGCGCTGTGCCGAGTCCGTGTAGCCATGGATGCAACGGGACGCCGATTATCCAGGTCGTCGCGGTTAGGCCGCTGCCGATCACCGCGGCGCCCATTCCCCCGGCAAAACAACAGAATGCGGTGATCCCTTCCCAGGACCAGGCGGCGGGTTTGGTTCCTTCCTTGTTCATGTAAAGAACTTACGCCCGTTGCTGTAAGAATGGGATAAGGGGTTTATAAAAAGTTCGTAAAGAAAGGTGAGGCTAACAGTAGACAATAAACGCACATCACACACTCGCGGCTTTGCCGCCCTCCGTTCGGAAAGGCTTTGCCTTTCCGGCGTGATGTTTAACTCCCATTGAGGCTGCGCCTAATGAATCGGAGGCGCAGCCTCCGAATGATCAAGAGGCACTTGACGGTAAGGCAGAGCCTTACCGTACGGATGGCGGCATAGCCGCGAAGCACGTGGACTCGCTGATTCAGCGGAGACTGGATTACTCGCCTGGATTGAACCGGTAACCAATCCATGGTTCGGTGAGGATGTATTTCGGATTGGCGGGATCGGGTTCGATCTTTTTTCTGAGCTGCCCAATAAAGACGCGCAGGTACTCGGTTTGTTCGGTGTAGTTTCCACCCCAAACCGCGCCGAGCAGTGCATGATGCGTCAGTACTTTGCCGGGATGGCGCAGCAGGTAAACCATCAGATCATACTCCTTGGGAGTCAGGTGCACGTCCTGGTTTTTGACCGTCAGCTTGCGTTCCTCGAGTTGAATCAGAAAGTCGCCGGCTTCCAGGACATTTTTCGTTGTCTCTTGCGTGGTTGGCGCGCGGCGTAGCGTGGCGCGGATGCGAGCGAGCAGCTCGTCAATACCGAAAGGCTTGGTCACATAGTCGTCAGCTCCAGCATCGAGCGCCTCCACCTTCGCGCGTTCTTCGCCCTTCACGGACAAAACTATGATTGGAACATCAGAAAAGCCGCGCAGCCGGCGACAAAGTTCCAAACCATTCATGTTTGGCATTGACAGGTCAGTAACGATCAGATCCGGATGCCAATCGCTGAATGTCTGCAGCGCCGCTTCGCCATCTGCCGCGACGTGAACCTCGTATCCCTTGGTGGCAAGTCCCCGACTCAGCACGCGCGTGATTTGCCGCTCGTCGTCAACGATAAGTATACGTTGCTTCTCAGTCATTCTTCACCGCGTCATCAGTGGGCAAGGCTACGACAAACTTCGTTCCGCGTCCTTCCGCACCATCCTCGATCCAGATGCGACCTCCATGCGCTTCGACAATGCCCCGCGCAATTGCCAGACCCAGACCGGTGCCTGAAGGGTGGCCCTGATCCTCATCTCGCATGGCCCGGAAAAACTTTTCAAACACCCGCTCGCGCAACTCCGGCGGTATTCCCGGACCCTGGTCTTCCACCATCACTTTTACGGTGCCTTCATCGCCAGCTTTCGAGCTCACTCGAATAGTTGATCCGGGCTGGGAATACTTTGCCGCGTTATCAACCAGCACATAAATAGCTTCAACCAATGCCTGCTCGTCAACCCTGACTGGAGGCAATTCGTGGTCGAGCCACAGTTCAATGCGATGGTCACGGGTCCGGGGTTCTGCGCGTTTCATTGCCGCCAAAATAATTCCGTCGAGCGGGCTCGATTGTCGTCGCAATTGCATATTGCCCGCCTCAATGCGCGCGAGCTCCATCAGACTGCCGATGAAGCGATCAAGCCTGTCAGCTTCTTCGTTAATCACCTCCAGCATTTCCTGCCGGCCTTCTTCGTCTAGCCGTTCGCCTGTCTCTCCTTTTGTAACCGCCTGATCGTCCAGCAGCATCGTCACGGAGGCTTTGATTGATGTCAGCGGTGTGCGCAAGTCGTGGGTGACTGCATCCAGCAGGGCCGACTTCAAGCGTTCACTTTGTTTGAGCGCTTTCGCCTGGCTCGATTGTTCGAAGGATTCCTGCAGTTCGCTGTAGAGCCTTTCAATCTCCTGGCGGGTGGCATCAGCTTCGGCGGCCCGGCGCCGGGCGCTCGCCGAAAGTTGACCGGCAGTGATGGCAGTTATCAGAAAAGCAACTAGTGCGATCCAATTTTCGGGATCGGCAATGGTAAACGTGCCTACCGGAGGCAGAAAGAAGAAGTTGAAGCAGGCAGCTCCGAGAATAGCCGCCAGAACTGCCGGTTTGGATCCCCAGGCTGCGGCGACGAAAAGTATTATCAGCAGCAGGACCAGAGCAACAGTGGTGGGATTGACGTGGCCGCCGAAGATTTTGAGCGCGGCCGTCGCAACCGAAATGACCACGACCGCCACGACGTAACCAAGAAGCTGCTTGTGGGCCAGGGTTTTCAAGACACTTTGATTGTAAGCCATGACTGTAGGGGTGGCACTCCGCGGCCACCCCTTCGTCCGCAAATAGCTAGAAACAATTAACCGCAAAGCGCGCAGAGGACGCAAAGATTACGCACAGAGTTGAACGGAAGACACACTACTCGAATTTCGAGACCCTTGACCTTCGCTACCCATCTCGTCTTCTTCCTGCCATCTTTTCAGGCGACGTTCAGACACGATTCACGCCTGTGGAAATTTCTTTACCTGCCCAGTTAACATTTTGGTAACATGCGGGGCCACAGCGCTAAACCCCTTAGCGCGCGAATTCCTGAACTGGCAATCCGGTCCCCTTCGCCAGTTTCACTCTGGGAGAAGTTGAAATGTTACCCAGAACCCGCGGCACAGTCGTCTCCAGTCTTTGCTTATCGACCGCCTTCTTGCTTTGCGCCATGACGCATGTCGTGGCGCAGCAAGAAACGAGCAACGTCTTACTGCGGGAAAATGTAACGCCGTCTCACCGGCAGGAGTTGACAGAAAAGCTGCGCCGGATCACCGGCTGGACGAAACTCTCATTTGATGACAATGGAGCTCTAAGAACGAATGGCCAACCGGAAGGCGGCTCGGAAAGCGCCCGCGCGTTGGTGCTAAGGGCCATTGCGGGATCCCGAGTAATTGTGGTTGAAAACGCCAGCAACCGCGACGACGTAGCGTTTGGTAGTGTCACGCGTGGTCAATGGCTGCGAAATGTTGACTACCGGCCAGAAGCTTACGTGCTGATGATTGACTTTGCTGACTTCAGACAACTAATGGGCGACAAGCGCGCCCGCGAAGCTTTCGATGCCGGCTGGGCGATGCTTCATGAACTCGATCACGCAGTCAACGACTCGAAAGACTCAAACGAAATCGGCGAAGTCGGCCAGTGTGAGGAACACATCAACAGCATGCGACGGGAACTTGGATTGCCCGTGCGCACTGAGTATTTTCACACCTTGCTTCTGACTGGCAATGAGAGCTGGAACTTTCCGACCAGGCTTGTCCGGCTTGCCTTCGAGCAAAGCGATGTTGTTAGTAAGAGGAAACGCTATTGGCTGATGTGGGATGCAGCCATAGTGGGTGGCTCAACAGAATCCAGAGTTCTCGCCGCAGTAAAGTAAATACCCTTCGAACTGACCCGTTCAACTAACAGACTTCCGGCTGGAATCATCCAGTTGTTGAGACAGGTGTGACTGATCCAGCAGCCGAGCGCGCCTTAGGTTTGCGATTCTCGTCCGCCATCTTACCGAGCGTCTCGTGGATTTGCTCAACGACTAGTTTTAGATCCTCTAACGGTAACGAAGACGTTTGGCGAGTGGACAGGATTGCGGCTGCGATTTCGCTGCTCAGTTCATTTGAAATGGCCATAGGGGAACACCCTTTTGTTCACTTTACCTTAGATTGCGTTTCGAGAAGCCACGCATCCTACGATATCTGAGTTACGGCCATGTTAATTCGATGTTAACTAAAGCCGGTTTTCTCCCGGTTAACCGGTACCAGGTTTCCTGGTCCGGTTCGCGCCAGCGCCCAGTAACAAACATTTAAGGCGTTATTCACAGCGCTTTAACGTCCTGCCTTTAGAGTTCGCATTGAAAAATCTCGCAACAAAATTTTTTTGATGGATCGCCAAAATTACTTCAAAGATTCCAGGAGAAGTTTACATATGCACACCCATCCTCTCGAGAAGCTTAGCCGGACAGCCGCGACTGTACTGGCGCTTGGAGCGCTCTTGTTAATTCAAGCGTTGTTTGTCTCCACGCTTGGTCAATCGGGACCTACCGGGACGCTTTCAGGCACAGTTCAAGATCCGAATGGTGCAAATTTGCCAGGCGTGAGCGTGACCGTAACGAATAACGCTACCGGCGCATCGCGGAGTCTGAACACAAATAGTGAGGGCCGTTGGACAGTTCCAGGCCTGTCCGTCGGTACGTATCGAATACGGTACGAGCTTGTGGGGTTCAAACAACTAGTGAGACAGGCAGTTGAAGTCGAAGCCGCCGTCTCACGCACGCTGGAAGACAAAATGGAAATCGGCGAAGTTGGGGCCGTTGTAAACATCACCGAGGGGGCGGCGCTCGTCTCTGCGGAATCAGCGACCACGGCTCGCCAGCTCTCTTCAGAAGATCTTGTTGCGGTTCCAACGTCAACGCGTAGCTTCACGCAGCTTCTCTCGACTGAAGCGGGTGTCAACACAGAATTGTCGCCAGTGCTCACCAACGGAAACGGCAATCAATCGCCCTCGGTG
This sequence comes from Pyrinomonadaceae bacterium, assembly GCA_045403245.1. Lineage (GTDB taxonomy): Bacteria > Acidobacteriota > Blastocatellia > Pyrinomonadales > Pyrinomonadaceae > PSRF01. Next base: position 28,560 of record JAXIOV010000145.1, on the reverse strand, counting down.
AATGGCACCCGCACCACCAGCACGAGCCTCTTCTTCAACGGCGTCGACGCGACAAACATAACCACCAATGAAGGCTCCCTTAACGACAATATTGCGCCCGCGCCTGAAACCCTGCAGGAGGTTAAGCTGCAAACCAGTCTTTACGACGCATCGACCGGACGTTCTGGCGGGGGGAATTTTCAGCTCGTTACCAAAATGGGCGGCAACAGGTATAACGGCTCTGCCTATTACTACGTTCAGAACGAGAAGTTTAATGCTAACGACTTCTTCTTCAACAAGGAGGGAATCGATCGACCAAAAGCCCGGCGTAATGAAGCGGGTTTCACCGTCGGTGGCCCACTAGTTAAGGAGAAGTTCTTCTTTTTCGGCGGGTATCAATACACGACTGCTATTACGGGTTTCGTTCCGACTGCCCGTAGTACGTCGGTCCTGCCTTTTGCTTTGAGTTTTCTCGGCGATGATCGATCTCCGTTGGCCATAGCCAATGCCTTCAATCAGGCGCGTGATGAGTTTCGCATTTCTCAGGGGCTTCCGGCTGTTTGCAGTGCAACGCCGCTGCCGGCCGGTTGCATGATCGCTTCAGACGTCTCAGGCATTGCCTTCAGACTGCTCAACTTGCGCAATCCGGTAACGGGCGGATTTATCATCCCATCGCCGCGCACGGGCGGCCGGATTATTGGTTACGACCGGACCAATCGCACCGCTGGTTTGATTACGACGCGTCCCTTTCAATTTGGATTAGGACCCGTCACCACCCGCAACCTGTTCGAAGATAACCCACTCGTTCAGCAGCTCAATGTGCAGCCGTCCGAGTTTAAGCAGCACCAGTTCACAACGAGACTTGATGGCCGGTTGAGCAAAAACAACACGCTGACCGGCACCTTCTTCTTTAGCAATTTCCCGGCGCTCGACTCCTTCCCGGATCCTTCGAGCCTGGTTTCCCCGTTTTCGCTACGTCGCGCGGACCGGAATCGCACGCTCGCCATATCCGACCAGCACATCTTCGGCCCATCGTTGATTAACGAGCTACGCTTCGGTCTCTTTTTCCTTAACAACACGCGCACTCTCGACGATCCGTTTCTCGCGGAGGAGCTGACGAATACGGCTCTGGGAATCGAGAACCCGGCACTTTTCTTTGATGACAGTCCGGGGACCAGACGGTTGGGCCACTTCATCGGCCGGCCCGGAACCAACCTCTCACAATTTTCATTCGGTGGTCCAAACGATTCGTTCAACCAGCGCAATCAGAAAACCTACAGCCTCGCCGACAACCTGACCTGGATCCGCGGGAGCCACACGCTTCGCTTTGGCGGTGACTACAAGCGCCATCGGTATGATTCGAGTCTGCCCGAAGAACAAGCTACCGAGTTTGAAAAGTTTGACAGCATCACCCAGCTCTTGACCGGTAACGCCACGGAAGCCGACACGCAGTTTGGTATTACTGAGAAGAGCTTTCGGTTTCAGGACTATAGCGGCTACATCGCAGACGACTGGAAGGTTTCGCGTAAGCTAAGTCTCAACCTCGGGCTGCGCTACGAGTTGTTTATGTGGCCCACCGAGAAACAAGGGCGGATCGGCAATTTCGATTTCTCCACCTTCGAGCCCTGCTTTAATCAGACAGGTGGTTCGCTCTCGCTCTGTGACAGTCCCTCGCCCGGCTTTATCGTCCCTGCCAATGTTCAGAACACGGGACTGGCAAATGTGGACGGGGCGATCGCTGCAACCAGACACGTCGACAACGAACACACGCTAAACGGCCAGGACCGCAACAACTTTGCCCCACGCATTGGGTTCGCCTACTCACCCCTTCACAGTAATCGCATGGTGATCCGCGGAGGGTTCGGAGTGTTTTACGATCGACCATCCGCGGCATTCATCAACACAGTGTTTTCGAATTACCCGTTCCTGCGCGAGATCGAAATCACCGTGCCCTCCGGCAATGTGCCCATCACGACTGCTTTCTCACAGCAAATCACTACCTTGCCGCTCAGTTCGTGGTTGCCGTTCCGGATCGTTCGTGCTGCCGGTACGGGTGGAACTTATGCGATTCGTGACAACACCGGAATCACCCGCGACCCCAGAAACAACATCACGGCGCCCGGGAACATAGCCGAAACTTTTGAGTTTCGCGCCGTTGATCGCGATTTGAAGACACCCTATGTCCAGCAGTTCAACCTCGGCGTGCAATATGAAGTAACTAAAAACCTGTTGTTCGAGGCCCGTTATGTTCATACGCGAGGTCGAAAACTCCTGCAGGCAGTCGCCTTCAATCAGGGCTTCGACTTAAACGATCCGTCGACGCCGGACCACATCTTTGAGCGTTTCAATCAGGCATACGTTGCAGCAGGCGCACCTAACGGGCCGCTGAACTCCGGCGCCAGCGCCCGCGAGCGTGGACTGGGACGGGCTTTTGGCTTCGCCAATCCTTATCGTCAGGGTCAGTCGGCAACTTGTGCGGGAGGCGTTCTGGGCGGGGTCGCGGGTTCGCCGCTCGACTTGAACCTTGCCAACCCGATCACCTGTTCGGGTAGCACGATCGGCGGCGGCCAGATCATCAACTTCGAAGCACGAGTGCCAATTCTTGGATTCAACGTGCCGGAGGCGTTGCTGCTTCGCTCAAATGGAGAGTCGGATTATCACGGAGCGCAATTCAGCATCACTCAGCGGCTTTCGAAAGGCCTGCACTTCAACGCCGCTTACACTTGGTCAAGGTCGATGGACACCAGTTCGACTGACCCTGGCAGTACGGCCGGCTCTGGTAAACCCGATGTGCCGAACACCGGCTTTGTCGTCCAGGGTGATTTGCGCAACCTCGAGGCGAATCGCGCTCCTTCTGATTTTGATCGGACACACCGCTTCAGTCTCAACTTTGTCTACGATCTTCCGGCTGGAGGGTCAAGTAGTAAATTCAGGACCGGTTGGCAGCTCTCCGGTTTCTTCCAGGCGCAGACCGGAACGCCCTACAGCATCTTCTCGCCTGAGCCGGAGCTGCAAACTGCGCCTCAGTATCTCGATCTCGTGCGCGGTTCAGGCGGATTGTATCGACTTGGATTTGGCAGGCCTTCGCTGTGCGGCGACCTGGGTCAGCAGGGCCCGGATATCACAGAGGCGGCGTTCAATGAATCAGCCTTGTGCACGGCGTTTGGTCAAAGCGGCAGTCTGGGTCGAAATGTTCTCCGCGCGCCAACGCAATCGCGGTTCGACGTCGGGATTATGAAAACCACCAGACTGACCGAAACGGTTGCCCTTGAATTGGGATGGGACATTTTCAACGTCTTCAACCGCGCTAACTTTGCGGCGCCTGATTCTGAGTTAGGTAGTCCCGACTTCGGCCGGATCACGAGCACCGTTGGTGGTCCACGAGTGATGCAGTTCAGGGCAAAGGTAAAGTTCTAGATCAATTCGTTGATGCTAGTTTGAAACTTTCCGTGCTGTTTGCTCTCTGTGTCTCGGCGCGAGTGTTCCATAAATTATTCAATCACAGAGAACACGGTGAGCTTGCACAGAGAGAACTTAGATTCGAAGGCTTACAATGTCGCTTGCAGAGATGTCATTTGGGGAACGAAAGTCTGAAGCCCACTCAACGGAAGACGTCTACGACGATGGTTATCTTCGAGTGGAGCATAAGAACTATTACGTGTCGTGCGGCGGTGTGCCCATAAGACTACCTCGCACAGAATTTCTTTTTCTTTCGCGGCTTGCTCGCAGCCCGGATCGCATTGTGACCTCTCAGGACCTGTGGCATTACGCATGGGGCAAGACCAAGCCGCTAAACGTTGAAAGTCTCCACGTTTATATCTACCGCCTCCGCGGTAAATTGAATCAGTACAACTTGCGGATCGATACGATGATAAATGTGGGCTATCGCCTCCTCTTGCGCTAGTGGGCCCACACCTGCGAGTGCCGCCCAGTGAGGAGACCCAAAAATCCTTTGTTTTCCGGCACTTAGTTCGTTTGACCGCCGGTTGCATCTACACTTTCCACCCAACCGAGGCCAGCCTAAACGTTACATGAAGTTTAGTTGCAATTCAGATGGATGTAACACTGGCCAATTACTCTTGCCTCGAAAATCCATTACAAACTGGAGATGCTTATGCCCTCTTTCTGGAGACCATCGTCAACTGTAATCAGTCTTGTCGTTTCATTGTTTGTCTTAATTGGTCTTGCCTGCGGCGGCGGCGGCACGAATCCGGGAGGTGAATCAACGGTCATTAAGGTCGATGGATCCAGCACCGTTTTCCCTATTACGGAAGCTGTCGCTGAGGAATTCCAGAAAGAAAAACAGGGCAAGGTCAAGGTCACCGTGGGCATATCGGGAACAGGCGGAGGCTTCAAGAAGTTTGTGCGCGGTGAAACGGACATTTCGGATGCCTCTCGTCCCATCCTTACAGAGGAAATGGCACAGGCTAAGGCCGCCGGCATCGAATATCTCGAGCTGCCTGTCGCTTTCGATGCTCTTACCGTGGTTGTTAACCCGCAAAACAACTGGGTCACTTCCATGACGGTTGAGGAGTTGAAAAAGATCTGGGAGCCGGGAGCGCAAGGCAAAATCACCCACTGGAACCAGGTTCGTCCGGAATGGCCCAATGAGAAGATCGCTCTCTTTGGCGCGGGTGCCGACTCTGGAACATTTGACTACTTTACCGAGGCCATTGTCGGCAAGCCAAAGTCGAGTCGCGGTGATTACACCGCAAGCGAAGATGATAACGTCCTTGTACAAGGTGTTGAGGGCAACAAGTATGCGCTGGGATACATTCCTTACGCGTATTTCGCGCCGCACAGCGCCAGAATGAAAGCCGTTGCTATCGAATGGGACAAGAACAAGGTCAAGGAACCGGTGATGCCGAGTCCGGAAAACGTGATTGCCGGCACTTACAATCCGCTTTCTCGTCCCCTATTCATCTACGTCAGTCGCAAATCGCTCGAGAAGCCGGCGGTTAAGGAGTTTGTGGAGTTCTATCTGAAGAATGTCGGGACTCTTGCAAAAGAGGTCAAGTATGTTGCTCTCTCCGATACCGCATACCAAATGGCGATGGAGCGCCTTCGCACTTTAAAGACAGGAACAGGGTTTGGTGGAGTTCCCGAGGTCGGCTTGCCGGTGGAAGAGATTCTGAAACGCGAGCCCAAGTCCTAATTAGAATCGCGCCCGTCGAAGGGATTTAGCTTCCTACCCGATTCGGCAAGAACAGGCATGAAAGACATACCAGTCTTAACACACCCGGTCGCCGCCGCGGCCGAGCAATCGCCGTCTCCATCGCCGCCCGAAACAAAATCCGCCGCCGCCCGCCGTTTGTCCCGGGTGAAGGAACGAATCATCGAAGCACTGCTATTGCTGGCAGCTTTTTCTTCGGTGGCGATCACCGTGGGTATCGTAGGAACGCTGGCTTATGAGTCTTCCACATTTTTTGCCCATGTGCCTCTGAAGGACTTTCTGACTGATACCCTCTGGACACCCCTTTTCGCATCACCAAGGTTTGGCATTCTTCCCCTGGTAATGGGCACGGTGGTTACGACGGCGGTTGCCCTGACCGTTGCGCTCCCTGTCGGCACCGTCGTGGCGATTTACTTGAGTGAGTTCGCCCCTGTGCCGGTGCGCGAAGTTATCAAACCGGCACTTGAGTTGCTGAGCGCGGTTCCAACCGTGGTGTACGGCTACTTCGCTTTACAGTTCATGTCGCCGTTCCTGCAAAAACTTATTCCAGGGCTGCCCACATTTAACATGCTGAGTGCCGGTGTGGTGATGGGGATCATGATCATTCCCTACGTTAGTTCGCTCAGCGAAGATGCGATGCGTGCTGTTCCGATGTCATTGCGTGAAGGAGCGTACGCCCTTGGCGCAAACCGGATAATTACGGCCCTGAAGGTCGTCTATCCTTCAGCATTGTCCGGCATAGTTGCTTCTTACATTCTGGCCATCTCGCGCGCAATTGGTGAGACCATGATCGTCGCAATCGCGGCCGGGATGCAGCCCAATCTGACTGTTGATCCGCGCGAGCCGGCCGCAACAATCACTGCTTTTATCGTCCAGGTTAGTCTTGGGGACTTGCCACATGGCAGCATTGGTTACCAATCAATTTTCGCCGCCGGCATGACACTCTTCATAATGACGCTTGCCTTCAATATCCTCGGCTATGTGCTGCGGAAGCGCTTCAGAGAGGTGTACTGATTGAGCGACTTCAAGCAAATCATCGCTAAGCGCAAACGCCAGGACTTCATCTTCAATATCGTGGGAATAGTGTGCACGCTGATTGGTATTGTGACGCTCGGGGCACTACTTTTAGATCTATTCCTCGATGGACTGCCGCGGTTGAACCTGGGGTTTCTTACTAACTTTCCGTCACGCTTTGCTGAACAAGCGGGGATTCTTTCTTCGTGGGTGGGAACGCTGCTGATCATGGTAGTAACAGCAGCCACCGCCGTGCCACTGGGTGTGGCGGCGGGTGTCTACCTCGAAGAGTATGCCCGCAAAAACTGGCTCACGAATTTGATAGAAATAAATATCGCTAATCTTGCTGGAGTGCCTTCGATTGTTTACGGCTTGATGGCGTTGGGCCTGCTTGTCTATCAGTTTCGCCTGGGTCAGAGCATCCTGACGGGAGGCTTAACCCTCGCTTTTCTGATTTTGCCGATTGTCATCGTCGCGACGCGCGAAGCCCTCCGTACGATTCCACAGGGAATACGCGAGGCCGCCTATGCGCTGGGGTCAACGAAATGGCAGGTTGTCCGCCATCACTTACTACCGTATTCGATCGGTGGAACAATGACCGGCATCATCATCGCGTTGTCGAGAGCCATCGGTGAGACCGCTCCCTTGATCACGATTGGAGCGCTGACTTTCATCGCCTTCCTGCCGCCGCCGCCGATAACAACCCATCCGCCGTTTATTTCATTTGAGTGGCTGTCGTCCCCGTTTTCGGTGCTGCCTATTCAGATGTTCAATTGGGTGTCGCGACCGGATCCGGCTTTTGTTGTTAATGCTGCCGGCGCCGGTTTAGTGCTAATCCTGGTGACCTTATCGCTCAATGCCGCCGCTATTGTGATTCGTTACCGGGTACGTAAACGGATCAAGTGGTAAAAATTATCGCGCAACGACTGCAAGCCTGGAATTGTGTACATAAGCACCGTGTCAAAAACGATGATGAGAAATGACGCCAACCGGCTTCAGGTCAGCCCAAAAGTCAGGGGGGCGGATGACATAGCCACGGAACCAGCTTTTGAAAATAAGGCCGAAGTCTCTGAGCTTAATTTCTTTTATGGAACATTGCAGGCGCTCAAAAATATTGACATGGTCTTTGGTGCGAATCGGATTACCGCCATTATCGGTCCCTCTGGTTGCGGGAAGTCCACGCTGCTGCGCTGCTTCAATCGAATTCATGATCTTTACCCGGAGACCCGGTACGAGGGAAAGATCATTCTTCAGCCCAGCGGCACCAACGTAATTGGCCCGGAGACAGATCCCCTTGAAATGCGACTAAGGGTGAGCATGGTTTTCCAGAAACCCAACGCGTTTCCAAAGTCGATCTTTGAAAACGCGGCGTTTGGCTTACGCCTCAGAGGAGTCAAAGGTAAAGAACTCGAGCATCAGGTCGAGCAGTCGCTGCGGTCGGCGGCGCTGTGGGACGAAGTGAAGGACCGGTTGCGCGAGTCTGCCTACGCGCTTTCTGGTGGTCAACAGCAGCGGCTCTGTATTGCGCGGGCGTTAGCGACTGATCCGGAAATCGTTCTATTTGACGAACCAACCTCAGCCCTTGATCCGATTGCCACGGGCAAAATCGAAGAACTGATTTTCGAACTAAAGCGCAAGGTGACGGTGATCATCGTCACCCATAACATGCAGCAGGCGGCACGGGTATCAGACGTCACAGCCTTTATGTATTTGGGCGAGCTTATAGAAGTTTCTCCTACCAAGGAGATGTTTGAGAATCCCACAAAGAAACTGACTGAGGAATACATCACGGGCCACTTTGGTTAATCTGAAATATGTCAGCTCACGTTTCCAAGCAGGTGATCGAAGCCGGAATGCCAGAAGAGACCCCGCTCAGTAATGAACTAGCCAGTGCTCCGGCTCCGTCTACGAAGATTTCTGTACGCGACCTCAATTTCTATTACGGTCGCGCGCAGGCCCTTGACGGGATCAATCTGGAGATACAGGAACGAGTTGTTACTGCATTCATCGGGCCGTCAGGCTGCGGGAAATCAACTTTTATCAGAACCATGAATCGAATGAACGACGTAGTCCCGGGAACGCGTGTCGAGGGTGAGGTCATCATTGACGGCCAGAATATCTACGCACCTGGTACTGACGTGGTTGAGCTGCGACGAAGGGTAGGGATGGTGTTTCAAAAGTCGAATCCGTTTCCCAAGTCTATCTTCGACAATGTGGCTTATGGCTTGCGGATTAATCGGCTTGCCTCCAGCAAGAGTGACCTGGAAGGGCGGGTAGAACAGGCTTTGAAGGACGCTGCGTTGTGGTCGGAGGCGAAGGATCGTTTGAAGAGTTCTGCATTGGGCCTGTCTGGTGGTCAGCAGCAGCGTCTCTGTATCGCGCGGGCTCTGGCTATTCAGCCTGACGTCATACTGATGGATGAGCCGGCCTCGGCACTCGATCCGCTGGCAACTTCCAAGATCGAAGAATTGATTGTGGATCTCAAGCGGCAATACACAATCGTGATTGTGACGCATAATATGCAGCAGGCAGCGCGCGTCTCCGACACCACCGCTTTCTTCCTGCTGGGGAAATTGATAGAAGTAAACCCTACCGAGAAGATGTTTACCGCGCCCGATCAGAAGACCACTGAAGATTACATAACGGGAAGGTTTGGATAAGAAACGTTGCTTGTAGTTAGGTCTTTGAACTTTGTACTTTCAACCTTGGGCTCAACGAGAAAGCCCCTGCTGAACAAAGCACCAAGTACAAAGTACGAAGCCCAAAGGCCCAAGTTCAGGATTAGATATGAGTCAACAACACCGTCACCTTGACGACGAACTGAATTCACTGCGCGACAAAGTGCTGCTGCTTGGCGGCGCTGCCGAACAGGCGCTCGAACAGGCCATGCGTTCATTGATCGACCGCGATAGCGAACTGGCGCGCAGCGTGCTGGTTAACGATTCCCGCGTCGATCAGTTGGAAGTGGAAATTGACCGGCAGTGCATCGACATCATCGCGCTGCGCCAGCCCGCGGCCCGCGACCTCCGTTTCGTGATTGCCGTAACCAAGATGGCGCCCGTGCTCGAACGCATCGCCGACCACGCTTGCAACATTGCCCGGGCCGCGCTGGATCTCAACGACGAACCGGAAACGAAGTCGGTTTTCGACCTGAAACAGATGGCCGATCACGCCCTCGGAATGTTGCGCGGGGCGCTCGACGCATTCACTTCGAGTGACGCGGCGTCGGCGCGCAGTGTAATCGCCAGCGACGCGGTCATAAACGATCTCTATAACCATATCTTTCATCGTTTGATCGAACTGATGGTCAGCGAGCCGTCCACGGCCACCCGCCACGCCCGTCTGCTCTTCGTTGCCAAACATCTTGAACGGATCGGCGACTACGTCACGGACATTTGCGAGTTGACCGTCTACATGGCTGAAGCCGCTTTCATCAAGCACGTTAAGTGAACCTATGGCGCATCCTGTCCTAATTGTCGAAGATGATGCAGACATCTCCGAGAGTTTGAAATACAACTTCGAGCGCGAAGGGTTGACGGCCATTACCGCCGCCACCGGAGAGGCCGGCCTCGCGGCGGCGCTCAATGAACGCGAACCGCCCTTGTTGATTATTCTCGATTTGATGCTGCCCGGGATGAGCGGCACCGAACTTTGCCGCCGGCTGAGACGAGAACCCGCCACGCGTCGAATTCCGATCATCATGTTGACGGCAAAGTCCGGCGAGTCGGATCGGGTCGCCGGCCTCGATCTGGGCGCTGACGATTACATCACCAAGCCGTTTTCCGTGAGAGAACTGCTGGCGCGCGTGCGCGCAGTGATGCGCCGAGTGGACGAAAAGGCCTCGAAAACCTACGAGGACGATCGCCTGCAAATTGATTTCGACGATATCCGGGTCGTTTGCAGCGGCAATAAAATCAAACTGACTAACAAAGAGTTTACTTTGCTGTCGGTATTGGCAAAGAGTCCCGATCGCGTGATCACTCGCCAGCAACTATTGGACAGCGTTTGGGGCTACAGCTATTACGGCGACGCGCGCACCCTGGACGTACACATCCGGCGACTGCGGCAAAAGTTGGGTGAATGCGGTGATTGCATTGAAACCGTGGTCGGCGTCGGCTATCGTTTTGTCGGGTGTCCGAGTGCAAATTAATCAGCTATCCGCAGATTACGCAGGTTTGAGAGCGAGACAGCTAAGTAACGCGATTAATGTAGCGACGGGGAAGAAGTCAGTACCACCTCGCGGTAGCGCGTGCTCTCAGGCGAAACTTGGCTGTCTCACGCTCCAATCTGCGTAATGTGCGGATAGCGCAGTGCTTTCCTATCATGTCCAGGCGTAACTCCTTTCTGATTGCCGCGTGCGCTTTCGGAGTTGTAATTTCTCTCCTGCTCCAGTCCTTTGTCGCGCGGGCAATTGCTGCCTCCATCGTTGCCCTTATCACCGCGATTGTCCTCATCCGAGCGTTTCGAGAATCCAGGGTCCAGGAAGACGCCAGTAACGACCTATCAGAGGAAGCTTCTCCACCGCAAATTTTCCCCTTTGGCGAACTGTTTGAAGCAACGATGACCGGGATGCGTGAGGGCTTGCTGGTGGTAAACAAAGACATGCGCGTCGTTGCCTCAAATCCCGCGGCCCATCGTTTGTTCAATCTCTCAGGTCGCAAACTTGATTCGCAACGTCTGACTGAACTGACTCGCAACCCGGCAATCTACAGTGCGTTTTTGGATGCGCTTCAGGGGAACGAACGGAGCGGCGTCAAAGTTGAAACGCGTGGCACTGAGCGGCTCGTTTTCGATCTGCGAGTCGTGCCGCTACACGCCAACGGCAAAGGCGGCAGTGTTCCTGAGGGTGCGTTGGGAGTTTTCATCGATGTCACCCGGATCGAGCGGCTTGAAAGCGTGAGGCAGGAGTTTCTTTCCAATGTCTCGCACGAACTCCGGACCCCTTTAACCGCCATCCTGGCTTTTGTAGAAACTCTGGAGACCGGCGCCCTGGCTGACGAGGCGAGCGCTCTTCGTTTCCTGTCCATCATTCGCAAGAATGCGTCGCGCATGCACGGCTTGATCGACGACATTCTTGAGTTGAGCGCGATTGAAGCGGGAAACGTTCCCGTCAACGCGGAAATGATCGAGCTTCGTCCAATTGTAAACGACGTGATTGCGTCCGTCGCTTCGATCGCCGACGCACAAGGAATCAGCTTGATCAACGCAACCCCAAATGAGGCCAGCGTTTTTGCGGATGCGCGCCGGGTGGAACAGATGCTCACCAACTTGTTGGAAAACGCGATCAAATTCAATCGCCCCGGCGGTCAGGTAATCGTTCAGTTTGAACCCGGCTCACGCGACGAAGCGACTGGGACGCGAGATAAGATTCTGGTAAAGGACACCGGCGAAGGGATTCCAGCGCAGCATCTGGACCGGTTGTTCGAAAGGTTCTATCGAGTGGATCGCGCGCGTTCACGCGAAATGGGCGGGACGGGATTGGGACTCGCCATCGTCAAGCACCTGGCCCGGGCTCATGGCGGCGAGGTCACAGTTGCATCGGAGTTAGGCAAAGGGAGCACCTTCACGATCGAGCTGCCCAGGAAATTGTAGGGGCGTCCCAAGAGGAAAAGGGGCAAGGGGGAAAGGGTAACGGGGGGTGGATATTCACGAACTTGACGATGTCGCATGACCTCTTCCAACGGACGCTTTCCCCCTTCCCTCTTTACCCCCGTCACAGTTCAGGGTCGTGCCGGTACTACTGCTTCTGCTCATCCAATCGCCGCAGCGTGTCGAGGATGAGGTTGGTGTTGCTCATCGCCTGGATTGCTTGAGGGAATTGCTGCTCGCTCTTGTGGAATTCAAACTCGCCGCTGGTAATCTCCACAATCTGTTGAAAGCCCGGCTCGCCGGTCTTGCCCTCCGACTCCGCATCCACAATTCGGCCATCGTTGAAAAGAATGCTCCCATTCTGCGTGTCATTGGCCAGCACCAGGCTGCCGGTGAGCTTTGCGTTCTCGATGACCTGGATTGCGTCAAACACATTTATGGCCGAGAGGTCACCGGCCAGCGTTATGCCGCGAGGGCTCTGCTTTTGAGGCGCGTTTGCCTGGGGCGCCAAGTCCGGTCGACGGGCGCGGCGAATTGCTTCGAGTCCGCTGGCAATATTGATGCGAGTATCAAACTGCTTTGCTTCCAGCAGGCGGTCGTACGCGTTGTCAAAGTCTTCTCGTTCGATGTAAAGACTCGCGAGCGCCAGACACTGGCGCGCTGCTTCCTCTGACTGCTTGTGCGCAATGCAGATCTCGCGCAGCCGTTCGCGCAGCTTGATCGAGCGATTGTTCGACTCGATCGCCGTGCGCAGTCTTTTAACGGCGCGCTCAGGCGCCTTGTACTTGAGGAAGAGCTCAGCGTCGAGCAACGCGGTATCAACTTCGCTGACGTGTTCTCCTGAGAAGTTCGCCATCAGCTCGGAATTTACCACAGGTGTGGGTCAAAACCGCCGCGTGGACGCGTCCATCCCTGCGGCTCTGCCGCCGCATAGTGCGGAAAGGCTCGGCCTTTCCGGGAGAATTTTCTTTTACCTCTTTTCCTGAGGCTCAGCCTCAGGAAGGTTAGGAAGAGTGTCCAACGGAAAGCCGCAGGCTTTCCGCACTGTGCGGCGGCAAGCCGCGAAAGCGACAGCGGCCCGATCACTACGGCTGGCAGTTCCCACAAGGAATGAATTGTTAGAAATCAAACCGCACCCCGAGTCGGATCTGTCGAGGTCGCAGGGTGCGGGTGGCTACGAGGAAAGAGTCGAGGAAGGCCTGACGTTGTTCGGGCGTGGCCGTGGGCGCCAGCGAGTTGAAGTTTATGAACTCGCTCCCAAAACTGAACACAGTCTTGTTGAGCAGGTTATCGATCTCGACTACCGGACGCAGTCGCATGTGTTCGTTGATGCGAAACTCGCGCGTCACGTTGAGGTCGAGGAAAAACTGGCCGGGACCTTGTCCCGCATTGCGTGGGAGGTTTCCCGACTGGCCAATAGGAGGCAAGCCAAACAGATTCAGAATTGAAGGATCTATCGGCGTTCCGGGGGCCCGCCAGCGCAACAAGCTGAGATCACCGTTGAAGTTTGGACGATCGTTGCCAACATCATCGAGATTTCGGTCTGCTCCGCCGAGCGAAATGTTGAAAGGCGCTCCGGAAGTAAGACGCAGGATTGGCGCGAACCGCAGCCGCCCTATGTGGCGCGGCGTGTCAAAGGTTCCGGAGCAAACGAATCGATGCCGCCGTTCAAGCAGACTCCTCGCGCGCTCACCCTGGAAGTCTCCCGCTCTTAAAGCGTCTGAGGTGTTCACAATGCCATCGTCCTTGAGATGTGAAAACGTGTACCCGGCGCGAAAAGAGAGACCAAGTCCGTTTTTGCTCGAACGAAAACCCTTGCGCAGTTCCAGCGTCAACCCATGATAGAAACTGTTCCCAACCGAAATCAGTTGTTCCACTTCAGCGCGTGTCGGGTCAGGACGCAGACCGTTCAATGCCGCCAGCGCAACCTCGACCACGGTCGCGGAGGTGAGACTGTTTAGATTGAAAACAGAGATTGGCACTCCCAACTCCACGACCTGAACAATGTCGTTGGGGTTCGTTGGATTTGCCGGCGACAGGGCGAAACGAACAAGTTCGCCGGCATTGGAAGCATCATAGAGCGGTCGTGATCCCAACGGGCCGCTGAGAAAGTTTGCAAAGTCGCGCGATGCCAGGTAGTCAGTGAAGTCTGCGGAACCGGCGGGTAACCTCGGCGCGTTAGCGTTGAATTCCCGCCAGAGGTGAAGACCGCGATTCCAGCTATAGTTTGCTTCGATTACAAACTTACCGCCCAACTCTCGTTCAATGCCGATATTGGTCTGGTAGCTTTCGGGAATGCGCAGGGTTGGATCAAGCCGGCGCGAGAATCCGCTATTTAACACGCCAAACTGCCGCACCAGTGACGAATCGGCGGTCAGGGCGTTGGGAAAGGTCAGATTTCTGCGGATGAAATCGCGGCGAAAATCAGCACTGCCAAGCCGTCCCGTGGAGGGATCTATCAAATCGTTGGTATCGAAAAAGAGTTGCTGCGCGCCAAGCGTGAAGTCGTCGATGGTCCGCAGGAGTGCGCGGTTGTAGAAAATTCCGGCGCCCAGCCGGATTACCGTCTTGCCACTCTTAAAAGGATCGAAGGTTGCGGCCAGGCGTGGCCCAAAATTGTTGGTGTCGCGCAGAATTGTTTCGTTTTCCCATCGCAGACCGAAGCTGAGCATCAGGTTTGATCTCAAGCGCCATTCATTGTGAAAAAATAAACCTGTATAGACGTTCGTTTGTGTTGAGCTGGTGAAAAACTCCTGCCGGAATCGGCTGGGAACGCCTGCCAGAAAATCGCCGGCGCTCCGAAAATTGAAAGTTCCTGACGCGTCGGTTAAGTCGATGAAGGTTGACTTGATTCTTTGCATGTCACCGCCAAACTTCATTGAGTGAGTGCCGCGGACGTAAGCAAAAATATCCTGAAACTGGACGCGGTTTTCGCGCCGGTCAGTCGCGCCGGCGGTTGAGGATCCGGCGACAAGCGTTCCTGACTGCGCGGAAGAGTCTCCGTCAAATTGCGCCGGGTAGTCGTAAGCGATCAGCACCACTGGACTTGCCCGACCGCGCGTCGCGAGGCCCGGCGCCAGGCGCGAATATTGCACCCGCATTTGGTTCACCGCCGTTGGCGATAAGACGTAGTTGTCCGAATAGGAAAGCGCGTCCGTGTGACGCGTTTTGGCTTGCAGCGCTTCAGCGAGACGGTTCCCGCCGCCAAACTGGCGCAGGTTGGTTGAACGGCCAAACTGAAAAAGAAAAGCGCCGTTGTGGACTTCAGTGAATCTGTGGTCAACGCGTGTCGTCAGAATGTGATTGCGTTGCGGCGTGCTGAGACCTTCCACGAATGGCGCGATTGAAGCTTGCAGGCTTGAACCCGAAACCACTTCCGGTCGAGCGTCGCCTGGCGCTGTCGGAGCTGGCAACGGAAAGGCAGGGTTTTGTTCGACCGGTACCAGCGTGGCGACGATCGTGGAATCCAGCGTGGTGGCATATTCATAGGCCGTAAAGAAGAAAGTCCTGTTGCGGCCGTCATAGCCCAACGGTCCGAAGAACTTCGGAACCGTTAGCGGTCCGCTCAAAGTGAAGCCGGGGTTGTGTTCCGTCAAAGGAAGCCGGGTGATCCCGTTGCGATTGTTGTTAAAAGTGTTCGCGTTTAGCCAATCGTCGCGGAAGAAATAGAACGCGCGGCCGCGATACTTGTTTGAGCCACCGCGCGTGCGCACATTAATGCGTCCGCCGGAAGCGCGACCATACTCAGCGGAAAACTGGTTGGTAATGATCTGGACTTCTTCAACTGCCTCGATTGACGGTTGGAAACGTTCGCGGGCCGCGCGGTCGTCGTTGTTATCCAGGCCGTCGATAGTGATGTTGTTGGAGTAGGCCGGCCCGCCGGAGAGTGAAAACGTTCCGGCCTCTTCCGGTGTGTTGGCCTGGGCAGTATTCCGATCTTCGGCGAGGTCGCGAGTAGACAACGCTTCTTCGCTGACGCCCGGCAAGGTAAAGATCAAGTCCAGCGGAGAGCGCGTCGCGATCGGCAAGACCTCAACCAGTTGGTTGCTGACCGTGCCGCCAACCACCGTGCGTGTCGTGTCCACTTCGGGAGCGTCCATCACGGTCACTTCGACGGGATCAACGGTCACTCCCGACAACAGTAACGTGAAGTCGAGCTGCACATTTTGCCCGGCTACAGTTGTGATCTCCGTTTTCTCGAGCGTCGCAAAACCTGCGGCAGCCACTCGCAAGGTGTAGACACCGGGCTCGAGTTGAATAATGCGATAGCCGCCCTGGTCGTCGGAGATTACCGTTCGGATCGTACTTGTCTTAACCAGAATAGCGTCAACCGCGGCACCCGGAATCAGCGCCCCGTTTTGATCGACGACTTTCCCGCTGAAGGTAACGTTGTCGAGGTCCTGTGCAGCTGCCGGAGCCATCGCGAACGACGCAATCAAGGCCAACACAAACGTGCGCAGCCAGAGTGGCATCTTCGAGAACTCGGCTTGAGCGAAGGCGACCGCAGCAAGCTTGCAGTAGAGCTAGCGGCAAGGATTTCGTGAGCGGTTTGGGTGTTGATGCTGACTCTATCACGATGCTGAATCGCGAAACAGTCTGGAAGGTAAACGGTTAGTTTGCATGTTTTGCAAGATCGTTTGCATCAGCACGGGAACAGCGCTCCTCAACCCAAAGGGTTGCGCGAAGGGCCTGATCAGGTGACGAAAACGACCAGCAGCCCGGAGGGGGCGTTAGATAATCCAGCTAAGTCCTAGCAAATTGCAGGTCACGGAAATGCGCAGTCAGGAAGGGGGCAGAGCGCAGCAAGATTCGCAGCCATTCATCCCCAAATTGAGATTCAAGTTTGGTTACCGGCGGCTGAAACTGAAATCCCAGTCTCGAGTGGTTATGGATCTTGAGCGGGGGCGCGCTGCGCTTTGCCCCCTTCCTGACTGCGAGTGAACGGCAGTTGAAACTAAAATCCCAATCAGTGATCCGGGCTGAATTCCCGGTTCTCTGATTGCTGTTTTCCCGACAGACTCCTGCCGACTGTTGGTTGTTTCCGGTTCTGATGCAAACGTGGTTTCAGCTGCGGGAGACGCTGCGGCGGCGGAGAGCTGCGGTGCGGGTGATAGGAACGAGCGCGTCGGAAGTGCCTTCAGCGGGAGCTTCGGCGAAGTTGGTCAATTCGTCTGCGTGTGATTGAAGATACTGGAAAAACCTTTCAAACTCGTGCTGCATTGCATCCATCTTCTCGCGCATGTTGAGAATGATCTCGACCCCGGCAAGGTTCACGCCCAGATCGCGGGTGAGCGAAAGAATAAGCTCCAAACGTTCGAGGTCCGGATCAGTGTAAAGCCGGGTGTTGCCCTCCGATCGTGAAGGTTTCAGCAATCCTTCGCGCTCATACAGACGCAACGTTTGCGGATGGATGCCATATTGATCCGCGACCGCGCTGATGGTGTATGTCTTCGGTTTGCGTTTCATGCCATTTCCAAAATTCCGATTGCCAATTGCCGATTGGCCGCTGTCAACAGACTCAAGAAATCGGTCGTGCCTTGAGTTCAACTCTTTACGTGATCTTCGCGTCCTCTACGCTCTTGCGGTTAAGTGTTCCAACAAATCGGCAATTGGAAATTGGCAATCGGCAATGCTTTACTCCAATCCCATTTCCACTCTCGGGTTCTCCGAGTTCAACTTCGAATACTGCTTCAGCAATTCTTTCGTCTCTTCCGAGATCACCTTCGGTACAGTCACCTGCACTTCTACGAACTGATCTCCTCTGGCGCCGGGATTTCGTAGTGATGGCGCGCCTCGTTGTCTCAGTCGAAACTTCTGACCCGACTGCGTCGAAGGTGGAATACGCAACTGCGCTTTGCCCTCCACCGTCGGCACTTCAATCTTCCCACCCAGCGCGGCCTCCGGAACTGTCAGTGGCACCGTTACATAAATATTGTCGCCTTTGCGAGTGAAGTACTTGTGTGTCCCAACGTTGGTAATGATATGCAGATCTCCCGGTGGCGCGCCCAGCCGCCCACCATGGCCCTTACCCGGAATTTTCACGCGCGAACCCGTCTCCACCCCGGCCGGAATGCGCACTTTGACAGTCTCCGTTTTTGGCAAAGTGCCTTTACCCTTGCAGAGCGAACACGGCGAACGCCGGCGCCCCGTGCCCTCGCAGTCGGGACATTCCTGCTGAAAACGTAAACGGCCGCCGGCGCGTTGAACCTGGCCTGAACCTTTACAGGTGGCGCAAACCATCACCGGCCCACCGATATCGCCGGCGCCGTTGCAGCGTGAACACTGTTCCGAACGATGAACTGTCAGGTTGGTTGTGATTCCCTGGATTGCATCCTGAAAAGAAAGAGCCAGGGGCATCTCGATGTCGGCGCCACGCCTCGGCTGTGGCCGCGGCGGCTCCTGCTCTTTCGCGCCGCCACTAAACAGATCCGCGAAAATGTCGCGAAAGCTGGCGCCTCCGCCCCCCGCGCCCGACGTGGGACCTGTACTCCAATCGAAACCGCTGAAATCAAACCCGGGCGACGTCCGGCCCGCACTGGGGGTGGCACCGCGGGCAGCCGCGTCCGCGAGGTTGTCGGAATACTGCCCAAACTGATCGTAAACTTTTCGTTTCTTGGGATCGGAAAGCACGTCGTGTGCTTCGGTAGTCAACTTGAAACGCTCTTCAGACGCCTTGTCTCCAGGATTGACGTCCGGGTGATATTTGCGCGCAAGTCTGCGATAAGCCTTCTTAATCTCCTCAGGCTTGGCGTCTTTCTTAATACCCAGTACTTCGTAGTAATTCTGCTTAGCCACCGTTACATTTCCGATTGCCGATTGCCGATTGCCGATTTAAAAAAGGCGGAAGGGTTATGTCATCCTCCGCCCCTCTTTCAATTGGCAATCGCAAATTGGCAATCACCGTTACTTGTTTTCGTCGACGTCGACGTATTCGGCGTCGATCACATTGTCTTCGCCGGTGCCCGAAGACGAGGCGCCTGCCGCCGCAGATGCCTGATCTTCACCTGGTGTCCCTGCGTCCGGCGCCGGCGTTTGCTGATACAAAGTCTCAGCCAACTTGTGCGACGCGCTCTGGAGCTTGTTGAAAGCGTCGTTGAGTTTGTCCACGCCGCCTTCGGCCAGGGCTGTCTTTGCTTCAGCGATCGCAGCTTCCACGTCGCCGGCGACTGCGCCGGCTTTTTCGCGGTTTTCGTTGAGCGTCTTCTCCATCTGATAGGTCAAACCATCCAGACGGTTGCGCGCCTCGATCTCCTCACGCTTCTTGACGTCGTCAGCGGCATGAGACTCCGCATCGCGCATCATCTTGTCGATTTCGTCTTTCGAGAGTCCCGAAGATGCGGTGATCGTAATCTTCTGCTCGCGGCCTGTGCCCATGTCCTTTGCCGACACGTTCACGATGCCGTTGGCGTCAATGTCAAAGGCCACTTCAACCTGCGGCATGCCTCGCGGTGCCGGTGGGATACCCACCAGATGAAACTTGCCGAGCGTGCGATTGTCGCTGGCCATCGGACGCTCTCCCTGCAACACATGAACCTCGACCGAAGTCTGGTTGTCGGAAGCAGTGGAGAAAATCTCCGACTTCCGCGTCGGAATCGTCGTGTTACGTTCGATCAGTTTAGTGAAAACACCGCCGAGCGTTTCGATACCCAGGCTGAGCGGGGTAACGTCCAGCAGGAGGATGTCGGTCTTTTCGCCAGACAACACACCAGCTTGCACCGCGGCCCCAATCGCCACTACCTCGTCTGGGTTCACGCTCTTGTTTGGCTCCTTACCAAACAGGTCGCGGACCATCTCCTGCACTTTGGGAATTCGCGTCGAGCCGCCCACCAACACCACTTCGTCGATCTTTTTGGCGTCGATTCCGGCATCCTTAATCGCCTGTTCCACCGGCGACTTCAGACGGCCGAGGATGGGTTCCGCCAGCTGCTCAAATTTCGCCCGCGTCAATTTCATGGCCAGGTGCTTTGGACCCGACTGGTCCGCGGTCACAAACGGCAAATTGATTTCCGTCTCCATCGTGCTGGACAGTTCAATCTTTGCCTTCTCGGCGGCTTCCTTCAAACGCTGCAGCGCCATCTTGTCGTTTGAAAGATCGATCCCCTGGTCCTTCCGAAACTCTTCGATAATCCACTCAATCAAACGTTCGTCAATGTCGTCGCCGCCAAGGTGGGTGTCGCCATTGGTCGACTTCACTTCGACGACGCCTTCGCCCACTTCGAGAATCGAGATATCAAACGTGCCTCCGCCGAAGTCGAAGACGGCAATGGTCTCGTCCTTCTTCTTGTCGAGCCCGTAAGCCAGCGCCGCGGCCGTCGGTTCGTTGACGATGCGCATCACTTCCAGACCGGCGATTTTGCCTGCGTCCTTGGTCGCCTGACGTTGCGCGTCGTTAAAGTAGGCGGGGACGGTGATCACCGCTTTTTCGACTTTTTGGCCGAGGTAGTCTTCGGCCGATTGCTTCATCTTTTGCAGAATGATCGCCGAGATTTCGGGCGGGCTCCATTCCTTGCCGCCAGCTTCGATCCGCACGTCGCCGCTACCTGCGGCCTTAACTTTGTAGGGCACCTGCTTGATTTCTTCGGTTACCTCGTTATAGCGACGCCCCATGAATCTTTTGATCGAATAAACGGTGTTCTCCGGGTTGGTGACCGCCTGGCGCTTCGCCACTTGTCCGACCAGCCGGCTGCCGTCCTTGGTAAACGCCACTACCGACGGGGTGGTTCTTCCGCCCTCGGAGTTGGTGATTACCGTCGGTTCGCCGCCTTCCATGACCGCCACCACGGAATTGGTCGTTCCCAGGTCAATTCCAATAATCTTGCTCATTTTGTTTTCTTCTCCAAACGATATTTAGCCCGCCATTCAGCGATTTCTCGGGCCATAAGCTGCTAACCATCCTCCAAGTTAGTTGAATGGATCGCTAATATAATACCTGAGTGCGCTGTTGTCAACTTTATGGATAAGGGCGATGATTATTGGGGGAAAAGGCAAATTCGGAGGCTGGGAAGGACCCGTGAAGCTAACCACTCAAGGCTATGAGTTCAGTTCTGTGGCGGTTCGGGTGCGGTCTCGGTGGGTCCGGCTTTTCGGTCTTCATTCATGAGTTTTGACGCGAAAAATATGTAGTGAACGCCGGAAAGTACGGCAAACGCGAAGACAGCGGCGTAAACGGTTGGGAGGTAGTAACCGGTGTAGTAGGGCACGCTGGCTGCAAACATAATTAGCGCAATTGCAGCTATTTGAACCGTGGTATTGAGTTTACCCAGCCAGGAAGGGCGGAAACCGCGAAACCCGGTCATGATGTTAATGGCAGCCGCCCCTACGATAATAAAAACGTCACGGCTGATGGCCGCGATCGTCACCCACATCGGTATCGGCAAGTGACGCGGCATTGGCTGAGGGAAAACGCTCTTCATCGACAGCACCACAAAGGCCGTGACCAGCATCAGTTTGTCGGCGATTGGATCCAGCACGGTGCCGAGTTGCGATTGCTGCTTGAAGCGGCGAGCCAACAGGCCGTCAAGCCCATCAGTCAGTCCCGCCACAACAAAAACTGCCAGGGCCCAAAAAAACCTTTGATAGAAGAGCAGGGTTACAAAAACAGGAATGAGCACCATCCGGAAGACGGTGAGCATGTTGGGAACGGTAACAATCCGGGAGGACGACATTGGAACTTGTAAAGCAAGTTTGATAGCTTGCGGGCGCAAACCAGCAGTTTGCGTTCCGAAGCTTTCAGGCGGTTCGCAATTCGAGCAAAGAAACTTCCGGCGGGCACCCGAACCGGACCGGCAACACAACAGTTCCCAGACCGCGGGTAATGTAGATCTGCGTATCGCCCTGGCGAGCCAAACCCTTGAGCAACCGACGACGCGACCGGCCCTCGTGGTTGCGGTCGGAGCGCAAACTCACCTGGCCCCCGTGAGTGTGGCCACTCAGGACCAGATCCACTCCTGCTCGAGCGGCCCGACGCAAAATCACCGGATTATGCGCGAGCAGCAGTTTCATCTCGTCGTCCCGCGAACCTGCAAGGGCGAGTGACAGGTCTTCAAGACCGACCATCGTGTCGTCGACGCCTGCCAACCAGAATGCGCAACCATTTTTTTCGAAACGCATTCCCTGGTTCACCAGCACTGTCATTCCTTCTGCACGGAAGAGATCGGTGATCAGGGCTGCATCGGTCCAGTGGTCGTGATTGCCAAGCACCGCGTAAACGCCAAAGCGAGCGCGCAACCTGCTCAGTAACTCCGCGCAGGGCGCGGCATAGGCCCGCTCTTTGGAAACATAGTCTCCGGTCAGCGCGATCATGTCTGGCTGAAGACTGTTGGCGGTTTCCACTGCTCGTTCGATTTGGGCACGGCTCGTGAAAGGACTGTGGTGGACGTCGGAAAGTTGGACGATGCGAAAGCCGTCAAACTCTCTGGGCAAACGCGACAGATAGATCGGTTGATGTTCGACGGTAAGGCGGAAGGGCTCGGTTAACGCAGCCCGGGCGGCCTGGCTGAGATTCAGCGCGAGCGCGCGCAAAGGTTTTTCTGGCCGCTCACTACCCCAGGTAGCGACGCGTCCGCGTTCTCTTCGTCTAATAGGCGTTGACATTAAATAGTTATTTAAAAAACTACTCGCGAGGTTGCCCTCAATTCTCCCACAATCAAGGGCCTGCCAAAAATTTGGCGCATTATAGTGATCGAAAACCTGTGCTGCAAATCGAGGAAAGCTGAAAACGGCAGGTTGACGAAGGCCGAACAATTGGCGCGATCTGATTTTTGTTAAGGAAAACGACGCATTTTGCGTTGGGAATCACACGTCGGGCCAAAAGCTGTGCAATAATTTACATTCGAAATACAACAAAATAGACCCGACGAGGACAAGAGTGTGGCGCAATCTTGATGGCTTGATCGCTTTAGACAGGATTGGGGCTCGAAACTAGCGAACAAGGAGGAAGTCATGATCTCAGCGAGAGACCAGCATAAAGTCGGGATACGCAAAAAACCGCGTGGGCAACAAATGGGAACCTCCGGAGCGGCCGATCAAAATCGCGCTGCGATGGAAAGGACGCCGGCAGTTCGCGGTCGTCGCAAGTACGCAAACAAGATGGCCGCCGACGAGTCGGAGCAGCACATTGGCGGCGACGCAGTCACGCCTCGAACAACTTCGCCTTCCACTCCCGCAATGACTGCAGGCGGGCGACAGGGCGAGACAGGCGGCGAGATCGTCTTCAAAGCTCGGCTGAAAAGGAGACGTCGGGCCGGCCATTAGGTACAAATGGAAAATCGGCTCTTCAGACCTTCGATTTGCCCACCTTCCCGACCTGCGCATCTGGCAGAACGAATCGTCAGTATTGAAAGGATCTTCCCGACACAAATGAGCAAACAAATCCCCCGAATCGCTCTTCTCCTCCCCTTAGTCGCGTTTATCCCAACCGTTCAAGCTCAAGAGGAGCCGAAATTCAAGATGCCGTGCGCCCAGGTGTTGAAACTGGGACTCACTAAGTTTGTAGATGTCTACGGAGAGAAGACTGAGGACTATTCGACCCTCGGCATGAAGCAAGCCTTCAGCTACTACGTTGACTGCCGGCGTCCGGACAATGACAAACGCGCGCGGCAATTGCCTGAAGAGAGACGCAAACAAGTGGAGGATGTGCGAGATCAGCTCAACAAGATTGGAAGTGCCAGCTGGAGCAACGTCTACATAGAAGCTGGCGGTGGCACGATGTACGGGCTGGCCAGCGTTGGCGCTTACGCAACGCGCGAAGACTTCATGACCGCGCTGATCAGAGTGCTCCTAAATTCGGGAAAGCCAAAGCCGGCTGCGAGACGACGCGCCAACGCGTTAGTTAACAAGGCCAGGAGAGCGCTGCCCGGTCCAGACACTCCCGAGCTGGAGTCCTGGGACAGCGAAACGCGACCCGAGATGTTGGATCGTTATCGCAGTAACACCAAAGAAATGACTGATGCTTTTGCGCAACTGCGAGGCATCATTCGCGCCTTGCCCGACCGTGCGGCCGAACTTGTTGCCCGGCAGATGGAAGATGAAATCAACGCAGGCCTCGAGGAATAGAACCCGCCTTCCCAAGCTACGAATCTGCTCCGGCTGGGTAATATCTTTGATCCCACTCTCCCTGAAGTGCAATAATCCGCTCGCTCCACGAACAAGCCGGCGCTCTTAGTTCCAACTTCAACATAAGTTAACGCGATGCTCCAATCGTCTCGTCGTCTATCGCCTCGTTGCCCGGAGACTCGCGCGGAGGTTGCCCATCATGTCGTTGCGATTCAAAAGCTTCTCGATTTCCGTACTGCTGGTTTTTGGTTTGGTGGCCGCACTCGCAGTTCAGCTCCAGGCCCAGGAAACCAACAAAGACATTCTCGGCGCCCTGCGCTATCGCTTCATCGGTCCGGTCGGTAATCGACTCACCTCGGTGGTCGGCGTGCCTGATCAACCAAATATTTACTACGTTGGCGCGGCGTCAGGTGGCATTTGGAAATCGATCGACGGCGGCGTTCACTGGGATCCAATCTTCGACAGCCATCCCGTCTCTTCAATTGGGTCGTTAGCAATTGCGCCGTCTGACCCAAATATCGTTTGGGCGGGCACCGGTGAACCGTGGATTCGTAGTCACATTTCGGTCGGCCAGGGCATTTACAAGTCGACTGACGCCGGCAAGACCTGGACGCTGATGGGCCTCGAAAAAACAGGACGCATCGCGCGCATAATGATCGATCCGAAGAATCCGGATGTTGTGCTGGTTGCGGCGCTGGGCCACTGTTACGGTCCGCAACAGGAACGCGGAGTGTTTCGCACCACTGATGGCGGCAAGACGTGGGATCGCGTGCTTTTCACCGACGAGAATACCGGCGCTTCGGATCTGATCATGGATCCAAACAACCCGCGCATTCTCTTTGCCGGGATGTGGCCGCTGGTGATTCGCACCTGGGGCAGAGAAAGCGGTGGATCAGGCAGCGGCCTCTTCAAATCAACCGATGGCGGTGTCACCTGGAAGAAGCTCACCGGCCGCGGCCTCCCGGCGCGCACCACCGGCAAGTTTGCCCTGACGATGTCGCGTGCAAACTCAAATCGCATTTACGCGTTGATTGAAACTGGCGACGGTGTGCCGGTCAACGGCAAGGAAACTGACCGCGGTAAACTCTGGCGTTCGGATGATGGCGGCGACAACTGGCGACTCGTCAGTTACGACCGCAACCTCGGCGGCCGCACCCACTATTACTTCCGCACCGAAGCATCTCCCGGCAACGAGAACGAGGTTTATTTTCTGACCGCAGGGTTTGCCACTTCGCTTGACGGCGGCGAAACATCGCGACCGTCTCAGGGACCGACCAGCCCCGGTGGCGACAACCACGACATCTGGATCGATCCGACAAACGCGAATCGCATCGCTGTTGCCAACGACGGCGGGGTTTCCTTTTCCGTAACCCGCGGCAAAACCTGGTATCGCGTTCAACTTCCCATCGCGCAGATGTATCACGTGACCGTAGACAATCGTATTCCCTACTACGTCTACGGCAACGAGCAGGACGATCCTTCTTATCGAGGGCCAAGTCGAGTTTTGGCTGGCGGCTTTGGCGGCGGACAAATTCCGCGCAGCGCCTGGCACCCGGTCGCCGGCGGCGAGAGCGGATGGGCCACCCCTGATCCAGTCGATCCAAACATCATCTGGTCCAGCGCTTCCGGTTCGGGCAGCATCGGTGGCATCGTCGAACGTTACGATCTGCGCAACGGCCAGGCCCGCAACGTTGAAGTTTGGCCCGACCAGGTCAACGGCACACCGGCCGCCGGCTTAAAGTACCGGTTTGTGTGGACGTTTCCGCTGACCATCTCGCCGCACGATAACAAGAAGCTTTACGTCGGGAGTCAGTTTGTTCATCAAACGACGGATGACGGACAGAGCTGGCAAATCATCAGTCCCGATCTGACGACCAACGATAAAAGCCGGCAGGGATTCTCAGGCGGGTTAACGGGCGACAACATTGGCGTCGAGTATTTCTCCACGCTCTTCGCGATCGCCGAATCGCCGAAAGAGAAGGGACTGATCTGGACCGGCAGCAACGATGGCCTGGTGCACATCACGCGCGACAGCGGCAAGAACTGGACTAATGTTACAAAGAATATTCCGGAGCTACCGCCTTTCGGCACCGTGAGTAATATCGAGCCTTCGCGCTACGAACCAGCCACTGCTTATCTCACCGTCGATCTTCACCAGGTAAACAACCGCGATCCTTTCATTTACAAAACCACCAACTACGGCAAGAGCTGGAAAAAGATTACCAACGGCATCCCATCGTCGATGTTGAGCTACGCCCATTGCGTGCGCGAGGATCCAACGCGCCCGGGTTTGTTGTATGTCGGCACGGAGAATGGGCTTTATGTTTCCTGGAATGACGGCGACAACTGGGAACCGTTGCAGTCAAACCTGCCGCCCGCACCCGTCTACTGGTTGGTCATCCAGGAGCATTTCAACGATCTCGTGGTCGGAACTTATGGACGTGGCTTCTGGATCCTTGACGATCTCACGCCCATTCAGCAGATGAATCAAAGTGTTCGCGACTCAAACGCTTACCTTTTTGCTCCTCGCCCAACTTATCGTTTTAGAAATTCTTCACAGCCGGTCACGATGTTGGACGATCCAAACGCCGGACAGAATCCGCCTTACGGCGCGGCGATCAGTTATTACTTGAAGACGGCGCCGAGTGATGATGTAAAGATCAGGATTGAAGATGCCAGGGGACAGACCGTGCGCACGCTCACCGGCACCAGGACTGCCGGCATTAATCGAGTCGCGTGGGACCTGCGTTGGGAACAAACTAAGGAAGTGAGGCTGCGCACGAGCCCGGCCTTTGCTCCGGAGATTCGGGTTGGTCCGGAAGGTTGGCGTCCGGCTCCGGATGGTCCACGCATGGCGGTGTGGCTGCCGCCGGGAAATTACTCGGTGAAGCTTTCGGTTGGGTCACAGGAGTTGAGCCAGCCGCTGGTTATCAAGAAGGATCCAAACTCCGCCGGCAGCGAAGCTGACATAGCGGCGCAGTTTGCGCTGTCGGCGGAGTTGCGAGGAGATTTGGAAATGGCGGTTGATATGGTCAACCAGATTGAGCAAATCCGCAGCCAGCTCATTTCGATCGCCTCGGTCGTTGGTGCTTCGCAAGGCGACAACTCAGCCATCAAGTCGGCAGCCGAGGCCCTCGAGGCAACGTTGATTGAGATTGAGGACAACTTGATTCAGCGCCGGCTCACCGGTCAGGGACAGGACACGGTTCGTTGGCCATCGAAGTTACTTAGCAAGATCAACTATCTCAACAACGGATTAAGCGGCGCAGACTTTCCGCCAACCAGCCAGCATCGCGAGGTCCATACGATGCTCAAGACGCAACTGACTACCCAACGCAGCCGGCTAAATGAGGTGTTGAGCAAAGATCTCGAAGCATTCAACAAGCTCCTCCGCGACCGCGGCATCGGAAACGTCATCGTACCGAAATAAGTTGCGGTCCTTGTAAAGCAAACTGTTAGCTTCTCTATCAATCGGTCGATTGTTTTACGGAAGAGAAACAGGTCCCCGCTCGTCAAATAGCTGCACATGTAAAGGAGCAACAGTGAAAGACTATCAGTATTGCGCGGTCGTCAGTGTGATCACTCTGGTCGTGCTTTGCCTCTCGTCCTGTAACTCGGGAGCAAACGGCGGAAGTCCGCAACACTCGATGTTCGCCCCAGCGCCCGGTTCACCAATTTCCGTGGCGTGTGGACCGAGCAACGTGGTCGCTGGCGATCTGAATAACGACCGCAAGGCCGATTTGATAGTTGCATGCGGAGAAGCTCACACGATGACCGTCTTGCTGGGCGCTGGCGGAGGCCCCGCCGGACTCTTTCGCGCGTCCAATCCAATTCCGGTGACTAATGCTCCGGATGACATCGCGCTCGGCGATCTGAATGGCGATAGCCATCTAGATCTTGCTTTTGACAGTCACGACAGTTACGGCGTGGTCGTGATGCTCGGCGATGGCAAAGGCGGCTTAGCCGTCGCGCCGAATTCTCCGATTGTCATGAAAGAGGGCCAACATCCGCACACGCACGGGTTGGGATTGGGCGATTTCAACGGCGATCGCAAACTCGATCTCATCACCGTGAACAATGCAGACAATGATCTATCCATCGCTTTCGGCGACGGGCGCGGCGGCTTCACTCGTGCTCCTGCCGTCTTCGCAGTTGGGCCAAGTCCATATCCGCTGACGCTGGGCGACGTAAACAACGACGGTCGACTCGACATTGTGGCAACCGCCAGCGCCACTGGTCCCTTGCGTGCGCAACAATTGCCGGCAAGTTTTGCGCTGACGCTGCTTTTGAACGACGGAAAAGGCGGCTTTCGCCGGAGCGAGCTTCCCTTGCGCACCGGTCAACCCTGGTTCGCAGCCATCGGCGACGTGAATGGCGATCGCAAACCGGATTTGGCGGCCACCCATCACGATCAAAGCGCGTTGACTGTGCTGTTGGGCGATGGTACCGGCCGTTTTACGGAAGCGCGCAGCTCCCCATTCGATTTTGGCCGCAGCGCTTTTGCGATGGTTCTCGCAGACACGAATCGTGACGGGTATCTTGACGCACTTGCCGCGGCCGGAGAGGGTGTGCGCGTCATGCTTGGCGACGGCCGCGGCAACTTCAAGCCGGCGCCAGGCTCACCTTTTCTGACAGGCAGCGGAGCGTACCGCCTCGTCGTCGCCGACCTAAGCGGCGACAGCAAACTCGACATGGCCACCAGTAATCTGGAAAGCAAAAGTGTGAGTATCCTCCTGGGGCAGTGAGGGTGC
>JAXIOV010000203.1:0-10619 GCA_045403245.1 Pyrinomonadaceae bacterium | reverse complement strand
TTCCTGTCTGTCCAATTTCCAGGGGAGTCGGGGCAGACATTCCTGTCTGTCCAATTTCTACGAGAGAGTCAGGACAGACAGGAATGTCTGTCTAATTTCTACGAGAGAGTCGGGACAGACAGGAATGTCCGTCCAATTTCTACGAGAGAGTCGGGACAGACAGGAATGTCTGTCCTACGTTTAGATTGTGGCCAAACGTAAGAAAAATTCTCATGAAGTTGCGACGCCCTCGTCTTCGGATCCGAAAACGAAGAGCGCTTTTGAGCGAGTGCAATTAGCGCGGCATCCGGATCGCCCTCACACGTTGGACTTCATCGAGAGACTATTTGAAGAGTTTGTGGAGTTGCACGGCGACCGGCGGTTTGCCGACGATCCGGCGATAGTTTGCGGGTCGGCGCGCTTTCATGGTCTTCCGATTGTTGTCGTTGGTCATCAGAAGGGTCGCGACACCAAACAACGTAGCTACCGAAACTTCGGTATGCCAAAGCCCGAGGGTTATCGCAAAGCGTTGCGGGTAATGAAACTCGCTGAAAAGTTTGGCCGGCCAATCTTTTCATTGATTGATACGCCGGGCGCGTATCCAGGTATCGATGCCGAGGAGCGTGGCCAGGCCGAAGCAATTGCCTACAACCTGCGCGAAATGGCCAAACTAACAGTTCCGGTGATTGTCACTGTTATTGGCGAGGGCGGATCGGGCGGCGCGCTAGCGATTGGCGTCGGCGACCAGGTCATGATGCTGGAGAACGCGATCTACTCGGTTATCTCACCCGAGGGTTGCGCAGCAATTCTGTGGAAGGACGCGAAGCTGGCTGACCAGGCGGCGACCGGACTGCGACTCACCGCGCAGGACCTTTTGGCTGAGAAGATCGTAGATCAGATTATCAGCGAGCCCGCGGGCGGAGCACACACCGATTACGACCAGGCGGCGCGCTATCTCGATGTTGCTCTCACCGAACGACTGGCAGAAGCGGTTAGCTGTAGTCAGGACGATCGGCTGGCAAGGCGTTACAGCAAACTACGGCAGTTTGGCAGGTGGGGTACCGCCTAGCTCCGGCCAATTGACTCGCTACGCGGTTTCTGGCGGGATTCCAAAAGCAAAACAAGCCGCCCTTGGGGCGGCCTGCTTTTGCGATTGAAGGAATTCAGCCGATCTAGAAAGGTATATCGTCATCCGCCGGCTCGCCAACGTCTGATGCAGTGGCGCCTGCCGTAGCCGCTTTCTCCATGTGAGGTTCTTCTGCACCCCGTCCTCCGCCGATAAAGTGCATCTCTGTGGCGTGAACTTCCAACGTGTGTCTTGCTTTGCCGTCGCGATCAGTCCATTCCTCAACCCGCAACCTGCCTTCGATATAAACCTGCCGCCCTTTCGTTAAATACTGCGAGGCCGTTTCCGCCTGTCGATTCCAAAGCGTGACGCGAAACCAGGTGGTTTGATCCTGCATCTCGCCGGACTTGTCCTTGCGCCGCTCGTTCGTTGCCAGACTAAAAGTGCACACCGGGGTGCCTTGCGGCGTATAGCGCAACTCAGGATCGCGGCCCAGATTGCCAACCAGAATTATTTTGTTGAAAGACATGAGGGAACCTCGCAATGCAAATGAAATTGGGGAACTCCGGGCAATCCTACGCGTCGCCCAAGAGGTGGTCAAGTGAGGTTCTGTTTTACTAACTACCCGCTCAGAAGCAAAATTTGTGGCATCGCGTTTGGCTTCCAACTTCTGTTAGACTAGCCTCGAATTCAGTCTGCTTAGGCCGAAATTGATGAGATCCAGGGTCTACATAGAAACATTTGGCTGCCAGATGAACGTGGCGGACACCGAGCGCGCTGCCACCGGCCTGCGCAAGGCGGGTTATGACCTGACCGCGACCGCGGACGACGCCGATGTGGTCCTGCTGAATACATGCTCCGTGCGAGAACGGGCCGAACGAAAAATGTTTCGGCGAATTGGGGAAGTGCGCAAACTGCGAAGAGAAACTCGCAAGAAGCGACCGTTGATTGGCGTGATGGGATGTGTAGCGCAGTTGGAGGGTGGGGCGATCTTTAAGAGCGCCTCGGCGGTGGATTTAATCATCGGGACGCAAGCGACTGATCGGATTCCGGAGTTGATCGAGCGTGCGGAGAGCGGGGAAGCAGCCGTCATCGATTTAGAGGACCGCCGGCCGGGTGAGGTTTGGGATGTTTCACCGGCTGAAAGACGTTCTCCATACATTGCCTTTGTCCCAATTATTGAAGGCTGTAATAAGTTTTGTTCGTTCTGCATCGTTCCTTATTCGCGTGGTCGAGAAAAAAGCCGAACCGCGCTGGAGATCGTCACAGAGGTCAGCCGCCTGCGAGCGCTCGGTTACAAGGAAGTTCATTTGATCGGTCAAAACGTGAACAGCTATCGACCAGGGTCGATGGCAGGTTTGGAGGGCTTTGCCGGGGCCACACCGTTTTCACGGTTGTTAAGAGCGGTAGCGGATACTCGGATGGAGCGGATCAAGTTTACTACGTCGTTTCCTAGAGACTTCCATCCTGATATAGTGTCCGCGATTGAAGAGCATTCGAATCTTTGCGACTGGGTTCATTTGCCGGTGCAGTCGGGAAGTAACCGAATTCTGAAATCGATGAGACGTGGTCACAACGCGGACGACTATCTCCGGCGGGTGGAAGCAATAAAGGGAGCGCGGAGACGCCTGTCGCTTACGAGTGACATCATCGTAGGGTTTCCCGGCGAGACTGAAGAAGACTTCGACCATACGCTGCGGCTGACGCGTCAGTGTCAATATGATGGGCTTTATATCTTCAAGTATTCAAAGCGAGCGGGAACTCCGGCGGCGAAGCTTGCAGATGTAGTGCCGGAGCACGAGAAGACCGCGCGTTTTATGGCGCTTGAAGATTTGCAGTCTTCTATTCAGCAACGGATATACAATGATTATGTTGGCCGGAACCTAAGCGTGCTGGTGGAACGGCGAAGTGCTCGTTCAGGCGAAGACATGACTGGTCATTCAACCTGCAATAAGGTTGTGAACTTCAAGGCAGCGGGAACCATGCCGGGAGAGATAGCAAACGTGCTAATCACCCAGCCGAAGCCAAACAGTCTTTATGGAGAGTTAGCGCAGTAGATTGGTGAGAGCCCGGGGCGCAGTTAGAGGTAAGGCTATGGAGATTGAAGTCAAAATCAGAGCGTTGATGATGGACCCGAATACGGGCACCCCCATCATAATTCTGAAGGACGTGGACAGCGATACGATGTTACCCATCTGGGTTGGGGCCTACGAAGCAAACGCGATCGCCCTGGAGATTGAAAAGATTGCCCCACCTCGTCCAATGACGCACGATCTTCTGCGCAACTTGATCATAGAGTTGGGCATTCAAGTTGAAAGAGTGGTAGTTACCAGCTTGCGTGACAATACATTTTTTGCCGTCATCGAAATGCGCATGAACGACGGGAACCGGATGGTGCTCGATTCCAGACCTTCTGACGCGATTGCGCTAGCACTTCGCGCGGACTGTCCAATTTATGTTGATGCGGAGGTTATCAAAGCATCCAAGAACACCGTGCCAACTGAAGAAGAGGGCGGGGAAGAGTCGGCAATGGGCGAGGAAGAGTGGCCGGACGTTATTGGTGAGGCCGGCGACCTGCCCATGTAACACTAATCAGGATTTTATGCTTCCAGCAAATCCATCAGTCAGTCGAAAGTTTTTGCCGTTGTGCAACGAATGGTAATTGCAATCGCAAATCAAAAGGGTGGCGTAGGCAAGACTACCACTGCCATCAATTTGGCTGCTGCTTTTGCTCGACTCGGCAAACGTGTCCTCCTGCTCGATCTAGATCCCCAAGGAAACAGTTCAATCTCCTTTCTGGACCCGCTGTCCGTCGAACGGTCTGCCTATGAGTTGATGACGGACGGTCAGGCGCCGGTGGAGCAGTCTATTTATCGGACGCCGGTGAAGAACCTCGACCTGGTGCCGGCACGTATTAGCCTGGCGAAGCTCGAGTCGAAACTGGTCGGCGATTTCGACGCGCCTTTTCGGCTGAAGGATCGTCTGCAACCATTCAGAGAGCAGTACGAGATTATTGTCATCGACACTCCGCCAACTTTGGGGTTGATTACGGTAAACGCGCTCGTGGCAGCGTCGCACGTGCTGGTGCCCATTCAATCCTCCTATTTTGCATTGGAGGGGACTGATGATCTCCTGGAAACTATCGAGAAAGTGAAGGCGCGTCCAAATCCCGGTCTCGAGTTGCTGGGCGTGTTAGTCACGCTTCATGACAAGCGGACCACGCTCGCGCGTGAAGTTCACGAACAGATCAAGAAGGTGTTTGGCCCGAAATTGTTTGACACTGTGATAACCAAGAGTGTCCGACTCGAAGAATCGCCCGCCTATAAAGAATCGATTTTCAGCTTTGCTCCAACGTCATCGGGCGCAATTGAATACGCAAATTTATGTAAAGAGGTAATGAGCCGTGTCTAAAAGGGGACTGCCGACTGGACTTCAGATGCGCCACGACGCCCACTACGTTGAGGAGTTGTCGCAGCATCAGCCCGCAGCAGTGGGACGTATGATTTCTCTGGATAAGCTTGATCCCAATCCGGAGCAACCGCGTACCGAGTTTGGAGACTTGACGGAGCTTACTGCCTCCATTGCCGAGAAGGGCGTTCTCGAACCGTTGTTGGTCAGGCCTTCACGCTTGACCGGGCGGTGGATGATCATCGCGGGCGAAAGACGTTTCAGAGCTGCCCGCGCTGCCGGCCTGAAGGAAGTGCCTTGCGTGGAAATGGAAGTAGACGAAGGCACGGTAGCCGAGATCGCGCTGATCGAGAACATGCAGCGCAAGGATCTGACCGTTTGGGAAGAAGCAGACGGCCTGTCGGCTCTTTGCGAAAGATTTGGTTACACGCACGAAGAGGTCGCTCGAAAAGTGGGGAAGAGCAGGAGCACGGTTACGGAGGCGTTGTCGATAGCAGGGATTCCTAAGGACGTCAGAGACATTTGCCGCCAGGCTGACGTCAGCGCGAAATCAGTGTTGCTACAGATTGTGCGCCAGCCGGATGAAGCAGGAATGCGACGCCTGGCGAAAGAGATCACGTCTCGAGGGCTTACCCGCGAAGATGCCAGGGAAGTCAGGCGTCAGGAAATGGGACCACGGGTTACGCCCGAAGTTAAACCATATACATTCAAATATGTCTCGCCAAAGAAAGACTTCAGTCTGGAAGTTCGTTTTCGACGTTCCAGTGTCGACACGCACGAAGTTGCCCAGGCGCTCAGGTCAGTCGCGAAAAGCATCGACAGTGGCAACAACAATCCTGAATAAATAAGGCAAAAATTCTGCCTCTCAAGGTTAGACCGCGGCGACGTTTAGCGGTTTCTCCGCGTGCGGTCTGGGAGCTGTCCACGCTACAGTTCCGATTGATCGCCGTTCCGCCATCTGTTTCAGCCGTCTCATCACAAAAACCTTCCTCTCCGCCATAAGGCATGGTCTAAGAGACTCCAAATTTCAGTCTGGAAAGCAAGAGTGATTTTCAATGCGATGGCTTGCAACACTATTTCTTCCGAGCGTGTTGTTGTTCACGGCGGTTGCAACACGCGCACAAGGCGTCCTGCTTGTTTCTTACAACGCGGAGGGTAGGGTGGCTGCGATTGATCCTGCCACCGGAAAAGTAGTGGTGACTTTCCCAAGCCCGCGGGGCCCGCATGAGATAACTGTTTCGCGCGACGGAGCAAAGGCTTATATCTCAGATACCGGTACGGGACCCGGTGGTGCTCCAGGCGACGCAATCATCGTCGTAGATCTCAAGAAGCGGGCGGTTGAGGCTACCCTGCGGGTTTGCGAGCGGCCTCACGATGCGCGCGTGAGCAGAGACCGCCGGCGACTTTGGGTTGCGTGTGCCCCCATGCAAGCCGTCCAGGAAGTTGATGCGACGAGCGGGAAAGTCTACAAGTCATGGAAGACGAATCTCGATGGCGGCTGGTTTGTTGAAGTCACGAGGGATGAGCGCAAGATCTATGTTCCCCACCTTGAAGGAAAAGCCCTTAGCGTGATTGACCGAAGGACCGGCGTCGTGCGGACTCTTTTTTCGGGGACGACGCAATTCGGGATTTCTATCTCTCCGGACGGGCGCGAAGTGTGGGTCTCAGACGCCGACAAGAGGGAAGTGTCCATCGTGGATCCGGTCCGGGACGCGGTTATTGGAACGGTAAGCATTGGATCTGGAGAAAAAGATCAGACTGGTTTCTCCAGATTGAGTTTTACTCCGGACGGGCGTCACGTGGTCGTAGTTCTCGGTTCGAAATTCATTATGGTCGACAGCAAACGCCGTTCGATCTCATGGAGTGTTGATATGCCACATCCGGGTAAGGTTGTAACCGTTTCGGGCGACAGCCGGCGCGCCTTTGTGTCTCATCCAGGGAATGACCGCGTTTCCTCAATCGACCTTAAGAACCGGCGGATTGAAAGCACCATCCCGGTGGGCAAACAACCCGACGGCCTTGCCTGGGTGAAGAGCTTCTAACTCTCGGAGCTCACTTCTTCTTCTTTTCCGCAGCGGCCCGCTTTTGTAGACCTTTGGCCCAGCGCTCGAGCGTTGGTTGTATCGGCTTAAAGAGGCGCGCGCGAAACGAGTGTTTCTTCTCGTTCCAGGCCTTCAGCTGCTTCTCGGTATACATGCGTACCGCCGGCTCGAGCTGAGTCTTCTTAAGCGAATGCTTTAGAGTGAAGTGGTAGTGCTGGCCAACCAGGGAAAAGATCGTAGCCACGAGATTACCCTTGAATGAGAGACGCGGAATGATGCGCTTGTGAATGGGTTTATTGACTGGCAGCAGCACGCCGACAGCAATCTCCAGCCATGCGCCCTTTGGGCCCTGCTTTGGATGGTAGAGACCCGGGAGCTCTGTCGCCTGAACTGCGGCGCCTCTGAGGCGCGGTTCGGTTATGAACTCAACCAAACGTATGCGTTCCAGCCCCCGTGTATGCTCCCTGGGTAGACTGTCAAACGCGTCCTCAATCTGTTTTTGAGTGTCCTTCGGCAGTTGCCGCTCAGTTTGATCCTCAACCTTAATCGCCACCGCGACCACACCTCGCCAATTCGAAAATATCCTAGAGAATAATAGCCCGGTCACTCTACGGTTCAACGCAGACCTGGTCAAGCAGACAACAGCCACCAACAGCGAACGAAGCGGCCAACCAGATCGACAACCCCCCGCTCAAGGCAGAGTACTCGGACAGTAGACGGGCAGGGCTGCAACCCAGAAGCAAGGCGTTGCCGAGTGACCAAATGTGTACATCATGTGAGGATTGAAGTACGAAATAGTCGCACAGATCTACGAAAGTCCCGTTGATACCGAAGTGATCAGGTCGGCATAGATGTTGCTGAGAGTTGACCGTTAGTTCTCTGAGCCTCACAAACCGGTCGGCGTTGGCTCCCAACTGCGTAAGAGTCGCAATCGGTGAATCGTTGGGACAACGAACAAGGAGCTTGCCATGAATAGCATTCCATCCCTCACCATCCGTAATTGCCTTGGATCTCTGTTATTACTCCTGCTAATGGCGATTAATGGAAACGCGCAGATCACCTGGGATTTTGAAACCGGTAACCTAATCGGTTGGACCAAGACCGGAAGTGCTTTCGATCGACAACCGACGTACCAGGATAATGTCCAATGGCGGCAACCGATCGCCGTTAATCATCAAGGCAGATTCTGGGTTGGGACTTTCGAAAACCACCCTGACTCCAGTATGCCTCCCGGAACTACACAGGGAGACGAGCCGCAGGGCACGCTGACTTCGCCCGTCTTTATCGTCTCCGGGAATCAGATTTCGCTCTTGCTGGGCGGAGGCGCAGACCTGGCGGCGGTGCGTGCCGAACTGCTCGTTCGCACGACCGTCAACAACCGATCAAGATTTGAGAATGTTCGCGATCCAGACGGAAGGCTCTACTCCTACCCACGTGTCAACCTCCCGGACGGCCTGTACTACCAGATACATGCTAATTCTGGCAGGAATTCGGAGCGCATGGAACGCGTGAATTGGCCGGTTAGAGAACTCCAAAATGAACAGGCTCGAATTCGCATCGTGGATGAGTCAAGCGGTTCATGGGGCCATATCAATGTAGACGATATTCGATTCGACGGCGGCAACCCGTCTCTGACGGCGATGCCAGGAGACATCTGGATCACAAACATTGAGGCAACTCAGGTCATCCAGACGTTCCCGAGTAACGGGGTTCCGTTAATTGCAAACAAACCGACGCTGGTTCGGGTCTACGTGGCGGGTCGAGATGACAGCCTTGGGCGGTGGGAAGATGTTTCGGCCAAC
This sequence comes from Pyrinomonadaceae bacterium, assembly GCA_045403245.1. GTDB lineage: Bacteria > Acidobacteriota > Blastocatellia > Pyrinomonadales > Pyrinomonadaceae > PSRF01. The sequence goes on along the minus strand of JAXIOV010000203.1, from coordinate 2,322 downwards.
CTCACCGTCAGCCGAGGCACGAGAGGGCCTCAGGTTGGATCCACCGTGCGGCCTGCCAACGGGACAAATACTTTGGGAAGGATTACGGTCTCTCCGAGCGGCAGCGACCGCCGGAGGTTTGACGACAGTCTCAATTTCATTCTTTATCCGGAGCAAACTGCCGAAGGCCCAGTACGACTGGAGGTCGAAATATTCAGTTTCTCACGCCGCGCTGAGTCCGAAACGGCCAACAACAGGTTCACTAAAGAATTTTATTTTCACGCTAATCCGGGCTTCGGATTTGTTGCTCTGTCATATGCCTACACCACAGCGCCCGATACCACAGCCCCTCCTTTTTCTGATTTTGAGCCTCATCGGGTCTGGGCAGAGAGCGCGCTGCCTATGGCTGCGCTGTGGTCAATGCCTTACCCCGGCTATCCTCGCGGCAGCATCGCGCATCGTCAGGTCCGCAATGACGATGGCACCTTCAGGGACGATGGGTATCTGGATGGGCGAGCGTGGGCTCACCAAATGATTGATCGGTGGGCGCCGTCCGGGGGCGAATGGGTCGTGCTCATGCAGCCAGAGGTGGATCCAAGCTACCATGGCGCGCACTATGTCAACTTTGTGGGAAATCACGTGATAAACATGCAAAGCAATTATTCCGATCCGGGGCCGACGTTAGCACATGAAATAGGACACGGTTGGAGACAACCTCATACTTGGGACAACGGCAACTTTCCGCATGCCAGCGGCGGAATGGGTGGCGAGGTGGGTGTCCGTATTTTTCGATCGGGTGTTGAACTCCTTAACAGTCCTAGGTATTACGACCTGATGTCTTATGGTCATCCGTCCTGGTTTTCGCCCTACTCCTATACGGAAATACTTCGACACATGACGCGCGATCGTTTGACGGTGCCAGAGGACGTCAGAGATGCACGATGGCAGAGTCATCCGGGAGCGTCCGGAGGATTCCAATTTCTCAAAGCGCTCTACCAACCGGATTTTGCCCGTCAAAGTAAAAACTTCGTTAAGAGTCGTTCATACCTTTATGTTTCGGGCCGGGTTGACTCGCTGGAAGGCGGCACGGCGACTTTCTTCCCATTCGAGAAGATTACTCTGTCTAAAGATCTTGCAGGCCTGCAGGCCGGCACAGCCTATCGTTTAGCGCTGGAAGATTCTAATGGGAAATCGCTAGTCGAATACTCTTTTGACAAGCCGGATGTGGCGGACGATCGAGCCGACAGTGGTTTTCTCTTTAGTATGTACCTCCCCATGGATATGGCTACCTCGCAAATCACGCTTCGAGATAAGTCAGGGAAAGTGCTCGCCCAACGTAGCGTCAGCGCAAATAGTCCGGAGTTGAAGGATCTCGTCTGCAAGTGTGATCAGTCTATGACTGGCAAACAACTTGTTTCCTGGCAGGGAAGTGACGCGGATGGCGATTCACTCACTTACTCAGTCTGGTACAGTACTGATGGCGGTGAGAAGTGGTTGCCGTTGCAGGTCGGACTTACAGAGCCGTCATTGGAAGTTGATTTCGACAATCTTCCGGGCTCAAACGAGGCGATGATACGCGTGCTCGGTTCTGATGGCGTCAACACTACCGAAATCAGGTCAGCGGAGACTTTTCGCGTTCCCACCAAAGTCCCGCGTGTAGAGATATCAACGATGCAAGGCGTACAGGCCGGCATTACACCACGCATTGCTGGTACAGGCTCGAAAGGTAATGAGCTCTCACGCGTAACGATATCAACAATCCAGGGCGCACAGTCAGGCAATACACCTCGCATTGGTGCGGCAGGCTCGAAAGGTAATGATCTCTTGGTAGCAGAAGCACAACCTGTGCTGCTGAGAGGATCGGCCTTTGACCTCGAGGACGGACCTTTCACTTACGACTCGGCGCTTCAATGGACTTCTGATAGGGACGGAAGGCTCGGGACGGGTTCATGGTTAGTCTTATCAAGCCTTTCACGTGGCAGGCACCGGATTACCCTCACAGCTCTCGACTCCCAAAAAACAGTCGGCAGAGCCTCCATCCAAGTCACAGTGCGCGCTAGGTAGAGGAATCCCGCCCTTCGGCGCGACAGTGTGAGGGAAGGCCTCCGACCCTTGCCTAGCCCCGCCATGATTAACCAGATGAACTCAAGAAAGCCCATTCACGACAAAAAGCGGGAATATTAACCGCGTCTGATAATATATATTATGTATCAAAGGCGGCTGTCCGTTCCGGGGTGGAGGCATGGCGACGCTGCTCGCGGATTTTGGCGGCTTGGTCCCCCCAAGACGACGCTCGGCTCACCAAAGCGATTGCAGCGATAACGGCCAATCCTCCAAATACGA
>JAXIOV010000200.1:0-2942 GCA_045403245.1 Pyrinomonadaceae bacterium | reverse complement strand
ATGATCACGCCCTCTCCGATTGACAGCCCTAATTTCAATCGTCCTGCTACTGGGGTTGAATATGGACGTGATCCGCGAGGACAGGCTCGCACGCTTGATACGCGGGCAATAAACAACACAAAGATCTTCTTCAAGGGCGGCAAGAGGGTGGAACGTTAATGAAATTGCACCGGTCCAGTTGGATAAAGATCAGCTTGGCCATCGTCGGAGTGCTAGTCCTCGGTGGCTATCTCGTAGTTCGTCAAATCAATAAGGGGTTCGAAGAACTAAACCAAGCAAAAGCGTCTCGTAGAACAACCGCTACGGTAATATCAAAGGAATACGTCAAATTTGATGATAAGAACCATTCCTACATCGGGGACTTTGGCGATCCGATAGAAATCGCATCTAACACCGAACAGTGGAGAGTCTACTATCAGATTGATAACTTCGATCAAGTTCCCGAGCCCCGTCGAAGTCGATTGGTGAAGTCGGAGGAAGAGCGGATAAAGAGATTCGGATTCCGTTTTAATATTCTCACCAAGGACCAAAAACAAGAATACGACCAAATCGGACTCACGGATAAGTTGGAAGTCTTTTACCGGTACATTGGCGATGAAAAAGAGATAATCAGCATCAATCGGTTGCGGTGACGTTCAGAGTAAAGGTCCACTAGAAAGATCATCCTGGCCGTCGTCGGGGTCCTGCTCCTCGCTGGCTATCTAGTCATGCGCCAGGTCAATAAGGGCTTTCAACAACTCAATGAAGCAAAGGCAGCGCGGACAACAACGGCTGTGGTCAAGGACAAGAACTACGTACGCTTTGATGATAAGAACCACTCCTATATCGGGGACTTCGGTGATCCGATTGAAGTGGCACCTAACACCGAGCAGTGGAGAATCTATTACCAGATTGATAACTTCGATCAGGTTCCCGAGCCCCGTCGAAGTCGGCTGGTGAGGTCGGAGGAAGAGCGGATAAGGAAGTATGGAAACCGGTTTCGAACGGTAAGCAAAGAAAAATTCGACAGCACACAGATGGGGGACAAGTTAGAGGTTCTCTATCGATACATCGGTGATGAGAAAGAGATCATTAGCGTCAGCGATCACACCCTGGCTAAGAACTGAATCCTTCATGATTGACACCGTCACCGCGCCTGATCCCATGGCAGGCTAGCTGTGTCTGGTTTGCTCGTATTGGGAGACGTAGGCAGAGACCCAGTTGACGATGTGCTCCTGCTGGCGGCGGGGGAGCTTTGAGACGCGATCGAAGACCTCACGGACCTTGCCGGCTGGCCTGCCGTTACTCTTAGCCGCTTTCCTGCTCGCTGTTTTTCCGGTCTCGACAATCAACAAATCTTCGACGCTGACGCCCAGGGCCTCGGCCATGCGCCACCGAAGCGTATCCATATCTTGGTTTTAGTTTACCGTGCACAAGGCAGACTGGAGACGGCGCTCAGTTGCCTTGAGAGCGCCTCACGAGATGAACCCTCGGCGGCTACCTTCACGATTCTTGGAGTTGTACAAACGGACCTTGAACTGACGAGCGAAGCCAAGGAATCATTTCGCCGAGCCATTCTTCTCGATCCTGCGTATCAGGAAGCATATTACAATTTGGCAACGATCCTGCGGGCCGATGATAAGCAAGGGGCGATCGCCTTATTGCAACGGGCCATAGATATTAATTCGACATATGCGCTTGCTCACCGCGAACTTGGATGGCTGCTTCGGAGCACTGGTCGATTTCCCGATGCCGAATATCACCTTCGCAGAGCCATCGAGTTAGATAATTCTGATGGCTGGGCTCATATTTATTTCGGCAATCTCATGTGGGCATCAGGAGACCTAACTTCAGCGGAAAATGCTTTCACGAAGGCTATTGAGGTTTGGCCGAATCGAAGTGTCCCTTATTGGTCTTTTGCGTACTTCCGGGAGTGTCAGGGACAATCCCTGGAAGCTGAGACCTTATATAAGAAGGCGCTTGAAATCGATCCGGGCGACGCGCAAGCTAATTGGCGGTTCGGTAGTTATCTAAAGGAGATCGGTGACTATCAACAGGCCCGGCATTATCTACGTGCCGCACTGGAATTGGATCCCAGCGATGAGAGACCGAGACTGGCGTTGTCTGAGCTGTGAGTTTCAAGACGAACTCTGTGCAAACTCACTGACTCGCGCATCCCCGTCAATAGGCAAAGCATCAGCCACCCAAATAATGCTCCTGCAAAATAGATTCTCGACCGCCACGTCTTTATTGAACCACGAGTAAATAGGGAGGTCATTGGCGAAGGGAGAGTGCGGCGAAATTTCCTATGGAGCAGTCTAAGGATGCGCCAAATAGGGTCTGACAAATAGAGTTTGGGCAAGGTTTCTGTTTTCCTAAGGAAACGCTCCAATGCCAAATTGCGGGAGCGTGCGACAAAAGAGCCTACCCTAATTTTGTCCCATTGATTGTTTGGGTGAGGCGTGGAGTCATCTGCAGCCCGTCTTTGGTTGGAAGCTGCGGGCGTCGCCCGTGAGGTTTCTTAATCAGGACAGTGGACTACGATGGCGGGATCGGCAGCCTAGGTTCGGTCACAGGCTTGTCCTTCAAGAAACCGAAGAATTCTCGAGATCGCGCCTGAAGACGGCTTCACCCGGTTCCTCTCCCAACAGCAAATTGTATCCTCGGTCACGCCGATAATCGCTGCGATTTCTTTCTGAAACAAGCCCAAACTCAGTCTTTTTCGCCGGATCCGATCTCCCAGTGTCTTGATCTCTGCCGGATAGCTCGCATCCTTCGGTTTTTCTGCGTTTAGCCTGAAGTGACAAAAGGGCAACGCAGGGGTGCCCATGCGGTTTTTGGAATGACCCAACGCGCGAATGTCGTTGCACGCCTTTGCAGATTCAACGATACGTCGGCCGGATCTCGGGCCCACTTTTGGACCGCATCGATATCCATATTGACGTGCCGGCAGTCAAGTTTCG
>JAXIOV010000214.1:0-28078 GCA_045403245.1 Pyrinomonadaceae bacterium | reverse complement strand
AACCAATCTACTCGAATCCTAATCGACTTTTTGTGCAAAGCGTCCGCTACCTTATTTTTCAAGAATCAAAAATCCAGCGGTTTGCGCGTCGTCAAGGTCGGTGCATTCCAGGCTCGCAACTTTTCATTCCACTGCGGCACTGTGTCGTTTACAAAGCGATTCAACTCGGCGATACGATCGCGAAACTCGGGTTGGATCTCCTCGAAGTAAGCGCGCTGGTACGGATTTGGTGCTGCATTCGGGCTATCGATCGTGAAGAACAGATCGCCAATTCGGTTTGAGATCTGCGACTTACCACCGAGTCCCAGGCCATCACTTCGCCGCGCCAATTTGTCCCGGAGGGTGTCCACCTGCTTGATCCAATCCTCCAGTGCTTTCGTCAATTCCTTGTCCGGCTCCTTGTTAAGCGTCTTTACCGTGGTCTGTGTGTGCTTGAGCTGATCCTCGATGCTGTCGAGAAAGCGCAGACCGCTATTCGTGGCCGATTGCATATCGCGAAGCTTCATCTGCAGATCAAGTTGCGCCTGCAGGTCTGTTAGGGGCACCTGGATCGTCGGATCAAGTCTTACCTCGACCGGCTGGTCAAATGTCTTCTCGCCCACAAACAACTTCACAGTGTAACGACCCGGCAAGGCTTGTGGTCCACGCGGCGGTCCCCCAAAAGCCGTCTCTTCTTCGCTCGGTGGACGGCGAACTTCAGCGCCGCCATAGCGAAGATTCCAGGCCACTCGATTTAGGCCCTTCTCTTTCGACGGCTTGTCCAGCTCCTGAACAAGCTTCCCGCTTTCGTCGAGAATCTGGACTTTGAAGGTGGTCTTGTCGTCGGGTTTGTCTTTCAGGTAGTAAGTGATGAGCGCGCCGTAAGGAGGGTTTGGACCCGTAAAGATCTTTTCGCCGATACCGTAACGGCTAAAACGCGTTGCGTAACGGAGTGCGGGGCGCACCGGAAACAAGTGTGCACTGCTGTTCAAGATGCTCGCGTTCATCTGCTGAAGCGGCGCCGCATCGTCGAAGATCCAGATGCTGCGACCGTGGGTGGCGAGGATGAGGTCGTTTTCGCGAGGGTGAACCAGAATGTCGTGAACCGAAACATTTGGCAGGTTCTTGAGATTGAGGGCCACCCAGTCGGTGCCTCCGGTGTACGAGGCAAACAAACCCAGCTCCGTGCCCGCGTACAGCAAGTTTGAGTTCTTTGGATCCTCGCGTACCACTTGCACGTATGCCTTCACCGGCAGGTTGCCGGTGACGTTGTCCCAACTCTTGCCACCGTCCGTGGTTTTAAATATGTACGGGCGGAAATCGTCAAACATGTGGCGATCAAAGGAGACGTAGGCCGTTTGGGCGTTCGTCCAGGAAGGTTGAACGTGTGAAACCGGGGAGTTGGTCGCTACTCCACGAACATTGCGCACAACATTTGCCCACGTCTTGCCACCATCGCGCGTAACTTGAATATTGCCGTCGTCCGTTCCTACCCAGATTTGTCCCTGCTGCACTGGCGATTCGGTGACCGTGATAATGGTCGTGTGGTATTCAGCGGTTGAGTTTTCGAAAGCAATCGGTCCGCCGGCGTCCTTCTGCTTTGCCGGGTCATTGGTTGTCAGGTCCGGACTAATTGCTTGCCATGTCTTTCCAAAATCAGTCGACTTGAAAAGCACGTTGCCTGCAAAGAACACCGTGTTTTTGTCATGAGCCGAAAGCACGATCGGAGCGTTCCAGTTGAAGCGATACTTCTCACCGAGCGCTGGGCCATCGCCGCTGCCGCGGCCCCAGGGATTGACCTCCTGTTGCTCGCGAGTGCGCCAATCGGTGCGCAGAATATTTCCTCCCTGCGATTCTGAGATGTATAGCTCAGGTTCGTCGGCGTTATTGATGACGTAAAAACCATCGCCAAAACTAATCATCCGCCAGTCGTCGTTCATGATGCCCGCCGGCTCGCGCGTCCGGGCAGGTCCTGTCCAGGTGCCGTTGTCCTGGAGACCACCCATCACGTAGTAAAACGGCAAACGATTGTCTGCATGAATCTGATAAAACTGGCCCAGCGGAATGTTGTAAACAGGCTCCCAGTTCTCACCGCCGTCGTAGGTGACGGCAATGCCGCCGTCTTGTCCAACCCAGATGCGTTTTGGATTTTTTGGATCCTGCCAGAAAGCGTGAAAGTCGATATGAGTTCGACCGGTAATCGACTTGAAGGTCTTGCCGCCGTCGATCGATTCAAACAACGTCGAGGCGACGGCAAAGACATGGTTCTCGTTTGCTGGATCGACGCGCACCGTCGTGTAATAAAAGCCACGCGAAACAATGTTGGTCTGCTTCGAAACCTGCTTGAAGTTTTCGCCACGATCGTCGGAGCGGTACAACGTTCCCTCTTTCGATTCGACCATCGCGTATACCACGTTCGAATTACTGGGCGCCGCGCGTACCCCAATTCGGCCAAGCAACTTCGGAAGTCCGCTGACCTTGTTCCATGTCCGCCCACCGTCGACTGACCTGTACAGGCCGCCCTTTTCGCTACCGCTGCGATGCGTCCACGGCTTGCGCTCGAAACTCCACATTGCGGCGTAGAGAATGTTTGGATTCGTCGAATCGATATCCAAGTCAGCAACGCCGTGTTCCTTGTCGATATACAGTGTTTTGGTCCAGGTCTTCCCGCCGTCGGTGGTCATGAAAACGCCTCGCTCTTCGTTTGGGGCGAATGCATGGCCCAACGCGCCAACGTAAACGATATCGGGATTCTGAGGATGAATCGCAATTCCGGAAATGCGCTCGCTGTCCTTCAGCCCCATGTGTTGCCAGCTTTTGCCGCCATCGGTCGACTTGTAAACGCCATCACCAAAAGAAACGCTGTTGCGGGTGTTTGACTCGCCGGTCCCAACCCAAATGACATCCGGGTTGCTGGGCGCCAACGCGATGTCGCCGATGGAAATAGTGTTCTGCCGTTCGAAAATGGGTTTCCAGGTCGTGCCGCCGTTTACAGTCTTCCACAAACCGCCGGAAGCGGTGGCCACGTAAACCACGTTCGCATTACCCGGAATGCTTTCCACGTCGGCGACGCGCCCACCCATGTTTGCAGGCCCGATGCTGCGATATTCCAGCCGGCTAAACGCCCTTTCAAATGGAGACTTGGATTTGTCGTCCGGAGATGGGCTCTCCTGGGGAGTGGGCGACGGCGAGGCGGCAGGCTCTTGGGCAAGACAGTGCCCAGCGCTCTGGGCCACAATAAAAAGCAGCAGACAAGTGACGCGTACGGGTTTTCCGAAAAACATGGGCTTCTCCTGAATTTTGGAAATGAATCGGACTGGTTTGAACTGCTGGTGCGCGGAGAGTGTACCATGCGAATCTGCCGAATGCTGGTTTGACCCCCGCGTCAACCAGCTATACATTGTCCACCTGCCTCGCAATCAAATAAACAGGAGAATCGAACACTTGCCGCAAAGCAGACATCGCAGGACCAGCAAAGCAAAAAAGCGACCAAAGGGTCTTTATCCAGCCACAAAAGCAAAGCCGCCGTCGGGACGCAACCGTCAGGCTCGAATGATCGCTATCGTAGTGGTGGTCATACTCGCTGCTTCAGCTATCCTCTATTTGATTACGAACCGAGCTCAAAACACGAGCGGCGGAACCGAGGTCACAACTGCTTCAGGGTTGAAATATACCGAGCTCGTCGAAGGTACGGGACCAACCCCACAAAAGGGGCAAACGCTTTCGGTTCATTACACCGGCACTCTTCAAAATGGAACCAAGTTTGACAGTTCCCTGGACCGCGGAAAGCCCATGGAGTTTCAGTTTGGCATCCAACCCATGATCAAAGGTTGGGACGAGGGAATCACCTCTATGAAAGTGGGGGGCAAGCGCAAGTTGATCGTTCCACCGTCACTCGCCTACGGCGCTCAGGGGAGACCTGGTATTCCCGCAAATTCCACCCTTATTTTCGAGGTTGAATTGCTGGCAGCGAAATGACCACCAGTACATGACGGCGAAATGCACCGCAACCGGAACCCGTCCCCGCCCCAGTGATTCGTGCAAGTCTCATGTCCGTGGTAATTGCATTGTGAAATCTTTGCATTCACGCTTGAGTGTTCCGTCTGGCCCAGATCCGTTATACAATCTTTACTTGACCTCCTCACGCGGAGGAATTTGAAAATGACCAAGGAAGGAAAGGGCGGTGGAGGTGTGACAATGAATAGACAATTGCGAAATATCCTGTTTACGGTGGCGGCCGGTGTAATGGTTTTGGCGCTCACCACGTCTGCGTTTGGTCAGGGTAGAGGCCGCGGTGGCGGCCGAGGGTCGGGCGGAGGTCAACCTGGCGGACCGCCAACGGGCGTCGGTGTAGATCGAGGAATCGGTAACGCTTCAGACCGCTCAAATGGACGGTCGGATAGTGGGCTTGAGAACGCGTCTGATAAGTCAAATGGACGGTCGGATGAAGGTTTGAATCGCGCACGTCTCGCGAGTGAGAATCTTCGCAACGCAGATAGAGAGCTGAGAGATCATCCTGGCATTCCCAATGCCCTGCACACGAACGCCAACGATCTTCGAGAGGACTACCAGGCAGCGCTGGCTAACAATCCGAATCTGAAGTTTGGCCAGTTTGTTGCGGCGACCCGTCTATCACAGAATCTGCTAACAAGGTTCCCAAACATCACGCGCGACGCGATCCTGGTCAGCCTGGCTGATGGGAACAGTCTGGGGAAGACGCTTAAGAATCTTGGTTTGAGTTCAAGTGAAGCCAAAGAAGCAAAGAAGCAGGCCGAGCGAGACATAAAAGAAGGCAAGCGATAACTACGGCTCCTACAAACCTATCGCATCTTGAGTGGTCCGCGTCAAAGCGGGCCACTTTTTTTGTCCGGATTCAATCGCCCTTGGCTTTGCATAGCCTAAGCGATGAAAAACGAAGGTACTGCCAGAATCAAAGCCATCGCACTACTGAATCTAATTCTCTGCCCCAACCAGGGCGCCATTGGCAAGTTTGATTAGTTACGGTGCTGAGAGTTAATCTGCGTCCAGGGCTGTGGAGGCCCGGGTGAGGAGAGACCGAATGAGTGAAAATACCCTGACTATCACCGACAATCGGACCGGGAAACAATACGACCTGCCGATCGAAAACGGCACCATCAAGGCCATGGACCTGCGTCAGATTAAGGCTAATGACGACGACTTTGGCCTGATGACCTACGACCCTGCGTTCATGAATACAGCTTCATGCAAGAGCAGGATTACCTTCATCGACGGCGATAAAGGCATTCTTGAGTATCGCGGTTACCCAATCGACCAACTGGCGGAGAAGAGCACTTATCTGGAAGTTGCTTATCTCCTGCTCAATGGCGAACTGCCGACTAAAGAAGAACTACGACAGTGGACTCATAACATTACCTACCACACCTTCATCAACGAGAGCATCAAGAAGGTAATCGACGGATTCCATTACAACGCTCATCCAATGGGCATGTTTGAGGCCGCTTTAGGTGCATTGTCAACCTTCTATCCCGATGCAAAGGAGATCTTCGACGTCGATAGCAGAAAGAGGCAAATTCACCGGCTGATCGCAAAAGTGCCGACGATCGCCGCATTCGCTTACCGGCACCGGATCGGCATGCGATACGCCTATCCCGACAACGATCTCAGTTATGAAGGTAATTTCCTGAACATGATGTTCAAGACGACCGAACTGAAGTATCAACCTAACCCTGCACTCGAGCGGGCGCTCAATGTGTTGTTCATTCTCCACGCCGACCACGAACAGAATTGCAGCACCAACGCCATGCGCAGTATCGGCAGTGCCCACACAGATCCGTTCTCGTCTTTGGCCGGCGCAGCAGCGGCGCTCTACGGGCCATTGCATGGCGGGGCCAACGAGATGGTGCTGCGCATGCTGAAAGAAATCGCGTCGGTGGACAAGGTGCCTGACTACATCAAACGGGTGAAGGCCGGTGAGTTTCGGTTAATGGGCTTCGGTCACCGCGTTTACAAAAACTACGACCCGCGCGCGCGCATTATCAAGCAGGTGGCTGATGAAGTATTCGAAGTTACCGGCAAGGACCCCTTGCTCGACATCGCGTTGGAGCTGGAACGCATTGCGCTCGAGGACGAATATTTCGTAAAGCGCCGGCTCTATCCGAATGTGGATTTCTATTCCGGGATCATTTACCAGGCGATGCGCTTTCCGGTCGACATGTTTCCCGTCTTGTTCGCCATCCCGCGCACCTCGGGCTGGTTGGCCCAGTGGGTTGAGTTACTGGAAGATCCTGATCAAAAGATTGCGCGGCCAAGACAGGTCTACCTGGGTGTCCGCACACGTGATTACGTTCCTCTCGAACAGCGCCAAACAGCTGAGAGTGCGAGCGCCTAGAGCTGCAGGCTCATTGAGAAACGTCGAAAAGCCAACTTCTTAAACCTTTCCCAAGGAAGGCTCCTCATGAAGCTACTACAAATTCAGTCGATACTTCTCGCGACGATGAGCGCACTGTTTGGCGCGCACGCCAGAAACAGTTCGGAACCGGAAGGTGTAGCCTCACCAGTTCCAGATTCCGCGCCTTCGGTGGCTCCCCCAAGACTTAAGGTCGTGGACGGAAAGGAGGTCACGTTCTATCCGACCTACGGCTACAAGGACGCCACCGGTTGGAACATGCATCTGCGCGGTTGGGTCCACGAAAACAGGCACCACGCAAACAAGGTGCTGGAGGCCCTCAGCAAATGCCGCGAGTCGGAGATGAACATCTTTCGCTCCCGCACCGCCGATATCCTGGATGATGACAAGACTTTCGAAAAAGTCAGCTTCAAGTTCGACGGTGACGACAAGACTCATCAGTTCAGCAGGAGCAGGTTTGACGGGATCATCAAGCTTCACCTGGTTTTGACTAATGAGCAGGTCGCCCAGCTACAGTCAAAACAGCAATCATCGAATAGCTGGTTGACCTATCGCGCTTTAGGCGAATATACGGGCCTGGGAAGAATCAGATTGATACCGCCGGATCCAAACGGCATATCGCTCATCTCCGACATCGATGACACGATCAAAATAACCGAGGTTCCGGCTGGAGCCGATGTTGTTCTGAGAAACACTCTCTGCCTTGACTTCAAACCGGTGCTTCAACCAGATATGGCGGCAAGGTACCGGGCCCTGGGTAACATTCCGGTCCACTACATTTCTGGAGGACCGGAACAGTTGTATGGACCACTCTATGACTATCTCATCACTGGAGACGGCCGCTTTCCGGAGGGAACCTTTCATTTGAAGTTCTTTCCAAAAACCGCGCTCTCTCTCGAAACTCCCAGGAACCTCATAAAATTCCTCATTAGCTCACTGGATCTGACGTTTGATCATAAACTCCGTGAGATCACCTCGCTGATGGAGAGATTTCCCGAGCGAAAATTCATTCTGGTTGGAGACTCCGGCGAGATTGACCCGGAAGTGTACAACGAGGTCAGAAAGAGGAGACCTGCACAGGTCAAGGAAATCTGGATTCGAGACGTCCTCAACGATGACGTGGTGAATCACCACCGGCTGGAGGGAATGACCGTCATTCCCGTTAACCCGCCCATCTGCATAGAGGACCAGCACTTTGAGCATCTCGAGGAGAAGATGAGTGAGATATACCCGACGCGTCCTTACAAGAGAAACGAGGCGCCGCCGTGCGGGCCCTGAGGTCAAGCACCTAAATCGTCTTCGGACACGCGCAATGCCAACACAATGAGAGTTCCTCATGAAACTACTACAGATTTATCCGATGCTTTTCGCGGCCCTGCTGAGCGTGATGCTCGCCGGCTCTTGCGGTAACCAGACTGTGGTGCAGAATGGTGCTCCTGCTTCACCGAGTCCCAATGCCCAGCGAACACCTCCACCCAAGAGGCTCCTCGCACCAACTGGAAAGAAGGAAGTCGCCTTTTATCCGACTTACGGCTACAAGGATGGACCGGGTTGGATCCTCAAGCTGCGTGGCTGGGTACATGAAGACCGGCCAGCGCAAACCAGTGTTTTGAACCGGGTTTTGGAGGAGACTGTCAAGTGCACTGAAGAGGAGATGAATACCGTTCGCGCTCGTACCGCTGACATTGCGGACGACAATAAGACGTTAGAAAAAGTCTCGATCACGTTCGATTCCGACCCGGAGCAAAAGTCCCATGAACTCAAAAGAAGCGGACGGGACGGGATCGTAGACTTGGATCTGCCGTTGACTGACCAGCAGGCCACGCAGTTGCTGGCCCAGCAAGGATCGCAAAACGGCTGGTTAACATATCGCGCCTCAGGTGAATATACCGGTCTGGGACGTGTGCGGTTGATCAACCCGACCGATCAAACCAACCTGTCGCTCATCTCCGATATTGACGATACGATCAAGATAACGGAGGTCCCGGCGGGGAAAAATCTTGTCTTGAGAAACACTTTTTGTCTTGGCTTCAAACCGGTGCGAGAACCAGACATGAAAGCGAAGTACCTCGCCTATGGTGACATACCCGTGCATTACGTTTCCGGCGGGCCGGAACAGTTGTACGGGCCGCTCTATGACTATTTGATCTCTGGTGAGGGTGGCTTTCCAGAAGGAACCTTTCACTTGGCGTTCCTTCGAGCAAATAACCCCATAGCCCTCTGGCACCTGATCAACACCATCACGAACTCTTTGGATGAGACCTACAAGCATAAACACAAGCAGATCTCAATGTTGATGGACAAATTTCCTCAGCGGAAATTCATTCTGGTGGGAGACTCTGGTGAGATTGACCCGGAAGTCTACCAGGCGATTAGAAAAGAGAGACCCAGCCAGGTCCAGGAAATCATTATTCGTGATGTCCTGAACGATAAAGTGGTAAATGAATTCCGGCTGAAAGACGACGTGACCGTCATCCCGGTCAACCCGGCGGTCTGCATAGACGACGACCACTTCAAGAAGCTTGGCAAAAAGCTTAAGACCATATACCGGTCTGAAACTTACCAGAAGAATCCGTCGCCGCCTTGCCGGCCTTAGCTCAAGTAACCCGATTTGAGCCTCGAATCGAGTATGTAACGAGAAAGCTTGATTCATTAGAGGTAAGAAAGAGGAACCGCATGGCAAACAATCAGAACTTCCCAATCGTGCTCGCGCATGGCATCGCCCGGTTCGATGCTTTGCTGGAAATACTGAGAAAGAAAGGAAACCTGCCGGATACTCCATTGGGCGATGAGTTTCACTATTTCAAAGGAATCAAACCTCATCTCGAAGCAAACGGTTTCAGGGTCTTCCACCCCAACCAGGATTTCGCTGGCCCGGTCCAATTTAGAGCTGAACAATTGAAAGCCAGAGTCGACGAAGTGTTGTCGAATACCGGCGCTGCGAAGGTCCACCTGATCGGCCACAGCATGGGAGGGCTGGATGCCCGTCACATGATCGTTGACCACGGAATGGCTGAGAAAGTCGCAAGTTTGACAACCATCGGAACGCCGCACCTGGGCACCGTGCTGGCCGATCACGTGCTCGGAAATGGCGGAGAATTCTTTATGGAAATAATGCGGCGAGTGATCAATCTGGATGGGTTCGCCGACCTCACCGTAACTGCCTGCGAGACCTTCAATCGCCGCGCGGAAGATTCGGAGGCGAGAAACAGTGTCGCGTATCAAGCCTACGCCAGCATCGAAGATATCCATTTGATCTTCGCTCCCCTGCTGCCGGCCTGGATTTTCATACGAAATCACGACGGCAGGAATGATGGACTCGTGTCCTTCCGCTCGCAGCAATGGAAGCCGGAGTTGGTGGCCAGCGACGGCACCAGAAAGCCGGTGGCGCAGAAGGAGTTTCCATTTCCCGCCGATCACCTGAACCAGGTGGGGTGGTGGGATCCACAGGAGGCCCTAAATCCGAAGATGTTGCTTACCAGCGTCGTCAAACAGGTAGCGACCTTTGAACGAAAAGTCAGAGACCTCTACCTGGACATTGCACGGAATCTGGGTTGAAAAGCTGCCTCAAGATTAGGCAGGGCGGTTCATTCGTGATTTGAGCAACAGGACGTGGGATTTGTTGGTGCACCCGGCAGGGCTCGAACCTGCGGCCTTTTGATTCGAAGTCAAACGCTCTATCCAACTGAGCTACGGGTGCGTGGTGCTGGTAAATAGTAAATGGTGAATGGTGAATAGTAAATCTGCAGGTGTCCGTTGTTAGTTGTCAGTTGTCAGTTGTCAGTTGCACGCGGTGATCGGTGGTTGTCGTACCATCCAACAATTGACCACTGACAACTAACAACGAAGAACGAACAACTGACCACTGACCACTGACAACCCCCCACTAAAGACGATCTTACTTCCCCTGAAATTCATGCCGGACAAACTTCACCAGGTCGGTGATCTGCCCGGGCGATAGTCTGTCCTTAAACTTCGGCATGCCGTCGCCGCCATTTTCGATCTGCTTCACAAAATCCTCGTCGGAATGCTTTAGCGCATGGCCTTCACGGAAGTTGGGTACCTTCAACGTTTCGCCCTCGACTTGTTTCTTGCCGCCGGAACCGTCTGCGCCGTGGCAGACGGTGCAGTCTTTGATGAAGGTTGCACGCGCGGCAGCAAATTCATCCGGCGTCGGAGTAGCGGCCGCCGGAGTCGCGACACTCGATGACGGCGCATTAGTTGTGGAACTCGAAGGTTGATTACAAGCAACCGCAAGCAGCGAAACCGCTACGATTAGCAGGCCATAGCTGACAAACCTCATCCCGATTCCCCCCGCAGATTAGATTGTGATAGCTGAGCTGGAGATGAGTATAGCCCAAGGCTTTGTTTTGGATGAAGTTGGGTTCTGATTGCGAGTTGCAATGAACCTGCGAGAAGACCTGAAGCAGATCTTCCATTTGACGTTTGACATTTATCATTCGTGGATTCAACTTGGAAGTGCAACAGATCGTTGTTTGAAAACACGCGGATTCAAAGTCTGGGGTGCAACTACACCCTGGTGTAGTCCCTAGTTAGAGGTTTCTGACTTGAACTGCTTTACCGCGAAGCGGTTACGTCTTACAGCCCAGGGTTGCCGCTTCGGCTACCCTGGGTTACGGAGTTGAATAGACGATTCAACCGCAACGCGGTTGCGTCTGAGTCGCGGGACCTTCTGAGTTGCTAATTGATCTTGACTCGCCGGGGTTAAAGGAAGCGCCCTCACTCCGCGCGGCTGCCCGGGAATGCGCCGGCAGACGCAACCGCGTTGCGGTTGAATCGCCATTTCATCCTGTAACCCAGGGTAGCCGAAGCGGCAACCCTGGGCTGTAAGATGTAACCGCTTCGCGGTAAAAACAGTTCGATTCACAAAACTAACGAAATATTTTCAGACACGTTGGTGTTGCACTCCAACTTGAATCCACCATTTGTCATTGCCGATCTTTTTGCCGGGAACCGCGGTGTGTCGACCAATGAAAGGCGGTGCGTCGACCAATGAAAAATGTCAAATGAGAAATGTCAAATGGAAAATCACCTTGATAGCTAACCTCGGCAAACCCGCTTTCGCTGCCAGAAACGCCGTGCAAGTCTCTGGCCGGTTGCAATCCCGCTTGTTACTCCGGCAGAATACCTGCGCGTCACGATTTCTTCGCTGCTTCTAACAAAGCGAAATCCTTCACGAGCTTCGAGGTTAATTTCAATGAGTGCCGACAAGGATCAAGGCAATGCAGCAAGGGGTTCGCTCCGGCTCGCGCCAAATTGCGTCGAGATGGAGGAACAGAAGGCTAAGCTTCCAAGACAGTTTGTCAATTTCACCTTCTACCACGCTCGACCAACATGGATGACCCTCTCGGATACCGACAAGCAGCGCTGTAAAAAGGAGTTTGTTGCCACCGTTGATGAATTTCGTTCCAGCCTCATAATCCACACCTATTCCACGGTCGGTTTGCGAACTAACGTCGACTTTATGATCTGGCGCATCGGATATGAGCTCGATCCGATTCAGGAAATGACTTCGCGGCTGAATCATACGGAGATTGCCAAGTATCTCGAACCGACGCAGTCGTTCCTTTCGATGACTAAACGCTCGATGTATATCGACAAGGACAATCCTAATCACGTAGAGGACCGGCTGCACATCATTCCGGGCAAATCTGATTACCTTTTCGTCTACCCGTTTGTGAAAACGCGGGAATGGTATTCACGCACTCCCGAGCAGCGTCAGGAAATGATGGACGAGCACATTCGCATCGGCTCGAAGTACCGTTCAGTTAAACTACACACGACTTATTCCTTCGGGCTTGATGATCAGGAATTTGTGGTGGCGTTTGAAACCGACAAGCCGTCAGACTTTCTCGACTTAGTCCAGGAGCTGCGGGAAACGAAGGCCAGTTCCTACACACTACGCGACACGCCCATGTTCACCTGCCGCCAGCGAACGCTCGCCGAGTGTCTCGAAGTCCTTGGGTAATAAGTGACACGGGGAAACGGAGACGCGGGGACTCGGAGGCAGCCCGTCCCAAATGCCAAACATCAGAAGTTATAAGGAACTTCGTGTTTATCAGGCAGCGATCAGCGCGGCCATGCGCATTTTTGAAATCACCAAGACGTTTCCCGCTGAAGAACGCTTTTCAATGGTTGACCAAATGCGAAAATCCTCTCGCTCAGCTTGTTCTAACATCGGCGAGGCGTGGCGAAAACGGCGCTATCAAGCTCACTTTGCAAGCAAGCTGAGCGATTCCGAGGGAGAAGCTGAAGAGACTCGGGTTTGGGTAGAGCTGGCATCTCGTTGCGGGTATATCTCCAAGGATGTAGAAGAAGAACTCGAACCAACTTACGACGGCATCATCGGCCAACTCGTACGAATGATAGAGGCTCCTGAACAATGGTCAGTCCGGCCAAGGGTGAGGCATGCGGCTGATTAGGGTCCGGGCGATCTTGGGAGCGCTGCTCTTCGTAGTAGTCTTCCCTTTCCAGCCCGCCAACTTTAACGCTCAACAAAACCCCCCCGTCTCCGCGTCCCCGCGTCCCGGTGTCTCCGAGTCCCAGGCAGTCCCCGACGCACTTCATGAGTACCTATGGCTTGAAGCTGAAAACATGCGCGGCTTCACCACCGGAGCGCTGGGTGCTCCATTACTGAATCCGTCATATCTAAATCTACTCAAGGCAAAAGCCCCGGGTTGGGGAATGAATGGACCGGGCGTTTCCGCGGAATGGTCGCAAGGTGGCGAAAGCGAATGGAACTCCGCTGCCGCGAGTGCGGATGAAACGCGCGCCATGATCTATCAGGACATCGAGATACCGAGGACTGGTGATTACAAAACGTGGATCCGCTACGCCGACTGGGCCAGCAAGAGTGAGAACTTCATCGTCCGCGTCACCCAAAATGGAAAAGAAGTCCTGCGTCGGGAGTTTGGCGCAGCTGACGTTGTGGACGCGCACGACGAAGTCAGCATGTACTGGGGCTGGGCGTTCACCTGGGAAGGGGTCGAGGCGAAACTGGAAAAGGGCCCGGCTCGCATCTCCATCGAAATCGAAAAGGCCGCCGGCGCCCGTCGCCACGTCGACTGCCTCCTTCTAACAAACAACCTGCTCTACCTTCCCGAGGGACGTCGCAAGCCCGACTTCGCTGCCATGCGCTACTTGCGCGATTGGTCGGCAAAGCGTTCGCCCATCGTTTCACTCCTGCAACCACCAGAAGCGGACGCGCCAGTGGCCTGGCCGCGAAAAAAGATTGCCGGGCGCGACTTTCTAATGCCGTGGAACATCAATCCGGAGTTTTGGAAACTCTACGACCAACCTTCGGCCCACCGGCCACGCTACCCGTTTAACGCTGAGCCGGTTGAAGAATTTGTTAAGAAGTACAACGGCGCCTCAGATGTTCCAATCTTTAGCTCCAAACTCGTAGTGCCGGTCATTTACATAAACAACCTGCCGGAGCTCCTGAAAGCAGACAGTAGTTTCCTGCGGTACCTCCGCGAAACCAGGAGCCCGTTTGCAATTTCAATTAACTACGGCGCAGCGCAGCTATCCGAGGCGGAATGGACGCTGTTGAACGGCGAGTTGAAGGACCAGTTTCTGGGTTGGATCTCCGGAGAAAGCGTCGGCTATGTCTGGGAGAACGCGCCGGCAGAATTGAAAATCTCACCAACGATGTCGCGGCGCGAACTGTTGGAAGCTCATCGCGTTTTTTATAACAACGCGATGGCGCGCAAGTGGTCGCAGATGTTTCAAACGCCGGCCAGTGCGATGTGGGACAAACTAATCCCCGCGCAGTCGACTTCAAGTACTTCCTTTGCTCATGCCCTGGCTGAATGGGGAGTCGGCTTACTCGGGATCGAAACTGCGGCGGTTCAACCCATGTTTGCGATGCGCACGGCGTTTACCAGAGGGGCTGCGCGCCAATACGGCGGAAGTTTTCTTTACTACCACGCTCCAAACTTTGGTGACTCAGCCACCACCTTCACCCGGCAGCAAAACTTCGCGGGCCCTGACAACTTCTTCCATTCACGATACGGTCCCACCATGGGCCCGTCGCTCTCGTGGTATCGCAAGAGTTACTACTTCTATTACATGTCTGGCGCATCGGCGATTTATCTCGAACAGGGTTTCGATCAGTTTTTCAAACCGGGCCCCGGCGAGCATGAGTTTCAGTTGAACCCGCTCGGCCGTATCACCACCGAGTTCATAGGTTTTGCTGAGAAGCATCCCGACCCGGGGATACCTTATACGCCGATTGCATTCCTGCTCGACCCCGCACATGGCTGGGAGATGACTGACTACCCACACTGGCCATTCGAGGTTTCGCAGATTAGTCGCAGTGATCGCGCACTACGAGAACTGTTCGGAGTGGCTTACTACCCGGGACTGGTAGTCGAAGGCGAGCCCGCAACCGGCGACCGGCAGGCGTTTGTTAACGGAGTCTTCGGAGACATTTTTGATGTGCTGGTCGCTTCGAATGTCCAAGGTCCGCAATCCAAAGTCCAAAGCCCGGTCAAGACAGGCAACGCCGATCTCAAAGATGCAAAGGCTCAAACCGGGAAAGCGTCTAACGCTAAAAAGCCGGCTTCGAATAAGAACAACCAATGGCGCTACGAAGGTGACAATACGACATCTCCGTTGACGACGCCGGCGCCTGCTACCGGATCTTCACCATCCGGGCCGTCCCAAACTGTCACCCCCTTAACGTCTCACGCTCCACGCGCACCAGCGCTCTCTCTCGACGCTTATCGGGCAGTGGTTGTTGGAGGACACCTCGATTGGTCAAACTTCTGGATTGATAGACTTTCCGCCTATGTCCGCGGCGGGGGCACAGTAGTCCTCAACGCTGCCCAGGCTAAAGGCTTGCCGGAACAATTGATAGGAGTTCGCCTGACCGGCACGACGGCTCAGGCCCATAACGCTCTATGCCTTTCGCCTGGAGAAACAAAACAGGATTTGCACGGCCAGATTTTTCGTTACGAAAGGATAGAACTGAAAGGCGCCAAACCATTGATCACGACTCTCCCGGGTGATCCGCTCGTAGTGGTGCACCAGTTGGGGAAAGGCAGCGTAGTCTTTTCGGCCCTGCCGGACTTACTAGGCGAAGACGAGCGCATGACTCCTTTTGCGGCCCACATGCTTGCCCATGTCTTTGCGGCTGCAACACCGATCACGGTTGACGGCGACGTTGAGTATTTGGTTAACCGTACGGCGACCGGTTGGGTTGTCACTGTCTTCAATAACAAGGGCGTTTACAAGCCGCAACAAGGCCTGGCTCAGGTAGACCGAAACGCCTTTGAAGCAGTCACGATTGGATTGCGTAATCAGAAAATTCGCAGCGCGAGTGAATGGCTGGGAGGAAAGAGCCTGGAAGTAACGGATGAAGACCGGGTGAGTATCACGATTGCTCCGGGAGGAATCGCGATTGTTGAGCTAAACCCGCGATAGGGCCGGGCCGTCTACGGCTCACCTGCCGCTCGCGCGTTTCCCCGCCTCAACGCAGCGTCGGCTATGTCCTGCTTCCCACTCAGTGTGAGTAACTTGATAGCGGCCTTCCCAATGTCGTCATCTTGATGATCTTCTATCGCCCGCACTAACGGTTGCACCTCGCCGCTCTTGGCCATGACGAAGAGGATCGACAGTGCGTTGTATGTTGCTTCGCGACTCTCGCCGGCCAGGTTGTTGATCGCCTCCGTCGCCAGGCCTGACTCGGCAATCGCGTTGCCAATGTTCCGCCGTCGCTCCTCGGATCCTTCTTCCATGGCTCGATTAAACAGATCCACGGTGCGATTAGGTTCCAGCCTCGGCAATGCGCGCGCTGCTGCATTTCGTACGTGCGCGGAATGATCGTCAAAACATCTGGCGATCAAACTGAATGCGTCCGTTGCCTGGGAGCGGGCCAGCTCAGCAACTGCGGCCGCGCGTTTATAGGGATCGATGCTGTTCAGGTAAGCCACAATAGCGGGCGTCGCCACCGGCGCCTCAAGGGCACCAGGAGTGTTCGCAGTCGCCTCTGGTTGAGGAACCTGAACTGTCGCGGCGGCGGCGAACACAGGCTTACTTACCGATGGTGATTCGGTAACTGAAGGCAGAGGCAATGGAGTTTCGACCGGCCGGACAGGAAGTTCGTCCAACTGAGCCAGCGTGGCTCGATATTGTTCTTCTTCTGCCTCAAGGAGTTCTCTTCGCTGCTGAAATTGCTCCTCTACCTCTGTGCGGCGGAGAATCGCCGCTTCAAGACGCGGACGCTCTTCCTCCTCCAGACGCCCAAACAATTCGAGCTCTTCCTTGATACGCTTCTCCTGTTCGGCCCTTGCCTGGGCTTCGGTCGCCACATCGCGGCGGGTCGCCTCCAACTTGGCCAGAATTTGCTGTTCTTCGACCGCTCGCGCGTGCGCTTCAGCTTCAACACGCTGAACTTTGCCGGCAACCAGGCTGTAAGCTTGTTCGGCGGCCCGACGTTTTGTTTCGGCATCCTCAATCCGGCGACGCGTTTCCGCATCAGCAATTCGCAAACTCTCTATCTTGCTGAGGATCTGACGCTCCAATTCAGCCCGCTCTTTGGTTTCCTTCTCGGTCTTAAGACGCAAAGCCTCGAGGTTTGCCTTCCTGCGCTCTTCTTCTTCATTGTGCAGGCGAGTTTCCTCTTCCAACCTTTGCTGTTCTTCCACCCCTCGCCGGCGAGACTCTTCGAGTAGCCGTCGCTCTTTCTCGAGGCGATCGTTGAGTTCCGTCTCAAGCTGTAGTCGCTGAGTCTCCGCCTGACTGCGAGCCTCCTCAGCGGCACGCATGCGTTCCTGGGCTTCCTTCAACAGTTGCGCTTCCTTCTCAGCTTTCTCGCGCGCCCTCTCAACTTCGGCGCGACGCGTCGCAACCTCTTCCGACACAGACCGCAAACGTTCTTCCTCGCTCCGAAGTCGTGCCACTTCTGTCTTATGCCTGGCCTCAGCTTGCCGTCGAGCGCGCCTTGCCTCATTTTCAGTTGCGGCTTCGGCGGCCTCGAGACGTTCGGTCTCTATTCTTCCGCGCTCTTGTGCCAAGTCTGCCGCAGTCTTCCGGAGTCCTATCGTCTCAAGACGCAGCCGTGCTTCTTCGTCTTGCAGTTGATGTGCTTTGGCTGATGCTCGCAAACGAGCTTCCTGCTCTGCGGCAGCCGCCGCCTCTTCCTGCAAACGGAGACGCTCTTCCTCTTCGCGCATTCGCTTGAGATCTTTTTCTACCTTCTTCCGTCGAACCACCGCTTCAGACCTCAAGCTGGCCTCGCGTTCGCTTCTGAGTACTGCTTCCTTTTCAACGTTGATGCGAGACGCCGCAGTTTTCAGTAAACGCTTTTCAAGTTCTTCGACTGATTTCCTGGCGCTCATCTCCTCGACTTGCATCCGTTCCGGTTCGGTTGCGGCCGCATCTTTTGTCATTTGCGGCTCTGCTATTTGAGGAGCGGCCGAGGATTCTTCTGGGGCGACAACCGGCACGTCATCGATTGGTGTCGACTCCGGAATTTCCAAGTTTGGTGAATCGGACGGCTCAGCAGTAGCTGGAGCGGTAGCCGCTAACACCGGGGTTTCGACAGGTGGCACTACTTCAATCGGCGCGGTCGGGCCCGTGGGAAATGCGTGCGCTGGTTGATAGGCGGCTGACGACGCGCCAATTCGCGCGAGTGCTTGCTCGGCTGCGTCTCTTACCTCGGCGGCGTCATCGAAGCAGGCTGCGATCAGGTGAGCAGCGGCTCGTTCACTGCCGACCAGGCCTAATGCGCGGGCAGCTGCTGCACGTTCAGCGGGAGCGTTTGCTCCACGCAGCTCTTGTACGGCGTCGTCAAAGTAACCGTGTTCCAGAAATAGTTGCCTGGCTCGTTCTTGTTCCTCAGCTGCTGGAACAGGCTCTGAGGCAATAACAGACAGTTCCCGAGGATGTTCGGTTTGTGCACCAGAATCGGTTGGATCCGCGACCTCAGTCTCGGACACGGGGGGGGTCATCGCCGCCAGTAACTCCGCCGCAACGACCTGCCGCAGCGCCTTATCCTCAGCGTCAGCAGCCCTCGGGTCCGAGGATTCGCCCGCAATAAACTCTTTCACTGCACCCAACGCTGCTTTGAATTGCCTGTTCATATTTTGACTGACGCTCTCCTACCGCGACACCACGGGCGCGATCATTAACCAAAAACCAGACTCACACCTATTTACTTAAAGATAGTCCGATTCACCGATTTCTTCTACAGAAAACCGAATTTATTTCGTGCGTTGTGGTCCGACATTAAACACGTATCAAACATTTGGGGTCTTGCAATATGGCGCTCGCGCTTCGTTCCAACAACGTAAGTGGCGAAGGGCCTGCTGGGCATTCCAGCAACCTCTTCGTTACAATGAGTTGAACACGAGCAAAATCGAGATGCGACTGCATGTTTGGAGCAGTTGGACGGAAATCAGAGGTGGGTAATGCTTTGGAGAAAGCGAATGGTCGGAATCCTGGCAATCACTGGATTGTTTTTGCTGGTCGCAGCAACTGCAAGCTCAAAACCCCGTAAAGCACAACGCCTAACATCCGGCATTTGGGGCGGCCCGCACATCCGGATTGAGGTGAAGGGAGATAACGCAACCATTGAATATGATTGCGCAAACGGCACCATCACCGGGCCGTTGAAATTCGATAGAAGCGGTCGGTTCAGTTGGGAAGGCGCTCATTTTCGCGAACACGGTGGACCGGTCCGAATTGATGAAACGCCGCAGAGCAATCCGGCAACCTATTACGGCGTCATCAAGGGAAACACGATGACCTTGACGGTGAAGCTCAAGGGTTCGGATGAGATTCTGGGCGAATTCACCCTCACGCGCGGGGGCTCGGGGCGCATTTTCAAGTGCCGCTAAACTCGATGGCGAAGGTAGCGAGGAAGTTTCTAATCCGGGGTGACGTGCAGGGAGTCGGTTATCGTTTCTTTGCGCAACGCGCGGCCGCACGCCACCAGGTTCTCGGTTACGTTCGCAATTGCGCCGATGGAACCGTTGAAGCCTTAGCCGAAGGCGCGGCAAACAACGTCGAAGAGTTTAAGAAGGATTTGGTTACTGGTCCGCAATGGTCGAGCGTCCAGCAGGTTGAGGAGATTAGTCTCGAACCTACCGGACGATACTCAAGCTTTAGAATCGAACGATAAGTCTGAGCTTTGAACACTCCCTGACTGACTGACGACACAAACAATGGACAACTTAAGAGCATTGATCCGTGAAGTGCCGGACTTTCCCAAGCCCGGCATAAATTTTTATGACATCACTACGCTGCTAAAACATCCCGACGGTTTGAGACAAACCGTCGATGCTCTGGCGGCTGAATACCAAGGTGAGAAGGTAGACACCGTGATCGGAGTCGAAGCGCGCGGTTTCATCTTTGCACCGGCACTGGCCTACCACCTCGGAGCCGGCTTTGTGCCGGTGCGCAAGCCAAAGAAACTGCCTGCCGAATGCGTGGCTGTGTCTTACGATCTCGAGTATGGTCAGGACACGCTTGAGATTCATCGCGACGCGGTCGGCAACGGGCATCGCGTGCTGATCGCCGACGACTTACTCGCTACCGGCGGAACCGCAAAGGCCGTTTGCAATCTGGTCGAGCAGTTGGGCGGCACTGTCGCCGGTCTGGTGTTTGTAGTGGAGCTGGAGTTTCTACAGGGACGGAAGAAGCTTGAAGGCTACGACGTGCGGTCGCTAATCAAATATCAATCTTAGACAAATCCCATCCTCAGATGCTCATCAGTGGACCGGTTTCATAGGAGACTGAGTCGCTTCGCTTAGTTAGGGATTTACTCTGCGCGTGACGGTTCTGGGACGTTCACCGCCCCCGGTTACTGGCAACGCTTTCATTTCGATCTTCTCCACCGCGTTGATGGTGGGCGCCGGCGCAGACTCGGTCTTCCCCGGTGATGATCCAGAAGGTTCTTTATTCTCATTAGATCTAACGGACACAGCTGGCGGCCTGATGGCAGACCGTTTTTGTATGTTTCCGTTTGCAACCGGCCCGGAGAGTTTCTTGCTTTTCTCGACTGGGGCCGTGCGCGACGCCACCCGCGCTGCTACCGGAACGGACTCGCGCAAGGTGGGCGTGACAGGTTCGTCCGATTTCGGATTACTCGCGGGAGTGTTTCGCGATTCTTCGGAATTGAGCACTTCATTTGACGGCAGGCGTGCTACATCAGCCATCCCTTCAACGTTCCCGGTTACTCCAGCCAGGTTCGCAACCCCACTTACTTGCGCCGGCGAAGTTGGAGCGACGGCAGGCTCTATGGCACTGGCACTGGATGTAGATCCTGTTTGCTTCGCAGCATCGGTCGGTGTAGGTGGCGGAGAATAAGACACGGTTTCTGTCTGCGGAACGGAGCTAGCCACTGCTCGTTCAGAGGTCGAGACGTTCAGAACAACAATTACCGCGACAGACATAACTGAAACCACCAGTAGCCCGCACAACATCATTTGAAGTCGGGTCAACCTGGTCTTTTCGAGAAACTCCGCAATTGGCGAGTGGCTGCGGCCCCCCAATCGCTCACCAATCATCACCGTTGCATACGATGCTTCCCCGGCCAGGATTTCAGACTCCTCGAGTAATCGAGCCCTCTGAGTGCCGTCCTTCTGGTTCAGCCCTTCGACTTCAGTGCTTGCAATTGGCTCGCGCGATTCAAAGATGCTTTCTTCGATTCGTTGATTCAGGCTAACGGTGGCGAATGAAGCCTCGCCTGAAAGAACCTGCGATTCATCCAATATGCGAACCTGGCGCGCGGTCTTCACCTGGCTGGACACTTCCTCTACGTTTGCAGGCACGTGCTCGATGTCGATGTGATTGGCTTCCTGTGGGGCTTCCACAGGGGCTTCGACTCGTTTGCCTTGCAGGGTTATCTCGTCATCTTCTTCATAGTCAGGGACCCAAACAGACGCAGCCGAAAGGTCGACCTGTTCTGAGAATTCCAGCCAATCGAGCTCGTCGGACGTTGAGTGATTCTTTCTTGGTTCTACCGCTGCCATACAACCTCCCTTTCTTCTGCTCAACACCAAACCGGTGAAAAGCAGTTAACCACGCACACGGTCGGGAAAACGGAGACGTGCATAATCGCGTGTCGCCTTAAATGTAAATTGGACGGCCGCCTCAGCTAAGCGGCTACAGGGAGAGCGGGAGACGTGTCGATTATCGCAAACTTAACAAATTCGAACTTTCTTGCCGGGAGTTGGTCGTTACTCTAGCCAGAAAACGCACGTTCAGTCAACGTGCGAAGCGCGTCTTACAGAGGAGAGAATGGTTATCAGAATCGTCGCTTTACGATTCAATATTTACCATTTACTATTCAGTTTGCCTTGTGCTCCCGTAGCTCAGTTGCATAGAGCGTCCGCCTCCTAAGCGGAAGGTCGCGCGTTGGAATCGCGCCGGGGGCACCATTTTTTCAGTCCGCACACACATTCGCACACAAAATGAAGGGGAATCTTACCCTCTCTGCCGCGCAAATCCCGGTTGGCGAGTTCGCTGTGTGTGACTACTGGCGGCGCACCAACGCAAGCTCTGTTAGTCATAGCCTTCTTCTTGGTTCTTCCAGTATTCGTCCTGAAATTGACTGAGGTCTTCCAGCTTGAGTGCCGGTAGGTGATCTACGACAAAATCCAGTTGAATCTCGGCCTCTTGAGGACGACTCAGATTGTCAGCGTATATCTTCAACGACAAGCGGTACAGCCCCGGCGCATTTACTGCAACATAGATAGGATCTGTAGCCCAAATCGTCTTCTGAGGTTGTATGTCGCCGAAATCAATGAGGACGGTCCACCTATCATCGTAGTCGAAAACTTTAGGAGTTCCCTTTGGCGGATTCAGCATCGAACTATTGAAAAGCCTTGGAAGAGTAGCCAAGCCATTCCTGTAGTTTGGGAATGCAGGTAGATCCTCTTCACCCATCAAAGCAATCCCTGAATCCTTCGGTTGATTGATTTCCAAGTGAACATTTCTGGCGAGCTCGCCGCTTGCATTCGTTGCCGCAAACCCAATCGGAGCAAAGGCCCGATGTGTGTCGATGTAATCAGCCAGCTCTCGCCAGTAATTCCTATTAACATCGTTTGATATGCGGGCGAGAAGACTTTGATCATCACTCACTGCATCTGGATAATCTGTTGTATTTTGAATTTCGTGGGTGATCGTTTCTAGTTGAACAGAAGGGCCTAAGGTTACGCGACGCTTGAGGTCGGCCAGTTCGAGACGAATGATGGGAGTGGCTCGGAATTCTTTCTCATCATCGACCCCCATTTGATAAACGTCGTCAATGGTAGCAACAGCGCAACTACTGCCTCGTCGGAAGTAGATTTCACCTGCCTTGACTATCCAAAAGTCCTTGTTTGTGTAAAGCGGTCGCTTCTGCTTAGGGATAGTGATGATGCCAAAACTCTTTCCGTCGTAGAGAAAAGCCTCATATGAAAATTTAACTTCACGGTTAGTCTTGCTGTTCACAAACTGCTGCAGAGACGCATCGTCGATGTGATCTCCAGGGGGAATTCCGCGAGGATCGCGACGACCGTTACTCAAATCCTCTACGCCAATAAGGACGTGAGCGTCACCCAGCCGCCAAGAGTTAGCAAAAGTTAATACATCTTTTAGCAGTTTTGACTTGTTCAGATCATCGGCACCCTTGAAGGCATACTGATCTCGCTTGAAGTCGAGATCAGGCCCTTCACTTTGGTAGAGCAAGGTGCGAAAGAGTTTCTCATCCACGCCAGTTCTCCAAGACGTTATTTCCGGTCTTAATTATGAATTGTTTTTCATCGTCTCACAAATCCCGGTGCTATTCGTAACTTGGTTTGCGCCTGCGTTTGTGTCTGTTGCGTTCGCACTTTTGCTCTCATCCCGGCCCAAGTGGTGGACGCAGATGCCGTATAATGCATGGCCGCATGCGGACGACGAGAAAACGAGCAGGTTAACAAGATCACGGACAAACTCGGACGCACAGAACCAGAGACCACAGGGCCCCAGCAAGAATTGACCGAATTCTTGCATGGGAGACGGTATGCAAAGTTCGCCCGCTTTGTGTTCGCGGTGCTTGGCAGTATCCCCTGGGTGGGAGGCTTCATCGCTGCGAGCGCGGCGTTACACGCGGAGTCCGAACAGGGTCGCGTGAACGAGATAAACAAACGTTGGGTCGAGGAGCACCAGCAGAGAATTCAGGAATTGAATGAGACACTCGCGCAAATGATGCTAAGACTTGAACAGCTCGGTCCACCGGCGGAAGAGCGTCTCAATGATGAGAGCTATCTTGGCCTTGTCAAGTATGGATTTAGAGTGTGGGACGAAGCTGGCACACGTTCTAAGCGCGACCGCGTACGTCAGACGCTGACTAACGCAGCGGGCACCCGCATTTGTTCTGATGACGTCGTTCGGTTGTTCTTGCTCTGGCTAAGCAACTACGATGATCTCCATATGCGTGTCGTGAAGGTAGTCTACGAGAACCCCGGCGCTACGCGCGCCTTCATTTGGGAGCAGATTCACGGAGAGGAGGTTAGAGAGAACTCCGCAGAAGCTGATCTTTTCAAGCTGATGATCAGAGAACTTAGCATGGGCAGCGTCATTCGCCAGCATCGTGAAACTACGGCAGACGGTCGGTTCCTGGCCCAGCGCGTAACGACGCGTCGTGCCAAAAAGATTACTCTTGAGTCAGCGTTCGAGGACAGCAAACCGTACGAACTCACAGAGCTTGGCACTCAGTTCGTTCATTATGCAATGACCGAGCTTGTACCTAGGATCCGGGCAGCGTCGACGGATCCATCAGTAGAAACCGCGTAACGGATCTTGCTTGTTGGTTTAACCTCAATCGAGCAAATAGTGGCTTGAGTGTTCGCTGGTTGCCAATGTCAGACTCACCCACATCTGAACCCGAATCGGGCTTTGTTCGCGACTGCGAAGAGTCGATGCATTCCGCGTGCGCTGGAGAACCCTTCTACAAAAAACATGAAGGCAAGCGCTACTGTGTGCTGCACTTTCCTTTTACGGAGAAGACTGCAGATTTCAAGAAAGCATTACAGAGAAAGCTTGAAAACAAGGATTTCAATTTTCATGGGGTGTGTTTTCCCGATGAACTGTCCATCTCGAAACTTGACTTCACGGCTGGGGCGGACTTCAGATCTGCCACTTTCAGCGCGGCAGCGGACTTCCGCTCCAGCCACTTTAGTACGGAAGCTGACTTCAGCTTTGCCACTTTCAGTGCAGGGGCCGACTTCCGTTCTGCTACTTTCAGTGCGGAGGCGTCCTTTCACTGTGCCACTTTCAGCGGGGAGCCGGCGTCCTTCAGTTCTGCTACTTTCGGCGCGAAGGCGGACTTCCGCTTTGCCACTTTCGAAACGGTGGCGTTCTTCAGCGATGCCACTTTCGGCGCGGCGGCGGACTTCAGCGAGGCGACATTCAGCTCGCAGGCGAGTTTCGGAAGGGCCACTTTTCGCGGTTCGGCAGACTTCAGCGATGCCACTTTCAGCGCGGCTGCGTACTTCCTTGCGGCGGCGGACTTTAGCTGGGCCACTTTCCACGCGTCGGCAGACTTCAGCGATGCCACTTTCAGCTGGACGGCGGCGGACTTCGGCGACGCTACTTTCGAGGACTACGTCAAATTTGGAGGGGTTGAAAATAGATCGGTCTTTGGCGGCAGATCATCTCTCAACCTGCAGTTCAGCAGAATCGGAAAACCCAAACAGGTCTCATTTCGTACGCTAACGTTGCGACCTAACTGGTTTGTGAATGTCGATCCGCGCAAGTTTGACTTAACCAACGTAGATTGGGGCTGGCACACTATAAAGGAAGAGGTCAAGATTCTGCAGGACAATGGCGTTTCGTCTCCTCACCGAGTTCTGGCCATAGCGTGTCGCCATCTTGCCGTCAATGCCGAGGACAACAATCGCTACGAAGAAGCTTCAAGATTTCGCTACATGGCGATGGATGCGCGGCGACTAAAATGGGTAGAAAAGCTGCAAGATGGTTTCTTTAAGGTACATTGGAAGGCGTTAAAGAAAACCTCGATCAGACTAATCCAATCTCTCAGGCGCGATCGCAGAGTACGGGGCCGAGCGCTAATCAGATTAAAGCGATTTGTGACTTTGTACTGGAAGGACTTTAATTTACTGCATTGGTTTTACTGGCTGTTGAGCGGTTACGGCGAGCGAGTGTTGAGAGCATCAATTGTGTTACTCGTATTGTGGGTTGGGGTGCACCCATTTTGTGAGACAAAAAGTTAAGACACTGCCCTCAGTCCGTCGAAAAAGTTCTTGCCTTCGACTGGACCATTACTAACAATCAGTGCGGTTGGTGAAGCGGAGGCGAGCTCTGCTGGAGAGCAACTCGCCAAGGAAT
The DNA here is from genome assembly GCA_045403245.1 of Pyrinomonadaceae bacterium. Taxonomy (GTDB): domain Bacteria; phylum Acidobacteriota; class Blastocatellia; order Pyrinomonadales; family Pyrinomonadaceae; genus PSRF01. The sequence continues at coordinate 2,370 of JAXIOV010000214.1, read as the reverse complement.
AACCAACCGGAAACTCATCAAGACGATGAGCGAGGGCGTGGCTGCAGGGTTGCGCCCTCCGCCTTTTCCGCTCATCGGATTGATAGATTTCCTTATGCCTCAAAAAACTCCTATGGTTCTACATCGAGCGCGTCGCAAAAATCGATTGTAGGGCAAATGCGCGCACTGTTTTTGGAACGCTTGGCGCAAAAATCAATTTCCCTCATGCTTGGTCCACCACGAGCGCTGCCGGAAGCAGCAGTTGCTGTCGCTCGAACTCGGCCGGCGACAAATATCCCAACGCAGAGTGCAAGCGTTTCTGGTTATAGACGCTCTCGATGAACTTGCCAATCCGTCGCCAGGCATCAGCAAAGTCAAGATACTCGGTACGATAAACCTCCTCGTACTTCAGCGTCTTCATGAACGATTCAGCCTGCGCGTTGTCATAAGGGTTACCGCGTCGGCTCATGCTGATCAGAATGCCGTGCTCAGTAAGCAGCTCGACATAATCTTTAGACGCATATTGCACCCCGCGATCAGAGTGATGCACCAATCCTGGCACCACGCGCCCGCGCCCGAGCGCCATCCGCAACGCTTCGAGTGCCAACTTCGCCTCGAGCGTACGGCCCAACGCCCAACCAATCACCCGGCGTGAAAACGCATCCAGAATCACTGCCAGATAGACAAACTCCACCAGCAGCCGAATGTAGGTTATGTCGGCCACCCAGAGCTGATTCAAGCCGCTCGGCTTCAGCTCGCGCGCCAGGTTCGGATAAACCCGCAGCTCGTGGTCCGAGTCGGTGGTACGCACAAACGCTCGCTGCCGCAGACACAGCAGATTGTCGGCACGCATCAAGCGCAGCACTCGTTTGTGATTTACCACCCAACCGGCACGTTGCAGCGCCGCCGTGATCCGGCGATAGCCATAGGCTGGCATCTGCACCGCTAGTTTCTGGATGGCGTCGCGCAACTTCATCTCCTCTGCCTTCTCGGCGACCGGCTTGATGAACCGATAGTAGCCAGCGCGACTGATCTCAGCCGCACAGCACAACCGGGTTATGGGCTTTTCTTCCTCGCGGATCTTCTGGTAGACGGTCCGCCGCCATTGACGGCCACCTGTTGCTCCTCGAAACTCCGCAACAGTTTTTTTAAGAAATCGTTCTCCATCGTCAACTGGCCGATCTTCCGCTCCAGCTCACCCTCACGGCTCTCAGCTAAGACACGTCGGCCCTGACCGGAAAACGCTTTCGTAGGTTGCTCTTTGAATTCGCGACGCCAACGATGCAGCGTGTTCGGATTGACTTCCAACTGCCGCGCCACATAGCCCAGCGGCTTGCCCGATTCGAGTTCTTTGACCGCCGCCAGTTTGAACTCCCGCGTGAACACCCGTCGAGACTTAACCATAAAATCCTCCTTTGCCAGTGTAGCAAGTGAAAATTTTGTGGCTTAACTCACTGTCTCATTTTTGGGGTTCACTCCAGAACCTGTCGTACTGACAAGATTCTGCTTAGATATGGAGTACCGCTGTGACGCCGGGCACGATGAACCCCACCGGCCTAATTGGACTGGGCCCTGGGTAGAAACAGATTGGCCCAACCATCTGAGTCTAAGTACGACATGCGAATATTAGTGGCTCATGACGGGAGCGTCAAGAGAATTGCCGACTGTAAATTCCTGATTATCTATTCCTGACTATCGAAGACAATTACGGCATTTGTGAGTGGTCCATTGTGTGTCCAATGGTGTGCGCCAACTCAGCCGAGCATCGCGACAATGACACGCAAACCTGACTATTCCTAAGCTAGCCTACTAGAGCTTCAACAAATTCCAGGGGGCTGATCAATCCTCGAAAAAGTTGTTTGCCCTATTGCTGGTGTAAGCGGGCACTCATGACACGGTTACAGCGCCCACACTATGAAAAGTGCATACCAGGTGAACAATGTACGAAGAGCGTTGCGCTTTTCTTGCGTTCTTTTTAGAAACGTGCGGGAAATGCGGGACATAGGAGCCAGAATTGACGAGGTTGCCTAAGCTTACAGAAGCTAGCAGGACTTAGATCTCTTCTGAGTTAGAAGCGATATAGCCGACAGTTTTGTACCTCGGTTGTTCTTGACTGAGTGGGACCCTCACCGGTGCGAGTCTTATGTTGGGCTGTGGTGCCGAAAGTCGGCTAATAATTTTATTGACACCAAAACAGACGTTAATGTAAAGTATAGGGAATGGCATGTAACCGATTGGAGATAAAGAACTTGGTGCCGAAGGGGGGACTCGATCTCATCGCTTCTTCTAAACTATTGTTAACACAGAGCTTGCTCGCAAGTACTTAGCTCCAATCCACTTAGAACTTTTCTCTTTAGTCTCTCTGATTCCCTCAACTCTCTCTAGTGCTCT
>JAXIOV010000038.1:0-10515 GCA_045403245.1 Pyrinomonadaceae bacterium | reverse complement strand
CCATCCCGTGTCAGAGTATTGGTTGCAGTATTCACTGGAGTTACACTACAAACCGGATCGGCGGCAAAATCGGGCGAACGCAACCTAACAAAGAGTCGAGGAAAATCTAACAAAAGTGAACAACTCGGAATGCGCCCTAACCCTCGAAACCAAGCTCTTTAAGACTGCAAAACCTTTATTTATCGATTCGATTCCGATCGCCGCCTCCAACCGTTACTTCAACAAAGTTCGGTCCCCGATTGTGGAACCAATCATATGCCGGTAGAGGAACCAGTCGACTATTACGAAATGCTCCAGGTCAACCCGAGCGCCGACCCGGAGACCATCGATCGCGTCTACCGCTTGCTGGCGCAGCGATTCCATCCAGATAATCAGCAAACCGGCAACGAGAACCGATTTCGGGCGCTGCTCGAGGCCTACACGGTGCTTAGAGATCCGGAAAAGCGAGCACGCTATGACGTCATGCACCAGCAGCAGCGGAAAGACAGATGGCGACTGGTGTCTAGCGGCGCTGAGTCGGAGAACGACTTCGAGTTTGAACAGATCGTCCGGCTTACCGTGCTCGAGGCCCTCTACACCAAACGGCGTTTGGAGCCGACGAAGCCTGGAATCTTTTTTCGTGATTTCGAACGAATGATCGGCAGACCGCGTGAGCACCTCGAGTTCACCTTATGGTTCCTTCAACAGAAGAACTTTGTGGTGCAAGACGACAATGCAGGCATGGTTCTGACGGTTGAGGGCGCTGAATACCTGGAGCAAACCTACCGCAACAACCTCCAGCAGAAACGGCTGCAGGCGTTCAACGAAAAACGATAAAGTTCAATCCGTTGCGGGAAGCATTCCAGCTGACCGTTCTTTGCAGCACCGCCGCTGCTGTGTCATCACACCGCCACGGCTAACTCGTTGGGAACCACTCCGCACGGAACGTTCTCCATAGTTGTTTCAATCAAGCGGTCGACGACGGCCTTTACGTCGCCGGTCTCGCGCCACACTTGAAGCTGCTCATCGGCTGAAGTGCCGCGCTCAAGAATTGTGTGAATGTGATTGATCTCTGCACGCGAGCCGAGGTCGTCAACGACCTCGTCGACAAACTCCAGAAGTTCACGAATGAGGTCGCGCACGGGTACTTCCTTGCCCTTCCCGAAATCGATCATCCTGCCATCAAGCCCGTAACGTACGGCGCGCCACTTGTTCTCCTCAATCAACATCTTGTGATGACGCCGGAAGTTTAGGTTTTGATCAAGCACTCTATTGACCTTCGCTACCAGGGCCTGGAAAAGGGCGGCGATGGCGATGGTGTCGTCAACGCGGGTGGGAATATCGCAGATGCGAAATTCCAGGGTCGGGAAGAACGGGTGGGGGCGCACGTCCCAATAGATCTTCTTACCATCGTCGATGCAGCCTGTTTCGATAAGCAGTGTGACGTAGCTTTGAAAGGAGCTGGCTGACTCGAAATGGTCAGGAATGCCTGTGCGCGGAAACTTGCTGAAAACCTCCGAGCGATAAGATTTCAGTCCGGTATGAATACCCACCCAGAAAGGGGACGAAGTGGAGAGCGCTAAGATATGAGGCAACGAGTAGCGTACGCCGTTCATGATTTGAATTCGACGCTCCGGATCGGGGATGCCCACGTGAACGTGAAGTCCGAAAGTGAGCAATGAGCGGGCCAGCATCTGATTCTCTTCGACAATCAGTTCGTATCGTGGATTGTCAAAAATCTTCTGATCCTGCCAATCCGAGAAGGGGTGGGTGCCGGCTGCCACAATCTCCAGCCCCTGCTTGCGCACCAGGCCGGAAAGAATGCTACGGAGATTTGTGATGTCGGTGCGAGCTTCTTTTATGTCGTTGCAGATCCCGGTGCCCACCTCGATCATCGACTGGATCATTTCCGGTTTAACTTGCTCGCCGAGCAGCGTCTTGCCTGCTTCGAGAATTTCGGAGACATGCGAACGCAACTCACGAGTGAGCGGATCGACAATTTGAAACTCTTCTTCAATGCCGAGAGTGAATTGCTTGAAGTTATTCGAAACGGCTTTCATCTCGTATCCGCAGACGCCAGGAGCGGATTCAATTTATGCGGCGTCCCCGCAGAGAAGATTCGCAACTCTCACCTCGGGCCGCGCCACCCGAGCACTTTGAGTTGCGACCATGCGCCACTGAGCGCGTTGCTTCAGGTACGCCCTGCTGATGCGATAGGAGGCACTGGAAGCCCGGCTCCTCGTCCGATTCGTCACCGTCGTATGCCCAACAAACACCGCCGTGTTTTGATTGACGGTCACCTGAAGGTCAGTCAGATCGACCACCTCAAGCCTAAGGCTGCCGGGCTTGTAGACTCCAATTTCAAGGATGCGTTTCATTGTTCAAACTCCTGCTTACAGTGAGTGCCTCAAAAGCGTTTGAGCTGCATCTTCGCAGGCAGGTGACGCATTTTCTTGAAGCATTGACAGAACACTTGTCGACGTAACCCAACGTTAACGCCAAGCAGGCAGGGCCGTCTGTGCGCTAGGCCGCATACGGTGCGGAAAAGGCGATTGAAAACAAAAAGATTTTCTCCGATATGTGTGCTGTCGCACGGACGGCTCGCATTTCCAGTCGTATATTGCCCAAAAGAGCCGACCTTCAACCCTCAGCTAAAGGCTGCAAGAGATGTTGTGACCTCGGTTTACCAAACACGAGACAGCAGGGAGTTTGAATGCGCAACGAGACGGCGATTAAGAAGCGAACGAGGGGTATTAACTGGGATACCGCCGTTTTTCTGGCATTGTTTGACGTTGGCGCGGTGGAGCCTGGGGTTGTGACGCTCAAAGACTGGATAGCGTTAAGCGAAACGAGAACGAAGAGTTTTGATGACTAAAGAGGGTCTTATAACTCGGAGCATCCTGGTAGTGGAGGATGTCCACGAGACGCGCGACGGCATTGAAAAACTGCTGCTGGCAGACGGATATCGCGTGGCAGTCGCTCGAGATGAACGAGACGCGATAGCGAGCGCTCAGCGACAGTCTCCCGATCTGATTCTGGTGAGCCTCGCCGGACTACCACGAGACGTTATTGTTAGCGCGCGTCGCATCCGCGAGGGCGCCGAGGGTGGGGAGCTGGTGCCGGTGGTGGTCTTTTGCATTGGCGAGATCGCTGAGGGTGATGAAGTCGCCGTCGGCGAAAACGTGCATGTCACTCACCCTGACAACTTCAATCAGTTGAGAAGCCTGTTAGTTCGTCTGCTGAAAAGGATTCCAGTTGCTGCTTAAAATCGACAAAGGAAATTTATGAGTACTGATAACAAGACCGCGAAGACTTTCATGTTTAGGTTCTTAGAAACTAGTCCGAAGATTCTTTTGGAGTTGACGAACACAACCGCGCAGATAGTTAAGTCCATTGAAATTCTGACCGTTTTTCTGCGGGACGAACAGACGCCGGGCGGCGGTCCTTCGCAAGCTCATATTAGATTCGACGCCATAGAGTCTATGCGACCCAAAGAGAAGGCCGTTTTGTCTCATCGAACGTGGATTAACGGAAGGCCGGCTGACGTTGACAGCGATCAGCTGGAACGACTTAAGGTCATAGCAGGCCAAGTCAGCCCCTACGTGCTGGATATTTCATGGGAAAATGAGCAAGGCAAGGCTCGTTTTCAACGGATACCGGTAGGCCACTGAGCCCGAAACATTCGTTCACTCCTGCGACGATCCACGGTTCAACACACCTAACCGGTTAGTCGTTTCCATCTGAGCCTTTCCTGCAAAGCTCTCGCCTCATTTCGATCTTGGCTCGGCGCTTGGGAGCTTCACGTTCCTTCTCCTTGATGTGTTTGACTGCAGGCTTTGTGGTCATCTTTATTTGTTTAAGAAGAATGTGAGCGCAATGCGAAACGCCCTGGGCGGGTGGGAAGACAAAAACTAAAAACCCGATGAAGCGATCGAGCGTGCTGCTCGACCGCTTCACGAGAGTCTAGAAGCCGTTGACGCCGTCGTCGTAGCCGGTATCGTACCCTTCACGGAAGTACCGCCGGTATAGTTCGCGGTCGCCGAGCTTGGTACTGTAGTCTTTCGTTGCGTTCTGGTAGGCACTCTGGTTCTGATAGCTATAGCCGTTTTGTCGATTGCGGTCCTTGCGGCCTTGCTTGATCCCTTCGTTGTAGCCGGCATTCAATCCCGTCTGACGCAGCTGGAAGGAACCGCCGAAGCTGCCATAACGATCCCAGTTGCGGCCGCGGCGATTTTGGTTACCGTTGTTGTTGCGGTCACCGTAACGATCATCACGGTCGCGGCTGCCCTGGTTAAATCGTTCGGCGTTGAAACCGTTGGCGAAAGCTTCACGAAAGTATCGGCGGTAGATTTCGCGGTTCCCGAGACGTGAGTTGTAGTCTTTCGTGGCTTTCTGATAGACGCTCAAGCTTCGGTAGTCTGCGCGCGCGCGCTGTGAGCGGACCTTGCGGCCTTCCTTGATGCCTTCGTTATAGCCCGCATTCAGAGCGGTTTGGCGCAACTGAGCGGAGCCGCCGTAGTCGCCGTAACGGTCCCAGTTGCGACCATTGTTGTTGCGGTCACGGTCCTGGCTATAGGGATCGTTGGGATACTGTGCCTGGGCGGTCGTGATCAAAACCATTGCGGTTCCAAACAGCAGCGAAAATACCAAAATGGCGCGACTAATCTTGTTCTGCCATTGATTTGTTTTCATGGATGTCTTTCTGCACTCTCGTGCAACTGTAGATAACTTGCGAAGAGTGGATTCAGTCTCGCTGAAACCGGCGCTTCGTCCCCTGTGTCTCCGTTGTCGAAACTGTTGTCGGCATCAGAGCGCAATCAAATGCACTTTCATTTGGATCCGAGACTGCCTGGTATGCTTTCACAGTAGATTGCCAGGACAACCAAGATAAACCACTTGAAAGTGGTCGTCTGTGCCCTAGCACACATATAGAGCGCCAGCTCTTTCACCGGGGAAAGGCGGGAAGGGATGTTTATTCTGTGTCTGTGGATTACTGACCTAGGCGGCGACGCTTTCCGTTTGAGGAACGAACTGAGTGATGCCCCCGAGCAGAGCTTCAACGTCGGGCTTTACGAAATAGGCATTGGCTCCCGCCGCAATCCCTCTCTGCTTATCAGCCTCATAGGCCGCGCCGGAAAAGAACACGATCGGGGTGTGGGGGTCGAAGATGCGCATCCGGCGACAGAGTTCAAAGCCATCGAGATCGGGCAACCGTGCGTCCAGCATGAACAGGTCGAACCGCTTTGCTTGAATCAATGACAAGGCCTGGGCTCCGCTCTCGACCGCCTCGGTTTCAATAAAGGCGAGCCCGAGCAACATTATCAACATCTCACGAGAGTCCTCATCGTCATCTACGTAGAGAACCCGGGGTAGAGCGCTGGATGGCATCGTGCCTCCTGATTTAAGGGAAATAGGTGTTTAACCGATAGACAGAATAGGTCAGGCCGCAGACGGAGGTCTGTGCGCTGACGCACATATCAAAAAAACACGTCTTGTTGATTCACATAAGTTCTAAGAGACTGAGAAAGTGCTGTCCAAATCAAACCCCCAGCTTCCACTGACTTTCGGTCAAGTGGCGCCGGGCGTTTCTTTCTCCATTCTCCGTTTCAGCCTGTCATGAGACTGCCGGCTGCGCTTCGGCTTTGTGTGATGGCGCACAGACCAAGCGGCTCTTGAGTTGTAGGCTATCTTGGTCGTTCCATAGACAAATCACCATCGACACTCGAGATCGGACCTGCGACCTCCTTCATGCCGTTTGTTGTTTGCCGGGAAACGGCCGTAAATGCGAGGCGCGGTGGTCGGCTGAGCAAGTCCCCTTGCCAATGCCAGGAAAACGTAAAAGAGAACCGCGGATCACTCGGAAATAAGGGTCTTTAGTCTAAAAGGAGCCAGCATGAGCGAAAACACAAGACAAAGCGTCGACACGAGTTCTGCGGAGTTCAACGAAGGAGTTGAGGCGGGACTAAATTCCACGAAGGACATAAAGAACTGGCAAGCCGGTAACGAATTGGGCCAGGAACTGAAGCTGGAGCCTCAGGAAAAAGAGCCGGGCGATGAAAGCACTCTGGAGAACTCCTCGACTCCGTTATTCATGAGAAATACTTCCGAAGGCAATAGGGGAAACGCCCAGGATGAGAAGGATGAAACGGAAGAATAGGCTACCCTCGTTCCAGGCCAGCGAACGGGGTGAGGAATCCGAGCGTTTTCTGGTCAGGTTAAGGTCTCACGCCCGGTCAGGTGCCGAACAAATGTCCACCGCTAAGCGATGGGAGCCGCATGTGAGGCGATTATCTGCCAACACTCCTGGCGCTTCCCCAGGACGTTGGTATATTTGTATTGACCACTGATATCTCGACCTTTGTATTGCCCTTTCATCTTGAAGCGGCCAGCCATCACTGCCGTTTTCCCGTAGACGTCAACCGTCATATTCCCGGTCGAAAGAGACTCAAACGCGAGCTCCCCAGACCTGATGTCTGCGATCTTCTGTTCTTTATTATTGAATTCGCCAAAAGGAAACGTAAAGATGAAGCTATCAATCCAGATGCGATCGAACAGCTCCGAAGTGCCCTGCAGGTAGGCCGCTACCCATCCGCGATCTAATTCCATGAACTCCTGATCAACCTTGCTACTGACAACGTCATGCTGGTCCATTGCCGGTCCTCCTATGATCGGTGAACTCTTCAGCGCATTTCATGCCGCGGGCTTGCACAAAAAGTGCTTAATCGCGGCCGGACCTGCGCGAAAGTAACGAATTGCGGCTTGCCGCCGCACAGTGCGGAATGGCTCTGCCTTTCCGAGAACGACGTCCTCGCACTCTTTTTTCCTGAGGCTGAGCCTCAGGAAATACATCAGAGGAAAGTGAGCGGAAAGCCATAGGCTTTCCGCACTGTGCGGCGGCACGCCGCAACTAGTCGTTTGCCGTCAATCCATTTCATCAGGTTAAGCATTTTTTGTGCAAAGCTCATGCCCCCCACGGAGCCACGCTAATTACTGCGAGCGTAGAGAAGTGACGCTAGACTGTGCGCCGGCCAGTGGCCAGGTTGTATATCAACACGATCAAAGCGACGACCAGCAGGATGTGAATGAGGTTGCCACCGATCTGACCGAGGAACCCCAGTAACCACAAGATCACCAGTACTACCAATATTGTCCACAACATTATTTCTCTCCTTTGTGTTTAGTCCGGCGCCATTTTAGATCCAGGAATTGAAACCGCCTCCCAGATGCGAAATCTGAAACTGCTTACTAGCCCGAAACGACAATCTTGTTGTCGACTGATTTCACGCCGCGAACAGACTTTACTGTTAACTCAGCCTTCGCTTTTGTGGCCTCGGAATTAACAGTCCCAGCTAGATTGATCACCCTTGCGAATCGGATCCGCAGAGTGAACCCATCCGCCTACCTTGGGGCGCTCGCCCGCACCGTTAGTTCCGTGCCGCTCGGAAGTTCAAGATGGTCTTTCCCCTGAACATAAACTGAGCCGGCTCCGGCTGTCGCCCCAATGATTCCGCCAATCACTGCGCCTTTCGCACCACCCGCAACGGCGCCGATGATCGCGCCGATGGCTGTGCCGATGCCTCCGCGCTGGATCGTTTGGGTAGTCTGGTTATCGCCCTGCGCACTGCCTTCGTTGTCAACCCTCACGGTGTCTCCATTTACCATTCGGACGCTCTCGATAACTCCCGCGAACCTGTAAGTTTGACCGTTGCGCAGGCGGATGGTGTCGAAGTTGAGCGTCATCCCGGAGCGGCCGGTAAGTCGTCCACCCTGGTCAACGCTATTAACTGTGCCTCCGATTGTTGCGCCTTCGTATTGACCAGAATCGCGCACGGTCATCGTGAACGGGTCGCCTTGCTTCGCCCGCTCGGTGGTTAGGTCAGTGTTCAAAACCGCCACTACAGTTTCACCATCGCGCACGATGAATTGGCCGTTGTTCGCACCTGTGTTGTCCGGGCCCTGCCCGGGGCCGTCAAAGACACTCCATTGCGCGACATCCGAAGTTCGGTCATAGATGCTATTGACAACCACGGCCGGGCTCAGGCGATCCGAATAGATCTCGCGCCTCACGCGCAGCCGGTCGCCGTTGTCGATGGACGCGAAGCTAACGTTGAAGTCATTTTCTCTGAACCCGGTTGATCTTATGCCTAACTGATCTCCCCGCAGGGTCGCGGTGATCTGGCTCCATCTACCATTGGAAAGTTGCTCCTGTCGCTCGATCCCGTCTGCTTCAAATGTCGATTGGTGAGCGCGCGACGACGCCATCGTCATAGTTGAGCCGCGGCGCTCAATGGCCAACATCTCGGGTGACTCGAGGCGGGCCAGGATGCGATCTGAGACCTCTTGCCGTTGGTTATTGGAAAGACCCTGAGTGGCAGTGTCCGCTATTGCGCGGGGGTTGTCGCTGCGCGACGGATCCAACTTGAAGGTTCCGGTCAAGCGGCGATTTGAACTGTTTGGCGCCTGCGAAACTCCAGTCTGCCAATTCGAGGAGACGTTGTAGGCGCTGGCTAACGTGCTCAGGTCTCCACGCAAAGTTGACCAATCATTCTGCACCTGGTCAGTAAGCCGGTTATTGTGCATGTAAGTCTCAATCGGCGGAACCCGCGCGAGGAGTTGATTAACAAACTCGATAATTGGCTGTCCGGCGTCGAATTGATTGCGCAATTGGTCCGTCGCGTTTTTGAAGCTTCGAACCGCATTGTCCATGTTGTTTTCGGTTCCCGCCTGATCATAGTGACTACGCTCAAAAGCATCAGTGAGACTTGAACGGAACGTGTCACCGCCAGTGTCGATCCGCCGAATCAGCTGATCGAGTTCGCTATGTGACCGGCCCGACGATGGATTTGGGTTGATAGAGATGACTGTTTGCCGGTTCCACTGCCAAATTATGCCGTAGGCATTTGCCAGCGCATTCAGCTCAGTTCTGACCGATGTCCAATCGGTCTGGACCTGACGGCTCAGTCGATTGCGAGTCATGAAACTGTTGATGAGCGAGGCATGTCTGAGAATGTTTTCAACCTCAGCGGTGCCGGCGAGGTGACGATTAAGCTGGTCCCTAAACTCAGCCGTAGCGCGCTCAAAGTTCGGACGGAACGTGTTGATATCGTTTTGGGGAGTCGTTTGGTCGACACGCACAATGATTAGTACCGCATTGAGACTGTTGCGGAATCTATTTGAGCTCCGTTCGAGTCGTTGAAGTATGACGCCGACCTGACGGTCCCTGGTCTGGTAAGGTTGACGCTGCGTCTGTGCGCTGGCGCCGATGATTGAGATGGCTAACAAAATAAATACCGAAACGATACGTTTTGATTTCTTCATTTTCTTCTTTCAGCTTCAAGAGCTTTACCAACGTTTTCCAAACACACGTCGACAGACATTGATTGCACCCGAGAATCGAAACTAATGGTGGGGGATGCTGTAGACGCGGAGATCACACCTCTTCTGCAGCCCTCTTCGGAAAATCACAGGCGGCTCAAGAAGAAGGTTGCTGACCCGATCCCCGATGTCGAAAAGTAATTCTCTAAAGCAGAGCTAAGACGTTATAGCAACGGAACGAGGCAGGGTCTGTGCGCCAGCACACATACGCGGTAAGTACAGCAGGATTGAAGGATTATCTATCCGAGCAGCCGATCAAACTCGTCTTTGACGACCCGGTAGCACTCGCAGACAGTTTCTTCCAGTCTCTGGCGGTCCAGGATCGTGATATGACCACGAACGTAACTAATCGCTCCGGCATCTTGCAGGCGACCGGCAGCTACGGTAACGCCTTCCCGGCGAACACCCAACATATCCGCAATCAGTTCCTGGGTCATGATCAATTCATCAGCGTTGACACGGTCGTGACTTAAAAGCAGCCAGCGACATAGTTGCTGGTCCACCGAGTGAAGACGGTTGCAAACGGCCGTTTGCGATATCTGGGTGATCAAGGCCTGAGTGTATCGCAGCAGCAACTGTTGGAACTTTCCGCCGAGAGCGAACTCGTTTTGCAGGACCTTCGCCTTCATCCGGATAGCGCTACCGGCGCTCTGGACGACGGCGCGGTTGGGCATGGTGCCGCCGCCCATGAACAGAGCAATCCCGACCACGCCATCATTTCCGGTTAAACCCATTTCGGCGCTGGTGCCGTTTTCCATGGTGTAGAGCAACGAAACGATAGAATTCGTCGGGAAATAGACGTAATCCAAATGTCCCCCAAATTCGTAGACGACTTCGCCTAGAGAAAACGAGACTTCCTGCAGTTGTGGAAGCAGGCGCTCATACTCGTCATGCGGAAGGGCTGCAAGGAGCCGGTTCTCAACCGGTACATTTAAACTAGCAGACATGAGTCCCATCTCCACTCCGGGAAGGTAATTGAAACACCCGGATGCGAAATCTTAACCGAAGTAGGAGTGGCATTCAATGCTCACCGTTATGAGGGTAGTGGGTCAGTTTGAGATTCAGCCGGGGATTAGCCAGGCAAGCGAAGCGCCCGCATCAGAACCGGGAGCCGTAGCGACCGGGTCGCCGTCGCGAGACTCAACTCTGTTCGTATCGCGG
>JAXIOV010000207.1:0-10923 GCA_045403245.1 Pyrinomonadaceae bacterium | reverse complement strand
CGTAGCGACCGGGTTCCTTGCGAAGCGGCCGACCCGAAGTCCGGAGAATTGTCTCTTTAAGACAACGTTTACAGAGCGACGCGACGGTTGGATCCGGACAACAACCCGGTCGCTCCCTGCTATCGGTCTGAGTACCGCGTGAAGAGCCTATTGAGTCTGGAGCAGCAACCCGGTCGCTACCGCTCCCGGTTCTGATGCGCGGTCGATCCGGTCGCCGCTGCTCCCGGTTCTGATAACACCGATTTTTCAAGCTCTTCAGCAGTCACGGTGGCAGTTCCACGTTTCATCACTACCAATCCGCCTGCGTAGTTTGCCAGTCTCGCTGCGTCCGGGAATGACGAGTCGGAGGCGAGTGCCAGCGTGTAGGTCGCAATGACTGTGTCGCCGGCGCCAGTGACGTCAACCGGTTCATGTGCGCCGATCGCGTCGAGGTGGAGGGGCGCTACCCCGTCTTCCAAGAGCATCATTCCGTTACTGCCGCGCGTGATAAGCAAGGCTCGATAGGCGAGTTGTTGGCGCAATTGGTCGCCCGCCGACCCGAGGGTGTCTGTATTGGTGAATTCCTGGCCCAATAACTTCTCGACTTCATCCTCGTTCGGCGTTGCTGAAGTGAAACTTGGAAAACTTGAAAGCCGAAACCGGGAGTCGGCCAACACGGGAATCTTTCTAGACACGGCGGCGGCTCTGGCAAAAGTTGCCATCTCCGGATCGGCGACGCCGTAGTTGTAGTCTGAGACAATTACGGCATCGGAACTCGGCATCTTTTCAAACACGCTGTCGCGCAACCGTTTTCGCAAGTCGACCGTAGTCGTAGGCTCGCCATCGTAATCAATCCGGATGACCTGTTGGCGAGTAGAGTGGAGCTGCCCGGCAAGGATTCGAACTTTCGTTGTCGTTCGCAAGTCGACGGAAGTGATGACACCACTGCAATCAACCTGGGCAGAAGTCAGTCTTTCAAGCAGCGCGCGTCCGGCTTCGTCTTCACCGGCAACTCCGATCAGAGAAACCTGTGCACCGAGGGATGCCAGGTTTAGAGCACAATTGGCAGCCCCACCGGGTACCGTCTCGGTTCGCTCATGACGAAGAATGAAAACCGGCGCTTCGCGGGACGTTCTACTGATCGCTCCATAAACAAACTGATCGGCGATGGCGTCGCCAATAACGAGGATGTTTCGCTGCGGGAAACGCCGGACAATCCCAATCAAGCGTTCCTGTAGGTGTGTGCGTTCAGGACTCAAAGTATAGGGTTCTTTCTGTTCGGTCTTTTCTGGGCGCCACTATGCAGAAGCTCTTGCCAGAATGGCTTCAACCGCCTCCAGCAGATTCTCGGCAACTAGATCGGGTCGCTGCTGCCAGGTGGAACTCTGATGCTCCCATTCACCGCGGCCGTATCCACTCAGGACCAGAGCCGAATTCACGCAGGCGTTTCGGGCGAGTTCCACATCGCTGTAGCGGTCGCCCACCATCCAACTCTTGCGCAAGTCGATCTCAAGATCACCGGCGGCGCGCGAGATTAACCCTGGACGCGGCTTGCGACAATCACAGTCGAGCCGGTATGGCGGCTCACCTACGGTCGGGTGATGCGCGCAATAGTAAATGGCGTCCAACCTGGCCCCGGCCTGGTTGAGAGTGTTGGTCATTGCGGAATGGACGGATTGGACCATGTCTTCAGTGAAATAACCACGGGCAACCCCCGCCTGATTGGTGATCACGATCGCCAGCCAGCCGCTTTCGTTTAGTTTCTTGATCGCGTCGGCGGCGAAAGGGAACAGGCGAAAGCGCGAAGCGTGGTTGATGTAACCCACTTCCTCGGAAATCGTACCGTCGCGGTCCATGAAAACAGCTGGTTTCATCCTGGCGCTCTTTTGGAGTGCGGGCGGCTCCACGCCGCATTTTTCCCTTTCAGTACCCGGCAAACTTCAACTTATCGATTGCTGCGGCCAGCGGGCTCCTCTGTTCGCAGTCGACTAACGGAAGCCTGCAGGAAATCATTGACTGGGCACGTTCAAATACCGCATCCGGAGTTATTGCTGTCATGCAACGATGGTCGATCGGACAGTCGCGCAACATGCAAGGTGCACAGTCTGGTGGTTCTCGGACGATTTCGCCAACGGGCGAAAACGGCCGCGTGGTCGAAGGATTAGTCGGCCCAAAGATTACGAGGGTCGGACGACCGAGCGCCGCAGCGATATGAGCTGGTCCAGTATCGTTGGTTACCAGAAGATCCACGAGACTCAAGACTGCCACCGATTCTGCCAGCTCCGTCCTGCCCGTGAGCACGGCCGGTTCGTTACGCATTTGCTGGGCCACCTGGCGCGAGACGTCCACTTCGTCGTGGGAGCCGATCAGCAAGACTTCGGCGCCGAGTTTGTCGATGAATTGATCCGCAAGCGCTGCGTAACGTTCAGCCGGCCAGCGCTTGGCCCGGCTGTTGATCGAACCGGGACACAAAGCCACCAGAGGCCGATCGCTTTTGTCCGGATCGACATTGTGCGAACGAAGTAGATCTGCGGCCTCTGCCTTTCGTTGAACCGAAACTTCGAGCGAACAATCTGGTTCAGTCTCCAGAAAAGTCTGTTCCTGGTTTACCAGCCATTCAAGGGCAGCCACAATTTTCAAGTAATAAAAGACTTCATGTTGCGAACTGCGCCATTCGGGGACGTCAACCGGGTGTGACAGCAGCGGCTTGCGTTGGTCGGTAGCGTATCCAACGCGAACCGGCACGCCGGCGAGCGCAGCCACCAGCGCTGCTTCGAACGAATTGGTCAGCAACACTGCCAGGTCAAACTTGCCACGTCGCCACTCACGGATCTGTCTGAACGCCGATCTGGGTCCACGACCGTCGTGCACCTGCAGTTCATCGATAAAGTCCGCCTCGGCGAAAAGGCCTTTGGCCCAGGAGCGCGTAGCCAGCGTGATGTGAGCATTTGGAAACAGTCGGCGAAGTTGCCGAAGGGCAGGGACAGTCATCATGGCGTCGCCGACCCAGTTGGTGCCGCGGACGACTATCCGGCGGATGTTTTGTGGGTTGAGTTCAGCCATTAATCTGCTTTTCGCCACGCTGCCTTTCCCGTCTCTTGACTACAACAGACTTCGTAGCCCTTCCTCAATCCCAATCGTCGATTGCCACCCCAATTCATCTTCGATGCGAGTCAGATCAGAAACATAATGAAACGGCACCGGATACGGTAAGGTCTCGTCCTCCACAATTTTTGGCTCGAGGTCGATAAGGCCACCAATTGTGCCGACGATAGATCTCAAACTCGCGGAGTTTTTCTTGCCTCCTCCGAGATTATACAGGCCATATCCTTTCGACGAATCAATGAACGCCTGGCAGGCTCGCGAGAAATCGTCAACGTGAAGGATATCGCGCACCGAATTGCCCCCGAAGGGAAGCCGGATGGGCCAACCATGCTTGACGGATTCCACATAATGAGTGACGAACCCGTTTTCATTGCCGTCAGAGGGTCGCGCATACACCGCCGACAGGCGGAAAATGCAGGCCCGGATATTCTGTTGCCGGGCGTAGTATTCGACGTATTGCTCGCCCAGAAGCTTCGACCACTCGAGTGCTGTTTGTCCGCAATATTCCGTTGAACAATCTTCCGGTACTTCGTCGTACGGCTCGGCATTCGAGCCGTATACATCCTTCGTGGACGCGTAAATAAAGATGGATCCGGGCTCAAGGCACTTGATGAGGTTGGCTGTACCCTCGGTGTTCGTGCGAAACGAAAGGTCCGCCCCGGCCGGGTCCTTGTCAAGATAAGCTGCGAGGTGGATCACCACGTCGTAGCCGGCGGCGAGTTTGACTTCCCGTCTACTCCGAAGGTCGTGCCCCGAGCGACGGGAGAAATCATCGGCATTGAAAAACCGGCGCACGTGCGTTCCCAAATAACCACTGCCGCCGGTGACGAGGAATTTCATTTGTGTTCGTTGAGTCTAAGGCTGACTGAGAAGAGAAGATTTGCCATTTGCCATTTTTCATAATGTCAAATGTCAAATGGAAATCTTCTCTTCCTCTATAACTCTCTAGCGTCTGACGGACTCCAGACTCTAGACTCCAGACTTCTTTTTGCCATCTTATTCAACTTCATCAACGACTCCGCGTGACCGATTGCGATCAGCATATCGCCACTCTCGATGACGGCATCGCCGCTGGGGTTGAAAAGAATCTGACCATCACTGCGACGAATGCTCACCACTACGATGTCGAGTTCGGAACGAATGTTTGTGTCACGGAGTTTTCGTCCGACGAGTGTCGATGCGGGCGCCACCTCGAGTTGTTCAAAGGCCAGCTCCAGCTTATTTGCCGTAATCGAGCCGAGAAAGTCGTCAACTGCAGGTTTAGTCAATGCGACCGCCATCCGGTGCCCGCCAATGATCGTTGGCGCGACTACACGATTGGCGCCCGCGCGAATCAGTTTTACCTCCGCCTGTTCTTCCGCGGCGCGAGCCACGATGTGCAGGTTCGGATTTAGATCGCGCGCCGTCAGTACTACATAAACATTGTCAGCATCGTCGGCCAGGCACGCCGCCAATCCGCGCGCGTGTTCGACTCCAGCTTCCCGAAGTGTCTCATCAAGCGTAGCGTCTCGGGCCAGCACCAGCACCCCGAGGCCCGTCAGTTCAGCTACTCGCTGCGGATCCCGCTCAATCACCGCAAAGCTTTCGGGAGTCTCGAGAAGACTACGGACCAGGTGTGAACCAACCCGGCCGGCTCCGCAGACGATGAAGTGGTTTCGAAGTTTACTCATCTTTCGTGACTGTCTTCGTTCTCCGAAGGTGGCTACCAGTTCCGATTGCACGATGGCTTGAACGGTCGTCGTGAGCGCATAGAGCACGACTCCGACGCCGGCCAGCATGAAGATTATAGAAAAGATCCGGCCGTTTCTGGTGCGTGGAGTCAAATCACCGTAACCAACCGTGGTCACAGTTTGCGCTGCAGTATAAAGACTATCAAGTATGGACCATCCTTCGATCAGGCTGAAACCGATGGTCCCGAATGCGATTGCCACGCTTACCGCCAGCAGTGCGAAGAGAATGCGACGACGGGTTCCGCTCAGCGAGCGACGTGCGGTGGGTAGAATCATGCGCGGTTGATGACCTGAAAATGGCAAATCGGACAGCAGCCGGCTGGGACGTTAACCAAAGGAAAGATAGCTGTCAATTTAACTCGGTTGATGGAGTTATTCAGAACACAAGGGTAGCGGTTGCAGCTTTTTGCGGATTCGCGACTCTGCTAGCGTGAGGCTCTTCCGCCATCACCTTAATGTTATCGTTAGCGGTTCACTACGAACTTTGCCGAGCGGCAGTCATAGCTCCTTTGTGTTCACGATCTTCCACGACGATGTCGTTGCCGAATTCGGCGGTAATGGTGTACTCACCTGGCGCTGTAAATGGGATGCATCGCTGCTACGACCTATTAGACTCGAAAATCAAAGCCGTAGCGCGCCATCTCGCTCGCGTTGCTTCACTAATGCCAAGCCAATCCAGACTTCTTTGGAAGATGAGGTCTTCTTAGTTCTGACGGTCATTTTGGAAACTCATGATGAATATTCTGTTTGCCTTTTCTGGGCCGACCACTCTTGTCGGTTGCATGCCCGCGATCAAAAGAGCTTGACAAGGCAGCCTAGTTTCAATGGCAAGAATCACGCTGGTACGCCTCTCTATTCACTGTGTTTTCCATGTGTAAAAAGGTCCATAGACGACATCATCATTCAGCGCTGACCTTTTTGCCAATTTGTCGTATTCAAGCTGGTCTTCCATGCTTTGCCACCTAAAGTGTTCATAATCATCTAGTAGCTCCGTTCTGACAAGACGATATCTATCTTCCGCTAACGCTGCCCGTAGTCGCCGCTTCGCTGCGCTCTTAGATTCAGCCGGTATCATGCAATAAACCATAGCGCCGGCACGGCCGGCTGCCATTTCGGAACCTGGCAGAGGTTCAACTTCGACACTAGCAATGAAGATCATTCGCCTATATCCATGAAGGTGAAAACAAAACCTGTCCCCTGACGACAATCCGCAGGGCAGTCATTAACACAGCTTGGCAGCTTGGGAACGAGTAATGTTTGTTTGGTTTCTTCTTCTTGTTGTGACGATCATCATGAAGGTGTCGTCCACCGCGCTTATGCTTCTCACTCTTAGTCCCCATTCCCGGTTTGTTTTTGCTTTGCCTGGTCACACGCGGCAGGCCTTTCTTGGCTGGAAGTGGTTTTGGTCTTGCATCAACAGCTTTCTTCCTTGTGGAAAAATCCAGGAATACTTGTTTTCTCCCCTTAGAAGTAGCGCTCGAAACATCCGCAGTAGCGTCGACAACATCCTCTACCTTATTCGCCGCCTTGACTACCTTGCGAAACCGGTTTGCAACGGCAACTCCGCTACCCACTGGGCCTAATGCACCTGTTAGGTCGAGTGCCGCTTCGGTGAAGTTCTCGCGAGCGGCGGATATGCCTGCATTTACCAAGTCTGCAGCTTCACCCGCACCTGGCGCATTCCGACGACGCTTATTTTCAGCTGTAGCTTATCGAGAGCCGCAGACGGGTTTGAGATAAGCTCAATCGAATCAGACAAGCTCGGAATACTAGGGCCAAATCAGGGTGTGCAATGGCGATCCGGATCCACCATTGAGCGGATTGTAAGTGTACTGATATTTATTCAATAACTGCGGGTTGCTCGGATCGAATTATGTTGCTGAGAGACTAGGAATCGATGTATTTAGCGATAGGTGTGCCCAAGAACCGCCCAACCTTTTCTCATTACTCACACGCGCCCGCGTCTTTTCGCGCGAATTTCGCAAGAAATGTCTGCCGACCGTTGCGATGGGATTCTAGAAAAACATTGAGAGGCCGGTAAACCCGTTGATTGCTTTGCGTCATTGATTGAGATCAAACGTCTGAAAAATATCGAAGCGTGCCAAGCCAGTTCGCTCTGCCTCCTTAGCCAGATTCCGCAGATCTTTATGGATATGATGCTTGGAAAGGCGAGCTTTCATTGTCTCTGCATCGTCTAACCGGATTAATGTTAACTGCAGCTCTTTTACGGCTTGCTTAACCTGAGCGCGAAAATCAAGGCCGTCCATAGCGGGCGCCAAGACGTTAACGTAGGCTTGGTCGGCGTCGCCAAGCGCGCCATCTCGCTCGCGTTGCTTGACTAATGCCAAGCCAATCCAGACTTCTTTGGAAGATGAGGTCTTCTTAGTTCTTAAGGTCATTTTGGAAACTCATGATGAATATTCTGTTTGGCTTTTCTGGGCCGTCCCCTCTTGTCGGTTGAATGATAGTGGTTCCGCCGCTTGGCAGGATTTACATGTTTAACTGGTTTCCCCTTACTCCTTACTTGGGCGGCATCCTGAGCCCGCTTTTGCGTTGCATGCTTCACAGTAATTACCTTAGGTTTGCCACTTGGACCTAACTGACTCCTTGGTATTCCCTTGGCGTCCGCGTTGGCTAAGTTTTCGGCTTTCTTCGCAGTTGTTCCGCTCTTAACTGAAACATCCACGCCCACCTCGACGGCATCATCTACCTTATTCGCTACCTTGGCTAACTTGCGAAACCGGTTTGCAACGGCAACTCCGCTACCCACTGGGCCTAATGCACCTGTTAGGTCGAGTGCCGCTTCGCTAAAGTTTCCGCGAGCAGCAGATATGCCTGCATTTACTAAGTCCGCAGCTTCACCCGCAGCGGGTGCCATTCCGACGGCGCTTATTTTCAGCTGGAGCTTATCAAGAGCCGCATCCGGGTTTGAGATAAGCTCAAGCGACTCACCGATGCCCGAAATACTAGGGCCAAAACAGGGAGGGCAATGGCCATCGGCGTCTACCATATTCACCGGATTGTTGTAAGTGTACTGATACTTATTCAGTGACTGAGGATTGTCCAACTCGGCATAAAAGGTTGGGTTCTCCGAGGCAGCTGCGGCGAAGTCGAACAGCTCGTCCGGTCCGCCCGCGAATTCGTCCGGGCTCGTGAACCGTCCCTGGACTGACGAGTAGTACCTCGCCAGGAAGTAGTCCAACCCCGTCTCACTATCCCGTTCTTTCGAGGTGAACTTTTGCCGGACGCTGTCGCTGCTGTAGCCTTGCGTTGGTGTGCGACCACCAGTGCCGGTGAAAACCTCTTCGCCAAAGGGCAGGTAATCGTGCCGCTTGACACTCGCCAGGCTGCCAGACTTGTTCACCACCATGCGTGGCGTGCCCAATTGATCTGCCACCAGCCAGTAGACTTCTCGATACAGAGTCCCAGCCAATTCTCTGAACGCGCTCGATGCCGCAAACGCATTCAACACGTTCTGTCTGCCCGACCCCACGCTCGCCTGCCCAGACCAGAAACCCAGTCCACCGGCATCAGGTCCGCGTTGCAGGAATGCTTCGTAGAGATTCGTAACGAATTGTGTATTGCTCAAGCCCGCATCATTGACCTGCGCCGCAAACAACGACCGGCGAAAGCTCTCAGCCTACGCTTTCACCTGAGTTAAACCCTGCGCGGCGGCAGCGTTCAGCGCGTCACGTTGTGTTTGGAGTTCGGTGGACGTGGCGTTGCGGCCGTAAGCGCCCAGGTAGAAGTTGTTGACGAAATGCTCGGTGCGCTAAGCCTGTGGCAGAAGACTTACGAATTTCTCTAGGATAGGAGCGAGCTTGGAAGGATCGCCATTCCCGACGAACTTCCCATCTCTGATCTCACATAAGATCCAGTCAGCTTCTCCAGTATCCTTCCGATATGTTTTCATGATTACGTCCCGCAGATCAGTTCCCCGCAAGTCAATTGAAACAGTCCACCCCGGGTTATCTAGAGTATCGATCGAAATCCCGTGCTGATGCTCCCACTCCCCATCGCATTGGTGCGCATACCAAACCTGTATCCTCTTGATGACGTCCACGGTTCCTCCTGTTGTAGTTGGTAAAGATCATTCTCGCCGCCGCCGCTCAACTATCCTGCGGGCCGTGCGAATATCCTGCTTGGTTGCGGCCCGCGTGGTTTGACGACCTACATTGGTTCGACCTCCACCTGCTTGCTGATGAATAACGCGCTCTTGGACGTGAGGAGTTGCGATCACTCCTCCTGTAGCTTTATCGAAGTGTCCCTTGCCTTTGAGGTCGATGTGCCCCACCTTATTCGGAGTTCTATGATAGTTGACTCCTCCGGTTTGTTGAATCTTCAGCGGCGTCCGGCCGAGCACATCATAAGCAAAGTAGTCTCCGGCACTGCTGCCTCTTATGTGACCGCGCTCAACGGTCAGAACTACGACAGTGATTCCAACATTCATCTTCGCTAATGAGAATCGGGGGCCGCGGCGAGGCGCAAGTGACAGATGCCGGGCCGATTCACCAGTGGCGCATGGCCAACGGAGTTGTTTCCAGCGGCCAGTCCAGCGAGGAAACGGGGAGTTGAGAATGGCGAGTCTATCCACCTGTCAAGCCGTTTTCAACCTCCACTGGTTTTCGTCGATTCCAAGAAGACGCAAGAGGTCTTGCATGAGAGGGGCGGATTGGTGGTAGACACCGCAAATCCCAGCGGTTAGCATCTAAGTCGCGAGGATGGACGACTGACCGCAGACTGCCATGACAGACCTTGAGTCTATCGCCTGTCTTTTATGCCTGTAAGACACCCACCTGACGACAATCTCCCAGCCCGTATGCGGAAAGATCCAACGCGCCGTGGGCGCATCGTTTCGTATGCCGAGCCGGAGCTAAGCCTGCGTCGCCGTATCCTTCGACGGCTGCTGAGTCTGCCAATACTCATTCCACTTGCGTTGCTGACGGTCGTGGTGGGCGGATTTTTGGTTTACTACTGGGTAGTTTTCTCCGGCCGAATCGACAATCTACTGGCGGGCGAAGTTTTCACTCGCTCCGCCGGAATCTATGCGGCTCCTAAACAACTCCGCAGCGGCCAGGCGATCAGTCAGGAACAGCTGCTCGAGTTTCTAAAGCGGGCCGGCTACGTCGAAAAGAGTCAACAAGCCGACAAAGCGCGTGGCCGGTATTACGTAAGCGGCAACCTGGTTGACGTCGAGCCTAGTGACAACACTGTGGTTGATGGTCAGCGGCAGTTTCAAAGAGTCCGCATTCAGTTCTCTCGAAATGGGAGGGCCATAAACTCGCTTTCCGAACTCGACAGTAACGCCCATCTTGAAAAGGCCTGGCTGGAGCCTGAACTAATCAGCTCGGTTACCGGACGTGATCGGTCAAAGCGCAAGATCATCGGGTTCAACGATCTGCCTCCGCACCTGGTGAAAGCCATCGTCGTCACCGAGGACCGATCGTTCTTCGACCACTGGGGAATCAACATTCGCGGCATCATCCGAGCTTTTGTGCGACGGTACGATAGTGACCCAACTTCGCCTATCGCTCGGCAGGGCGGTTCGAGCATCACCCAACAACTCGTTAAGAATCTTTTGCTGTCGCCGGAGAAGACGCTAAGGCGCAAGGTTGCCGAAGCCTACATGTCGGTGATCCTTGAAACGAGGTTGTCGAAGGAAGAGATATTTCAGCTGTATGCCAATCAAGTTTACCTGGGCCAACAGTCGGGTTTCTCGATCAACGGGTTCGGCGAGGCCGCGGATGCCTACTTCCACAAGGACGTCACCACGCTTACGTTGCCTGAGTCCGCGTTTCTGGCCGGCTTGATTCGTAGTCCTAATCGCTACAATCCATATCACGATGTGAACACCGCTACGGCCCGTCGCAATCAGGTGATCGACAACATGGCGGAAACTGGCGAGCTCACCGCCGAGCAAGCCTCTCAGGCAAAAGCAACTCCGTTGGTTGTTTCCTCCACGAAGGGTCGCGTCGACGTTTCAGACGCCCCGTATTTTGCCGACTACGTTCAAAGCCAGTTGGGAGACATCATTGCCGGGGCGGGCGCCGCCGAACATTTGCGAATCTACACGAGCATTGATCTCGACTTGCAAAGAGCCGCCTACGCC
>JAXIOV010000060.1:0-40484 GCA_045403245.1 Pyrinomonadaceae bacterium | reverse complement strand
TTCACCGCCGCGTAGTTTTTGTCGAGGCCGCTTCAGCGGCCTTTTTCGGATTGCGGCTCGGAGCAAGGCCGTTGAAACGGCCTCCAACTCATTCCTGGCGGCAGCTAACCAGCCGTAAAACGACTGGCCTATTCGCCCTTTGGGCCAGCCTCGTAAACGAGGCATTTCGAATTTCACGAACAACTCTGTGTTTGACCGCAACACACAATTACACCACTACCCCTCGCTGGAAGGTGTGGAAATTGGATTCTCCGTGCCACCTCTGCGTTCTCTGTGTTTCGTGCTATGTGGTTGTTGGGCGTTCATTCATCATAGAGATCCAGCGGTCAGGAAGGTTGCATAGAGATGCTATGATCTCATGAATTGTGTTCGCCTTTTTCATGTCGGCCATTTGCATTGCCGGGCGAGTCCTCCCTCCTTGCGAATCGTTGAACGGACCTAGTCGGACCATCCTTGTAACTTTGGCGAAAAACATCCTCAGGTTAGGTTAGCTTGCGTGGCTTGTCCAAAAAGTGGCTGTACGTGACTTCCAGACTTTGAGGGCAACTAACCATGACGGGTTCGCCACCTGACGTGCGGAAGTGGCTTCCCCCTTTCGTCTCGGTCGCCGCAAAATAAGACCTGAAAGCCGAACACTGCCTTCGCGGCGCTTTTTGTTGCATTTCAATACACCCCTCAAGCGATTTGCTCACTCAAGTTTTCCACAGGCCCAGAAGGACCCAACCGATGGCAGCTAGGTGATCTTTTTGCGAAAAAAGCGCCTGAAATCCACATTTTTCCGAGACTTTGCTGCTTGAGTGTGATATATCAGTGCGGAACAGTTTTTTCAATTAAAGTTTCATCGGAGGTGTTACACCAGACTATGGCTAAAGCCGCAACAGGCAGAAAGCGCATGACTCAGTCGGAAGTTTTCAATCACTTTGCTGAGAAAACAGGAATGAAGCGAGCCCAAGTGAAGGAATTCTTCGACGAACTTTATAACCTGGCTTCGCGCGAAGTGAAGTCTAACGGCGAGTTTGTCCTCCCGGGGTTCGGCAAATTGGTCAAGTCCGAACGTAAAGCGCGCGAAGGAAGAAACCCCGCTACAGGAGAGACGATCCAGATCCCAGCAAAGACTACGCTGAAGTTTCGTGTCGGCAAGGGCATGAAAGATACAGTTTTACCTAAGAAATAATGTTAAGAGGCCCCTCGATTCGTGGGGGGTCTAAAGAGAGTCTGGCGCCGCCCGTTGGTTCATTTTGGTGAACGCGGGGCGGCGCTTACTTTTGTGTTCGTCCTTGATTTCCAGCGGAGCCTCCTGGTCCGACCAACTGCCGCCTAGCGTGTCGAAGCGACACGCACTCAGCCAAACTCAAGGGAAAAGGCGGCGCCGAGAAAGTTCTGGCAATTCCGCTATTTCTTGGGTATAATCCATAGTTTCGTCGAACCCCTAGAATTCCGGCTGTAGACACCGTGTATTTTTCGGGACTGAAAATCGTTCCAAAATGCAACGGATCTGCATCCACGCGACGAAATCGAGCATCTAAGATTTGCAATCAAAAAACAGCCGTTTAACTGCGGTTTTTCTGGAGGATAAGAGACTAATCGTGACTTTCGATCGACACCTGCCGCTCGATGAGCGGATCATGAGAATTGACCACATTCAAGCAAGACGCTATTCCAAACTGTCTGGGCTGGCTATGGAAATTGCCCGGGAAGGAATTCTCCGTCACTTGAGTGCCTGTGACCGAATGGATGTTAACCCCGACACGTCGGCAGTGCGGGAAATTATCGATGACGCGATTAACGGTCGTCGAGTTTTTGCTGAGACGGCGACGGAGCATCACCAGGCGGCCTAATCCCTTTTTCCAAACGCAAGACTAAAAGAGATCGCCCATCAGGGCGATCTCTTTTAATTTTTACGGCTTACGAATCTGAGGAGTAAGTCAGTTTGGAATTCAGCCGCGGATTCACGCGAATCAACGCGCATCTGCAGAACCAGAAGAGAACATCGTCTCGGCAGGCTTCTTTCAGTTCTGAGGTTTGATCTCTTTTTTAGGTTCGCGCTCATCCGCGTGAATCCGCGGCTGAATGTTCAGTTCTCTACCTTTAGCTTCAACGTGACGCACCGCCAAAAACCTGACGTCGTTTGACCTTCACGGTCGTCGACATGCTAACATCGCCGCGTCAGGCATGTGCCCTCGTAGCTCAGCGGATAGAGCATCTGCCTTGTTGGAGCCTTAATGAGGAAAGGACGTAGTTGAGAACTCATTAAGTGGACGGCCCCATATGCGGGAACGCCCTTAGAGCCTCCGGTACTCAGGATATCCTGAGTAACAAACCAGGAGGATTGGGTAATCCGCAGGAAACCTTGCCAAGCTTTGAGGCAACAGGGTAGGGGCTCCTCAGAGACTATACGGGCCGGGACTGTGATGTCCAAGATATAGTCCAGCCAGCAAACCCGCGACGACGCGGGCGGTCAGGGAAAGCCTGATGCTGGATGCTAAGCAGAGGGCCGCAGGTTCGAGTCCTGCCGGGGGCATTTTACGTCGCAGGTTATTTCCGTATGGCGGCTATAGTTCAGTTGGTTAGAACGCTTGATTGTGGATCAAGAGGTCGTGGGTTCGAGCCCCACTAGCCGCCCCATCAAAATCAACATCATCGAAGGTAGCCGCTCAGCGGCTGCCTTTTAGTTTGTGTGACTCCTGGTGGTAGCAGCCAAAGAGAGGGTGCTCTCTGACGTTGCCATTCTTGCGTCAGCGCACACTCAGAAATGCATCCGGTGTCTTCACGTGTTCCGGACGAAACCCTATTCCTACCAATCGCGCGGGAATTCGGCGCAACGAAGGAAACTTCTCAAATAAACGCAGGCCCCAGGGCAGCCTAATGTCCCGCTGGCCCAGAACTCTACCGAAGACCTGACTCTGGATAATTAGCTGCATTCTTTGCGTGGCGCGTGTTGGAAGCTCACGCCGGCTCTGTACCTTCTTCAAGTCGTTGTCTGAAAGTGTTCCCTGTCTCAAGGGTTCATAAAGATTATTGGCCGCCGCAACTGCGTCCTGGATCGCCAGGTTGATCCCGACTCCACCGATGGGCGACATGGCGTGAGCAGCATCGCCGATGCAGAGCACGCCGGGCCGGGACCACTCGCGCAGGCGATCGATTAAGACCGTCAACAGCTTTATGTCATTCCAATCACTCAGCTCCTGAACTCTGTCATTAGTAAACGGTGCGATGCGGACGAGGTCTTCGCGAAACGACGCCAATCCTCTTCCCCGAACCTTTTCAAACTCCCCTTTTGGGATAACGAAAGCACACTGCCAATACTCGTCCCGGTTGAGCATCACCATGACTTTGCCGTCCACTATTCGACCAAGAGGCTGGTTCTGATCCTGCGACTGCCGGGAGAGGCGAAACCAGAGAACGTCGATCGGTGACCCAAAACTTTCACTTGGCAATCCCGCCTGGGAGCGAACAACTGACTGCCGGCCATCAGCCCCAACAATGAGATCCGCTTTTATCTGAAGTGAGCCGGTTGGCGTCTCTGCCACCACACCAATAATTCGGCCGTCACTCTCCTGAAGCCCGGTTACTTCCGCCTCCATTCTCAGTTTGAAGGTCGGATAACGAGACGCCTCTTCTGTAACAAAATTCAAAAAATCCCACTGCGGCATCAAGGCAATGAACTTGCAGTGTGTCGGCATGTGCGAGAAGTCTGCCAGGATGACGGTCTCATCGCCCACTTGCCCACTCAGTTGCCTGACCTCCTGGTGCGGACGCTTGAGAAATTCTTCGAGCATTCCCAGTTCATACATAATTTCCAGAGTTGAAGGGTGAATCGTGTCGCCTCGGAAGTCTCTGAGGAAATCGACGTGTTTTTCCAGAACTATGACTTCAACTCCAGCCCTGGCCAGCAAGAGTCCAAGCATCAGTCCAGCCGGGCCTCCGCCTGCAATACAACAGGAAACCTGCATTTCTTCAACGTTGGAAGGACTATCGGAAGACATTCACGCACCACTTGCGCAACTGGATTGGGTTATGAATCATACGAGAGCGACGCCCGACGTTCATTTCGCCGACAAAGTCCGGGCGCTCAAGCCAAGACAAAGCGCCGCCAGGTCGGTGCGCTCCCGGGAGTTGAGCCTCGCCCGGGTGGACATTGCTCTTCAGTTTTCGTATCAAGGTAGTAGTTCTCGATTTCAAAATTGAACTGCAATTGCCGAAGCTCGTGGCGAAGGTCCGGAAATGAATCCAAACACTATCGCACTCCATAAGATGGTCTACGGTAGCGGCGATCCAATTCTTTGCCTACACGGCCTGGGCGCAAACAGCTACTCCTGGCGACACTTCATCGAACCATTCTCGAAAAATAACAAGTTGATCCTCGTCGACTTTAGAGGATGTGGTGAGTCTCCGAAGCCGACTGACAAAAACTACTCAGCCAAAACACATGCGGAGGACATCTACAATCTAATCATCGAAGAGGATCTGAAAAATCTCACGATAGTCGGAAACTCTTTCGGGGGTGGAATTGGTTTGATGCTGGCAATTAGGCTTTCAAAAGAGGCGCCCGAACGGCTGGCGAAGCTGATTTTGATTGACGCCGGCGCTTACAAACAATTCATGCCTCGCTATCTGAAACTTTTACGGACCTTCGTGGGTCCTGCGATGACTCGGGCGTTGCCGGCGAAGGCAGCCGCCAGATTCGTGCTGACTGCCTCCTACTATGATCGGAAGAAAATCTCCAACGAACAAGTAGTCGCCTATGCGCGCCCGTTTTCCAGCCGTGAAGCACGCCATGCGCTACTCGAGACGACCAGGCAAATGGTGCCTTCAGACATTGACGAGACTATCGGCAAGCTCGGGGAAATCACCGTTCCGACATTGGTCTTGAGCGGTCGTCAAGACCGTGTAGTGCCGCTGGCGGCCGCTGAGTTGCTGCATCGTGCGATTCCAAATTCAACGCTGGAGGTGCTGGAACAGTGCGGACACATCCCGCAGGAAGAAAAACCTGAGGAAACCATCGCCCGGATTTCCAGATTCCTTGCCACCGGCAATTAGTTTTCGCGCTCTAAAGCTTACCGAGAAGTTCCTTCCAGCGTTTCCAGGCGTCGTCGCGCGCCTTCACATTTGCCTTATACGCGCTTAACGCCTTCTGATACTCGGCTTGCGCCTTATCATCGGCCTCCTTATCGCCTTTCACTTCCGGGGCCTTTGGTTCGGGAGCTTCGCCGGCCCGCATGAAACCGTGACCGGCGCCTTCGTAGGTCACGGGATCAAACGTTTTCTTCAACTCAGTCATCGCTTGAGTCGTTGCCGGCAAGGTCGCGTTGATGCGGGCATCGTTACCGGCGTAGAAGCCATACACCGGAGCTCTGATACGGCCCAGAGCGTCTTTATCGATTGTCTGATCTTGCTTGAGCGGAGGATTACCGTAGAAGACGAAGCCGGCCTTTATCGAGGGATTATTTGTGGCATAACGAAAGGTCTGGGCGCCTCCCCAACAGAATCCGCCAACCGCAATGGTCCCATTTGAGGCGGGTAACTTTGATACGTAGTCACCGACGGCATTGAGATCAGCAGTGACCTGATCCGGTGGCAAGTCACGGATTGCTTTGCCGACAGCATCGCTCGCCGTGGCGCGAATCTCATTTGTGCCGCCACCGTTCGGTCCCATGCCCGAAAGCAGGTCGGGGGCGATTGCCACGTAGCCTGCTTCCGCAACTTGATCAGTCAAACTCTGGACCCAATCTGATAATCCGAAAATCTCATGAATAACCACTACTGCCGCAGCTTTTTTCTTGACCTCCGGGTAGACGACAAACGCGGTAACTTCACGTTCAACCTCGCTGCCCTTTGGCTTGTATTTGATCTTCACCCACTCCTGATGTCGTGGTGATTTTGCGAGTCTTTGTTTGGCCCAATCTTGTACCTCCAGCGACATCTCGGAGTTTGAATTGGTGGATGAGGCATTCGAGTGGTCACCGTGATGGTTTAAGTTGTCCTGGGCGTTGGCGCAGCCCGAAATCACAAACAGACAAAGAGTCGCAATTGTTAAGCGTCCGAAGATAGAGCGCGAGCTGCCGGTAGCGATGATCCGCATTGCCTTGCCTCCCAGATTTGGTTTTGTTGACGAATTGGTTACCGGATTCTAGCAAACGCGGATTGCATACTCGAAGCGGAAGCGACGATTGAAACAGTTTCGTGCGTCGCTGGTGGAGATTCTGTGAAAAACGCGGGGATCCCGAGGGCAGCTCAAGCCTTGCCACTCAGCTTGACCATTCGCAGTTGGGAATTTGCTCTGCGCTTCACGGGCCAGCTAGCTTGCTCGGGTTATTTACCGGTGTGGAATTTCGACGGCACGTTTTGCCGTCCCCACTTCAGCACGCTTGCCATCCAAACGAGTTCATCCAGAAAGTCCTTCGCTCGCTTTTCAAACGCCGGATCAAGAAGGTGACCGGTCTCGTCGAAGATCCTTTGGACATGCGGAAAGTTCAGATCGCTAAAAGTGACTGCCAAACCCAATTCGCGGACCATCGGTACCATTGCCTCGATGACTCTCGTGCCTCCCCAGGGTCCGGCTGAAACTCCCACGAACGCCACCGCCTTGTGGATATATTCCCTGAGCAACAAATCCAGAACTGCTTTCAGCCGGCCCGAGTAACCGTGATTGTATTCCGGTGAAACGATCACGAGACCATCGGCTGCGACAATCCCGTCTCGCCATTCAGGGAAAAGGTCTTTGAGCGCCTGGCCGTAGTCATCGTCCGGGAACGCGAAATCTGCGACATCGAATAACCTTGTCTCGATGTCAGTCCTCTTTTCCATCTCGCCCAGCAGCCATTTCGCCACAAAAGCACTCTTGCGCTCTTTGCGGTTTGTCCCTAATAGAACCGGTATCCGTAATTTGTCCACAAGTCCTCCCTGAACGACCATTCCGATCACTTCATCGTCAAGATGGCCGCGTAGGTTTCAATGCCGTCCCAGAGATTTTGCAGCCTGAGGTTTTCGTTTTCTGCATGCTGATTGTTGTCGTAATTTACGATCGGCACTGTGATAGTAACCGTTTTCAGGTTCTCAGTAATGATTGAAAGCGGCAGACTGCCGCCGGCCGTCGGCAGCTTAACGATGCGCTCAGACGAAGCAGATTGCACCGCTTCGATTACGGCCAGGGACACAGGCAAATCCATTCGCGTCCGTTCCGCGTTATATCCACCGTTGCGATGGACCACTTTCGCAATCAGCGGATGCTGTCGCCGCTCATCGTCGGTCGGATCGCGGTCAAAAACATGGAATCCCTGCTTGCGAATATGCGCAAGCAGTCGTTCAAACTGGCGACGGTAGTCAGTCCCCTTCACCAGACGGAGATCCAGAACTGCGGTGGCACTGGTCGGAATAATGTTACGCGCCAGCGTTCCCACGTCTCCGCTACTCATTCCATTTATGTTGAGTGAGGGAAGATTGATCTGTTCCAACAGACTTTTGCCGGCACCGTCCGTCGTCGCCAATTTCAGTTGTGATTTCAGTTCGTCATCAAACTCAGGCGCCTCGGCAATAGCGCGACGCTCTGCTTCTCCGAGAGGCTCCACATCGTCGTACCATCCTGCAATCGTTACCCGACCGGCCTCATCTTTCATTGAAGACAACAAGCGAGCCAGCGTCAAAGCCGGATTTGGCGCCCAGTTTCCGTAGTGACCGCTATGCAGCGGCCGCTTCGCTCCATAAACCGTCAAGTCGACGTTTGTATCACCGCGTACCCCAAAGACCACTTGCTTTCGACCGGATTGATGAACCGGGCCGTCGCAAATTATCCAGGCGTCCGATTGCAGCAACTGTTGATGCCGTCGCAGGATTTCCGCGAGATGTGGTGAGCCAGCCTCCTCTTCCCCTTCAAACAGGAACTTGAGATTCGAGGTCAAGCTCGTTCCCTGGGCCCTGACCGCATCAAACGCCGTCAGGATCGCCATCACTCCCGCCTTATCATCCGAGGCTGAGCGTCCATAGATACGCCACTCAGGATCAATCGTTCCAGCCGTCGTTGATTTTGGCAGAATCCTACCGCCGGCTTCGAGCGAAGCCGACCGGAATACTGGTCGCCACGGCTCGCTTCCGGTCCACTGGTTCGGATCGGTAGGCTGGCCGTCATAGTGCGCATACAGGATCAGCGTACGTTTGACACCTGGAGTAGTGAACTCGCCGTAGACCACGGGAGGAGCGTCCGGGCTATCTGCTTCCAGCAGCCGGGGGTTGAGTCCGCGTCGCTTCATCATTTGAAGAATGAGCGCCGCGTTCTTGCGTATGTTGGGTTGATCCGCTGCGACGTTTGGAATTGAGAGAAGGTCAACAAACTCATTCAGAATTTGTTGTTCATGCTTCTGGCGATATTCGCGCGTTTTCTGTTGAGCATTGGTTTGGGCCACCAGAGTAGCCGCACAGACCAGGACAAGAAGAAGGAGGTTAGTCAGTCTCATATAATTTACGATTCAGTTTCCCAATTGTAGGGGCGGCACTCCGTGGCCGCCCCAGTCCTTCCCTTTGATCAGGCCAGCGTGAATGATGGTGCTGGCCACGGGGTGCCACCTTCACAATCTCTCGCAGCACTACCTCATGTGATCGGCAACTCACGATTCTTTCCAGGGGCCGGCGTAAGTCGTGTCGTAGGGCGCGGAGATCGCGCCTGCATATTGCCAGTGGAGCCGGGCCAGTTGTCGAAGGTGCAGAAAGTCATGGGCCAACCATGACGCAAGCAAATCTCCTGCGGAGAGTGAACCGGTCGGCCGGTCATGCCGGTTTTCCCAGTTTGGCGATGACAGGGTTCGCAGCCACAACAACGATTGCACGCGCTCGCTTAAGAAGTTATTGATTGACTCCCGCATGTCTCTCTCGTTATACGCGCGCTCAACAACCCATTCCTGCGGCCTGATCGGAGGCAAAGCCCTGGTTGGGTCAGCCAGCACGCTCTCGAGTCTTTGTCTGAAGTCTTCCCTTTCCTCATCATAGAGGTGGTTTATCACTTCAAGAACCGACCACTTTTCGGGTGACGGTTTCCACCGAGCCTGATCATTTCCCACATCCCGGAGGAGACCCTCAAATGCCAGGCGATTGGCAGACATTCTCGCGACAAAATAGTCGATGTCCATTGGACGTCCTCATCAAGAGATCCGCGATTTCATGTTTTCTGTTAGCAGATTAGCAGAGATTGAGCAAACGAGCGGAGTTTAGCGTGAAGCTGCCACATACCCGCGACGTGTTCGAATTTCCAAGCCTCCGCGCCGGGCTGCAACCTTGATCCGCCGGTATTCTCCCGGCGCTGCAGTGGCAAGAGGGTGAGTTGGTCTGTAAGCCACGACGTACTGAGTATCAATTTCACGAGCAATCTCTTCACCCTGGCGCAACATCTCGGCCGTCGAGACAGGCAAGAACATCATGCCACCGGTTTCACCGGCCAGCTGGCCCATCCATCGTTCACTCTCTCGGGTTGCCGCCTGGTAGTCTTTCCGACGGTTGCGCATGCTGAGATCTGTGTCGACTATCACGTAAATCCTTCGTCTTCGAATCTCTTCCCAATTCACCGTTGGGTACATGATCTCAGCGGCAATGTCTGATGCGCTCTTCCGTTTTTCATTTGTCACCTTCACCAGCGGCGTGCGCCGCGTGATCGTTTTGCGTCCGATGCTGGTGTAGCTGATCACGTGCACAGTCGCATGAACGCTCAGCAGTTCTTCAATCGCCCTGGTGATCTTTTCCTCGTCCTCTTCGGATCCCACCCCGTCTGTGATTAGAACCACGTGGCGAGTACCTGCGCTGACTTTTTGGAGCTGCTTTGTTGCCGCACTGAAAGCGCCAGCCAGGTGGGACCGTTTACTCGAGGAGAGTTTCGTCTTCAGGACGCGCGTTATCTGTTCCTTTTCGATTGTCCAGTCTTGAATTAGTTCAGGGTGAGTTCCAAATTGAATTGCTGCCACGGTATCGCCTGCTTCGAGATTGCTGATGAGTTTAATGGCAATATCTCGCGTCGTGTTGGTATTCATCGCCGGGTTAAGTTCACCGGAGGTGTCCATTAAGAGCAACACGCTCGAGGAAACGCGGCGCAGACTTGTAATTTGCTGCAGCACGTCATCTTCAAACATGAGGAGATCGTTTGCTTGAATAGTCGGGTCAAATCGTCCTTTGCTATCACGAACAAAAATCGGGACGATGACCTCTTCAGTGAATACGCGGACCGGCTCCTGGCCTTCACCGGGCGGGGTAGGGAGCGGCGCCGCAGGTAAGCTCTGTGCGACGCACTGGATTGCAAACAGACTGATCGCCATCGTGACAAACAGGCGCTGCGCTGTGAAGCCTGTGGCTGAGGGCATCTGCTGACTCTCCCTTCCGCCTCTGAATCTCGCTCCAGGGAAACATGCGTAACAGAACGTCAGATGCGCCAGTCGCCTGTTTCGATGGTTAACTTACGACTTTGGAAAGGGATTCCACTATCGTCGGCCTCGCACGTGCTTGCCGACCTGGTTGATTCAAGGAATAATGACGTTACACATCAGCCGCAACAAAAGAAGCGCATACAGTTCAAGGAGATCCAAGTGCCAGACGAGCAAAGAGTAGCTAACAATTCCCAGACCTACGTGGTTGAAGCCGACGCGTTTGCATATGAAACAGTGGAACAGGAAAACGGCCAGGCCACAGTGGTTCGATTCGCCCTCGATGACCCACGATTTCACGCGGGTGACGTCGTGGTGGTCCTCTCTGGCGCCGAAATACACTTTCACGGCATGATTGGCAGGCTTGCCGATGGGTGGGCCACCGCCACAGACCGCCGAGGCTCATTGCTACCGGCGACCGTGCAATGAACTCAATTGCTCTTCCTGCCAAACCCGCTATCGTTTGTAACCTGTCGGATAAGTAATATCGACACCCTGCGTGGATGAGACGATTTTCACGCGATGAAAGCCCTTCTTAGGGTGCGTCGAAAGATAAGTGAGCGCGATCTGTCGATCCAGCGTCGAGCTCAATTCGCGGATGAAAGGGTCAAAGCTTGTGGGGGCGCTGAAACCTTGAAAGAAAGCTCGCCCTCCGGTTTCGTTCGTTAACCTCACCAGTGAACTCTGGGCATTAGCAATCAGGCTTCCACTTGACGACGAAGCAGCGGTCGGAGCGAAGAAGGCGTAGACGGCAACGCTTCGGCGCTGGGCTTCATTAATGGCGCGCTGCAGATCGAGACTGAGACTGGCCGAACTTGAATCCACCCCTCGCGAAATATCCAGGCCATCAGACACCAGCAGGATGGCGCGCCGACCCGCCGGTTGGGCATCAAACCGTCTAAGCGCCTCGATTACTTCAACGTAAGGATTGAAGGGAGCCGCACTTGCCAGTCCAAATGGGGATCGCAGCGATTTTGCCGCCTTTTCCAAATCAGAGGTAAATCGCTGTCTCACCTGCAGGCTGCCCGTCCGCAGGTAACCGACGGAGACGCGAGAACCACGAGGCAGCTGGCGGATGAAAGCTGCCAAGGATCGGATTTCCAGCGCAATTGATGAAACCACGTCGTCCTGGATCAGCAAGAAGAGGTTAAGCGGCGAACTTGTTCCCATTGCGCGGATTGACAGGATGGTTTGGGGTTCACCGTCCTCATTGACAGTGAAGTCTACAGTTTGAAACTCCATCTCACTTGGTGGCGGACTTCCCTTGACTCGAATTGTCAGCGGGATGGTCACCGGCCTGGCTGGGCTAGGGGAGGCACCAGTCGGCTCTCCCTCCGGCGACTGGGCCAATCCGGAAAAGTCGTTACCAAGCAAAACACTGGAAAGGAAAATCGCAAAAACACTGGCCAACGCTCTTCGTGTTTGAACTGACCTCATATTTGCTCCTGCTTAGCCTTAACTAATCAATGCATTATAGCATCCCCTTCGGAGAGCCCATCGCTTCGGACCAAACTGGCGAAGCAGCAGCTTACCAGCTAAGATCACCCGCAACATCGACACTGGGTTGGTGATTTATAAGATGCTTCAAACAACTGCCGGAAAGCTAAAGCCCAGCGATGAGCGAATCGCGCGGCTCCTAACCCTGGCGCCCTGGCTAAGCTTCTTGGTGGCTGCGGTTCCAATTCCGATCGTTTTCCTGATCATGTTTATGGCTGCGGCGACCACTGAATCCGCCGCCATATATTTACTGCTTACCTTTGTTTCAATGGGGCTCGGATTAGTTGTCGGCCTGGTTGCCTTAATTATTTTTTTGCTCTATCGGAGACGCTGGTATGGCCGGTTGCGCGACCGTTTGGCCTCCGATGGGATCACCGCCGCCGAGGTCGACTGGTTTACTTCAGAACTTACTTCGGAGGAGCGGAAAACCTGGAAACAGCTCAAGCAGCAAAACCCTTTGCTGGCAGACGCCTATTGCGAAACACTGGCAGCGCGTTTGACCGCGAGCAGGATAGTTTCGAGAGCTCGCGGGGAGATGTTGAAGGTTGAGCGTCAGATCAATCGAACCCGCAATATACACGGTGTTGATACGAGCCCTCTCATGAACGATCTGCTCGCTGACCGTCAGCGATTTGCAGGTCTGCGCCAGGAAGCCGGCGTCCGCCTCGCTGAAGCCAAGGCCCAATTGCAGACCATCGAAGCGGCAGCGAACCGATCGCTGAGTCAAAGCGAAACCGAAGGCATGCTGCGGCGGCTGGCGTCTGCCCAACAACACTCGCCCCTGGCGCTTGAAGTGCTCAGTCTTGAACAGCAAGCGTTACGCGAAAGTGAATCAACTCAAAAAGAGCTGCCCTGACCCCCTAACCCTCAACTTGAGTTCCGAATCTACTCAGTCTCCGCCCAGCGTTTTCAGCCGGTACACTCCGGGCGCCAGTCGAGTCGCGAAACCTTCATCAACCAGGGCCCAGTTACCGAGTCCCGCATCCGGATTTGATAACCCGGTAACGCGCGCCAATTCACCTCTCCTGGTCATCCCCGCCGTGGTCAGGTACGCACGGGCAATTTCGGTCAATGCTTCTTCCCTGCCAATAACCACTCCTAATTCGTCCTGAAATCTGGCCTCCGCTAACGACCAGATGTATGTAAACTTTGGTACATAAACGATTTCACTCGGAATCACCTTAAATGTTCGCTGAAGTTCATCGATCGCGCGGGTGAAACTGCTTCTGTCTTTGACTCCGCTTGCCAGGCGCAGGTCGCCCGTCGACATTTCCCATTCTTTGCGCAAGACCTTGAGAATACTTCTGGCCGGGCCAGATAGCACTTGGACTTCCCGCCGCCGTTCAACACCAAACAGCGCATTGAAACTGGGAATCATTCGTCTAGAAATGAACACCGAACGGTTTCCTCGCTGCTTGCCGTAATAGACCCGACCTCGCCGGGCCAACTCGTCTTTAAGAGTCCAGGTCAAATTCGTTTCAGGATCCTTCTGAACATTGCGCGGCGTGTGGGCGTCGCGCCTTCCGCACACAGCTATGTATAAGGACGGACCCGGCCGGCGCGCGTCCGTTAGAGCGAAACAGAAGCCCAGACGATCAACAAATCGCTCTGCGGCCAACGGTTCATCGATGCGCAGTTCGGGTTCCCGACACCACGTCGTATCTCGATGAACCTCGATCTCTTCAGGAAGCTGTGACTGAGGAAGGATCACCGAAGGATGCTATCAGATTGACAATCAGCCACACCAATTTGACCGAAACCGGTCAAGCCTGACCGTCGTCGGGATATCCACGACCCTTAAAAATCCCAATAAAAACGCATGTTACGTCCCCCAAACCGGTCTGGCACGGGTGATGCCAAGAGGGCACTGGCCGACCATTGCCTTCAGCAGTGCAGGCTGGTCGCAAAGCCCGGATCATTTTGAGGAGATAAGTTCACATGAGGTTCACCGAAAAAGTTAAGAAGCGTTCCGCATTCGCCATGGTGGCT
Source organism: Pyrinomonadaceae bacterium (assembly GCA_045403245.1). GTDB lineage: Bacteria > Acidobacteriota > Blastocatellia > Pyrinomonadales > Pyrinomonadaceae > PSRF01. The sequence continues at coordinate 26,601 of JAXIOV010000060.1, read as the reverse complement.
CTGCTGCTGCTTCAGATTCTGCCGATGAGCGTAGCCGGCCAAAAGCTTGGCCTGCGCCAAAAGGCCACCGATGAGCAGAACGCAATTGAAACGCTTCAACGGGTCGCTGACCAGAATGAGTCGCAAGGCAATGGTGCCTGGCACTCAAAGATCGCCAGCGACCTCGCCGATAGTGTGGATGCGGTGACGTCCGGGCATCAGCGCGACAAGGTGAGTCGGGTCATTATCCAACTCAAGGATCGAGACTCCAACGGTCAAACAGTTAAGAACGGCGTGAGAGCCACAGGCATTATGATCGCCGACGCCGCAGGCCGTGCTGAGTTGGAGGCGAAGTTGGCCCGCCACAATGGTCGCCTTAAGGATGCTTTTAGCAACCTTGGTCTGGTCACTGCCGAGATGCCGCTGTCGCGCATTCGTGATCTTGAGTTTGATAACGACATCGCCTACATCAGTCCTGATCGCCCGATCGCGTCGCACGGACACGTTGAGAATACGGTTGGTGCGGGTGTGAACGACGGTCGCTCCGAAGTCTCCGGTTTCTCGTCTCTGAATGGTACGGGTGTAGGCATTGCCGTTCTTGATAGCGGAATTGATAACAGTCACAACTTGATCAAAGCGTCATCCGGACGTCCCGGTGTGGTTTATTCAAAGACTTACACTGGCATAGCCGGTAACAAAGATTACTTTGGACACGGCACCCACGTTGCTTCGCTTTTGTCGGGCAGCACTGCCTTCAAGTCAGACTATTACGGCGGCGTTGCATACGAAGCGAAAGTCATTAGCCTGGCTGTTCTTGATGGCCAGGGTATTGGCCTTTCAAGTAGCGTGATCGCAGCTATTGATTGGTGTATAGCCAACAAAGGCTCTTACAACATTCGCGTTATCAATATGAGCCTGGGCGCGCCGGCCAGCGATAGCTACAAAACCGACCCCCTTTGCCTGGCAGCTCGCCGCGCGCACAACGCAGGAATCGTTGTAGTGGCCGCCGCCGGCAACAGTGGAAAAGACTCCAACGGACAGAAACTCTACGGTGGAATCGATTCGCCTGGTATTGAACCCTCCGTTATTACGGTCGGCGCCACGAACAGTCTTGGTACCGATGGCCGAAGCGACGACTCAATTGCTACCTACAGTTCGCGTGGTCCCACGCGTGGCTACACGCAAGATTTGGCCGGCATCAAGCATTACGACAATCTCATCAAGCCTGACCTTGTGGCCCCGGGTAACAAGCTGATCGGCGCGATCTCTCCGAGTAGCGTGGGCAAGTCAAACAGCTTGATCACACAGAATCCTTCCCTAAAAACTGGAAGCTCATCGGCCACGTCCGACCAGGTCATGTATCTGAGCGGCACCTCCATGTCCTCGCCGTTAGTTGCGGGCGCGGCCGCCATGATGTTGGAAGCGAATCCCAATCTGACGCCAAGTCTAGTCAAGGCGATTCTGATGTATAGCGCTCAGCCCCTTCAGGATGTCAACACGCTGGAGCAGGGTGCGGGCCGGCTCAACGTTGAAGGCGCAGTACACATTGCCGGTTTGGTTAGATCCGACGCTTCATCCCTTGCAAACGGCGCTTCAATGCTCACAAGCTGGAATGAGAGCGATCAGGATAATTACATTGGTAATGACCAGGTAAACTGGGGCCGGGGTGTGATTACCGACTATTGCATACTCTTCGGCAGCGCGCTGATGACGAAATGGCAAGGGATGTATGCGCAAGGCAAACTACTATCTGACGCTACCTACATCAGCGCCGGTGTGATCGTCAAGAATGTAAGTCTGGTTTCAACTGGTGTTAGTAATACTAGTGGAGCCCTATTAACTAATGGGGTCCTGCTTAGTGACGGTGTCCTTATCGCCGACGGAGTGCTCCTTGCTGACGGAGTACTGATTGCCGATGGAGTGCTTATTGCCGACGGCGTTTTGATCGCCGACGGCGTACTCCTGAGCGACTACTCGCGTGGAGACGACGCGGCCCTTGGCGACAATACCGCGGCCATGCAAGCTGCTCCGTAACCGCGGAGTCAATGAGCGCTTGACCCCAAGGAGCATGCCTGGACTTAGCAGACATGCCTCCCGGCACCCAACTTCTGACACCGAAGAGAAGCCACGCATGTATAACTTGAGTTCAAATCTTAAGACCGCGCCGGTGCGAACCGCTCCACTGCTTAGTGCAGTTGAAGTGAATACGGTTCAGCTGACGAACGAGGACAAGGCAGAGGCGCTCACGTTCCTGGCGCAGCGTCCACTGCACACAGTGGCCCTGGTTGGCTTCATTGTGGACAACGGTCTCGTTAGCCCGTTGAATCGTGGGACCTTTTATGGCTGTCGCAATCTCAAAGGTCAACTCGAGGGCATCGCGCTTATCGGTCATGCAACCCTGATGGAAACGACGACTGACCGCGCTCTGGAAGCCTTCGCAGACCTCGCACGTGAATGCACCACCGCTCACTTGATCATGGGCGAGAAGCAAAGAATCGACGATTTCTGGAGTCATTATTCTGAAGGCGGGCAGGATATTCGTCTCGTTTGCCGCGAACTACTGTTTGAACTTTGCTGGCCCATTGAGGTGCATGAAGAAGTCTCCGGCCTGCGTCCGGCTACGCTTGAAGACCTGGAGTTGGTCATCCCAATACATGCTCAGCTGGCCATGGCCGAGAGTGGGTTGAATCCATTAGAGAAAGACGCCCAGGGCTTCCGGGAGCGCTGTGCTCGACGGATCGAGCAAGGCCGCACCCGGGTGTGGATTGAAGAAGGCGAACTGATATTCAAGGCTGAAGTCGTTTCTGAGAATGCCGAAGTCACTTACCTCGAAGGAATCTGGGTCAATCCCAGCGTCCGCGGGCAACACCTGGGTCTGCGCTGCATGTCCCAGCTGGCTCAGAATCTTCTGTCGCACACGAAGTCCCTATGCCTTCTCGTGAATGACACAAACATGGCCGCACAGCTTCTCTACAAGAAAGCCGGCTACAAACTCCGAAGCGTCTATGACACGATCTTCCTTGCCTAGCCCTGTCGGCAAATGAGTCACATCTCGAAATATCTCGACAGCCTATGACCCATTGTTCTAAACTCACTGTTGAGCCGCCAGCCCCGGCTCCGGCGAACGCAACAATTAGGACCACCAAAAGGCTGGAATTCTGCAGCCGACCTCAACAAATCCCTAAGGAATTCCACGAATCTGGGTCGTAAGGTCTATCCACTAGTTTTGCCCTGCCACCGGCTCTGACCGGCCAAGCCAACCTCCCTGGGAATAACTCACACCGCAAGGCGATTGGGCCTTTCTGAACGGTCAAACTATTCAATTTGACCGAGGCAGTCACCTTATCAGTCCGAGATAGAGCTCCAATGTACATTTCAGCCAATAAAACCGCTGGTTTTAGAGTTCACCTGTTGGCACACGCTCTGCAATAGAGTTGGCCGGGTGCAATGTTCCGCACCCTCTAAACCAGTACGAATGAGGTTGAAGCAAACCCCATGATCAAGTTGCAGTTAGCTACATTAACTTTCTTCCTTTGGTTCGTTGTGCTCAAGGCGCTTCGAGCCCAAACAAGGTATTCCTCAATCCCCGCAACAAGGTGAAGAACTCGCATGTCTGTTTCGTTATCGATTCACCCAACTCCGTCCAAAGCCAAATTCCTTCCTTCCGCTAATGCACCGGTCGGAGTGGAACTCTTGAGCGACGAAAACCTGGACGAGGTCCTGTCGTTTCTGGGCAGAAACCCAATCCAAACGGCCGGCATGGTAGGTCTGATTCTCGACAATGGACTTCAACACCCGCTCAATCGCGGGGCGTTTTATGGCTGCCGCAATAACCTGGGGCAATTGGAAGGCGTGGCTCTTATTGGTCACGCAACGTTGATGGAAACGTCGAGCGACCGGGCCATAAAAGCCTTTGCCGAAACCGCCCAGAGCTGTTCGTCAGCTCACCTGATCATGTGCAAGGAGGATTCCATCGACAAGTTTTGGGGCCACTACGCCGGAGTGGGCCAGGACATGCGCCACGCCTGCCGGGAGCTCCTGTTCGAGCTCCGATGGCCCATCGAGGTTTCAAAAGGAGTTGCGAAGTTGCGATTAGCGACAATCGATGACTTGGATCTTCTCGTTCCCGTCCACGCCGAGATGGCCCTGGAGGAGAGCGGTATCGATCCGCGGGATCAAGATGCCGAGGGCTTTGCCCATCGTTACGCCCAGCGTATTGCCAGGGGCAGGACGTGGGTCTTGACCGAAAACCAGAAGCTGATCTTCAAAGCCGATGTCGTATCCGAGACTCCCGAGACCGCCTACATCGAGGGCGTTTGGGTCAACCCCGACGCGCGGGGCCAGGGCATTGGCAAGAGCTGCATGTCCCAACTCGCAAGGATGCTTCTCTGGAAGACGAAATCGATATGTCTTTTCGTCAACGACGAAAATGAGGAAGCCCGTCGCTTTTACAGACAGTCGGGTTACCACCTTCGCTCAATCTATGACGCGATCTTCCTGAAGTAAGGGCCTTGCTACAAGGTCGCAGTGACGGAAATGATCCTGAATAAACAAATTCCAGACTCGCTCAGACCGGCTGCCCTGGCCGGACAGTCCTCCCGCGCGAGCGCCTGCCGTTCACAGATCGAGGTGCTAACTCGTGAAATTGCATCCTGTGAGGTTCGTGAGATCCTCAACTCCGTTTTCGACGATCTACTTCGCCTGCTGGAATGTCTTAGCCTGATTGAGAGTCACCTGCGAAAGGTCGAAGCTGCAGAAGATACCTTTGAACTGTTCCAACTCATTCACGATGAAGCAGCCGAACTGGTTGACTTCATACAAACCCATGGTCTTAATCGCCAGATCATGAATGATGAGTTGTTTGACATTCTTGACGGCATTGCTTTCGCTGTCCGACACGACTTGCAGAGGGTGTTTGAGAGTGAGCCGAATCTGCAGCCTTCAGCTAAAAACGCTCACGTCGTCGTTGGGAAACTCTTCCGGGCGCACGATATCTTCACGAATTGCCTGCAACAATCGACCATAACTCTGGCTATGGTTTTTGATCCTGAACTTGTCGGCGCCAAGTTGTTCAACAACTGCGACATTCGCCAGCGTCAGTCGCTGCAGCTTTGCGACGACATTGCGGCACTACTGCGACAGGTTGAGCTGGCAGAAGTAAACAAAGATGGAGAGTCTCTCGTCCGACTCATCGCCGCCATCGACCTGTTTCGCAGTGATAGCCTGGAACTGCTGATGTACTCAGACTGGCCGCAGTTTGAGAGTTTCGGCGAAAGAATTGGACTTGCCGGCAGCGCCTGGTCGGAGCTGGAGCCAATCCTGCACCAGTTTCGGTGTTATCTCGAAACCTTGTTGGGCCAGGTAAAAAGGCGAGCAGTGCTGGCTAACGAATTTCCACTCCAGTTTGGAGACGAACACGCTCAACTGGATCCATTTGCCGGAGACCCGTCGCCCGAAGAGAACAACTCTGAAATCGACTCGCTTCCGATCGCCGTCTAATAACAACAAAAGAAGGAGGTAAGTGTTTTCACGGATGCTTGACACTTAGATACGTACGTTCACCCGCTTGTCCCCACCTCTCAAAGCCTCCCTCGGGAAACGTCAGTTCGTAATGTTACTTAAGCCAGACCGCAACAATCAGAAGTTGACTAAAACCTACATGTGGGTCACGGCCTGCAGTGGGGGCTTAGTGTATTTAATGGCGGCCTTGAGACTCGACCACAGCATTATTGACCTCAAGCTTGGCCTGCTCGTTTTGATCACGCTTATTTTTAGCTCGCGCGTAATCATCAGGATTCCCCAGTTTGGCTCTCAGATTTCGGTTTCCGATACGTTCATCTTTTTGACCCTCATGCTCTATGGTTGCGAGGCCACGATTCTTATGGCTGCCACGGAGGCCTTAGTTTCATCGCTTCGCTTCAGCCGCAAACCATCAACAATTCTCTTCAACTGGGGCTGCGCGGCCTTGTCGGCTTGCGTGACCTCCTACGCTCTGATTCTCTTTTTTGAAGATCCTGTCACGCTTAACGCCAGGCCTCTGACACCGATGTTCATCACCGCCGTCGGCGTAATGGCCCTGGTTCAATACGCGACAAACTCCGGCATGGTAGCGATTTGTGGGGCGCTGAAATCGGGCGGCCCGATCTGGCAAACGTGGAAGAAACACTACCTCTGGACTTCGATCACCTATTTTGCAGGCGCTTCCGCAGCCGCGGTCATCGCCAAACTGATGGGACAGTTTGGCTTTTATGCTCTGATCACCACGCTGCCCATCATCGCCATCGTTTTCTTTACCTATCGCACCTACCTGAAAAATATCGAGGCCTCTGCCGCCCAGGCATTACAGGCGGAACGCCACGTGGAGGAACTCTCGCATTACATTGCCGAGCAAGATCGGATCCGTGAACAGTTCTCGCAAATGGAGAAACTCTCCGCCTTGGGCGAGCTGGCCTCCGGAGTGGCCCACGACTTCAATAACACGCTCGCCGGAATTCTCGGACGTGCGCAGCTAATTCTTCGCACTAACGATCCCGACAAGATTGCTCGCGGGTTGAACATCATCATCAAGACTGCTGAAGACGGCGCTAAAACGGTGAAGCGAATTCAGGACTTTGCGCGTCAACGCCGTGATCACGACTTTGAACCAGTTTCGATTGATCAGATCCTCCTGGATGTGAGCGAAATAACCAGACCTAGATGGAAGGACCGCGCGGAAGCTTCGGGGATTCAGATCAGTCTCGACATGCAGATTCGTTCGAACTCGAAGGTAATGGGAGACGAATCCGAACTGCGTGAAGTCCTGGTAAACATGGTCTTCAACGCGGTTGATGCGATGCCACACGGCGGTGAGTTGACGCTGGCAGCAAATGATGTTGGCGACTCCGTGGTTATTTTGGTTGGCGACACCGGTACGGGAATGGCTCCTGAGGTTAAGTCGCGCATTTTCGATCCTTTCTTCACCACGAAGGGCAAAGCCGGCATGGGCCTGGGCCTCGCCGTGAGCTTCGGCATCATCAGACGGCACGAAGGCTCGGTTGAGGTGGAATCGGAATTGGGCGTAGGTACGAAGTTCAAGATCAGCTTGCCGAAAGCCGAAGTTGCCGAAGTGCCGGAAGGCGCCGGCCGTCCGGAAGTCATGAACGCCGTCGCCGAATCGGCTGACGCTACGGCGCGTCCGTTAAGCGAAGATCAGCCAAAAATACTTGTGGTGGATGACGAGGACTGTGTCCGCGAGCTACTTCGCGACCTGCTCGAGAGCGAAGGGTGCAGGGTCTACCTGGCGCCGGGCGCGCGAGAAGCATTGGGACTCGTGGAAGTGCACGAGTTCGACGGCATCTTCACGGATGTAGGCATGCCCGGAATGAGCGGCTGGGAATTGGCCCACGCAATTCGCCAGCGCAATGAGAAAATTCCCATCGCGGTCATTACCGGATGGGGCGAAGCCGTTGGTTCTGATGAACAGAAACAGGCGCGTGTCAACTGGGTAGTCACCAAACCATTTCGAGCCGAGCGCATTAGTGAATTGGCGCAGGAGATACGCCAGAGTCGTGAGGTCGCCATCAAGCGATCCAATCTCTCAATTGTCGCCGCCTGATCAACTACTGCGCTTGAGCTTGCCAGATCGCTTCACTTCACAATCTTCCAGTCCAGAGGCTCAGTCGAGTCGCCCGCTGAAGGCAACTCTGCTTCGGCAGCGTTTTCCAGCGATCGTTTGCGATAGTCGATGGCCCGTTTGACGCTTTTCTCCACGACGTCCAGGCTAAATGGCTTCAAGAGAAAATCAAAAGCGCCCAGCTTGATCAACCCCCGAGCGTGCTCCTGATCGCCAATACCCGAGATAACGATTACCGGAGTGTGCGGAAATTTTTGCCTGACGTGACCCAGTAGTTCCAATCCACTCAACCCAGGCATTGAGATATCGGTCAGAACCGCATCGTAATCGTCGGCCTCGAGCCTGGCAAGAGCCTTCTCACCTGTTTCAGCCGTTAGACACAAGTAATCTTCAGAGAGCAGTTCGTAGAGTGTGTCGCGAATAGTCTCGTCGTCGTCGACAACCAGAATCCGGGGCATGATTGAGGCCTCCCACGTTGAGTTCAGGCGCAGATCAATTTGGAACTGTCACCCTGGGCAGTGTTTGGGCAATGTTTGTTGATCACGTGAGGTAACATGGCGGCGAAATGATAACACATCTACTGAGGCGCTAAACAAAAATGAGGCCGGCGACTTTTGATCGACGGCCCTTCTTGCAATTCAGGTTACGCAACGCTCATCGAGGCGACGACGCGCGTATCGTCAACTCGCTTCCCTGCTCGAGATCTAGATCATCGCGTCCCTGGACGTAAATTGAACCTGCGCCTCCGCCAGCGCCAACGATCGCCCCGATTGCGGCGCCTTTACCTCCACCAGCAATAGCGCCAATGATCGCACCGACCGCAGTTCCGATTGCCGCCCGCTGCGCAGTCCTGGTCGTTTGACTACTCTCCCGGACAGCTCCTTCATTGTCTACCCTCACTGTGTCTCCCTGGTTCGTTCTTACTGACTCTACGAGACCAGCGAAGCGGTAAGTCTTACCGTCTCGAAGACGAATGTTATCGAAGTTCAATGTCATCTGCGATCGTCCGGTCAACCGGCCGCTGCGCTGGACACTCGAAACGTGTCCTTCGATGGTTGCACCTTCGAATTGCAACGGTTGTCGCACCGTCATCGTGAAACGTTCTCCTTCACGAGTGGTTTCAGTTGAAAGGCGATTGTTCAATACACCGATCATCGTTTCGCCGTCGCGAACGAGGTAGGCATCACTTGAAGTGTTACTACCGGGATAACCTACCGGCCCGGTGTTGATATCAAAGCGGGCCACAGCAGATGTCTTGTCATACGTGCTTTGAACCACGACCGGTGCCGACAGACCCTGTACATAAACCCGTCGAGTAACGCTCAACCGGTTACCGTAATCAATTGGATTGAAGGTAACGTTGAATTCGGTTGCCCGATCCCCGGTTGAGCTCACTATTAACTGATCACCGCTGAGCGTCGCACGCGCGCGAATTGTCCGACCGTTTGGACCTGTCTCTACTCGCTCCACTCCATCGGCTGTAAAGCTGATCTGGGGCGCCCGCGAGGAGGCAATCGTCACGTCGCGTCCGCGCCGCTCAATCGCCAACTGGTCTGGTGATTCGAGCCGGGCAATGATCTGATCGCGCAAACGCGAACGTTGGTTGTAGCGCAGGTTTTGAACCGCCCTGTCGGCAGCCGCCACCGGGTCGTCACTTCGGGACGAGTCGAGCCGGTAGGTTCCGGTCAAGAGATTGGTTTGGCCCGGATAGGTGGGGTTGCCCGGGAAGTTTCCACCCACCGTCGGCCAGCTGAGATTGAAAACACTGGCCAGCTGATTCAGGTCCGCGCGCAGGCTGGACCAGTTCCGTTGGGTTACTCCACTATTACTGGTGCGTCGTACGATGCGGTCAAGCCGTGCCGCGCGGCTCAAGACCTCCTCCACATCAGTCGTCGTGGCTTGTCTGTTGTCGAAGCGTTCTCGTAGTTGCGAAACCGCCAATTGCAGATCGTTCGCCAGCCCTTCAAGATTTCTTTCGCCATTGATTACGCGCTGGGTTTGAGGCGACAAATTATCCCGAAATAGGTTGGTCCGGTTCTCTATTCGGTGTATCAACTGGCTCACTGAGCGAAATGTTCCGCGATACGTTTGCTGTTGAGCTTGAATTAGCGACGCTCCGGCCGTTAAAAAAACAACCGCAATAGACGTCGCCAGTGCCTTTCTTAATAGAATCATTTTCTTTTCCTCCAGATTCTCCAGTTCCACCCTTTGCCGGCCGCGTTCTTTCCCTTCGCTGGCACTGAGATACTTAAGAACGCTCATAAGCTGGGCATGCCACTGAATCGAAACGCAAATGCCATCGGTGGCCCGAATGGCTTACATAAACCCTACAAAGCCTGTGCCACTCAAATAGCGTTGTTCTCACCGTTCTATTGCAGCAATATTGTGATTTGGATTGAAGCTCCACCGGTACTATCAGCAGCCAGCTACCGAAGCGATTCAGTCACTATGTTATTCTCACCTGGCAGGAGGTACTCGACATGATTTCCGGGGACACAAAAGCGGTCGTTCAGTTGGCCGGCGAAGACCTGTTTATCGGCTTTACGCCTTCAAAGCACGCCCTCGCCGTTGATACGGATCGCGAGCGTAATGTCGCCCCAAGTCCGATGGAACTGCTTCTGCTGGCACTGGGTTCATGTACCGGAGTCGACGTGGTTTCGGTCCTTCGAAAGAAACGCGAGCAGGTAACTGCCTACCGGGTGGAGGTAAGTGGGCAACGCCGGGAAGAGCATCCCCGAAGCTACAAACGTCTCGAAGTCCATCACATTGTGACCGGGCGTAATATTTCCGAGCAATCAGTAGCCAAGGCAATCAAGCTGTCGGAGGAGAAATACTGCAGCGTGGCTGCGACATTGAGACCCGCGGCGGAAATCGTTTCAAGCTTTGAAGTCATCGAAGGGTAAGCAGCAACGGGCTTAGCCACCTTCGAGGTTGAGCCGATCAAAAAGCAGAGTGGGGAGGAGATAAAGTTGTTTTTGTTGAGGCATTATTTGGCTCTGGTGTCATTAGCCGCGATTGCCGGCAGCAACGTGAGTCCGACAGCTTCTTATGCGTCCCGACTTCCAGCTGGAAGTATGTACCGGGCCGTCCAGGCAAACAGCGACGCCGCGCTGACTGCGGTGCGACGCCAGGACACTCTTGCGCGAAATGCTCGCGGAGTGATGACGCGCCTTGCTGCGGAAGAACACCTGCGCCGGGCAAGTATCTATCACGTCAACCGCGCGTTCGACGAAGCCCGCGAACACTGGCAGGCGTTGATCAATTATTACCCGGAGGATCCGAGAGTGGCTGAAGCACTGCTCGGGATGGGACGATCATATTTTCAGTCGCGCCGGTATGAGGAGGCATATAACTCGTACGAAAAGCTCGCCCGAACCTATCCCTTTACGAAAGAAGGCAGGGAGGGGTTGAACTTCAGCGCTTCAGCATTGTTGAGAATGGGGAAATATTCTGAGGCCGCTGATCGCTTTATTGAATACATCAACAAGTTTCCAAACGGCGAGCGAATCGATACCGCTCATCTAAATGCAATTGACACGCTCCGGGAGGCAGGGCGTCAGCAGGATGCGCGAGTCTGGGTTGGCCGGACCAGGCAGCGGTTTGCCGGCACGGCCACCGACACCAACGCGATTTTCGGGCAATTGCGTCTGGAAGTTTCAGAGGGCAATTGGAAACGCGCTATCACCACTGCGGATGAACTGAGCCGCAGAGTCTTTCAAAAAGGCGTGGCCACCTCTCCGGCCGAAGTCGCATATTTGAAAGCTTACAGTCTGGATCGTGCGGGGCGGCGAGGTGAAGCATTCAACGCGTATCAGGCTGTACCAGGCGGTATCGATTCCTATTACGGTTGGCTGGCGAGCGACAGGATGGGCAAAACTGCGCAGGGCGGCGAACGTTCGCTGGTGGATGGGCGGTTTGACCGGAACAAGACGCAGGCTGCGGCCGTGGCGAGCAGTTACCCCGCGCCCTACAAGCCATCGCTGATGAGAGTCGCAAGAGCGCACAAACTCGATCCACGTTTCATTCTGGCGCTGATCAAACAAGAAAGTGTTTTCAAGCCACAGGCTAAATCACCAGCCGGCGCGCGCGGACTCTTGCAGCTCACAATGGATGCAGCCCAGAAGTATGCGGCGCATGCAGGTATGAAGAGCCCGCGTGAAAATGAGCTGTACCAACCGGACACGTCGATCCGGCTTGGCGGCGAATATCTTGCCGAGTTGTCTTCGATGTTTCCAAACATGCCTGAAGCAGTCGCAGCTTCTTACAACGGCGGGGAGGATAATGTAGCGCGCTGGGTGAGACGCGCGAGACAAAAAGACCCGGGCGTCTTCACGTCGGAAGTCGGCTTTGATGAAACCAAAGGGTACGTCCAGAAAGTGATGAATAATTACCGGGTGTATCAGCTGCTGTATGAGTCGGATCTTAGTAAACGGTGAGCGGACATTGTGAGAGGACAGCAGGGGCTGAGGCAGGAAGAAGATTTATCATTTGGCATTTGACATTTATCATTTGACATTGGAGGTCAAAGGTTGCGCATAACCATACAAGCGGAAGTAGCTCGCAGTTGGCAAGGGCGGTTTACCCACGCTGATTGAATGCCTTTCAACCCTTGCGGGAGCAAGCCGTCTTTCCTAACTCAGAGTTCGCCATTAAATGTTCTACTGCGACAAGCGCTTGCCCTTCAATGTCAAATGATAAATGTCAAATCTCAAATGAGAAATCTCCTTCCCCGCTCCCGCCTCCTGCCGACTGCCCCTGATCTTCCCGTCACGGTTCCGGACTAAATCGCCTGTCTTCAAAACCGGAAGCGCTCTCTCTTCGCCTCAGTGAATCCTGGCGCGGATACGGCCGCGGTAGGATCCCCAGCCTGACGAGCGCGGGATAATACTCATATCGAATAGTTACTTCGCCCGCTGCCCGGGAATCGAGTTCCATGTTGACCCAACGAACGTCGTTGTGAACAGAACGACCGATTCCGGTGGCCGCAGATTCGTCGTCAGGTTCTGGGGTAATCGCTCCCTGTTGCTTCCTGGCAAGAGTGTCAGCTCCACTTCGTTCGCTCGACGGAGCTCCGGAACTGTTGTCGCGCCTCCCGTCCTTCTCGTGACGAGGATAAGGACGCGGCTGACCCGGGGTGATCGTGACCGGGTGAGGCTGACGTTCGCGGAAGAACACGGCTGAAACGACGCCGAGATTGGAAGTTTGACCGAGCTTGGCGCCATAGGAGTCACGCTCGGAGGTGAAATAGAAGCGGCGAGCCCGCTCTGAACTCATCTGCCAGCCGCTGACGGTGATTGTTCCGTAGGGTGCAATCACCCACTTGCTGGCGTTCCACGCAGTTGTGCGTCGCGCATCGATACTGTTCAAGCCGTCAACCGACAGAGCCACTGCGACGCGATAAGGTAGCGGATTGTGAATTCTGACCTCATACTCCGCTCCCTGAAGGGCCTCAACATAGTTCCGGCCACGAGCGTAGTATTCCGTGAGCGGTCGTCCATTGACGACGATTTCAACGTCAAAACGCCGATCCCAGGGCTGAGGTCTGATGGAATCCGAGACTTGAGCAGTTGCTGCCTCGGTCGTTACGTTTGGTGCGATGGCGGCATAAACGGCAAAAAGGACTAGTCCAGCGGAGCCTAGTATCGCCAGGGTTTTCTTCATAATGCGTTTCTCCTGTCAAAATGCATTTCTGACCTGCTGGATGAACGCTCGTTTTTGAGGGTTCTTGCATCCTAAGGCAGCAATTTGCGAAATTTCTGCAAATATTGCGATGGGTTCTTTCAATCATGAATTCGACCACGGCTGGTCGAGGCTTATTTGTTGAGTAAAACCAGGAGGGACGCTACAATAACGCTCCATTCATTCGTGTCCTGTGAAAACGACCTCTAACCTGTAGCCTTTTGAGGGATACCCAATGGAATTTGTACTGACCGCAACCAAAAACGAAGCTCGCGCGGGCTCCTACTACGACAAGATTGCGGCCATTTACGGTTTGACTTTTAAGCTGAATGGCTACGGGAGATCGCTCGACGAGTACTTTGCGCAACATCCGTTACCGGTTTCTCCCGGCGCCAGGATACTTGATGCGGGTTGCGGCACCGGGCTCCTGACTCTGGCTATGCTCAGGAACCTCCGATTCCCGGTTAACATCACTTCGCTGGATCTATCCGCTACCTCCATAACGGAGGCCAGGAAAGCAGTCGCGGAGAGTCCGGGTATGGGTTACGTCACTTTCGCGGAAGGCAACATGTTGTGCCTCCCTTTCGCCGACAACTCATTGGATCTGGTCGTAACTGCTGGTGCGCTTGAGTACGTGCCTCTGTATGAAGGGTTGAATGAGATTGCGAGAGTGATCGCGCCCGGCGGACACCTGCTTCACCTTCCCTGCCGGCCATCCCCGGTCAGCAAGCTTCTGGAAATTCTCTTCCGGTTTAAGTCACACCCGCGGAGAGAGCTGTTGACTCAGACAGAACACCACTTCCGAATGGTTCATGAGTACCGGTTTCCGGGTCGACAAGTGATCGGCTGGAGCAAGACCGCAATGCTCGCACAAAAGCGCTAGACAGCCGGACAAGTTTCAGTCCTACTTGGGAAGGACGGGAATTTTCGCGCGCTCTCTTACTCCTTACGCGCCCTCTATTCCTAACGCGCGACCTACTCCTTGTAAGACAAGTCAACCCGGTCGAGCTTCCTAAGCAGTCCCGGCCACGCAAGCTGCGCCCCTTGTCCCACCGTCACGGCTCCAACCTGCGCCGCTACAAGATCCAAAATCGGTTCGGCCACAGGCAATAACGGCGACCCGCCTGATTGAGCGAGAACCTGAATCCGACAAGCCGTCTCGAGCAGGTACATCGAAAGAAACGCTTCGGCAGGTGAGGTGCCAACGGTCAGCAGGCCATGGTTCCGAAGAATCATGTGCGTCTTGTCTCCCAGATCTGCAACCAGGCGCCCCTTTTCATCTTCATTGAGCGCCAGTCCTTCGTAGTCGTGATACGCCAGCGAACCCAGCACGATCAGAGACTGTTGCGAGATCGGAAGCAGTCCTCCCTGCTGAGCAGAAACAGCGACGCCGTTGTGGGTATGCAAGTGAATGACACAACGCGCATCTTCGCGAGCGGCATGGACCGCACTGTGAATTGTGAACCCTGCAGGATTGATGAAGTAAGGAGACGGCGCCACGATCTCGCCCTGAAGATTGACTTTCACCAAACTCGAAGCCGTGATCTCTTCAAACATCATTCCGTAGGGATTGATCAGGAAATGATGTTCGGGGCCGGGCACACGCGCCGAAAGGTGAGTAAATATCAGGTCGTCCCAACCGTAAAGAGCTACCAGGCGGTAGGTTGCGGCAAGGTCCACGCGCGCCTGCCATTCTTCGGCAGAAACCTGTGAACGAGTATGCGAGCGTTCTTGAACACTTATGGTCATAGAATTTGTAGGGGCGGCACTCCGTGGCCGCCCCTCTCCATTTCTACACACTTTCGTGTGCCTAAGCAGATCCGTGATTAGCGGTTACATCGGACCCTCAGCTGACCTAAGTGATGACGCATAGGCTTGCAGCAACCAGGGTCGGTGAGAGCCGGGAAATATGAACCGCGTCGTTACCCACTTGCTCATCCCTTTCCGCTTACCTCCCCCTTACCCTTACCCTTTTCCCTTTTCCCCTATGATCCCGTCCCCCTGTCCTAATGCTGGATATATTCGTGAAGTAGTTTGATCTCGTCGCCCTGTTCACTCAGCTCCACCCTCATCAGATCTCGCATGGAGAGCATGCCTACCCAACGCTCACCATCAACGACGGGCAGATGACGGGTTCCGATTAGATCCATTCGTTCGAGCGCCTGATGCGGTGTCTCATCGCAATTAATAACCGCGCGGAGTTCGCTGGTTACATCGCCGACTCTTACCTCGGCCGGATCCCGCTTCTTCACCACCACCCGCTTGACGACGTCCCGTTCGGAGAAAACCCCGAGCAGTTTCCCATCGTCGTTGACAATGCACACGGCTCCAATATTCCGTGCCGCCATAAACTCGGCCGCTTCCTGCACCGTCGCAGTCTCGCTCATCGAGTAGGGCTCGCGGTTACGGATTACATCTCTGATCAGCATGATGAGCCTCCTCAGGATTTACCGGATTTTAGGGGTGATTGCGCCGGCTATTATAAAGAAAAGTGGGAGCCTCTGTCTGTAGTGAATCGGATAAACTTCCTGGGCATGTTCTTTGAGCGTACCGGGTCAATTTGAAGTTAGTGGCAGGCAACTGAACCTTCAGCCGCGGATTAACGCTTATTCCGCGGTCACTTTCAGACTGACCCACTTCCTAGGAAAAAAGACTGGCCTGTCGGGTCGGTCGCCGGAAAGTGGTTTCGCCTTGAGGAACCCGCCTGGCAGTCTTGTTGAATCCCAATCGTTCACAGTGAATTCGAAACAGTCGTTCAATCGCTGACCAGTACTCGCCTTTGCCGCGCATTCTTTCGCCGAAGATGGTTGAATTGAGTTTGCCGCCGCGTGCTTCGCGAATCCGGTTCAGAATACGGCCGGCCTTGGTCGGCAGTTTCTCGTGCAACCGCTCTTCAAAATAGGGCGCGACGTTGCCCGGCAAACGCAGCATGCTTATGAAAGCCAGAGTTGCGCCCGCTTCCTTTGCACGTTTCAAAAGCACCGGCAAGTCGCTGCTCAGTCCCGGAATCACCGGCGCGATTCCGATACCGACGGTAATTCCCGCGGCAGCCAGATCGGCCATCGCGTGAAATCGCGCGTCAGGCAATGGGGCATAAGGCTCGACCGCGCGAGCCGCTTCCCGATCAGTGAATGGGATGGTGAAGAAAACTCCGAGCCGCGCGTCGCGATTGAGCTTTTGCAGCACGTCAATGTCGCGTCGAATCAACGCCGACTTGGTGATCACGCCAATCGGCTGGCGAAACTCCGCGCAGATTTCCAGACACTGGCGCGTCAACTTGTAATTGGCTTCCAGTGGAATGTAGGGATCGGAAGTAAACGAGAAAACAATCTCATCGCCTTTCCAGGACGGTTTCATAAACTCTTTGCGCAGCAGCTCAGGGGCCTTGACCTTGACAACAATTTTGCGATCAAAGTCGGTTCCCGCGCCGTATCCGAGATACTCGTGGGTCGGCCGGCTGAAACAATAGGTGCAACCGTGAATACAGCCGCGATAGCAGTTAACGGTGTAGTCGAATCCGACGTCGGGACTGTTGTTATGCGTAATGATCTGGCGGGTCTCAGTTTCCTCGAACACTTCGAGCTTCGCCTCGGGCGGCTCGCCGATCCATTCAACCGTGTGACTCAACCATGGATTGGGAGGGTTCTCGACGTAGTGCATGCTGCCCTGCTTTTGCTACCAGCCCGCATTTGCAAGCGTGTTTCAGCGATGCAACAAGCCTAACACAGTTGATGGGAATTGCCGAACGCCAAGGATCCAGGGGGCACGGTAAAAACCTGACGGATAAACGCGTCAAGCACCTTGATTTCGGAGTTGGAAGGTCGTTTGATTAGCCATTATTCGAGAGGCTCAATCGCCGGGGTAGATCGGCTCCCCGGCTCAGCCCAGGTCACAAAGAAGAAACGATACTTGTCCGGGTCTTCCAGCGTTATGAATCGCCCACCCCAACCCTCATCCGCCGGCGGCGTCACCTCCACTCCTCGTTCGCCGAGGAGCCGGTGGTATTCGTCGACGTTGTCCACGCCCACGAAGAAATTGACGCCTCGTCCACGGCGCAACATTGTTTCGAGGTGTTGGGCCAAAGTGATTTTGAAGTTGCCGGCCTGCACGGTAGCCATCGGCGGCTCTGAATCCGGATTGTGTTTCGTGATCTCAAAGCCCAACAGGTCGCGAAAAAACCGGAGCGACTCATCGAGGCTGTTCACTTCAAGAAACAAAAGATCTAATCCGGTAATATTCATCTTCGTAGCGCAAACCGTCAGTTTGCGTCCGTCCCCCTGCCACGCTATTGCCCAGCAAAAAGCAAACCAACAGTTTGCTTTACAAGTGGTTAGACCGATGTCAACAGGAGATAGATTCCGTAACCGCTCACCACTACCAGCATCCAGAACGCCGCTTCCTGCACTCGCGTGTGGCGCCGAAGCGGGTTTGATAAGGGCAGCGAGGCGTTCACTGCGCGCATTGCGCTGCGGGCCATCATCACTCCTGAGAAAATCACAAACATCGCCAGGATCGCCAGCGGCCAGAGAAACCAAAACCACTGAAGCTTCACAAGAAACAACAAAAACAACCCCGCTAACAGGCAAAGAAACGCAGTCAGGCCGTGGCCAAATACGCCAATATCTCGAGCAGCCGGAGGAGCCGATGACGGAACAAACGCGGCTTTCTGTGGTTTACCGCGCGACGCATCATATTCGCGTCTCGTGCTTTCGTCTTTCAGGACATGATAAGCCTCGTTGAGAGCCTTCATTTGTTCCTCGCTGCCGCCTCGATCCGGATGGCATCGCGAGGCCATGCGCTTGTAAAGGCGTTCGAGGTCGCGGCTCGACGTCCTTTCGTTGGCGCCAAGCAGATCGTAGTAGTCCTTTTGGGAATCAAACTCGTTCATGCAAATGTTTTGGCGATTCTAGTTTTGTGATTGCCGATTTGCAATTTTCTCTTCGAGCACGTGTTGGGAAGGATCGTGGGCCACTACCCTGCATTTCAATCCCATCGAATACCCAAGTCCGAGCGCTTCTTTGCGGTTGACGCTTTCCTTTCGTAAGATTCGGACACGATGGCACATCAATTTGCACCCGGGGACGATCTTCTTTTCCAGGTTGAAAGCGGCCTGGGTTTGTTACGAATACTCGCCATCGAAGGTGAGGGTGAGGAAACTGTTTGGCACCTGCTCGCTTACGAAGAGTTCTTTCCTGACGTTGAGACAGCCGAAGAGGCCCTGGCCCATCCCGAAACACTGTCAATCAGAAAAGCGCACATGGCACTAACCGATAGAGCTTTTGAAAGGACGCCGGCGGCGCGACTCGGTAATCGTCAGGTGACCGAAGAGGAATTGGCGCCGTATCGGGAATGGAGCGATGGCGAACGCAAGGTATCTGATCGCTCTGCCCTGTTACAGCTGGGGATCCGTTAGGTTTCACGACCATGGTTTTTGTTGATTAACCGGATGAAATTACTAAGTGGTTCTCGCCGGCGTGCTCATCGCGCCGGAATTCATCAACTCAAGCGATTTTCCCTTGCGGTCCTTGCGCTTCTGGTCTGCGCGTCGATCGCCGCTGCGACGAGGCGAGAGCGGCGAATCGATTCATGGCAGCCCGTTCACTACGACGTCGCCGTTAGTTTTAACGATGCGTTAAGCGAAATTACGCAAGCCCGCGTCACCATATTGATAGTTTGCTTGAAAGACTCGGTGTCAACGATTGACCTGGATTTCGCTGATTTGCCTGTCGAATCGGTAGCCGTTAACGAGGCGCCGGCAAAAGTCGAACGCGGTGAAGGTAAACTCATTGTCATACTACCGAAGACGGCTTCCAAGGGAACTCGGCTGGTAGTTTCTGTTGATTATCATGGCAAACCAAAAGACGGATTGATTCTTACGGTGGACAAAGCGGGACGCCCGTCTGCGATTGGTGACAACTGGCCCGACCGCCTGCATCACTGGATTCCATCTCTCGATCACCCATCGGCAAAGGCCACCATCAACTTCAAGGTCACGGCCCCTGCTCGTGATTTAGTAGTTGCCAACGGCAAACTCGTTCAGATTGATCACAATCCCAGAGCTCGAACCTGGTACTACGAGGAATCTGTTCCGATTCCCCCTTACTGCATGATCGTTGCTGTTGGGGAGTTTGCAAAGATTGATCCAAACGAGCAAACGCTAACCCCGCTTTCCTACTACGTACCGGAAACTGACAAACATCTGGCCCTGGCCGGCTTTGCGCCAGCGAATCCGTCGCTGAAGTTTTTCAGCCAAACCATCGCGCCCTATCCCTATGAAAAGCTGGCGATGATAGTCGGCGCCACCCGCTTTGGCGGCATGGAGAATTCAAGCGTCATAGTTTTTGGCAACAATGTGTTTCGGCTGGGTTCGAATTCCGAGCCTCAAAGCAAATCATTCAACATTCGCATGGACTTAGTTAGCCTGGTAGCCCATGAAATTGCGCACCAGTGGTTTGGCGATTCAGTTACGGAATCGACCTGGGCTGACCTCTGGCTTAGCGAGGGGTTTGCAACTTACTTCGCGGGGTTGTTCATAAGAAATCACGACGGAGACGAAGCCTTTCAGGCGTACATGAAAGCTGAGGCACAGAGTTATTTTGAGTTCGCGAAGAGAAAACGCACTCCGATTCATGACACCGAAACGGAGACCCTCTTCGAGTTGCTCAACGCCAACAATTATCAGAAGGGCGCGTGGGTCCTGCACATGCTGCGAGCTGAATTGGGTGATCAGGTTTTCTACGACGGCCTTCGCAGCTATTACGCCAGGCACAAAAATTCGATCGCCAGCTCGGAAGACTTGCGCTCCGCGTTGGAAAAGATTTCACGACGCGATCTAAAACGGTTCTTTGCGAGTTGGGTTTACGGTCCCGGACATCCGAGATACGAGTTGAAATGGAACTGGAATGCCAAATCCAGAAAACTGAAGCTATCGCTGAGTCAGTTACAGCCGGAACCGGCTTTTCCAAACGCCGTTGAGGTTGAAGTCGTTACGCCCGCCGGAAAGCGGCGGGTTATTTTTGAGTCCGGAAGCAAGCAAGCGGTTGAAGAGATCAAACTTCGTGGTGCGCCGCAACAGGTAGTTCTCGATCCGGATGACGACATCCTTGACGAGGATTCGAACGTGAAAAAGATCCGATAATCTGAGAAGTGGCGAAGGACAACCCACCCTTAACGAAAAATGTTGCCCTGGAATCGACAGGGTTGAAGTCACACTTGCCACCTACTGGGATCGCATCAGGCGTCTCGCCCGCATCGAGCGCCGCAAGGCGCGAGTACTCCTCCGGGGCCTTGCACAAAAAGTCTTCGAGCAGGTCTATGTCTGGAGGGTTTTTTTTTCGCCGCGTAGCGGCGGATTGAAGTTAGCCCGGTCCTTTTAAGGCCGGGTAACAGACACCGATTTGTCTATGGCGTCGCGTCAGTGACGCTTGAGCATTGGTTCAATCGTCGCTGACGCGACGAGGTTGTGTCTTGGCTATCCCGGCCTTGAAAGGCCGGGCTAACCTCGACCGTCGCGCTGCGACGAAGAAAAGTGAGTGTCTAACCAATCGAATCGACTTTTTGTGCAAACCCGTTCCCCGGTTATTAATTCGTTAGATTCCACCAATTATTCCCTAACCGCTTCCCGGAACTGCGCCGTATCTGTGTACTGCTGAAACTTCACGATCTTCCCATCACGAAAACTGAAGAAGTGGGCAAACTGAGCACGAACCTGCTTCCCGGTTGGTTTGTAAGTGCCACTGTAATAGCCGTGTCCGATCGCGGTATCGCCGGCGTCAAGCACTTCTTTCGGCGTCACCGTGAATCCGTCCCACTCGGCCCCGAGTCGCATGAAGACGCCGGTCAAGACGGCCTGAGAACTAACGTAAGGATTATTGTCGGCATAGATGAAGCTTTCCGCTTCCCACCATTCCACCTCTGGATCCAGCGCATCAATAATGACGGGGATGTCTCCCCTGCCAAAAGCCTCATACATACCTCGAACCCTGTTTATGTTTTCCTGCGACATAATTCCTCCGTTGTGCTTCAAATTGTCCTATTGGAGTCAGATAACATTTTTTTGCTGAACTTGCTTTACCGCAAAGCGGTTACGTATTAAAGAATGAAATGGTGATTCAACCGCAACGCGGTTGCGTCTCAGGCGCTTGCCACCGGGTTGAAGCAACGCTCTCACTCCGCGCCCTGCCGGGAGTTGCATCGGTGGGCGCAACCGCGTTGCGGTTGGACATCCATTCAATCCAAAAACCCAGGGTAGCCGAAGCGGCAACCCTGGGCTTTAAGACGTAACCGCTTTGCGGTAAAGCAAGTCAGTTCAGAAGTACTAACGAAGTAGTTTCAGACCCCGTGGTGTTGCACTTCAAACTTGAATCCACCAACCGCAAAGAACGCAGGCGCAACGATGCAAAAACTCTTGCATCTTCCAGGAACTAGCCGGATCAGAATTCCTCTTGATTCGTTGATTGGCTGGATTTAGATTGAGCGGCGCAACCTTCAGTTCTCCCGCAAACCTCGCCGCTCGAGAAGAGACCTGAGGTTAACAATTAGTTTGATAAGACCCAACCTGACTGAACGAGTTTAGGTTGACTTATTTCGGCTCAACACCCTCCCAAGGAGCCCAGACCATGAATCGTACTCGCCGCGTTTCCCCTCCCCGCCGTCTTCAATCGCTGTCAGCAAGCGGAACTCATTTTGTTCGCGGCCTGGCTGCCGCCTCCACCCGAGTTGTTGCGGCCGTGGCCCTGGTTTCTTTTTTCATTCCGGTTGCGCTGGGCCAGGCGGATCAAACTGCCGCGCGACCAGACCGTGGGTTGACCTCCGGGGCTTCCTATTCAGTCTCGGACATCGAGAACATCAACCTCCAGAACGGCAACGTCAATCTCTCGATCCCGCTGGCATCGCTGCCGCCGATTGCCGGCGGGAAACTCAAACTGACCATTAGCGCCAGTTACAACAGTAAACTCTGGAACGTGCTCCGCAACGAACAAGCGGGCAGTCAGATTCCCTATCGCACTTACGTGGTGGACACTCCGGCGTTGAGCGATGCAGGCGGCTGGCAGATTGGCGGTGGTTATGCACTTCTAATTCGTGAGGCCAGGGTTGATTTTGATTACCAGATTCCACCGGCGCCCGATCCCGGAGATTCCGAAGCCGTGCTCGAATACCAGCGACTGACGCAGCACAATTGGTACAAGGTCGTGCTGCGGACACCGGGCGGCGCCGAGCATGAGTTGCGGCCGACCGGCAACCACGAGATGTATGCCGGGTTGGGCCACCCCCGCTCTTACCTGTGGGGCCATTTCAAAGACACCCCGGATTCGACCGGCGCGCCGATGCAATACTTTTCAACCGACGGCACTTATCTATCGGCCATCATGAATCCAGCGGGTCACGCTAGTGGCATCCGCTGGACAGTTTTCCTCGCGGACGGTACGCAGGTTATCCAGTATGCCAGTGGCATCCAGCGCATCCGCGACACTAATGGCAACTCGATCAAAATCTTCTCCGACGCAAACGGCAATCATTATCAGGACGAACAGACGGGACGGGAGATCAAGGTCACTGGCGAGCCCGGTGCAGGGCAGGTACAGGTTTGGTATCAGACGGTTGGTGGCGTTTGGCAACACATCGACATCAACTACGGTCAAACCACCGTGAAGGGAAAGCTCTACAAGGTCCAGGACTGGAACCCCAATGCGCAAACGGAAACTGGAGAGAACGGTGTCGAGTGCACCCGGCACCAGGAACTGCCGGCGACTACGGTTTCGGTAGTACGGGAGATTGTCTTTCCAGTTACCGAGCCGAGCGTAGCGGGACAGCGTTTCAGTTTCGAGTACAACTCGGACAGCACCGAGAGTGCCGCGACGCCGGACGTATTCTTCACCTGCGGCGGATCCATGCAGACTTATACGCGCCAGGCTTCGCGCGGCATGGGCGCCCTCAGCCGGATCGTGACCCCGGGCGGCGCGGTGGTGGATTACACCTACACGCTGGCCTCAACACACGCCTTCATTGGTATCGATGGCGCAGATGAGATGGTGAAAGAAACGATCACCACCAAGGCGGTCACCCACGACGGCGCCACCGACACCTGGCAGTACACCATCCCGAACGACGGGCTCAGCACGACTTCTTCCGTTTCAAATCCCGATGGCTCTACTTTCAGCCAGCATTTCTTCGACATTGACCCCGGCTTCGCGGCCACCATTGGATACGACGAGCCGCGTGCCGGGCTGGTCTACCACACCAGCAACGGGCTAACGGAAACCTATCGACACTGGGTTGTCCGTGGTGTGCAGATCGCCAGCGGGTCACAGCGCTCGAGCGCCATCAACTCTTTCGTCGACGCCGAATACACTTCGTTCGTCGGGACGAGTCTGATGTCGGCGAAAAAATATCTGTACGACTTCAACAACAATCTGCTGCAAGTAAAAGAGTATGACTGGTTTGACTCTTCAACGGTGACTCGAGACTCGGAGGGAGTTCCGACCGACGTGCCTGCCGGCGCCACCTTGCTGCGGACAACCAACACCAGCTACTACAACTCGGCCCCGGACATGACCTCGCCAAACTACTACGCGACTCGAGCGCTCGCGAGCGGCGTCCCTTCGATTCTTAATGCCGTCAAGGAAACCACCACCGGCCCGAGTATTGCTCGTTTCAGTTACGATAACCAGGCTTACGGCGTCCCGCCGAGCAACGGCAATCTCACCACCCAAACCACCTGGGATGACCTGGACAACAAGTGGATCACGAGCAGCCAAACTTATGGCCCCTTTGGAAATCTGGCTACCAAAACCGATCCGCGCGGCAAGGTCACTCAATTCTTCTACGACGATGCAACGCACGCTCTACCAAATCGAGTAGTGGTTGATCCACAGAACGGCACCGGTCAACAAACCACTACGACGGCTTTTGATCTCTCCACCGGTCTGGTCACCAGCCAAACCGATCCAAACGGCAACATCTCAAACATTGACTACACAAATCAGTTGCTCGGCACGGTAGATCCTTTTGGCAGAGTGGGATTGGCCATCAGCCCGCTGGTAAACGCCGGAGGCATCAATCAGCGCCGCAAAGTCAAATCAATCTATGAAGACAGCTTGCGCCGGGTGACGACTGCGGCTGATCTGAATGCAGAAGGCGATTTTTTGCTTAAGTCCAGAACTACTGCCGATCAATTGGGCCGGCCGGTTTTTAGCGAGCAAAGTGAGAACGGGTCCACCTACACCATCACGTCGCAGAGCGTCTATCAACAGATGGGAAAGATCACGTTTGCTTCGAATCCCACGCGCAATGCCGGCGCGCCCACAGACGGCTGGACACGGAGCACCAAAGATAACTTCGGCCGGGTGGTTGAAGTCGCCACATTTGCCGGAGCCACGCAACCCCCGGCGACGGGCACTAACTCAAACTGGACCGGAAGCGTAACCACCACGTACGCCGCAAACTTCACCACGGTTACTGATCAGGCAGAAAGAGTTCGGCGCAGTATGGTTGACGGTCTGGGCCGGCTGTTACGAGTAGACGAGCCTGATGCAAACAATAATCTCGGCACAACCACTGCGCCGGTGCAGCCTACGAGTTACACCTACGACGTGTTTGGAAACCTGCGGACAGTTACTCAAGGCGCGCAGACCCGCACGTTCACCTACGATTCACTTTCACGCTTGCGGACTGCGGCGAATCCGGAGAGCGGCACTATCACCTACACCTATGACGACAATGGGAACCTGCTGACCAAATTGGATGCTCGCAGCATTACCACCACCTACACCTACGACGCGCTCAATCGCAATACCACCGTTAATTACTCCGACACAACGATCAACCCCGACATCACGCGCATTTACGACACCGGGACTAACGGCAAAGGGCGGCTCCGCGAAAGCTACGCCGGGGGAAATGAGACCTCGGGAGCTAACGTGGAACACACCAAGATCGAGAGCTACGACGCGCTGGGGCGGCCGCTGGACCTCCGGCAACGATTCAAGACCAACGGCGTCTGGAGCGCAGAGTATCAGACGCAGCGCAGCTACAACTTGGCGAGCGGAGTCACGGCCCAGATTTATCCTTCGGGCCGCAGCGTAACCTACAACCACGATCTGGCCGGCAGACTGGCAGACAAGGATGCCCAGAACCTGGCCTTCACCGGCAATCTCGGTGACAACGTAGTTAGAACATATTCGCGGGGCATCACCTACAGTCCGTCAGGTTCGATGACGCAGGAACAGTTTGGAACTGACACAGCCATTTACAACAAGCTCGCCTACTCGTCACGCGGACAACTGGCCGAGATCAAAGTAAGCACTGCGCCCAACGACAGCTCCTGGAACCGCGGCAAGTTCGTCAACTGGTACAGCCTGCAGTGTGGCGGGGTGGCCTGCAACGCCACCGACAACAACGGCAACTTGAGAAAACAAGAGACGCTGATTCCCAATAATGAGCAGAATACGAGCTCCACTTCGTGGTATCAGCAGTTTGAGTATGACTCCCTCAATCGCCTGATGGAGGTGCACGAACACGCCAGCAACAACGCTCTCCTCTGGCGCCAGAGTTACAGTTATGATCGTTACGGCAATCGCTCGATCAACCAGGCCGGCACCACGCAAGGCATCGGCATCAACAGCACGCAAGCCGCCGTGGTTGCGAATACCATCACCAACCGGCTTTATGCGCCAGGTGAAACCGAACAAAACCATCCGCTGATCAACTACGACAGCGCCGGCAATCAGACCAAAGATCACTACAGCGTCAGCGGGGTTCAGTATGATCGCAGCTACGATGCTGAGAACCGGATGACCAGTTCCACCGCCACCTATTCGTCTCCGGCCGGTACTGAAACTTCCAACTACACTTACCATGCGGACGGGCAACGCGTCCGGCGGAAGATAAATGGCGTCGAGACCTGGCAAATCCATGGCCTGGATGGCGAGTTGCTGGCTGAGTATGCAGCCGGCGCCGCGCCCGCGATGCCGCAGAAAGAGTACGGATACAGGAACGGGCAGTTGCTGATCACTGCCACTGCCGGCGTCTCAAACTCCGGCCTGGTGGGCCACTGGAAGTTTGACGAGAACACGGGCACGACCGCGGCAGACTCATCAGGGAATGGGAACACCGGCACGCTGGTCTCAGGCGCGACGTGGGCTTTGGGCCACAACGGCACGGCCGTCAGCCTCAATGGGGTTTCGGGTTTCGTCAAGATCAAGGACGGGAAGATCAGTACGGCTACGAGTGGGACTATCAGCGGCTGGGTAAAGATCAATACGCTGTCGAACGGAACGAAAATAGTTGGCTATGGCGGCAGCGCCGCGGCCAATGTGCAGGCGGTCTTCGGT
>JAXIOV010000172.1:0-7372 GCA_045403245.1 Pyrinomonadaceae bacterium | reverse complement strand
TGCGGAAAGGCAGAGCCTTTCCGAACGGAAGTCGGCAGAGCCGCCGCTGCCCCGTTGTGTGACATTCGCAATACGCATGCGTAGAATTCAACACCGTGAAAAACGATCGCGTAACACTAACAAAAATTGCGGAACTGACTAGTGGCCGGTTGACCGGCGACGGAAGCAAACAGGTCACCGACGTCAGCCACGACTCGCGCCGCGCAGGCCCCGGCTGTTTGTTCGTAGCCGTTCGCGGAGGGTTGTTTGATGCGCACAAGTTTATCCCGCAGGTGGTTGAGCAAGGCGCCGCCGGCGTAATTTCTGAACTTGAGCCGGCGGCCGAAGGGCTAGTTGACTCAGGCCGTATTGCCTGGATTCAAGTTGACAATGTCCGCCGGGCGATGGCGCAGGCCGCGGCCGAAGTTCATCAACATCCTTCACGCGAACTGCAACTCGTTGGCATCACCGGAACAAATGGAAAAACGACCACGGCGTATCTCGTGGCTTCGATTCCTGAAGCGGCAGGAGAACCGGTGGCTATGACCGGAACGGTTGAATACCGGCTTGGACGCGAACATCGTAAAGCTGAGCGGACCACACCCGAAGCCACCGACATGCAGCGGATGTTACGCCAGGCGGTCGAAGTTGGCTGCAAGACCGCGGTGATGGAGTGTTCATCGCAGGCGATGGACTTTCACCGGTGCGACGGTCTTGAGTACGCGGTTGCAGTATTCTCAAATCTGACGCGCGACCATCTTGATTATCACAAGACAATGGAGAACTACTGGGTGGCAAAGCAGCGGCTATTTGATGGGCGACTTGGGTCAAAACCCGCCACCTCCGTAATCAATGTCGACGATCCGTATGGCCTCGAATTGGCTGAGAGACTCGAAAAAGAAGGATTGCGAGTGGTCCGATATGCGGTCAAGTCGGAAGCCGAGGTTATGGCCAGGGATCCGGAATTTTCCCTCGAAGGCATGCGATTCAATCTGGTCACACCCGCCGGGAAACGCGAGTTTCATTCACCACTGGTTGGTCCGCCTCACATCTATAACACGCTGGCGGCCGTCGCGAGTGGGCTCTCACTTGGGTACGATCTGGATGTAATCACCCGCGCCCTCGAGAAATGCACCGGCGCGCCGGGCCGGTTTGAACGCGTACCGCACTCGGGCGATTTTGCGGTGGTGGTGGACTACGCGCACAGTGACGATGCTCTGCTCAACGTGCTGCGAACGGCGAGAGATGTAACCAAAGGAAAGATCATCACCGTGTTTGGTTGCGGTGGCGATCGTGATCGCAGCAAACGGGCGCCGATGGGTGAGGCAGCGGGCAGTTTGAGCGACGTAGTGATCCTCACTTCTGACAATCCGCGAACAGAGGATCCGGAGCAGATACTTGCCGATGCC
Source organism: Pyrinomonadaceae bacterium (assembly GCA_045403245.1). GTDB lineage: Bacteria > Acidobacteriota > Blastocatellia > Pyrinomonadales > Pyrinomonadaceae > PSRF01. The sequence goes on along the minus strand of JAXIOV010000172.1, from coordinate 5,984 downwards.
GAGCAGGGAATTAAGGAAACCGGAAAGCCCTATCGAAAGATCGCCGACCGGCGCGAAGCAATACACCAGGCGATCGCGGAAGCGACCAGTCATGATTTAGTTCTGATTGCCGGCAAGGGCCACGAGGATTACCAGATCCTCGGCCGCGAAGTTTTTCACTTCGACGATAAAGAAGTCGCGCGTGAGGCGCTTGAACAAAGGGCATAACTGAATCATGAGCAGGGCCAGGCGTCACGAAATTTTGAAATTTGTACCGGCTCTCTTGATGGTCTTGTCAGTTGTTGCCTGTCAGCAATTGCCGGAACCAAAAAGCGCCAAAGCAGATCCCCAGTCCCGAAGGAATAAGCAACAAGCACCAACGGCCAACGACATCTACTGGCCGCCTACCAAACTTGCGAATCTCGAAGACAGGGCGATCGATGAAAGCAGCGGACTGATTGCCTCGCGCACCTCACCAGGCACCTACTGGACACATAATGATTCCGGCAATGGACCAGTCATCTACGCATTCGACAGCAACGGTCGTCGTCGCGGGAGTTGGCGCGTTACCGGTGCCGCTTCAGTTGATTGGGAAGACATGGCGGCCGGACCGGGACCAAAGCCCGGCGCCAGCTATCTTTACATTGGAGACATTGGCGACAACTCGGGTAGACGATCCGAGATTATTGTCTATCGAGTGCCCGAGCCCTCTATTCCAAACTCCGCCTCTGAGGCCGCGGTTAGCGAGTTGCGAGCAACTGAACCTGCTGAAGCGATTCGGCTGCGTTATCCTGATGGTAAGCACAACTCGGAGGCACTCCTGGTCCATCCTCACACGGGTAAGATTTACATTGTTATTAAGGTGGCGGTGGTCAATCCCGGTGTCTACGCCGCCGACTCGCGAACAACCGCAGAGACGATCACGCTCGCTCGGGTTGGGGAAGTCGACATGCCGGGATTCCTGGGTGGAATCATTACCGGAGGGGCAATTTCTCCAGACGGTCGCCGGGCAGCGCTTTGCGACTACATCCAGGGATATGAAGTTGTTTTGCCGGAAGGCAGCAGCTCATTCGACAGTATCTGGAAGCAGCCTTTGCGAACAGTGGATCTGGGAGAGCGAAAGCACGGTGAGGCGATCAGTTACCGGCTTGATAGTAAAGCCTTGCTGGCTACCAGCGAACGCTTGCCAGCGCCTTTGATTCAGGTTGTGAGGCGATAAGGTTCCAGTTTGGAGTTTCGAGTTACAGTTTTTTGTAATGTGTGGGTAGTGTCCCAATTTCAGATTAGGGACACCATCTTTTTGTATCTGAGCTTGATAAAGCCCAGATTGAAGATGACTACTTCTTCCGGAACTCAGAACCCGAGACACGAAACTACATTACGCTTTACGTCTTCTCCGGATTCTTCCTGGAAAAATAGAAATACACGGGCAGCCCCGCTGCGATAATCAACAACCCAATTATTGATCGTACCGGGTAGTTAATGATCGTAATTACGATCAGATAGATCGTTGTCAAAACGAACAACCCGGGCACGACTGGATAGCCCCACGTTTTGTACGGTCGCACCGCATCTGGTTCACGCCAGCGGAACACGAAGACCGCTGCCGCAACCAGTCCATAGAACAGCCAAAAAGCAAAAATTGCCATGTCAGTTAGCTGGTCGAAAGATCCGGAAAGCGTCAGCACCGCGGCCCACAGTGCCTGCACAATCAATGAGATTATCGGTATCCTGGTGTTCTTTGAGACCCGCGCCAGGCTCTGAAAGAAAACCCCGTCGCGGGCCATCGCATAGGGAATCCGGGCGGTGCCCAGGATTGAGCTTTGCAGCGATCCCCAGGACGAGAGCATCATGACTGCCGCCATCAAAGTCACCGCCAATGGTCCAAGCACTCTCCTGATTGACTCCGCCGCCACCGACGACGCTGTCGTGTCAACAGCGGCTACTTCTGTCGGCGACATCACGTAGTAGTAGCTCACATTCACGACCACATAGAGCACGATGATGATGAGCATGCTGGCAATTAAGGCCAATGGCAGGTTGCGCTCCGGATGTTTCACTTCGCCGGCCATGTAAGAGACGTTGTTCCAACCGTCGTAGGCCCAAAGGGCGCCAACCATGGCGGCGCCAAAAGCGAATACGCCGCCGCCAGTTACCTCGCCTTCACAGGGGGCGGTGCTGGACACCCAGAAATTTCCCCAATTCCCATCCTGATAGAAGAAAGCAGCGATGCCAACGCCCAGCACCACCACCACCTTTAATAGAGTAACCAGAGAAGCGACATGTCCGCTCACACTAACGGCAGCGCAATTAATCAACGTGGTGACGGCGATCGTGGCTAGGGCAATTATTGTCAAAGTTCCCAGTTCAACGGTGTGCCCATAAAAAGGCATCTTAAAGCTGTAGTAAACGACCTTGAGGTTGCTTCCCATCAGATCGTTCATGAAGATCGCGAAACCGACCGCGAGTGCCGCTGCGGACGCGGTGCGCGAGATCAGAAATTGCGACCATCCGTTGAGGAATCCCCACACGCGGCCATAAGCGTCTTTGGTGATTACATACTCGGCGCCCGCGTGTGGCCGCATGCTTGTTAACTCAGCATAGGTTAGCGCTCCGGCAAGAGCGAGCAGGCCGGCGGCAATCCAGGCCAGGATCACGCGCCAGGGCGACCCGACATTGCACGTCATGACTCGAGCCTTGAGAAAGATGCCGGTGCCGATAATGTTGCCGACGTTGACGGAGATCGCGGCGATAGGACCAAGTCCGCGAACCAATTCATGGTGATTTGTGCTCATAGGAGTGGTTGGATTCGTAGCGTTTGTCGCTCAACAATGAATGTTGGAAGCGTCTTCATGAAGCCTTTCTGATTCTGCCGCGGCCCGCCAGCTCGTTTGCTGCTGCCTCACCGGTCACCACTGCTCCTTCCATGAAACCCTGCCACTCGGCCAGGTGCTCGCCTGCGAACAACACCTTACCGTGCGGCCGCGCGAGGATTGGTTTCAAAGTAAACCATTGCCCCGGTCGATAAAACGCATAAGCGCCCTGTGTGTATTTATCTCGCTGCCAGGCGTAGGACTGTATGTCGAGCGCAAGCTGCGGCGCGCGCTTTTCAAGCGGTATGAGATCCCGGGTGATTATTTCACTGCGCCGGTGATTGTTCTGCGAAGCAAGCACGTCCGCTTTTTCGCCGACTGCGTAACTGCAGAGAATTCCTTGCTTGCCCGGCTGATCTTTGGTGCTGTGAAAGTAATAGTGGGAAGTAACGTCGCTCACCAGAGAGAAGTTTTCCGGGCCCCAGAAGCGTTCACGAAACAGCAGGGAGTTTTTGATAATGCGCGCGTATTGAAGCTTTTCAGCGGCAGCTTTCTGCGCGGCCGGGAGTGGTGGATCGAAAATAATCTTGTCGAGCGTGCGCGCCGGCACGGTACAAATGCACGCATCGGCAACGAAATCCGTACCGTTTGCGGTGACCGTGACTCTTCCGCCTCGCTGCTTGATTCTTTGCACAGTCATTCCGGTATGGATTGCCTTACTTCCAATCTCTCCGGCCAGCTTTTCAATCAGCCGGGAATTGCCGCCCTCCAACTTGTAATCCATCTCGTTGGCGGGACTTGATTCGAAGTATTCAGCGGCGGCGGCGAAGGCGGAAATCATGCGAATTGTTTCGCCGAAATCGGTGCTGTCCTGCAGATCGCGCAGCAGCAGGTCGTCTTCACGGAAACCAATTTCGTCCAGCCAGGTCCACCAGTCATACTGGTCCAGTCTCACCTTGTCACGATCTGAATACCCCTTGTAGGTGTTTCTAAATTTTTCAAACGCGGCTTTCGCCTGCGGCGAGAAATCCCACTGACCCGGCCGCTTTACGATACCGTCGGTCATCAGCGAAGCGTCGAAACGATGGTCCTTCAGCTCAAGTCCAAAATCATGACAGAGCGCCTTCATGCGTTCGTGACTGTCGCCAACCCATTCGCCGCCCAGTTCGCAAACGAGCTCGGGATTTTGCTTGAAGCTGAAAGAAATGACCCGGCCGCCGGTGCGCTCTCTGGCTTCAAGAATGGTGACATTCCAACCGCGTCCTTTCAGCGCACGCGCCGCGGCGAGTCCCGAGAGACCCGCGCCGATGATGACGCACGAATAGGCGCGACGCTGGACGAACGGGCTGAATAGAAGCGGTAGTCCGAGCGCTGCGGCTCCTGAAGTCTTCAGAAAATCGCGTCGCGTTGTTTTATACGGAGGCTCGGTTTTCTTTTTCACCAAATATCGTTGGTTATAAGATCTTCGTAAGTATCGCGCCGGCGGATTACTTCGGCCGTACCGTCTTCCCGGATCATGATGGCCGCCGGCAAGGGCCGGCCGTTGTAGTGAAACATCTGGGCGAGCGAATAAGCGCCGCAGTTGAGAAGAGCTAAGACTTCACCTGGGTGAACATTCTTCGGAAGTTTTCGATAGTCAGGCAAGCGCCCGCAACGCTCAATGTCGAAATAGACATCTCCCGAATCGCACAAGGGTCCGGCCACTTTATACTCACTCTCGTGCGGCTCGCCCGCGCGCGAGGCTGACACAAGGTGGTAGTACCACTTGTAGTTATTCATCGAGAGCATGATGTTGTAACCCGCGTCGGTCAGCAGCCACACGTCGCCGGTTTCCGGCCGCTCCTTCATGTTCAAAACGCTGGTGAGCACCAATCCCGCGTCGGCAATCACGCTACGTCCCGGCTCGAGCAGGATAGTGGTCTGATCGAGAAGGTGCTCAGCCTGCGCGTTGCGGGCCGACTCGCGTGCCACCCGCAAGCTTTCAGCCAGCACGACTGAAGGCTCGAGATCTGCGCCCAACATATCGCGTTCGTGTTCGGGAAGTTGATCTGCCTGAGAACGATCACGCAGGTAGTTCACGGGAATGCCGCCGCCCAGATTGATGTGCTCGAGCACGTGTCCCGTTTCCCGATGGATCGTCACCAGGTGGTCCCACATGCTGCGAAAAGCTTCGGTGAAGGGTTCGACGTCGGGCGTTTGCGATCCAACATGAATGTGGATTCCGCAAACGTGAATAAGTTCGGGATTTTGCAGCCCGCGCTGAAAAGCCTGGAGAACCTCAGACGATGAGATGCCAAACTTTGAAGTCAACAACGCGGTTTGCAATCCGAGATGCGAACGTGTGCCAATCTCGGGAACCAGACGCAGCGTAATTCGAGCAGGCGTTATGGGCCGGCCATCGGTGGCCGCCACTCGTTTCACCGCCTCCTCAACCAACCCGATTTCGTAAATTGAATCGACATTGATCGAGTAGATGCCCGCGCGCACAGCTTCATCTAGCTCGGCGTCACTCTTGCTCGTGCCGTTGAAGATGATTTGTTCCGGCCTGAAACCCACCTTAAGCGCCTTAAAGAGCTCGCCGCCGCTGTTAACTTCCACGTCGATACCGGATTCAAGCACAGTTGTGAGCACAGCCATATTCGAATTTGCTTTCGAGGCGTAGAAGAAGCGGATCGGGTGGCCGGACGAATCGGCAGCGCTGGTTAGCCTTTTGATATTTGACCGGATGCGAGGTTCAGAAAAAACAAACAACGGGGAATCGTGTTTACGAATCAGTTCGATCGCGTTTGCGCCATTGATGGCAAGTTGGCCATTAAGGACCTCAAGATAGTCAGAAATTGTCCAGGCAGGACTTACCGAGGCGACGATAGACGACATCAGTTAGGTTCTCTCAATCAAAAAAGGCTTTCCTATAGAATTCGAGCGAAGATAGACCGGAGAGAGGAAGGCGTCAAGAGAATTGGCTGGATTATAGTGGATTGCGTTGTGTCCCGTGATGCAGCGTGTCTCTGGAAAATCTACCGCGGAGATTTTCCATTTATCATTTGACATTGGGTTTTAGGATTGAATGGATGTCCAACCGCAACGCGGTTGCGCCCGCCGATGCAACTCCCGGGCAGGCGCGCGGAGTGAGGGCGCTTCCTTTAACCCCCGGGAGTCAAGATCAATTAGCAACTCAGAAGGTCCCGCGAC